>JAEZZO010000053.1 GCA_023418475.1 Bacillota bacterium
CTTCCATATATGATGCCGAGTTCTAAAGCATTGGGTAAGGTAAAGGATGCAATTAGGGAAATGACTTGCAGAAAGTCAGCATATGAAAGCTTAGATAGTAAGATACAACGCTTAAATCCGCTTATTAGGGGATGGCGTAATTACTTCGAGCATGGGAATTCAACTAAGAGATTTATACAGCTGGATGAGTATGTGTGGACGAAACTTTGGAGACGAAAATACCACAGAAGGAAACAAAGATAGATACTGTCATGTTCTTTGAATGCACTAGGAGGAAGATTATCGGAAAGCCGTGTGAGGGAGAACCTCATGCACGGTTTGAGGTGGCAGGCGATGGAAACGGTGATACCGCGCCATTGCTTGACCCTACCCTAGTCTGCCCTAGTAGTGGGAAAGACACAGCTAAGACCAAGGGTGTCGTGGGTGACTGCGAATCTGAAAGAAGGTGGAGGCAAACCCGCTTGCCAAACAAACCGGGAATTAGCTAGTGCATCGTATAAGTACCTGAATGAATTAAGAAATATATGTAAAATGGTGTTTTTTGCTTTTCTTTTCTTGCAAAATATGTTATAAAGGAATATAGTATTGTTAAATTTTACGGTTTTGCAGTTATGCTGACCGATTTATGAAGTGGAAAGGATAATAGAATGAAAAAAAGAGTATTATTAGTTATGGGCTTGAGTGTTATGCTGCTGGCAGGGGGCTGTTCAAAGAACGGAGCAGCAGGTAACTTAAACAGTGGTACAACAAAACCTACCGAAACAGTCAGCAGTACGCCTACGAAGGATACAGATACAGCAATTCCTTCAGCAGCTCCTGAAAGAAAAGCATATAAAGCAAGTGATTATATTAAATTAGGTAACTATAAGGGTGTAGAAGTAACAGTTCAAAAACTTACTGTAACAGATGCGCAGGTTGAAGAAGCAATTCAGTCTGACCTTAAGAGCAATACAAAATTAGTGGAAGTTACTGACAGAAAAGTAATACAAAAAGGAGATGTTGTTAACATTGATTATGAAGGCCTGAAGGATGGAAAAGCATTTGAAAACGGTACAAGTAAAGACTTTGATTTAACAATCGGATCCGGTCAGTTTATTCCGGGTTTTGAAGATGGTCTGATTGGTAAAAATGCCGGAGAAAAGGTTGAGCTTAATGTAACATTTCCCGCAGATTATGCACCAGGTGGTAAAAAGTCGGAGCTAGCGGGACAGGCAGTTGTATTTAAGGTAACAATTAATAAAATCCAGAAATCTGAAGTGCCGGAACTGACAGAGGATTATGTAAAGAATAGTACGGATTATGATTCGATTGATGCATATAAGAAAGCAAAGCGTGAAAGTCTTGAAGCTTCAAATAAAGAATCAATGGATTCTGAAAAAACAAATAACGTTATTAAAGCTGTAGTAGATGCATCAAAAGTATCCTCTTATCCGCCTACACTGTTGGAATATTATTCTTATTCCTATAAGAATTATGTTACGCAGATGCTGTATTATTACTATAATACAACTTTAGATAAATATATTGAATCTCAGGGAAGCACACAGGAAGAATTTGATAAGAATGTGAAAACTGTAGCAGAGAATTATGCTAACCTGGAGCTTGCAGAAAGAGCAATCGCTGAGACAGAGAAGATGAGCATCTCCGATGATGATTATAAAGCAGCGCTGGATCAGTATTATAAGGATTACAATGTTAAGACAGAAGAGGAATTATTAAAGGTTACGACAAAGGATCAGATTAAGGACGAATTATTATTAAAGAAAGCATTAAATTATGCGGTTGATAATGCGGTAGTAAAAGAGGTAACAGTAACACCGACACCTGCGACAACAGCAACACCTGCGGCAACGGCAACACCGGCAGCTGCGAAATAAGAAAGAAAAAGAATGCAGAGAGATTTTTTACCAATCAGTAAAGATGATATGGTACAGAGGGGATGGGAACAATGTGACTTCGTATATGTGATCGGAGACGCATATGTTGACCATCCTTCCTTTGGTCATGCCATAATAAGCCGCGTATTGGAAAGTCACGGCTATAAGGTGGGAATTATTGCACAGCCGGATTGGAAGAACTGTGAGAGCATCAGCATACTGGGTGAACCAAGACTTGGCTTTCTGGTTAGCGGCGGCAATATGGATTCCATGGTAAACCATTATTCTGTCGCTAAAAAAAGACGGCAGACGGATGCTTATTCACCGGGGGGTGTGATGGGAAAACGTCCTGACCATGCCACCTCGGTTTATTGCAATATGATCCGAAAGAAATACAGAAGAATACCGATTATTATCGGCGGAATAGAAGCAAGCTTAAGAAGACTTGCCCATTATGATTATTGGAGCGATAAGGTGAAGAGATCCATATTGCTGGATGCTCAGGCAGATATCATTTCTTATGGTATGGGCGAACATTCTATAGTGGAGATTGCAGATGCACTGGATAGTGGTATCGATATAAAAGATATTACTTTTATAAGCGGAACAGTCTACAAGGCGAAAAATCTTGAAGCTGTTTATGATTCGGTAGTACTTCCTGACTATAAAAGTATCACAGAAAGTAAGAAGGAATTTGCAAGAAGCTTTTATATTCAGTATTGTAATACCGACCCTTTCTCAGGAAAATGCCTTGTAGAACAATACAAGGACAACGAATATGTGGTACAGAATCCTCCTGCAAAGCCGCTTACTCAGGCGGAGATGGACAGGGTATATTCCCTTGCTTATATGAGAGATTACCACCCTTCCTATCAGGAAGCGGGAGGAATTCCGGCGATCGAGGAAGTAAAGTTCAGTCTCACCAGCAATCGTGGTTGCTTTGGAGGCTGCAATTACTGCGCACTGACATTTCATCAGGGCAGAATCTTACAGACAAGAAGTCATGAATCTATTGTAGCAGAAGCAAACCATCTTATCTGGGATAAGGATTTTAAAGGTTATATACATGATGTGGGAGGACCTACAGCAAACTTCCGTTATCCTGCCTGCGATAAGCAGCTTACGAAGGGAGCTTGTATCCATAAGCAGTGTCTTTTCCCGTCCCCCTGTAAAAATCTTAAGATTGATCATTCGGATTATCTGAGTCTTCTTCGCAAGCTTCGGAATCTTCCGAATGTCAAGAAGGTGTTTATTCGTTCAGGGATTCGTTTTGATTATTTAGTAAATGATAAAGAGGAAACATTTTTAAAGGAGCTTTGCGAGCATCATGTCAGCGGACAGCTTAAGGTTGCTCCGGAGCATATCAGTGATCAGGTACTGGAGCTTATGGGGAAACCGGAAAATGCTGTATATGAGAAGTTTCAGGCCAGGTATAAAAGGATGAATGAGAAGCTTGGCAAGAACCAGTTTATTGTCCCTTATCTAATCTCCTCTCATCCCGGCTCAACACTTAAGGAAGCTGTGGAGCTGGCAGAATATTTAAGAGATCTTGGATATATGCCGGAGCAGGTACAGGATTTTTATCCGACACCATCCACAATTTCTACCTGTATGTATTATACAGGATTAGACCCTAGAACAATGAAGGAGGTTTATGTTCCAAAATCTCCTCATGAGAAAGCTATGCAGAGAGCGCTAATCCAATACCGTAATCCGAAGAATTATGAATTGGTGGTAGAGGCGCTTGTTAAAGCAGAACGGTCTGATCTGATAGGCTTTGATAAAAAATGTCTTGTTCGTCCGAGACAATTATCGAAGGAAAAACAATGGATTGCAAAAGACAGGAAGGATGCAAAGCAGGGATCCCATTCGAGTGATTTTGAGCGTAGCCGGAGCAGTAAATCGGGCAGCCGGGATAGTAAGGAAAGAACAGCATATAGACCGGAAGCGCAAGGAGACAAAGGAAAGCCGTCACAGAAATCACGGATGCAGGAAAGCAAAGGAAAGCCTTCACAGAGAGCAGATGGTCAGGGAAGTACAGGCAAAACATCCTATACATCACAAGGACAGGCAAGCAGAGGAAAGCCATCGCATGCCAGAACCCAATCAAGGGTAAAACAGAAAGGAAAAACTGGCAATACTAGGAGGAAAGCATAAGGAAAGCATGGTTTCCTGAGTCAAAAGACTCTTGACAAGAAATAGGTGTAATGTTATACTACGCAAAGTATCTGTTTCATTATATTTTGGATTGACCAGCTCTTGGTCCGGGCGGACTAAGAGCTGTTTTGGTGAAAGGCTTTTACGCTAGTTTAGTTTAATATCGCAAAAGTGTGTGAGACACACTTTTTTTCTAAATCAATTTTAACACTCGGAAATTTGCACTTCGTCCTTCTCGGCGCAAACTTATTTACAAGGGCAGATATACTGGGTGAGGTTGGATAGTGTTTTGCCGCTTTCATAAAATACGGAGAAGGAATACTCTGTAACCGATAGTGATATGACCTGTAGTTGCAATATTATATGTAACGTAAATAATTTGACATGAAGTTGCAATATTATATGTAACGTAAATAATTTGACATGCACAGGAAGAATAACGAATGGGAAATATATGAGATAGGAGATACAAAGAAAGGAATATAGAATGGAAATAACAAAGTTTGAAGAATTAGAGATGAACCCCAGTATACTGCGTGCAGTTGAGGAGATGGGATTTGAGGAAATGTCGCCGATCCAGGCGAAAGCAATTCCGATCATTCTTGATGGCAGGGATGTTGTAGGTCAGGCACAGACCGGTACCGGTAAAACGGCAGCATTTGGTATACCGCTGTTACAGAAGATTAATACGAAGGATAGAAATCTGCAGGCAATCGTTCTTTGTCCAACCAGAGAGCTTGCAATTCAGGTAGCAGAAGAAATCAGAAAGATTGCTCTGTTTATGCACGGAATTAAGATTTTACCGGTGTATGGCGGTCAGGAGATTTCGAAACAGATTCGTTCTTTAAAATCAGGAGTACAGATTATCATTGGTACACCCGGACGTGTGATGGACCATATGAGAAGAAAAACGGTAAAGTTCGACGGAGTCAATATGGTTGTTTTAGATGAGGCAGATGAAATGCTGAATATGGGCTTCCGTGATGATATTGAAACAATCTTGAGCCAGGTTCCGGCAGAGAGACAGACAGTTTTGTTTTCGGCAACAATGCCAGCACCTATCCTTGATATTGCAAAAACTTATCAGAAAAGTGCGGAAATGATTCGTGTGGTTAAAAAAGAGCTTACAGTTCCTAAAATTGAACAGTATTACTATGAGGTAACACAAAAGAATAAGGAGGATGTATTATCCAGACTGCTGGATATGTACAATCCCAAGCTCTCTCTGGTATTCTGTAATACAAAGAAGCAGGTGGATGAGCTGACTGCTGCACTGCAGGGAAGAGGATATTTTGCAGAAGGACTTCATGGTGATCTGAAACAGCAGCAAAGAGACCGTGTTATGAGCAGTTTCCGTAACGGACGTACAGAAATTCTTGTAGCAACTGATGTAGCGGCAAGAGGAATTGATGTAGATGATGTTGAAGCAGTATTTAATTATGATGTACCCCAGGACGATGAATATTATGTACACCGAATTGGACGTACTGGCCGTGCAGGCAGAGAAGGAAGAGCATTTACCTTGGTAGCCGGAAAAGAGCTTTATAAACTGAAGGATATTATGAGATACTGTAAGACCAAGATTAAGGCACAGCCAATTCCGTCATTAAATGATGTGACAGCGGTCAAGGCAGAGAAAATCTTGGACAAATTGAAGACTATTATCGAAAATGAAGATCTTACGAAAATGGTCAGCTTGATTGAAGGACGTGTGAATGAAGAAGACTTCACATCACTTGATATGGCAGCAGCCTTTTTGAAAATGATCATGGGTGATGAGGCAGGTAAGGTAGACGAGGATAAGGCAGAAGAGAACTTTGGAGATACCGGAGCTGAGGCAGGTATGGTAAGACTCTTCGTTAATCTGGGAAAAAATCAAAGAGTAAGACCAGGAGATATTCTTGGAGCAATCGCTGGTGAAACCGGAATGCCTGGCAAATTAATCGGATCAATTGATATGTATGATAAATATACCTTTGTTGAAGTACCAAGAGAGTATGCATCGGAAGTTATCCAGGTGATGAAAACTGCAAAGATAAAAGGAAAAAGTATTAATATAGAACCTGCAAACAGAAAATAGTTTTTTACTAAGCTGCAGTAGAGCGATCAAGCCGTGAAGGTATTTGATTGTTCCGCTGCAGTTTTTTATATAGGAAAATTCGTCCAATGAAATAAAACCACTGCATAATGTAAAACTATGCCCGCAAAAAATGAATGCATATTAAGATTTATGACCACGAGAGTGCGCGAAACACACTTTTATTCTTGGATTTATATCAGAGCCTGATCCAGCTTTTATAGATGAATAATGAGTGTAATTTGGAGTTGCTTTTCGCCTTGCAGGAATACCAGATACAAGAAATGAATATTATCTTGACGAATAATAAAATTTAATTTATAATAATAATTATCAATATTAAATTATATGTAACTCTAAAGCTACTGTATTATAGGAAAGGCATGGTTATTATTATGGCGGTAAATAAATATAGCAGACAAAGGGAGGCCATCAAGGAATACCTTGCTATGACAAAAGAACATCCGACTGCAGATACTGTCTATATGAATATACGCGAGAAATTTCCTAATATCAGTCTGGGTACGGTTTATCGCAATTTGAATTTACTGGCCGACCAGGGCGAGATATTAAGACTAAATTGTCAGGACGGTTGTGATCGTTTTGATGGCAATCCAAAGCTCCATTATCACTTTTTATGCAAAGGCTGCGGCAAAGTTATCGATATTGACATGGAATCAATAGAGCATATCAATGTGATAGCAGGGGCTGGATTTGAAGGAAAAGTGGAGGGGCATGTTACTTTCTTTTATGGAATGTGTCCGGAGTGTAAAAAACACAATATTACAGAAGATATTAAATAGTGATTATATTTTTACTAAGCCACGTATAACTGTAATATATACGTGGCTTTTTTGTTACATAGGAAAGTTCGTCCTTTGTAATAAATACCCTATGGGAGATGCACAGCTACGCACGCGGAACAAAAGCTGTGCATTATAGATCTATAATCGCGAGAGTGCGCAAAGTATACTTTTGTTCTCTGTGAACAATAATAGGATTAAGTTCCTTAAAATAAAAATTATGATAATTAGTATTGACAGATTAATTAAAATAGTATATTATACATATATAACAGTAATAGTTATTAATATTAAAAAATAAATCAATTATATAAAGGAGAGACTTAATATGAAGAAATTTGTTTGTCAGATTTGTGGATACGTACATGAGGGAGACAGTGCACCGGATGCCTGTCCAATTTGTAAAGCAGGCAAGGATAAATTCGTTGAAAAATCCGAGGGAATGTTCTGGGCAGATGAGCATGTGATTGGTGTTGCGAAAGGTGTCAGTGAAGATATTCTGAAGGATTTAAGAGATAATTTTATGGGTGAGTGTACAGAAGTTGGTATGTACCTCGCAATGGCAAGAGCCGCACATAGAGAAGGATATCCTGAGATTGGACAGTATTATGAGAAGGCAGCTTGGGAAGAGGCTGAGCATGCATCCAAGTTTGCAGAGCTCTTAGGTGAAGTTGTAACTGACAGTACAAAGAAGAATCTCCAGATGAGAGTAGACGCTGAGAATGGTGCATGTAAAGGTAAAAAGGATCTGGCAACTCGTGCCAAAGCAGCTAATCTAGACGCAATTCATGATACCGTTCATGAAATGGCGAAGGACGAAGCCAGACATGGTAAGGCATTTGCTGGATTATTAAAAAGATACTTTGAATAAGATTGGAACGACGTTAGATCCTAGATAATTTCCAATCAGATAGCATAATATGAAATTTGCTTACCTCTAAAGTATATATGACAACCCCTCGTTATATATACTTCCTCAAATATTTTGTTCCCTATTGAATACGCCCCGTCCCCCGGGGCGTATTTCGTATTAATATTTGTGATTAACGCTTCTTTTATTGTTTTATGATGAAGCTAGGCACGGCAAGGCTTTTGAGGGTAAGTCACCCATATAATGTACAATTAAGTTAATAGTAATTAAGTGCGTAGTAAGGACAACTTATACAACAATAGGTAGATAAGCATTAATTTATGGAGGGATTTAGTATGAATGATTTTGGACTAAATGAGATGCAAGAAATCCAAAAGCAATTACAGGAAAAATACAAGGATAAATGGGGTGGCTTATCACTAGATAAAGGGCGTAATAAATTATTGTGGATGATGATTGAGGTTGGTGAAGTTGTTGATATAATCAAGAAAAAAGGTGACAATCACATTATGAATGATGAAGAGACAAGAAATCATTTTGTAGAGGAGTTGTGTGATGTATTAATGTATTTTAATGATGTAATGCTTTGCTATTCTATTTCACCTGAAGAATTAAAGAAGGAATATTTACAAAAGCATAATAAAAATATAGAACGTTGGTAAATTCCAAGTTATGATTTAGTTAATTCGTAATCTTCATTTAACAAACGAAAGGTAACCTTAATTGGACTCCTGCTTCAACTAAGGTGCAATGGTTGTGTGTTTCAGTTATGCAAAAAGCACTTGCCACCTGTAGCCCAAGATTATGAGCTTTTAACGCAATGGGTAACATATTATTAGTAGCACTTATGAGGTGTTTAGTGCTACAATGGTGGTTTTTATAAGCGTATTTCTTACATTGCCCCAAAATTTTATATATCCATAATAAATCCTCCATATAGTTGTATTTACTTGTGAAAAGTAACCCTAACTATCTATAACTCCTGTTTAACTTGTTTAGCATACTTATAATAGGTGGCCTTCTACATTCCAAGTTGTTTCATAAGCTGAAATTGCTTTATTTGAGCGTTTAGAAACCTGTTATACTCTTCTTTGAACTTCTCATAATCCATAGCTGTAGGTCTTCCGTGTTTACCCCATTCTCCACGGTCTTTCATAGCTTGAATACCCTCGATTTGACGCTTTTCACGTTTGAGCATTTCAGCGTGTGCTATGGTAGCATACATTTCAATTAACATATTATTGATAGTTTCCATTAGTATATTAGCTATAGAACTCTTCATAGTAGTATAATCCACCAGCGTTGTTGGTATCTCCAAAATCATAAGTCTAACACCAAGGTTCTTGTAATGTTGGAGTTCCTTTAGGGTCTCCTCTTTGTTACGCCCGAGACGGTCGACCTCTGAAATTATAATTATATCAGATTTATTCTTTGCAATCCTCTTTAATGCCTGGTAATCAGGTCTATTAAAAGATTTCCCTGTGCATCGAGATAAATATAAAACAATTTAGATTAAGATAGAGGAGGTTAATCATTATGAGTAAGTTAGTCACAATCGCAGAATTATCTAAAATAACGGGTATGGGGTATGACAAGGGGAAATGTATATTCGACAATCGATAAATCCGATTATATCTATTAAAATTATTCGTTATACAGATTGAGGAATATATGATATCATATTTCTTATTATAAGGAAACAAACTAGGTAACAAAGTAAATTAAGGGGGATAATTATATGCAACAGATATTTGATGCACCTATTCTAAAGCTACCTCAGGCAGGTATTCCGATTCCGGGATGCCAGGCCTATCTTTCGCAGAGTGAGACACATCAGATCATTTTTATGGAGTTTAAAGAAGATACCATTTTGCAGGAACATTCGCATGCGGATCAGATTGGAATTGTTTTGGAAGGAAAAATAGACCTAGTGATAAACGGCGTTATGAAAACATTTCAAAAAGGGGACAGATATTATATCCCGGAGGGCATAAAGCATAGCGGAAAGATATACGCAGGGTACGCAGATATTACATTTTTTGATCAAAAAGACAGATATGCTCCCAAAATTAATTAATAGTAGTTTGGATTATAATATTAACAAATAGCTTACAACTCAATAAGCAATGTAGTAAGAGATAATTATTTCTTATATAAAATTATGTTTTGAAAGGTAGTTCTGCTTCCAGAATGATTGATATATGAATGAGGCCGGTCAGCCATAAAGCGCATGGAATTTCCCTTCTTCAGAGAGAAGGTTTCTTCGCTAACCGATATTTCAAGCTGTCCTTCTGTTACAATAATATATTCCTCCACATTCTCATTGTGAGGTGTGGATTTATGACTGCATTCAGGCTCTAATTCAATCGTAAGTATTTCAAAGCATTGATTTACGTCAAAAGGAAAGATAGGATACAGCCGCATTTTTTCGTTTTCCTCTATGATTGGAATGATATCATACTGATCTATTACTTTATAAGACTGCTGAGCATCTTCCATAAAAGCTGAAAAAGATACTTTTAATCCTGTTGAAATTTTCCACAGTGTGGAAACTGTAGGAACCGATTTTCCCCTCTCTATCTGACCTAACATAGCCTTGCTTACGTCGGTCAGTCTTGATACCTCATCTAAGCTTAAACCTCTCTTATTTCTGATATCTTTTAAGTGATGCCCAATATTCAGGTTAATTTGATCCATTGTTATCTCCATTTCTGCAGATGCATTATATAATGCTTGCTTTACAGATTAGCTGCTCATATTAGTAACTGACGTTTATAAACGAAAGATAAAAATATATATTTGTGTTTTAAACTACTTTCAATACTTTGTAAACTTATGATTGATTATTATAACATACATATGTATAATATAACATACATAAATATTGCTATATTATAATATTCTGTAGATAGAGAGGGAGTTTAAATTGATTAAGCCATTTATATTAGGAATTACAGCATCATTCTTTTTTGCATTTACCTTTTTGTTTAACCATCAAATGAATATAACCGGAGACAGCTGGTACTGGAGTTCATCCTTAAGATTTTTACTTATGCTGCCAATCTTGTTTCTTATACTTGCAATTAGAAGAGAGCTGTCCGATGTAATAAGAGACATTAGGAAAAAACCAATCAGCTGGTTAATCTGGAGTACAGTTGGTTTTGGAATATTCTATGCGCCGTTGTGTTTCGCTTCAACCTATGGTGCCTCCTGGCTGGTCGCAGCAACCTGGCAGATAACTATTATTGCGGGAGCTTTGATGACGCCATTATTTTATACGGAGAAAGAAGCAGAAGAAGGTATTCATAGAATAAGGCATAAAATACCGATAAAATCTCTGGCAATTTCATCCCTGATACTGTTGGGCATTTTTGTAATACAGTTTGAAGAAGCTAAAAAAATAACCGATCGAAATATGTTAGCAGGTGTAGTTCCAGTTATAATCGCGGCTTTTGCTTACCCTCTTGGAAATCGTAAAATGATTGAAGTGTGCAGTAAAAAGCTTAATACGATACAAAGAGTCTTCGGTATGACCTTATGCAGCATGCCTTTTTGGATTGTTATTAGTGTGTGTGGTCTGTGTAGAACTGGTATACCTGGAGGAGGACAAATTATACAGTCCTTTGTAGTTGCAGTTTTCGCAGGTATAATTGCGACCTTATTATTTTTTAAAGCTACTGATCTTGTCAGCCATGATGTAAGTAAGCTTGCAGTTATTGAATCAACACAATCCGGAGAAGTGATTTTTACGCTGCTTGGAGGTATATTTATATTTCACGATAGAATTCCAACCATAATAGGATTTTTAGGTATATTGATTGTTGTGGCAGGTATGATTTTAAATAATCTGTTTCAAACAAAAAGTTCAATCGAGTAGAAGGGACGCTTGATGATATAAGAATAAATTACCCATAACGGAAAACTATATACAAACTGCCGTTTTATTCGTATTGACGAAGCTAATAAAACGGCAGACTGGAATGGGTTAGAGGATATATATGTAATTCAGAAAAGTACTGCATTTTACTATAAAATTTAAAAGGCAGTTAATCCTCTTGATTTAATTTGAAAAATTGTACCAGTTCATTCAACTCAGAAGCTATTTTACTATTTTTATTAGCTTGTTCCAGCACTTCATTTGTCATATTAAAAATAGAAGTAGACTTATCGGCAATATCGGAGGAACCGCTCGAAGCTTCTGAAGATGCAATCGTTACTTCATCAATTGCCCTTCGAATATATCCGATTGATTCACGTAATTGTACGGTAATATTTTTGATTTCCGCCACCATAAGATCAACTGTATTGGAATCTTTACTGTATTGTTCACCGGTTTCAACGAGTACAGCATAATCTTTAATTACCTTGCTGTCCATAAAATTAAGAAGATTGGTTGACCCGGTAACTATTTCATCAACCGTTGAAGATATATCCGAGATTATGATATCGATTTTAGAAACCGCCGCTTTTGAATTGTGTGCAAGCTGAGCGATTTCACTGGCTACAACAGCAAAACCCTTACCGGCTTCTCCGGCTCTTGCTGATTCGATAGAAGCATTCAATGCAAGCAGGTTTGTTTGTGAAGTAATATCTAAAATTGTTTTCGAAAGTATTTTTATTTCATTGATTGCAGATGCTTTCTCAATAGATTGCCTCAACTTTCTGTTGGTTTCTTCATATATTTCTGCAGCTGTTTTCTGAGAATTAAGAGCTACTTGCTTGAGATCTTCCGCTCTTTTCTTGATTTCAGAGGCTATTTCCTGTCCATCGGAGGCTTTATCGGTGACATGGCTGATTTCTTCTTCGATTGATAGTGAAGTAGCACTCATTTCTTGCGTCGAAGCAGCGGTTTCTTCCATACCCGCAGATAATTCTTCTGTTGTTTTGGAGATGTTCTCTACGTCACGATGTACATTATTAGCACCCTCTACTAATATTGCAGAGGAGGTATGGATCGTTTCCGTCTCAGCTTTAATAGAAAGGATGGTTTCTCGTATCTTCGCCTGCATATGATGAAAGGAACGAAGAATATCACCAATTTCATCCTTGCGTTTTAAGTTTTTGGCATGAAATTTAATATTAAAATAACCATTTTCAAGCAGCTCCAGATTTTTCTTAAGAGAATGGTAGCCCTTCGCCACATAGATACCTAATATTAAGGATATGGCAGTGCCTAAAACAGCAATGCCTATCAGTATAAGAGAGATTTTAGCCATCGACTTTGAAATTTCGCCATTGATAATGTCGTAATAAATACCTACAAACCACATACCAATGATTTTACCATCCTTGTCTTTCAGCGGTATGTAATAGGTATCCGCATTCTTCCCTGCCACAACAGCTTTTCCGGTATAGCTGCTACCCTTATCAAGAACAGTTGATTTAACGGCATCCGATGCCTTTGTTCCGATAATCCGCTCCCCCTTTTCGTTCTTCACTGTAGTGGATATTCTGGTATCTGCAGCGAATATGGTAACTAGAATACCGGTATCTTTCGTCAAGCTATCTATGATATCGTAATTATCATTCATAAGAGTATCACCCTTATAAAGCTTGTCACCATTTATACTCCAATCTCCAGGATAGCTTTTGTCAAGAAAAGATAACCCGAGCGATGAATAATTGTTAAGTTCTTCTGTGGTTTTACCGGATATCAATTCGGTTAAAGAATTTTTTACCACGAAATTCGTTAAAATAATAATTGACAGTAACATAAGATCCAAGATTAGCGTGACTTTCCATTTTATTTTCATAGCAAGACGTCCTTTCGAATGATTTAAATGATTTAAGCATTATAAGAAATTAAAATTATAGAGATGCTTTTTAGATCATTCCTAATGTAATGTTATACATAAATTATTTAATTATCTCTATATTATAATAATACATATTTTGGGTAAAAGCTATCATAAAATAAAGAATGGTTCTATAATAAAAATAGCCGGCAGCTTCAATACCTGAAGGTATTGAAGCTGCCGGCATTATTCATAACAGGGAAGATTATTAGAATTCTCCGCTTATTTATATCTTAATTTATTTTAGCGAATTAATTAACACTTCTCTTTATATAGCTGGTATGCAGAATCTCATGTGCCTTATGACTGCCCGGTTTACCGAGATATTCTTCATAAAGAGCCTTGATGGAAGGATTTTCATGAGATTTTCTAAATGGCATATTAGCATCAATATTGTAGAGCGCTTTCGCACGAAGCTCTCTGATATCAGTAAAGTTTCTTACTGATGCAGGCTGCTGTGGCTGTCCGCCGCCATTTACACAGCCGCCAGGACATCCCATGATTTCGATAAAGTGATAGTTCTTCTTACCGGATTTTACATCATCCAGAAGCTCTCTTGCATTGGCAAGACCGGAAGCAACTGCAACGTTAACGTCCATTCCTGCTACATGATAGGTTGCTTCTTTAATTCCCTTAGTACCTCTAACTTCCTTGAAGTCAGGATCAGGAAGAGGTTCGCCAGTTAAGGTTTCAACAGCTGTTCGAAGAGCCGCTTCCATAACACCGCCGGTAGCACCAAAGATAACACCAGCACCGGTAGATCTTCCTAACGGATCATCAAAGTCTTCATCCGGAAGAGATAAGAAGTTAAGACCAACACGTTCGATCATTCTTGCAAACTCACGGGTAGTGATGGAGATATCTACATCAGGAACACCTGCAGCATTCTGATCTTCTCTGCCGATTTCGAATTTTTTCGCGGTACAAGGCATTACACTTACCATGAAGATTTTTTCAGGATCAAGACCCATCTTCTGTGCATAATAAGTTTTTGTAATTGCACCGAACATCTGCTGAGGTGATTTACAGCTGGATAAGTTATCAACCATATCCGGATAGTAATGCTCACAGTATTTAACCCATCCTGGAGAACAGGAGGTAATTAAAGGCAGAGTACCGCCATTATTAATTCTGTCAAGTAATTCGTTAGCTTCTTCCATAATCGTAAGGTCAGCTGAGAAATCAGTATCAAATACTTTATCAAAGCCTAAACGACGAAGTGCTGCTACCATTTTGCCCTGTACATTAGTACCGATCGGAAGGCCGAAAGCCTCTCCAAGTCCGGCACGAACTGCAGGAGCTGTCTGAACGATGACATATTTTTCAGGATCAGCAAGAGCTTTAAATACCTCATCGGTATAATCCTTCTCAGTCAGCGCACCGGTAGGACATACAGCGATACATTGTCCGCAGGATACACAGCTTGTCTCGCCTAAGCCCATATCAAAAGCACAGGAGATATTGGTGTCAAAACCACGTTCATTGGCACCGATGACGCCGATACCCTGAAGTTTATCGCATACTGCAGAACAACGTCTGCAAAGAATACATTTATTATTATCACGCAGCATATGAGCAGCAGTGGTATCCAGCTCATAATGAGTACGCTCTCCGTCATAAAGATCTTCAACGTCTACCTTAAGGTCGGTGCAAAGCTTTTGAAGTTCACATTTGCCGCTGCGTACACAGGATAAACATTTTCTGTCATGATCGGATAAAATAAGCTCTAACGTTTTCTTGCGGGATGCAAGAATTTTGGGCGAATTAGTGGTGATTTCCATGCCCTCAGCAATTGGGTAAACACAGGAAGCTACGAGGCTTCTTGCACCTTTTACTTCGGCAACACACATACGGCAGGCACCGATTTCGTTAACATCCTTTAAGAAACAAAGGGTGGGAATATCGATGTTTGCAATCTTAGCTGCCTCTAAAATAGTGGAGCCTTTCGGTGCTTGAACCGGCATCCCATTTATTTTAACATTTACCATTTCCATTACAAACCTCCATCTACGTGCAAGCGCACGCATTTAAATAGATATTGTGTGAATAATGTCCTAATAGTTCGGAAACACTAAGATTACTTCTTAGAGATAGCACCGAATTTACATTTTTCCATACATGCGCCACACTTGATACACTTGTTCGGGTCGATATAATGAGCTTCCTTAACTTTGCCGGTAATTGCATTATTCGGACAAACTCTTGAACATAAGGTACATCCCTTACACTGAACGGGATCAATTACATAGTTAAGAAGAGCTTTACATACGCCGGCCGGACATTTCTTATCAACAACGTGTGCGATATATTCATCTCTAAAGTAACGTAATGTGGATAATACGGGGTTAGGTGCTGTCTGTCCAAGACCACAGAGAGCATTCTCTTTAATATAATAGCAGAGCTCTTCCATCTTCTTAAGGTCATCCATTGTGCCCTTACCCTGTGTAATTTTTTCAAGAATTTCATAAAGTCGCTTGGTACCAATACGGCATGGTGTACACTTACCGCAGGATTCATCCACGGTGAACTCGAGGAAGAATTTTGCGATGTCAACCATACAGTTATCTTCATCCATTACGATCAATCCGCCGGAACCCATCATGGAACCGATGCTGATTAAGTTATCGTAATCAATCGGAATATCAAAATGCTCTGCGGGGATACATCCGCCGGAAGGTCCGCCTGTCTGAGCGGCCTTAAACTTCTTGCCGTTGGGGATACCACCGCCGATTTCATCAATAACCTCACGAAGAGGAGTACCCATAGGAATTTCTACAAGACCGGTGTTGTTGATCTTTCCACCCAGTGCAAATACCTTGGTTCCCTTGGACTTCTCGGTTCCCATGGCAGCAAACCATTCCGGACCATTTAAAATGATCTGAGGGATATTTGCGTAGGTCTCAACGTTATTTAAGATAGTAGGCTTCTGGAAAAGACCTTTTTGTGCAGGGAACGGAGGACGAGGACGAGGCTCACCACGGTTACCTTCAATCGAAGTCATAAGAGCGGTTTCCTCACCGCAAACAAATGCTCCGGCACCAAGTCTGATGTCAATATCAAAATTAAAACCGCTGTTGAAAATGTTCTCACCCAGGAGTCCATATTCTCTAGCCTGGTCAATCGCAATTTTAAGACGTGCTACAGCGATCGGATATTCTGCACGAACATAGACATAACCCTGGGAAGCACCGATTGCATAACCCGCAATTGCCATTGCCTCAAGTACAACGTGAGGATCACCTTCGAGTACGGAACGATCCATGAAAGCACCCGGGTCACCCTCATCGGCATTACAGCAGACATATTTCTGATCAGCATCATTTCCCTTAGCAAGTTTCCATTTTAAGCCGGTAGGAAAACCGCCGCCGCCACGGCCTCTTAAACCACTGTCAAGGATAGTCTGAATAACCTGATCGGGAGTATATTCTGTTAGAACCTTTCCAAGAGCTTCATAACCATTTGTTGCAATATACTCATCGATAACTTCCGGATTAATGACACCACAGTTACGGAGTGCTATTCTGTGCTGTTTCTTGTAGAAATCGGTATCGTTTAAGGACTTGATACCATCCTCTGTTACCATTTCTTTATAAAGAAGACGGGTAACGATACGTCCCTTTAATAAATGCTCGGATACAATTTCCGGAACATCTTCTTCCTTCACCATAGCATAGAAGCTTGCCTCAGGATATATAATTACAATCGGTCCTAAAGCGCAAAGACCGTGGCAGCCTGTCTGAACAACTGCTACTTCCTCTTTGAGGCCGTTTTTGTTAATTTCTGCTTGCAATGTGTCGATAATTTTCGCACTTCCCGAAGAAGTACATCCGGTACCACCGCAAACTAATACGTGTGAACGATACATAGTGTGTCCTCCTTAGGATTAACCGAGTACTTCGGCTATTGTATATTTTTTAACAACCTGACCGCGAATTAAATGTTGATCTACAACCTCAAGTGCTTTTTCAGGAGTCATTTTAATATAAGTTACTTTATCTTTTCCTGGCTCGTAGATTTCTACGATAGGTTCGTACTGGCATAAACCGATACAACCTGTTTGGGTTACAGCTACATTCGTAAGTCCTTTTGCCTGAACTGCATCGGAAAGTGCAGTAAGAACGGGTCTTGCACCGCTTGCAATACCACAGGTAGCCATACCAACTACAACACGGGTCTGATCACTGGATTCACTGCGAAGTCCAATCTGACCCTGCATCTTTTCTCTGATTGCTTTAAGCTCTTCTAGAGATTTCATGCTTAATCCTCCTTAAATGTTCTAAGCGAGAAGGATTGATCCTCACTTATAGATTTGAAAATAAAAGTTCCTAAATTGTGTCGCCATTTTTATTAAATAACATTGCTTTCTTAATTCAATAAAAGAATTTCATTCATAAAGTACTACATAAAACAAAATATCTAAACTCGAAATCCCCCATCTGTTTCCTGTTGATTTTCTTCCAGATATTCTTTGATATAAGCAGATACTTCAGGAGAATTTAAAGGAACATCGTTAAGAATTTGACGAAATTCCCTAGTATCCAACATAAATTGATTTCCGTCAAATTCATACGTATATAGAAAATCAATCTGCGTATTCAAAGTAATTAATGTATGAATAGTGCTGTTTATATCGCCAAGCGGCATGCGGTCTATATGGGATATTCGAAATACCGCTGTAACTGTTGTTCCGGTTCCGGTTTCTGATTCTATATGAAAGGTTCCTCCGGTATTTAACGCTGCCATTTTAAAAAATGGCACTCCCAATCCGATTTTACGTGTGGTTCTGGTAGTGAAGAAAGGATCTTCAACCTTTTGCAGCTGTTCTTTAGTCATACCGCACCCATTATCGGCTATTATTATCTTCAGGATATCTGTTTCTCTTTGTATCTGTATTTTGATTTCGATCAGGTCAGCACCTGCTCGGATCGAATTATTAGCAACATCCAGTACATTAAGAGATAACTCTGTCATCATCTTATTCGTACTTTGCTAAAATGCCTTTAAGATCATCAACCGTTAATTTACCGTAAACATCTTCATTAACAGTCAATACGGGTGCCAGGCCGCAAGCTCCGATACAGCGGCAGGATTCCAGTGAAAACTTCCCATCCGGTGTACATCCGCCGTCTTCTACCTTCAAAAGCTCCTGAAGCTTATTGAAAATATCTCCGGATCCTTTTACATAGCATGCTGTTCCCAGACAGACAGAAACATTGTATTTGCCCTTAGGGCTAAGTGAAAATTGAGCGTAGAATGTTACAATACCATAAATTTTCTCCAGGGGTACATTCATCTCGTTTGAAATAATGGTCTGAACTTCAACTGGAAGATAACCATAGATTTCTTGTGCTTTCTGTAATATGGGCATCAGAGCACCTTTATCGCCTTTATGATCTGCAATGACTTGTAAAAGTGCAGCTTCCTGCTCTTTTGTTCCTGCAAAGGGGACTGTTGTATTTTGCGATCCCATTTTTTAACCTCCTTGAAATAAACTGTGTCGCCACAAACACTGACATTATACCATAAGTATGTTAAATAATCTACAAAAATTATTTACAACAAACAGCATTAGAATAAAATGAGTTATATGCAACCTGTATAGTTACCATAATTCATTCTAATATCGGTGGTTATATGTACAATATATACGAGAATTACAAACATTACAAGATTGTAATTACTGACAAATTGTAATATAATAAGAACACAGCTGACGGTGAAAGAAATACTTCTGCCGGGACAGACAGGCAAGTGGTTTTTCTTCTTCCTGATGGAGAAGAAAAGCCTAATAATAGAAAGGCGCCGCCATGGACGAGAACAACATGCTGCAGATGCAGCAATTACTACAGACAGCACCGGGAGGTATTGCAAAACTGGCATTTGATGATTTACTTACGATTATGGATGCTACTGATTCGTTTTATGTATTGATTAAAAATGTATCCGACAAAACTTTATCAAAGACATCCCAGGCATTGCTGCGAATTGTGTATTCGGCAGACATCATACCCGTAACACAGCAGCTTGCGGGACAAAAGCATAGAATGGATGGTCTTCTTAATTTTCAATTTCGTACTCTACAGCAGGATGGAAGCTTTAAGTGGGTCATGATTACAGGAAAAAAAACAGAAGAAATGTTTTCTTCAGGTATTAAGACATATCCGGTTTATTCCTGTATAGCAATGGATATAACAGAACTAATGAATAATTTTAAGAAACTCGAGCAAATCAATGATTACTATACTAAAATCTCAGAATTATCCAGAGATATGTTTTATGAATATGAAATTGCTACGGATACCTTATCCTTTACGGAACTGTTCCGCGAAGTATTCGGAAAAGATAACATAATGCAAGGCTTTCGTAAAAGACTGGAGAAGACGAAAGTAATATATTCGGAGGAGCTGCCGGCAGTCATTTCGATTTTTAACAGTATGATGAGCGGAAGAAAGCAGGCAAGATTCGAGCTCAGAATGATTACGAAAGAAGGAACTCCTGTATGGTATACCTGCTATGCTTCTATTATTTTTGATGAGAATAGAACGCCCTATAAGGCTGTTGGTAAGCTTACAGCTATCAATAAAAATTCTTTGGAAGCTGATAAACTAAAGCATATTCCGAATATGGATTCCCTAACCAATATATATTCCAGGGAATCTACGGAAGCACTGATCACCGAGGCGGTTACAAAACAGGAGGAAGGCTCTCTTTGTGCATTGTTTTTAATTGATTTAAGAAATTATAAGAGTATTAATGAAGTAAGAAAGAGCATTCATGGTGAGAATGTTTTAACACAGGTCGGCGGTCTTTTAAAAAATCAATTCCGAACTTCAGATATCGTTGGCAGAATCGGACTGAGTGAATTTGCTGTGTATATGAGGAATATATCCTCGGATAAGGTAGCCTATGATCAGGCGGATACGTTATGCCGAATAATCGAAGCAATTTATTCTTATGAACACACGAAAAGCGGTATTACAGTAAGTATTGGAGTAGCTTTGCAAAAAGGGCCACATGAGTACCAGGGGATATTATCAAATGCGAATACTGCACTGGTAATGGCAAAGAAAATTACGACAAGTTCATTTGAGGTATTTGGAGATTCTGTAAATTAACGGATTAATTAACCTGAATTCGCTGGAAGAGGCAGAATGGAGATTTGTATGACAATTGATAACGTGAAGGAGATATTAGGAGCCAGGTATATCATCGGAGAAGAGTGGAAGGACAGAGAAGTTCATACAGCCTGCGGTTCTGATATGATGAGTGATGTGCTTGCTTTTATGAAAGACCAGTCCGTACTTTTAACCGGTCTTTGTAATCTGCAGGTAATAAGAACCTGTGAGATGATGGATATTATCTGCGTTGTATTCGTCAGAGGAAAGTTACCCGATGAAGCAATGATTACTATGGCAAAAGAAAAAGAGATAGCAATCCTTACGACCGGGCATAGAATGTTTTCTGCCTGTGGAGTGCTGTATGAAAAAGGTTTGCGGGGAGGGCCAACTTATCGTGAGTGATACAATTATGATGACATATGAGGTACCTGCAGATGACTTTACAAGAGCAGGTGAAGCCTCCAGCAGTGTGAAAAGCAGATTAAAGAAAATGGGTGTTGATCCGGATGTGGTACGTAAGGTTTCAATTGCCATGTATGAAGGAGAAATCAACATGGTAATTCACGCACACGGAGGAAGCATTGATGTTACGATATCGCCGGAAGAGATTGAGATGGTATTAAAGGATCAGGGACCGGGGATTGAAAACATAGAATTGGCGATGCAGGCCGGTTATTCCACCGCACCTGATAATATTCGTTCCCTTGGTTTTGGGGCAGGTATGGGCCTGCCGAATATGAAAAAATATTCGGATGAAATGATAATAGATAGTGTGGTTGGAGTAGGGACCACGGTGACTATGAAGATAAAAATGTTATGATTTTAGTTAACCTGAGGGTGAAGGCTGCTTAAGCTAATAATTATAACAGGGGGAATGATGATGGGTAAGTTTTTTACTTCAGTTCATCTGAAGGAAGATCTATGTATGGGCTGCATTAATTGTATTAAGCGCTGCCCGACGCAGGCGATCCGCGTTAGAAACGGAAAAGCTGTTATAACGAAGGAGTTTTGTATTGATTGCGGTGAATGCATTCGTATTTGTCCTCATCATGCGAAGGAAGCTACTTATGATTCACCTGATATTATGAAAAAATTTGAATATACGGTTGCTTTACCGGCACCTTCCCTATATGGTCAATTTAATCATTTGGAGGACATCAATATTATCCTGACGGCACTTATTAAAATGGGATTTGACGATGTTTATGAAGTAAGCGGTGCTGCAGAACTCGTTTCAGAGATATCCCGGAAATATGTTGTCGAGCATAAGGAAAAATGGCCGCTGATCAGCACGGCATGTCCTTCTGTAGTAAGATTGATACAAGTACGTTTTCCGAATTTGATTGAACATTTATTACCGGTCTGCGCTCCGGTAGATCTGGCAGCTTCCCTGGCAAGAGAAAAAGCCATGGAAAAAACAGGTTTACCAAGAGAAAAGATCGGAATTATTTTTATCTCACCCTGTCCGGCAAAGATGACGGCCGTAAAGTCACCGATCGGAATTGATCACAGTGAGATCGACGGAGTGCTTGCTATTAAGGAAGTATACCCGATATTGCTTCCGCTGATGAAGCAAAGTATTGATGATGCACTGGAGCTTCGTATATCGGGACGAATTGGTATCGGTTGGGGAAGCACCGGCGGAGAGGCAGGAAGTCTGCTGACAGATAATTATCTGGCTGCGGATGGAATAGAAAATGTAATCAAGGTTCTTGAGGATCTGGAGGATCAGAAATTTGATCAGCTTGAATTTATCGAGTTAAATGCCTGCGCAGGCGGATGTGTGGGTGGAGTATTAACGGTTGAAAACCCCTATCTGGCTAAGGTAAAGCTACTAAGACTCAGAAAGTATCTTCCGATTGCCTGTTCCCATATTTCGGAAGGTATGAATGAGGAAGGTTTCTGGAATCATGAGGTGGAATATGAACCAGTATTTAAGCTGGGAAGGAATATGAAGGAAAGTATAGCCAATATGTCAAGAGTGGATGAGTTATGTGCAAAATTCCCAAGACTTGACTGTGGCTCCTGTGGAGCTCCGACCTGTAAGGCACTGGCAGAGGATATTGTGCGGGGAGTTGCAACAGAACAGGATTGTATCCATATTCTCAGGGATTATATTCATAAATTGTCAGATGAACTGTTAAAACTTGATATAAAGAAATAATTAAATAAGGGTACGAAGATATCAGATGCGGGAAGGAAGAAAGAAATGAAGATAATTGATTTAATCCAGTCAGGGAAATTTAAGGTAGTGAACGAAGGCGAGAATACGCAAAGGGAGATATCACAACCTTACTGCTGTGATCTGTTAAGTATAGCAATGGGAAGGATGCCGATCTCCTCCGCGTGGGTAACGGTTATGGCTAATATCAATACGCTGGCAGTTGCTGCTCTAGCAGATGCATCCTGTATTATTCTTGCAGAGGACAGCAAATTGGATGAAGCCGCATTAGGCAAGGCAAGAGAGCAGCAGATCACAGTATTTGCAACGGAGATGCCAATATTTGATGCTGCTTTGCTGATTTATCAACAGCTATATGCTTAAGCTTTCTTATGACTTTCATATCCATTCCTGCCTGTCTCCCTGTGCAGATGAGGATATGCTGCCATCTAATATAATTGGAATGTCTTGTTTGAAAAATCTGGATGTGATTGCAGTAACGGATCATAATTCATGTAAGAATTGCCCCGCTGTTTTAGATCTTGCCAGACAATATAACATTACTGCCCTGCCTGGAATGGAGCTGTGTACAATGGAGGAAGTACATGTACTTTGTCTGTTTGCAAAGCTTCCTGATGCTATGAAGTTTGATGAATATGTAGCATCAAAATTATTAAAAATCCCGAATGAGGAAAGAGTTTTCGGAAAACAGGAAATTTATGATGAAGAGGACCGAAAAATCGGAATGGAACCATATCTGTTAATTAATGCAACAAGCATCTCCTTCGATGAGCTTGGTAAGTTAATGGAGCAGTTTCATGGGATTTATATACCGGCTCATGTGGATAAGAATTCTAACAGCTTGCTTTCCAACCTTGGCTTTATACCTCCGGATGCGGATTTTCCGGCAGCAGAGCTGGCCGATCTTACTCATTTCGAAAAACTTGCGCAGTTAAATCCATACTTGAGAAAATGCAGTATCATAACGGATTCAGATGCGCATATGTTAGGAAATATCAATGAAGCAGTGAATTTCCTGGAATGTGAAAGCAGAAGCAGAGAAGATATTTTAAAAGCAATTATAAAAAAGCGATGATAAAAGTGAATAGATAGACAAAAAGCCGACTTTTAGAAAAGAAGCCGGTTTTTTCAGTTTATAGATTAGTTATTTTATATTTTTTGTTCTTAATGCAACCTGCTAAGTGATTGTAAAAATGGAATCTTATGTTATACTAAACTTAAATTTGTTAATAATAGAAATATAAAGTTAAGGAGCAAAAATGTATGGATATGACAGATATCAGAGAATTGTACCGCAAAAAAGAAAACTATATCGGTAAAAAGATACAAGTCGGAGGCTGGATAAAAAGCGTCAGAGACTCCAAGACCTTTGGATTTGTTGTTATAAGTGACGGAACTTATTTTGAACCGCTTCAGATTGTTTATCATGATACACTGGAAAATTTTGCGGTGATATCGAAGTTAAATGTTGGCTCGGCAATTATCGTAACAGGAGAGCTTGTGCAGACACCTGAGGCAAAGCAGCCATTTGAAATACAGGCAATAGAAATCAGTGTGGAAGGAACATCTACTGCAGATTATCCTCTTCAGAAGAAACGGCACACGCTGGAATACTTACGTACCATGACACATCTGCGCGCAAGAACCAATACCTTTCAGGCGGTATTCCGCGTAAGATCAATGATTGCATATGCAATCCACCAATATTTTCAGGAAAGAGACTTTGTCTATGTTCATACACCGATTATTACCGGCAGTGATTGTGAGGGTGCAGGAGAGATGTTCCGTGTAACAACCCTGGATCTTGAAAATCTGCCCAGGACAAAGGACGGAAAAGTAGACACAACAAAGGATTTCTTCGGTAAAGCTACTAATCTTACTGTCAGCGGACAGCTAAATGGTGAAACTTACGCAATGGCTTTTAAAAATATCTACACATTCGGTCCAACCTTCCGTGCAGAGAATTCCAATACGACAAGGCATGCGGCAGAATTCTGGATGATAGAACCGGAGATTGCCTTTGCGGATCTGAAGGATGATATGGCATTAGCAGAGGGAATGTTGAAACATGTAATCAAATATGTTCTTCTAAATGCACCGGAGGAGATGCAGTTCTTTAACCAGTTCATAGATCAGGGATTGTTGGAGAGGCTGAAAGGCGTTGCAAATTCAGAATTTGGTCATGTTACTTATACGGAGGCAATCGATATTCTGACGAAGAATAACGACAAGTTTGATTATAAGGTTTCCTGGGGCTGCGATCTACAGACCGAGCACGAGCGTTATTTAACCGAGCAGGTATTTAAAAAACCTGTTTTTGTAACGGATTATCCAAAGGAAATCAAAGCCTTCTATATGAAATTAAATGAAGACAATAAAACGGTGGCAGCGATGGATTTACTGGTTCCCGGTATTGGTGAGATAATTGGAGGAAGCCAAAGAGAGGATGACTATGATAAGCTGGTTATGAGAATGGATGAGCTTGGCCTAGTGAAGGAAGACTATGGATTTTATCTGGATCTTAGAAAATATGGTTCAGCAAGACATGCAGGCTTTGGTCTTGGTTTTGAACGCTGCGTTATGTATCTGACCGGTATGGCAAATATCAGAGATGTTATTCCATTCCCCAGAACCGTAAGTAACTGTGATTTATAAGATATCAGGATTAGGGTGTCAAATTCTCATGCTGATTTTTCAGCACCTAGATTAATATAAACCTGTGCATTATAAGGTTTATGATCGCGAGATTGTGTGAAGCGCACTTATGTTCTGAAAATGTGAAATAAATAATATGCCCATATCCTTTCGGTTTGCATGTACGAAGACGAAAGGATACGGGCATTAAATTTGTCTATATAATATTTATTTAGCGGGAGCAGATGTAGTGACAGGATGCTTTCCAGTCGAGGTAGCCTTATCGGCAGCAGTTTCCGCGTCATTCGTTGTGCCATAAATAAAATCGTGGAGCTTTTGTTTGGCAGCCGGCCAATCTTTAATTGTTAAAACGTCTTTCCGATTAATAATAACATTTGCATAGTTGTCATCGGTAGGTAATCTTAAGGTTTTTAACTGCTTAACCTTTAAATTCATAGCTTCTTGAAGATACCTGTTGAATTCTTCCTTGGTGATATCTGTTTTAATCGGAATATCATTCAAAATTTTATTCATCATGAATGCCAGTTCCACAACATTTTTATTTTTCACTTTGTCATAGATAGCAGAAAGGACAATTCTTTGACGCTGGGTTCGCCCAAAATCATCTCTTTCTGTAGAAGTGGGTCTTTTTCTAACACGGCAGTAACCTAATGCCTGATTACCGTTCAGTGTTTGTGTACCCTCTTTTACAGTACGGTATTTCCGGTTTGAAATATAGTTCGTTGTGTTTAAATATTTGGCCTCATCGGCAGTTAAGGTTACCTCCACACCATTAACAAGGTCAACGATTTCCTGAAAAGCTTTAAAGTTAACCATACAATAGCCATCAAGCTTTAATCCGTAATTCTCCTCTATTGTAGCATAAAGAAGATCGATACCTCCTTTGGAATAAACTGCGTTTAAGCGGTTATCGTCATGACCGGGTATATGTACATATGTGTCACGCATCAGTGAGGTGAGCTTTAAAGAATGGTTTTCGGTATTCATGGTTGCGATAATCATAGAGTCTGTATTTTGTGCATCTTTAATTTCTTCTATACCGATCAGAAGAATATTGACAATTTTATCTGTGGTTTGAAAATTATCGGCTGCTGCATTATCACCATTTGCAGTTCTGGCATCCTGATCATAATCCAGATTACTGTAGATGTATTCTCCGGCAATACTTATAATAAGCTTTCTGCCGGTGTTGGTGAATAATAACAGACAACACAGGGCTGTAATTGTTAGAAGTGTAAAAAATGTTATCTTAACGGCTTTCACCAGGCCGCTCTTTTTCTTTTTTCGTTTACCGGAGGATGGTTTGCTGCTTTCCATTTCATTCACCTGCTTTGCTAATGAGGAATTGATATCCCTTACAAACTCGTTGCTATTGTCGTAGTATTCTGCATTATCTTTTATACGTCCTGATATTTGATTTATATCATTTCCTTTATTAATAAAGGAAGGAACATCGATCCATTTTTGATTTTCATTTTCTCTATCATTTTCATTTTTTTGCATATAAACTCCAATCCTGCGCCTATTTTGCACATCAATCATTGTGCCGGAGAAGATTAGGCCACAAACTTCTGAGGCTGGTAGTAGTTATCTTCCAACCTTATTCCCTGTAAAATATGATATGGTAGCTGAGGTTTGAAAACAAAACATCGGCATAAGTATATTACCATCCTTGTCCAACAATGTAAACAGAATAAATTTATTAATTCAGGCAGAATTATGCAAGGTTACAGATCACAGCACAACCATATTCCATTCCGGAATATCCGGTAAGTACTTCCGAAGCAGAGACGCTCGGATTATGATTGCGCTGTGATCTGTAATTAATACATTTGCTCTGAACAAAAAGGAGGCTATCTCTTTGCCATTGCAGCCAAAGAGATAACCCACCCTGATTAGACCTTGATTTATAAGAGAGCATATGCTCTTAATAGCAGAACGAATTAGGTCAGTAATTATAGATTACTTCGAAAGACAATATGTTTGATATTATCAAGTGAAAACAGCAAAAGCATACCTAATATACCAACAACAACGAGCTCGCCGCCGCCCACCGTAAGCGTATTCAGTAAAATTGGCTGTGCATTGCCATAAGCGAACTTAAGTACCCAGGGAATTACAAGTGCATTTACAACAATCGGGGGGATTGGTACCAGAAACTTATTGCCTCTTAACCGGTAAGATAATATGGCTGCGATTAATGTCGCAAGACTTCCGAAAATCATATCGTACACGGAGGTACCAGGTGTTAAGACAGCGCTTAAGAAGCAACCAAGAGTGACTCCCGGAATAGCAGCGGGGGTAAAGTAGGGTAGGATAGTGAGTGCCTCAGCAATACGAAATTGTATTGGGCCGAAGCTACTGTAGCTGAAAATCATCACAAGCACGGTATAAATAGCAGCAATGACAGCAGCTTCCGTAATAAAGCTGGTGTTTTTCTTATTCATTTTTTTATTCTCCTTTAGTTTTGTTTAAGGGAGTGCATGCCATATTTGACAGTCCCTTCGTCAGGAAGGTCTCGAACTGACGTAGTTGATTGATGCAGGCCTTGATTTAAAAGGCTTTGCGACCTTATTAGTATAGCATGAAAATGAGGGTTGTCAAGCGTTGCCTCAATCTGTTATATAATATTTTTTATTATACTATTTGTTATTATTTGACAGTGCCTCTTGACATTACACCTACAGTGCGTTAATATGATTTTACAACTACAACATGTATGTATAAATGGAGGTGATTTTTTTGGGTAACATTCAACAAATATCTGATTCAGAACTTGAAATTATGAGGATTATATGGTTGAATAAGGGCTCTGTTTTATTTGCTGATATTATAACAAAAATTAATGAGCAAGATAAACCTTGGAAAACGAATACGGTATTAACATTTCTTTCACGCCTCGTAGAGAAAGAAATGCTTATGATAAAGAAAAGAGGTCGATTGAATGAGTATATTGCTTTAGTATCTGAAAGTGAATACATGGCAGAGCAAACGAGATCCTTCTTAGATAAAATCTACAGTGGTAATGCTAAAACTCTTGTTTCCTCTCTCCTGCAACAGGATTACCTTACCTCAGACGATTTTGCAGAACTAAACAAGTTTTGGAATGGAGGCGAAAAATTGAAATGAATGAATTGTTCATAAGTTATCTTTCTTTATCAATTTCTGGACTGTTGTTAGCACTTATTTTATTTGCCCTAAAGCCTTTATTAAAAAACAGAGTCAGTAAAGCTTGGCAATACTATATTTGGATTATTGTAATTATCAGGATGTTAGTTCCCTATGCTCCACGAGTTGAAATTATGGATAAATTATTTCAACATACCGATAATTCTATTATTATGCAAGAAAAAACGAGCAGTGTGCAAAATTCGACTGCGATAAACGAAGAAAGTCTCACTTTTAAGCCAATAGCGCAGGGGATTGAAAATAAAATCCATGTAAGATCAAGACTTCCAAATTATTGGAACATATTAATTGATAATATATGGATATTGTGGATTGGAATAGCATTTATTTTATTTACATACAAGATTATAGTATATATTAGCTATATTCGTTATATGAAAGCTAACAAAGTTATTGTGAAAGACCCCGAAGTATTAGGGATTTTCAGGAATGTATCCAATGAGATAGGTAATAAGGCAACGCTAAATATATACACAAGTAATAAAGTGGTATCTCCTATGTTGTTAGGTATCATGCGTCCTTTTATTGTATTACCGAATACTGATATGAAGGAATTTGAATTACGTAATATAGTTATGCATGAATTAATCCATTACAAGCGTTTGGACATTATGTATAAATGGATTACACAAATCACAGTCTGTATACATTGGTTTAACCCTATCATTTACTTTATAAGTAAAGAAATAAATAAAAGTTGTGAACTCTCCTGCGATGAAGCTATCATCAAAAAGATGGACGCTGATGAGAAAAGGCAATATGGCAATACTTTACTAGCCACTGTAAAAATCAATGGGATTTCAAGAGGAACAGGTATTTCGCTTTCCTTAAATAAAGATGCCAAATTACTAAAAGAAAGGTTAGGTTCAATTATGACATTTAAATCAAAAACCAAATTTACTACTGTATTTACTATCCTATTAACATTAACATTGTTTTTGTGTTCCACACTAATGAGTTCCACTGTAATGGCTGCGATTCCAAGCACAACGATACATGAAAACTCGTCACTTCATAATGTGATTGTGAAGGAACCCTTCGAACCTGCGATGGAGATGAGTACAGAAACTCAACTTAAGCTTCATCCCGATAATACACAATTAGATTCAATAAATAGTGAAAAGATAACGGAGATCAAGATAAATATTAATGTTGCTTGTGTATATTTAAAAACCACTGATGCTAACACATTTCGTCTATGTTACACAGGAGGAGCGAATAAGAGTTACAAAGTTAGTGCTGATGTGAGTGGTAATGACAGTAATATTATAACAATTAATATTAAAGGCAAACCTATGAAAATTACTTCAATGGACGATTTAACGGAGTTTGATTCTGTTACTCTTGAAATACCAGATAAAGCTTATAGTAATATTAGCATTGAGAATATAAAAGGTAATCTCAGCATATGTGAAATGAATGCTCCAATAACTGTTAACGATACAGAAGGCATCATTTCCTTGAAATATTCTGAACTGAAAAGAGGAAACAATACGATAAAAACAAATAAGGGAATCATAGATGTTGAATTCAAGACACTTCTTACCCAGCTGAATGTTGAAAATACCGAAGGGATTGTAACGATTAACTTTAATGAAAAACCTACTCCTGGTAAATTTCTACTTTATATCAAGGATGGAAAGGGGTCGACTTCATTTCCGAAGGATTGGAAGCAATACATTGCAAAAAAAGCAAGTGACCTTAAGGATTCCCCCTCATTGACGATCAATAATCATAGAGGAATAACAAAACTGAGAGTTAAGGATAGTTCAAAGGAAGCATCAGACTTATGAAAAAAGCAAGTGTACATAACGAATCAGATTTATTACCAGGCAGCAGCAAGCCGGATACATCAAGAGTACAAGAAGGATCTAATTGTATCTCCTGAATATTCTAGCCATGATCATGTATTAAAATGAAAAATTTATACATGGCAGCAGATGTTCAGGAATACTGGATCATAAATCCTGTAAAAAATCTGTGATTGTTAAATTATTAAATGCAGGAGCCGGTCACTATTTGTTTTGGTTTACCAGTTGAAGCCCTTGCTATGACTTGACAGGGTAATATGAGCTGCTTAGAGGTATCCTTCCCATCATTGATTAAATCTATAATCATATTCAATGCCTGCTTTCCGATATCCTGTAATGACAAACTCATCGTTGTGAGGGAAGGATATAAATAGTGAGAAATATTGCGGTTATCAAATCCGGCAATGGAGATATCGTCAGGAATCCTTAGTCCCAATTGTGATGCTGCCTGGTAACATCCCGCCGCCATTATATCATTTAATGCAAAGATAGCGCTAGGGCGGTTTTTTAAGCTTAATAATTTCATTGCCTGCTCATAACCGGATTGATAGTCCCAGTCTCCATATTTAATATATTCAGCTGGTAGATGCAGATTATTTTCTTTCATAGCAAATTGAATACCCTTTATACGGGTCTGGGTTGGATACGCATGTGGAAATCCACCAATAATGCCAATTTGATGATGACCCAGATCAACTAAATGCTGTATGATCTTCTTTGCACCGTCAAAGTCATCGTAGGTTATGTAGCTTCTATTATTAGTACAATGAGAAAAGGTATAGATTAAAGGGATATCCATGGGTTTTATCAAATCATTTATTTCCCTGTCATCCAGACAGATATAGATAATACCGGACACCATGGATTGTCTTAGTAATTGAACACCTTTTGTGATTCGATCTTTATATCTTGTGATTTTAGTATAATCAGGCCAAATTTTTTCGAATAAATGCAGATCATGAACCAACATATGATAATTTGCTATTTCTAAGCCTTCTCCTATCCCATTAAGAATATCAGGAGTGGGAAAGCATCTGACGTCTTCCACGATAACTCCGATCGTGCGGGTTTTTCCTGTTCTTAAATTCATTGCAATGGTATTAGGGGAGTAATCAAGCAACTTTATTGCCTCATTTACTTTGTTTGTTGTCTCGGTACTTATTTTTTTGGTTCCGTTTAATACATAAGATACAGTTGCAGTGGATACGCCTGCTAATTTAGCAATTTCCTTGATAGTAGACATCGAGCACCTCTTAGAATTATTTTATTAGGATTGAATTGTCAAAAGCCTGATCCGGGTAATGAAAATGAATATAAGTGCATGTATATTCATCCGGCAAATCATTTTTAGGCTTTTGACATTCGAATCTTTATTAGGCAATAGCGAAACGATATTGTTACACATTTAATTTTATTCTTAAATATCGCTATTACTTAAATCATTTTATAATAAAGTTAGGATATATTTTCGTTTTTATACCGTTGTTAATCCTCCAAAGAAAGTTTGCATTCTCTGAGATCATTCCATGTATAATTGCATCTGTACATATACCATCTTTTATGATAATCTCATCGAGCGTATAGCAGTTTTCGCTCCGTTCAAGAGTCATCTCCCATGGTTTTAGAAAATAGCGAGAAGGAAAAGCACTAAAGGAATGGATAAGCGTCCCTTTCTCCATACATTCTATTCTACCACCTACCGCATATGGGCTTGTCTGTGTTCCATCAACATAACAAGTTTGCCCAAAACTTTGCAGATAAATAACGATATCCAAACCATTATCCCAATCATCACCCTGCAGCCTTAAGCTGTTGATAAAATTATCATTCGTAAATATTTGCTGACCAAATCGGTTATGGGAACATGGTTCATGGTTTAGGTTCGGTGAGGTAATACAATAAGTCGAAACACCTTCCCCTTTCTCCATTATACGTCTGGATGATTTTGCTGTCCAATCATAATTATAGAACATAGGCATCATAGAGCGATAAGCTGCATCCAGATAGACTGCATTCCCTGAAGCAATATAGGTCTGCAGCATAGCTTTGGCAATATTAGCAGCCCAAAGGTTATGATACATGGGTGATTGAGATTCCCACCAGCGATCAGGTGCACAGCAGCGAAAATCATTAGAGTATGCTACATTAGGGAGTAAAAGCTTGCCTGCTTTCAGCCCTGCTTCCTTGTCGCCATAAGATAGAAGGGTTCCCGTGGTCATAGCAATACCGGCATTATCAAAATAAATCTCTGTCACAAAGCTGCGATTCAAATCCACTGCCTGCTTTTGTCTTTCCATATATTTCTTAAGGATACTTCTTATTTCCTTAGCCTCTTGTGTATGCCCATAAGACTGGAAACGTCTTAGAAGATCTTCTATATTCCAATGCAGTGCCATTGAAAGATCCGCTTCCTCTAATTCCCGTGTATTCTTATCAGGACTTTTTTCAATGCGGTATCGAAAAAGCTTTGCGGCCAGTTCTATGTAAGCCTGCGGAGAATTTTCTGACAGTAAATCTTCTTTCACAGTGCCAAGGAGATAAAGTTGAAGAATAATATAGTCTAAATCATATAATCTGGCGAAAAGGTGCGTTCCATCACCATATTTTTTCCTGGGCAACAGATTATCATCCAACCAATGAGGTATAATATAGTTTGTTGTATTTAATTCAACCTGTTTAATTTCATCTGCGTTAGGATTTGTAGACAGTAAATTTTTCATTAGTAAGGCAGAACCTTTTCCACAGGATTCACCCTGAGGAGAGATTGACCGGTATCCATAAAAATCAGGATTGGAAGGATCTGAAATAAAACGGTTGGAATAGATATAGTTACAGATAATTTCTATATATTCTCTCATGCTGGGATAAACTGAAAACATTACACTGGTTATTTGCCCGTCCTCTAGTTCAATAATAATTTTTCTTTCTCCAGCTTCCACAAAAGGTCCGATTACAATTATTCCATCCGCCTGCGGTATCCCATGAAATTCTATTCTTGGTTCCAAGTCATTTTCTGTTACACAAATAGACTTATATCTGACAGGCTTAGGGCCTTGGACAGTTAAAATGGCCGTTTCTCCTATGAAAGATTGGGGAGGATAATTTACAACAGCTGTTCCCAGGGAAATTAATCTATCCTCTGCTTTCCCACTTTCACATTGCCTTATTTCAAACACTTCCGCAAGCTCTTCTTCGGGAGAGAGTGTAATCTTACGATATAACTCGCTGTATTGCCAATCTGTCAGGGGACTGTCTCCTTCCAGACGGGACCATGCGATAGCAGCGTTAAAATAGATTGCACCACTTAGGGAGGGAGAAACCTTCTCGTAAAACAAATTTCTATAGGCGCAGGCAGAGCCAACTGCTTTCATTCCACCCGATAGATTCTGCACAATATAATCCGGTCCTTCTCCATTTCTTTTTTTACATAGAAAATAAGGTTTACTAATTCCTGTACTAGGAACCATAGACCACGATGCAGTAAGGTTTTTATCTATATCAGTATTACAAAGATATGCAATGGGAATCCAATGTGCCAATTTGCTTATCGCAATATCTTTGGAGGTAATATTTTTAATTTGGGATTTCCAATGAATTCCATCTTCAAGCAGTTTATAATGATAGGTAAACTCTAATCCCAGTGCATTTTTTGTAACAATAATTTTTTCTTTATCTGCTATTATATTAGTAGGGTGAAAATCTCCGGTTTCCGTTATTTTTCCATCTGTTTCAAACAAAGTAGATCCAAGTAAGTGATTTTGATTGTCAGAGAAATTTAACTTGTTCTTTGTTTCTGTCGAAATTAAGAAATTACCTCCATTTGCATCATTCTTTGCGAACATACCTTCTATAAGACCTGTATTTAAATCTAAAACCAATTTAAAGTTATCGTTTTCTAGCTGAGTATACATAACAAAATATCCTTTCTGTTTGGAAGTTTTTTATCTTTATTGTAGACGTTATTGCATTTTACTGAATTATGCAATCTCATGCTAATTCCTATAAAGTAGAAATTAAAGATAAATGAAATGCATACTCAGGTAAGGTTTCAATGCAACAAATGTTAAATAATATGGATAATTTTGTATTTAATCGATTAACCAAATGAATAAAAAAATTTAAATCAAATTCTAGTATTAATAATTAATCATTCATACAATAAATTAATGGGTAAACGTTTAACCTGAATAGATATTTAATTATATACACATTAGGAGAACTATGTCAATATGAAATTTTTATTAACAGTATTGAGCACTCCACGAAATACTTGAAGATGGTAAGGCCGGATGCTATACTGATAGAGAAAGCATAATTCGACCTTTTGATAAAGACATTTTAGGTATACATGGAGAAATTTGATGAAGAATAGTGAAAAAGCACTGAATTCAAAGACATTAGCGATATTTTTGTCAATTGGTATTTTGCTAGTACTAATACTTATTGTATTGTATAAATTCGGAGTAAAAAGTAATCATACAGCAAAAACCGTTGTCGAAGACGAGATTGCGACCGAGGCAGAAGCTTTTTCATCTCAAATATATGCAGATCTCGATAATATGACCCGCATGGGAATTGCATTTCGAGATATGATAGCCGCAATTTCGATTGATAAGCCGATTGATTCCATACCGTTTATAGGAACCTTATGTGATAACTCCGAAGCCTATATGGTTATTTATTGTGATAAAGATGGATTTGGAGTTACGCAGAGCGGAATAAAAGTAAATGTGGTCGATGATAATTTGTTTTTCTCCAATAAAACGAAGGCCCCCTATTATGCATATATTCAAAAAGAACGGATTATGCAGGCTGAGGCAGTTGTATCAGTAATTCCGGTAATTAAGAAAGGGAACGTTAAAAATTATGTTTTAATGTATTATCCGGTTAGCCGTATTAAAAAGCTATTTCATCAGAACAGAGCGTTTCACAATGCTTATTTTATATTTAGCGTGGATCACGGTATTGTGATAACTACAGAAGGAATTAAAGGAAAGCCGAAAGAAGGAACAACAATCCATCAGCTATTAATGGATATGAACATAAAGAAAAGTTTGGATAAGTTGCGGACAGCAATGAAGAGCCAAAAGAGTATAGCCGCTTTTTCACACAAGGATAATAAATATATCATTTGCTCACCGGTCGGAATTAATGATTGGTATATCACAATCGGATTTGATAGTTCACTTTATGATAACCTGCTGGAAAAGGAATGGGGAAGTATTCGAAATCTTATTAACTACTTAATTGCTTTAATTTTCACATTTGTGATGATAACGATAGGAATAATGCTATTAATGCAAATAATTTATAAGAACACCAATAAAAAATTACAAAAGCAAGTGGTTATAGATTCTTTGACCGGATTATATAATAAGATGGCTACCGAAAGTAATATTAAACAGTACATAAAGGATTATAAAAATGTAGGAGCAATATTGTTTATACTTGATATAGACGATTTTAAGAAAATAAATGATAATATGGGACATGCAGAAGGGGATGCGGTTTTAAAAAAATTAGGCTATTATTTGAAAGAAATCAGCAGTGATAATTATGTGGTTGGCAGAATTGGAGGAGATGAATTTATTATTTTTGCAAAGAAGATCGATACGGAGCAAAAATTAACAGAGCAAATAAAGAAGATGAGACAATATTTGCAGGTGCTTCCAAAGACTGAGGGTACGGAACATGCGTGTACCTTTAGTATTGGAGCTGCCTTATATCCTAAGGATGCTGAGGACTTTGAAAACCTTTATAAAGCAGCGGACAGAGCACTTTATGCAGCTAAGAAAAGCGGTAAAAATCAGTTGAAAACGATTTGGTAATCGGGAGGGAAGATCTTGCAAATGAGAAGAGAATTCTTAATGGTAATCGTTATTTTGATTTCGATTTATGTGTCAGGATGCTGTGATAAGAAAGATATTGCAGAAGGCATTAAGTCATCGACAGATATATCAAATGAGGGGGAAGAAGAGAAATATGAGATTGCACTGGTATCCTTCATGGGCTCGACGAATGATAATTCCTTTGGTCAGGCTACCTGGGACGGAATTAGGCAGTATGCGAAGGAACACAGTATTTCCTATAAATTATACCAGCCGGAAGAAGCTACGGCAGATACTTATGTAGAGAACATTGACTTAGCAATAGAAAACGGGGCAAAAATTGTTGTCTGCCCGGGTTATTTATTCGAAACACCTATATTTATTGAACAGGATAAGTATCCTAAGGTTCGGTTTGTGTTACTGGACGGACAGCCGCATAATGCTTCTTACACGGAAACTCGCGTTGAAAAAAATGTACTGCCGATATTGTTTCAGGAGGAGCAAGCCGGATTTTTAGCTGGATATGCGGCGGTAAAGGATGGTTATACAAAGCTTGGTTTTATGGGAGGTATGGCCGTACCCGCGGTAATACGTTATGGATATGGGTTTGTGCAGGGATGCGATTTTGCGGCGACTGAATTAGGAATAGATGTTGAAGTTATATATCATTATACAGGTACTTTTTTTGAAACTCCGCAAATCAAGACATTAGCTTCCTCCTGGTACCAGAAGGGTACACAAGTGATTTTTGCTTGTGGTGGAGCGATAGGTAATACAGTTATGAGTGCTGCAGAAAATAGCAAGGCAAAGGTAATTGGTGTTGATCTTGATCAAAGTAGGGAATCAGAAACAGTAATTACATCGGCTATGAAGATGATAAAACAGGTGGTTTATAATATTCTTAAGGATCATTATACCGGTTCTTTTCATGGAGGAACCGCTCAAATATATTCGGTTAAAAATGACGGGATAGGACTACCGATGGCAACCTCAAAATTTAATACATTTTCACAAAAGAACTATGATGATATATTCGCCGAATTGAAGGCAGGAAGGATTAGTATTTATAACAAGACGGAGGATTCAACGACAGCAGACCTTGCATTGAAGAGTGTCAAGGTTATATATATGAAGTAGGCAAGAGCAAAATCTAGGTTGCATACTACAGTTTTAAATGGTAATATTTATGATAAAAAATGTGATGTGAGGGAAAATGAAAAATAATAATACTGGCTTACAGAATAAAATGAAAAAAAGTTATAACTTACTGCAATTCTTATCCGCGCTATCAATTGCATCCTTCTTTCTACTTGTAATAACAATGATAATTCATATTACAATTGAATATGAATCCGATACCAATACATTAAGAGCATTTGTGCACGGTCTTTTTTATCTTCCTCTGCTAATAGGAAGTATGCTGTTCTATATTATAGTCCGGAAAAAGCTAAAGCTGGAACTTTTAGATGGAAGCAAACGAAGGACTAGAAAACAAAATATTATTCATGTGGTTGTTAAGATAATTGCAATCATGATTACAAGTTTATTAGCACTTATCCTATTAATTTCATATGTCGCACTTCCACTATTTGTGAATCGACATGTAAATTATCGTGGATATGCCACGAATGATTTTCCTCTGCAGGATATATATCAGGCGGAGGATTATCATCTGAATGAAAATCAAATGTTTTTAAAAACAGAGGATAATCTTAATATATGGGTATCAGAAATATATACAGACCATCCGAAGGCCGTAATTATTTATTTAAGTGGTATCGTACAGCCGTCAGTTACATATTTTTACGGGCATGCGAAATTAATGCAGGAGAATGGTTATGCGTCCATACTGCTTGAGGTTCGAGGGCATGGAAAAAGTGACGGTGGCAGGATCTGCCTGGGATATGATGAAACAAATGATGTGAAAGCGGTTATAAATTATATTAAAAGTGAAGAAAAGTATAAAGATGTACCAATCGTAGTGCAGGGAGCATCTATGGGCGGTGCAATTGCAATCAATGCGTTTGGACAGATAGGGGATATTGATGCTCTGATTGCAATGTCAGCATATTCCAGCTTTGAAGATGTCGTGCTGGATGAAATGGAGGGGTTTGGGGTACCCGATTTTATCCGGAGTATGGAGAAACCACTCATTGTTTCTTCTTTAAAAATGATTTATGGAAGTAATAAAGTAAACCATAGGAAGCCGATCGAACAAATTAAAAAGGCCAATGGAAGACCGGTGCTTTTAATCGCCAGTGATGGGGATACCGAAGTGCCTGCCGTTAGTATGCACAGACTCATAAGAGCATATCCTGCCGCAGAAACCTGGCTGCGAAATTCATGGGTGCATTATATTGTGAAAGATTGCGATTTTAAAAATATGGCGGAAGACAAGGAATATTGTAATAAAATTTTAGGCTTTTTAGAGAAAAACGTGAAGCATTAACAATCAACCAATATTGCCTTGCGTAAATAGCTGGTACCAAGTGAAGCATATTTACGCAGGGTAGTACTGGTATTTCCATAATTTTACCATGATACAACCAGCGGAGTATCGTCAAGCGGCATGCAGGCCAAAGAGTAATTGGGGATACTCCTGTCAAGAGAATAAGCATATCTACCGGCATATAACAAACCTGCCTTATCAAATATACTAAGATATACTAAATTTGGATTTTTAGAAGTATCATAGGTATTTGTACAAGCAGCTACAGCAAGCCTCTCACCGTTATAATCCATGGCAAGATTCGCATAGAAAGCATTGAAAGCATCCTTAAGATTTCTATTTTCATTCATATCTGCCACAAACTGTAATCTATAGCGATTTTCTTCGTCTAATGAGAGTAGGGCTAATCTTCCGTCATCGTTGACCAGAACGATAAAATCCTTGTAGATGTACAGATCTCTTAATGTATATTCATTTTCAACGGAAAGTATTTTCAATTTCTGCTCTGCTTTCATCGTATTGATATCTATGACTGTCAGCATGTAATCCCCATCTTCAAAAGTAACCAGAAGCAGTTTGCTTTTATCGGTATTCAATTGCAGTGAAACTACCTTTGATTGGGCAGGTTTTATTGCAAATACCATTTTAATATCTTCCTTTGATAAAGGCTGGTTTATGGTATCTTTCTGTAGTTTAATTTGAAAAATTCCATAATTATTAGAGAGATTAGCTGTATCCAATGATTTTCCATCTAGAGTAGTACAGGATAAGGTAAAATAACAACTGCTCTCGGTCATAGCACTTACTGTATTGAAATTAACACCGCTATTCTCAAAATCAGATAACTCAATACGGTAAACATCACCGTTACTATTCTTATTAATACTGATTGTAACCTTATGATTTGAATATATCGGAATATGAAAATAATCGGTAAAGAATTTTCGGGTATCCGAATTATCAGCTAATCTTTGTGTGATATTAAATGCGGTATCAATTGGATAAAAATCATAGTAATCCTTGAGGTATACAGTTTCAGTATGTGTTTCTCCGGATTCGGTACGGCTGGCTACATCCTTTACAGGAGCTATTTCGTTTGACAGATCTATACTGCCCGAGGAGCTAGTATTTTGACCACCATTAAGCGGTGTGAAAAAGCGAATGCCAGAAGTATCCATATTATTATTATGACGTCTCTGCTTCTGTGAAAATGTAAAATCTGTAGTAGCAGCTGGAGTTTTGCTGATCAGGTAGTGGGTCTTCCAGAATAAACGGTAGTCATAGTGAGTTTTATAATCGATTGTGATACCCTCGGCGGCCCCTTTGTTTCCACATAGAATGGTTTCATCAATGGTAACCTTATCTCTTTGCCGATCCACCCATGCGTGAGAATAGCATAGGCTGCAAACCGAAACAATCAGCAGAAGTATGGTGAGTATTAAACTTTTTCGCATGGCAATTACCTCCGACTATTCCTTATCTGCTAAATCAAACAAAGCCTTGCTTACCCGGTCAGCCTTATAATGATAGACTTCTTTTACATAATCCATCAATCCCTTACCCAGTTCCTCAAGCTCCAGCATGGAGACATCACCAACGATGTTTCCCTGATGAATTAGTACAGCCCGTCCAATAAAATTTTCCACCTCTTCTAAAAGATGTGTGGATAATAAAACCGTTTCAGTCGGCTTTAATATTCCAAGCAGTACCTTATAAAAATCCTCACGATTGAAAATATCATTTCCGGTAAATGGCTCATCCATTAAAATATAATCAGCTCCCTGGCACAAGGATAAAATTACTTCAAACTGATTTTTCTGCCCGGTAGAAAATTGTCTTAAAGGCTTGTGCTTTGACAGTTCAAAAAACTCCATCAGACTATGAAAGCGACGTTCGTTAAACCCGGGAAAATGTTGCTCATAGAACTCCTTGTGTGCTGTTGGAGACAGGTTCGGAAAGAAAGAGTGCTCACTGGTAGCATAGGAAAGCTTTGCAATATTCTTTCTCGTAATTTTAGCGCCGTCCAGTGTGATTTCTCCCTCAAAGCGCAGGAAACCAAGAATGGCTTTCATGAGAGTAGTCTTACCGGCGCCATTCTCACCAAACAAACCCACAATCTCTCCACGTGGTAAGCATAAATTCACATGATCCAATGCTTTTTTGTAAGCAAAGGATTTACTTACATTCTTTATTTCGATCATACTAACCTCCCTTCTGCCATCAGGCATACAAAAACGAAGCGATAAGCACAAGTGCTTTCTGCCGGCGAAAAAGTACTCCTCTTTTCAACCTAATCCTCCTACCAGAGTGTTCCATAGTTTTTGCCATTGGTGTGGTGTCAGACATTCCTTTGGTGTAAATGCCAGGTAGATAGCAAAGTAGACAAAAAGTAACATCATTGCAGAAAGAAAACAAATTGCAATAGCCAGCAAAGGAAGGATGAAGCACCGTTTGTGCAGCTCCAGCCGGCTTGGCAGTCGCTTCATCAGATAGATGCTCTTACTGCCCAGGTAGTGATAAACATAATGGTAGATGATTACGACTGCCATACATAATCCTAAAATCAGGAAGCCTGTTAGACTACTACCCAATACTATGATAAAATCAGGCATAACTGCACTGGTATCGAGTACCCTTTCCATACCATGGTCAATAGAAAGAAACAACTTCTGGTAATTTTCTGCATAATGGATCAAAAAACCGAAGCTGTACATAACACTTGCCAAGCTTCCGAGCATCAGCCACTTCATTTCTTGATGCGCATTGACACCGCAAGGCAGATAACGACTAAGATTTATTTTCATTATCATACTCCTTCCAGACTACAGATACGGCACTTATAGTAATACAAAAAGCTATAAAAACAGTCAACATATCATTGCGAAAATTGCCTGCTTCTTTCGAAAAGTTAATGGCAACGGTTACTGCCAGCACTATAATAGCAATTCCTTTTTCATCGTGCCTAAGCCGATAGGAGAAACAGGAGCAACAAAGGCCAAGGAACAGTATCAGTATACCATTACGGATATACCGGCTGATTTCCTCCAATGGCAATAAACTGTGCAGAAAATCGTTTCGATAAAACGCTAAAAAAATCGTTTGATCACTTACATATACCGGATCTATCTGCCTTACATAGAGCCTGCAAAGAAGTAGAGCAATCATAACCTGAGCTGCCCAGAACAGAAGGAAGCAGACGGCATTATAACCCGCCCACCAAAAGGCAGAGGCTTTCTCTGATACGGATAGCCTTTGCAGGGTATAGCGCAACCTGCTTCCCGTCTCACAGCCGGTCATACTTAATAATGTACATAGTATTAAAAAACATGTGCCACACACGATGTTAATGTGACTCTCGTTTATTAGTTGTTCGAGGCTAATTGGTGCTCCTGTTATCATTTTTCTCAGTGCCATAGTAAACAGTGCAATCTCAGTGGCAGCCATTATTACAAGCAGACACAGATATTTGTATAAGGTGGTTCTTGCAGCCAGTTCCAGGACGGATAAATGTTGCTTCATATAGTTCCTCATTTCTTCGCTACTTTTTTCCCCCTATTATTCCCATAATGTGCTGATTAACAAGAGGGCCTCCTCTTTGGAGATGCCCGTTTTCTTCATGTTGTTAATAATTGCGCTCACATCATTCTCCAGCAATTGCCTTCGGAGTGTTTCAACCTTTGCTTCCTCAAGAATAATATAACTTATTGCTCCGGAATGAGACGCTATTATGTTTTCTTCCTCCAGCAGATGATAGGCCTTCTGCACGGTGTTGGGATTCACTCCTAATAATACCGAAAGGGTTCGGCGTGAGGGCATCTCATCTCCATTTTGTATACTGCCAGACACGATTCCCTGTTTGATATGACGCATAATTTGCATATAGATAGGAATGCCATCCTCCAATATGAATTTTTCGAATGAGATCAAGGCCCATCCTCCCATCTTATTTATATAAAACTGTATTATTAGATTGATACGGTTCGTAACTGTATTATAGAACTAATACGGATGATAGTCAAGAGAATAAATAACTGATTTTCATTAGTATTCCATTCGCATTTGTAAACTCCCATTTGCTGAATGCTTAAACTATAATAATAAAATGCAGTAGCAGAAGTTGCACCCTACATAGTGAAACTTCGCTACTGCATTCAATTTATACTCTTTCGCTTTTTCTTTTCATCCCAGCTATTATGCCGGTATTCTGTCGGAGTTTGTCCCATTTTTAACGAGAACTGCTTTATAAAATAGGTATCATACTGAAAGCCTACCGCCTCTGCGATTTCTGCAATACTGAGATTTGTATGCGTAAGCGTTTCACATGCTATCTTAATCCGATGCTTAAGCAGATAGTCCATTACGGTATATCCAACCTTCTCTTTAAATTTCCGGTTGAGCGTAGTGCGGTTTATATGAACCAGCCTGCATAGATCATCAAGAGAAATATTATTTGAATAATTGATGTGAATGTATTCGAGTAGAATATCGACAGGAGATTTCTGGTGCTTAACTACATATGGAGTTTCTCTCTGCATATAAATGTCATCGAGCAAATAGAGAGTCTGTAGAAGATAGCGTCTGATGCGGCACGTCCAATATCCGTCGCTCTGGGCAGAAACCTCTGTTCCCATAATACTGAGCCATTCAGATATTCTAAGATAGGTCGATGGAGGAAGATCCATCATACCTTCATAGTATTCATCCCGCTTCAGAAACAAATTCATCATATTACGATCATGTTCGTCCTCTAATTCAATAAAATCATTGGCTTTCAGGTGTTCAAAGGTCATAGCAGAATTAATAAAAACAGGATGAAAGTGAAAGGTTTTTGCAGCAAGGTGTGCTGTTTCGATCTGCTTGACAGTATCGTACTGAGAGAGAAGCAGGACACAGGGAGCAGTCAGTATGACAGATTTTCCATTAAGGAAAAGACTTACTTTCCCATTTGTGATAAGAGTAATGCTCATACGCTCTGCCAGAGACAGGGTTTTCAGGCTCTCGAGCGTCTCAAATTCAATTGGAACAATTCTCGTTCTATGACGGTCATTTTGCGGCATCTTTTTCACCTCAATTGCAAATAGTATAGTTAATCTCTTGATAAACTTTATTGTAACATGTAGCCGGGCAGGTTACAATTACTAAACTTGCTGATGATGAAACGGTATTACCAAAACAATACGAGAGGGGATTTTTAAATGAAAAAAAGATCACTTAGTTCCAGGTACCTTCATTTGGTTACGAAAAGACCTTTGTTTTTTTATGTAATACTTTTATTCGGTGTAGGTATCTTCTTGTATCTGACTTTAACCACGATAATAGAGACGGATTCAGGCAGCTATTCTTTGCTGCATATGATTTTCATTGAGGGCGGAAAAGGTTTATGAAAAAATTAGACTATTTCAGTGCAATACAATTTCTTTCAAAGTACATAAAACGCTATAAGAAAAACTTTATTATGTTTTACTTTGGTTGGTTTTTTGACATGCTGCTCGGCATTGTAATGCCAATCCTTTCCGGCCTGATGATTGATGAAATTGTATATCATCAAAATCTTAATCTATTTCTGCGAATAAGCGTGGTCTTTGCCATCATGTCCATTTTTTCCTGTGTATTATATTTTCTGATTTATGCACAACATCAATATTTAATGAGTATGTATGTCTATGATATACAGAGAGATATTTTTAGCCATCTTCAAAAGACAAATGCAGAGTTTATGTCCGGTGCCAAAACAGGAGATATCATCAGTATAATAGAAAATTACGCCCGTGAGTGCATGCATTTTATTATAAGGAATGTCATTCACATTACGAATGGCTGCATTAATCTAGTATTAATAACAGTTTATATCTTTCGTATCAATCCATGGATTGGACTTTTAATGATTATGGCAGTGCCTCTCTCGGTATTAATCAATGCCCGCTTTGGCAAGGCAATTCGTGAGTATTCTGATGAACAGAGGGAATATTATGGCGGTTATATAAGTTATATCTATGAGGTTTTTGCTGCCATTTTGGATATCCGTCTGCTTGGTGCGGCAGGAAAAGTAAATCGCGATGTTACAACAAGGCACAGAGCACTTTTTAATGTTACGATCAAAGCCGGAGTATCAACAATAACTGCGCAAAATATTATTGATGGTACGAATCTCATGATTCAGCTTAGTATTTATGCACTTACTGCCTATCTGGCTAGCCGGCAGGATATGACCATAGGACTGCTTACAGTGGTTATGACCTACTTTGCTGCACTGACAGATCAGGTAAAAACAATAAGCCATTCCTATCTGGATGCGCAAAACCGTATAGGCTATATACAACGTATTTATGATTTCATGCAGGCTCCGACGGAGGAAAGCTGGCCAGGCAAAAATGAACTGATAATCCAGGATGGTGAAATCTTTGTAAGGCATATAACCTTCTCTTATGTAACAGGGACTAATATTCTGCAAAATTTCAATCTTCATATAAAACCAGGGGAAAGATTTGCCCTATGTGGTAAAAGCGGGTGCGGTAAGACAACCTTCGCATACATGCTGCTAGGATTTTATTCTCCGCAAAGGGGTAACATTGCCATAGACGGACAAAATATCATGGATTGCAGTCTGAAATCTATCCGTAAAAAGATCGGAATAATTTCTCAGGATATACTTCTTTATGATGGCAGCATTAAGGATAATCTGCTGCTTGGTAAACCAGGTGCCACAGATCAGGAAATTGTTGTTGTATTGCAAAAGGCCGGAATATGGGAACATATAGCAGAATTGCCGGAAGGCATCCATACGGTGATTGGCAGCACAGGAGTAGGCTTATCGGGGGGACAAAAGCAAAGGTTGGCAATTGCACGTATTTATCTGAAGAATCCTTCCATCATTATCTTTGATGAAGCAACCTCTTCTCTCGATGGGGAGACGGAGAGACAAATTCATGAAGCATGGGATACCGTACTTTTCGGACGTACGTCTATAATAATCGCCCACCGCCAAAGCTCAGTAATGCTTTGCGATAGGGCAGCTGTGATTGAAAATGGGCAGGTTGTTGAAATCGGCAGACCTATCGAATTGAAAAAACATGGTGAAGCATTCAGAAAGTTGTTTGCATTACAGGAGGTGAAGGTGCATGTATCACAAAATGAAATACCGACTTAAGGTTCTCTGTGCTCTGAAACCTTTTGCATACGGAGTAAAACGTTTTTTATTATTCAATTTTCTGATAGGTATCATTGTTATGCTGCTTAGCTTTGTGCAGCCATTATTCTATAAAATGTTTATCAATCGGGTGGTATTAAAGCAGGATCTTTCAGTCATGATAAATGTTTCTTTAGGTTATATATCAATCTTTACAATCAATTGGGGCATGTCATATTTGAAAAATTACAACGTAAACCGATTGGTAAACAGAGTTACTTTCCGCGTAAAGATGAAAATCCTGCATGGTTTCTTCCGTTGGGATTTTCACGATTATGACCATCAGAGTGTCGGCGATATGAAAATGCGCATGGACGATGATATCGTCTGTATAAGCTCTTATGCAGCAGCGCAGACGGTCGATTATATTCTGTCGTATATAACATTTATTCTAACCGCTGTTTTACTTTTTCAGCTGGAGTGGCGGCTTGCTCTTTTCTCATGCATCGTAATACCCTTGACTTTTTGTGCGGATCATAGCATTGCAAAACGAGAGGCAGTTATTTTAGATAAGCAGAGAAAAAATGACCAAAATATGTCGAGCTGGCTGCATGCCTCAGTGCAGGGCTGGAGGGAAATCAAGGCATTAAATCTCCAGAAACAGGAGGAACGGCAATTTGTACGATATATCCATAGCTATGCTATTTTCTTTGGACATTGGATCAACTATTGGGTTATCCGAGTATTGGTAATTCCTAAAATTAAGGATGAATTTTTAATGCAGTTTTCACTTTATTTCCTGGGAGGACTGCTAATTATCAGAAAACATTTTGAGATTGCCTCATTACTTGTATTTATGCAGTACTATGGAATTCTCTCGAATTCTATTAAAACGGTATCTCAAACAGACGCAGAATTGTTAACAGCCCTGCCGCAGAGTAAGCGGATGCTGGAGGAGCTTGCCCGTGTACCATACCGCAAACGGGGGATACAGTCATTTGGAACAGAAAACAGTATTGAGTTTCAGAAGGTTACATTTGCATATCCAGGCTCAAAACAATGTATAATTGAAAACCTCAGCTTCCATATCTACAATGGTGAGAGGGTTGGCTTGAAAGGAAAAAGCGGAGCGGGAAAGACAACGGTTCTTAAGCTAATGACAGGTATGCTACAACCATCAGAAGGAAATGTGCTGTTTTCCGGCTATGATATCAGGAAACTTTCTCTTGATACAATACACCGTAGAATTGGCTTTGTCATGCAGGAAAACACGCTTTTTCATGCTAGCATCCGTGAAAATCTGTACTATGGTAAGAGTAACGCTACGGAGGAGGAGCTTATAGCTGCCTGTCAAAAGGCATTCCTATATGACTTTGTAAGTTCCTTGCCAGACGGGTTTGAAACGGTAATAGGCGAACGTGGCATTAAGCTGTCCGGCGGTCAGAAACAGCGCATCGTTCTTGCAAGATTATTTCTTCGTGATGCAGGTATCTTCATTTTTGATGAAGCTACCAGTGCTCTTGATCAGTATAGTGAAAATATCATACAAGATGCAATCAAAAGTATCGGTCGCGACAGAACTATCATTGTCGTTGCGCATCGGGATAGTTCGTTTGCACTTTGCGACCGGGTGATAGAGCTGTAAATATTTATCAAAATTAATTGAGATATTACCATAAATACTATAAATTAGGGTATTAACAATAAGTAAGGATTAGATTTTCGTGAGTTCAGTTCCGTAATGCTCTGAACTAAAACCTGTATCTAAAAAGATTGAGAAAAACGGTGTCATTTTGTTATAAATATCAATATCTTTCGGCTTTGGTAATCCTAAAATCAATTTTACAAATTCAGGATTTACAACTCCGACAATAACCGTTCCGTAGCTCCAATCAAATTCTTTTTTGTATCCATACTGCAAAGCAATTTTAATCCACTCGCTTTCCTCATTCCAACAGTGGATTTCATATGCGGTTGCAGAAGCTAATTCCTCTCTCAAAATGGATCTCCATTGTTCATAGTCATAACATTCTATATTCCAATCTCCATGTTTCAATGTAGCACCTTCCTCTTACAAAATCTAATTTTCGAGTCTGTTTCTTCTATTCTATCATAATTCTGAGAGCCTGGAAATAGGGAGTTATCCAGGCTGATTTCCTACCCTTCGGATATACGGCACAGACAGAAAAAAAAGTGTAGACGGGAGATAGTTCATCGGTGAACAGCACCTTGAAAACAGAATGACCGTCTGTACTTTACTTTAGTACGAACTGCTTTAAAACGAGCAGCTATCTATTTTATGACAATAAAAAATATATTAAATTGTGTTGACAAAAGAATAAAGATACTATATTATAATAATAACAATAATAATTACTATTTTAAAAGTTTTAAATTTATATTAATAGAATTATCAAATAAAGGGGGATTTAAAATGTCTATGATTAATTTTTATCGTTGTGAAAGTTGTGGAAATATTGTTGCTTTAATTAAGAAGGGCGGCGGAACTTTAAATTGCTGTGGTAAGCCCATGACAAAGCTGGAAGCAAATTCGACGGATGCATCTAATGAGAAGCATGTACCGGTTGTTTTAAGAGAAAATGACAAGATCAAGGTTACAGTTGGTTCAATATTACACCCTATGCTTCCGGAGCATTCTATTGAGTGGATCGCACTTGTGGCTGAAGGTAAGGTAGAATTTAAATTCTTAAATCCTGGAGAGGAAGCGAAAGCTGAATTTAATGATGCAAAAGCAGGCGAAGTTTATGCATACTGCAATCTTCATGGTCTTTGGAAAACAGACTTTTAAGATTGATATAGCAGATAATAACCGGAAGACCAGCTACGAATAGAAATAATATGATCTGCTTTTGTAGCAATCGGATAACTGTAATACAATAAGTTATCCGATTGTATATACAAAAATAGGCAACACAATTTTCTGTTATTTTGATTACTTAACATCAGTAAATCAGACAATTGCGAAAAATACAATTAATATTATTCTTGCGTTTCGCAATTACCTATCAGGATTCGATTGTCAAAAGCCTAATCCAGGTTATGCAGATGAAAATGAATGCATATATATTCATCCGGTAAATCATTTTTAGTCTTTTGAAATTCGAATCTTATCAGTAAATATAGAAAAGGAGATGAATAAAAATGCTTAACAAAGAATTAGTTTCCCTGCTGAACAAGCAAATTAACAAGGAATTGTATTCTGCATATTTTTACCTGGACATTTACAGCTATTATACAGACCAGAATCTGAATGGCTTTAGCAATTGGTTTTATGTTCAGACGCAGGAAGAAAAAGACCATGCCATGTTATTTATGAAATATCTGCTGAATAATAATGAAAAAGTAGTTTTGCAGGATATAAAAGCATCTGATATGCCTTTTCATGATTTTCGTGAACCGCTACACGCTGCATTTGAGCACGAACTCAAAGTAACGGAATCGATTAATAATATATATGCTTTTGCTTATGAGAATAAGGACTTTCGTACCATGCAATTTCTTGACTGGTTTGTAAAGGAGCAGGGTGAAGAAGAGAAGAATACCGAAGAATTGATTAAAAGATTTGATCTGTTCGGAAACGATGCAAAAGGGCTCTATCTGATTGATTCAGAACTGGCAGCACGGATTTATACACCTGCAACTCTTGTATTATAAAATAAATTAGGCAGGTGCAAAGAAAGATAATGAATTTGTACCTGCTGAAATTTTATCTATTACAATAATTTGATAAAGAGGAATAAGAGGAGGGAATAGTATGAATACTCTGGATTACGCAATTAAAATGGAATATGACGGCGAAAAGTATTATAGAGAAAAGGCAGAACTTAATAAAGAGAATGGATTGTACATAGTTTGTAATTTACTGGCACAGGAAGAGAAGAAGCACGCCCTGATACTGGAAAATAAGAAAAAACAATTAGCCTATGATTTGCCTGAATCCGATTTTCTTGATACTGCCAAGAATGTATATACCGGTTCGAAGGGAATTGAGGTAGAAGGAAGTAATTATCCGAGTCAATTAGATTTCTATAGAATTGTTAGTGAAATGGAGCAAAAGAGTGTTGACTTATATGAAACACTTTTAGCTGATGCAGAAAAGGATGAGGACAAAAAATTATACCAATATCTGATACAACAGGAAAAGGAACATATGGAAGCTTTTGAAGAGATGAGCCGCCTGTTGCAGAATGCAGAATGGTGGATAGAATCTCCTGAATTCGGGAGAAGAAGAGAGGAGTATTAGCCAAAAAAGATTTTATCCGGGAAGTTGGATGCTTTCATAAAAAGAAGGTGGATTAAATCAGAATTAGTAAAGAAATGAAATGATTATCCTGCGTTTATTGAGAAAACAGGATAATCATTTTTTTGCTTTCTTTTATAAAAGTCTAAGTTTTATGGGATAAACAAGAGCACGATAAAATGAATTTGTAATTTTTTAAGTTTAACCAAAGAAAATTAATAATTTTTCCATATGTGTCGATATAATTTAAAAGAACAATATAGGAAAGAAAACTTATCAATAGATCAAGGAGGTGATGATTTGAAAATAGGTGAAGCAAGACAAATTTACTCTACACAGCTGCATAATTACTGGGAGCAGAAACTGTCACTCGCGAAAAAGAAGAAAGAGCTGGAGGCGAAAAGTGCAGCTAATCCGAATGGAAAGGAGGTGCTTTCCGGGGAAAAAGTCACTTTAGAACTATCCTATCATGCCGTTTCACAAAAGTGTGATGAATACCAGGATTTCATGGATCAGCTCATGTATATCCGTTCCGGTTACTATAATGCGCAGGTATCAAAGCAGCAAGGGGATCTAATGTCTGAACAGGTTCAGGATGTTGCAAAATTAATGGAGGTCGCAAGAAGGATCTCTAAGGGCGGAAGGGTACCTGTTACAGATGAGCAGAAACTCATGGAATACAGCATGGTATTGTATATGTCGGCAAAGAACATGGCTATGATGAATGAGCGCAAGCACAATGAGGAATATGATTCTTTGTGGGAGGATAAGAAGGATACAAAGCAAGGTCCGGACCCGAATGAAATCGCAGATAATGAAGAACTTACTCTGGAGGCTCCCAAAGTAGTGGACGTGGCAGAGGTAATGGCGTCAACCGTCAGTGGAAATACATCCGAATAAGAATAGAAGGAAGCTGCTATTAACAATTTAACAGGAAACGTAGGGTGTAATGAATGTTTACCCAATTAATAAAAAAATGATTATCCTAGATTTGAACTTAATAGGATAATCATTTTTTATTACATAGGAAAGTTCGTCCTATGTAATAAAAACCCTCCAGGGGATGCGCAGCTAAGCGCGCGGAACAAAAGTTGTGCAGGATGGATGAATGATTGATAGAGTGTGCGAAGCACACTTTTGTTCTTGCTGACAGGGAAGGAATAAACTCTATATTTCTAAATATTTACTATTTAATTTTCATAGATAAAGGAGGTATACAATATATTTGTTAAATGGTAAAATCAGATTAATATAGTTGAAATAGTATGGAATAAGAAGCTTCTATATGATAGAAAACAGCAAAAATACAGTTTAAATGAGGTAGTCGTAGATTTGAAATGGCTTATAATATAATTTAATAAGCCTTAATATAGATAATACTTGAAACAGTCATTTATTATACAAAGGAGGAAACACATGAAAAGTATCAAATCCAAAATGATTCTAATGATAGGCATTCTACTGTCTGTCATGTGTATTGGACTGGGAATTATATCTTACAGAAATGCTGCAAATATGTTAACCTTACAGGTGAATGAAAGCTTAACTGATTTAGCAAAACAAGGAGCCGGAAGGATATCGGCACAAGTTCAGTCTAAGTTTAGTTCATTAGGTGCAATTGCAGCGTTAAAGGTAATGAAAGAGACAAATATTACGGACGGTGAACAGGCGAAAGAGATACTTTTAAACGAAGCAAAACGAAACGCTTATTTGGAAATTGGGATAGCCGGGCAGGATGGGATAGTTATCGGCAGTGATATAAATATAAAGGATAAGGATTTTTTTCAGGCAGCTTTAGAGGGAAAAAACTATGTCTCCGACCCGATTCTTATAAAAGATTCGAGTGAAATGAAAACGTATTATGCAGTGCCTATAAAAGACGATAATCGAAAAGTAATAAGAGTTTTATATGCTGTTTGTGATGGATTAAGCTTGAGTGCGCTTACAGATAGTATTACCTTTGGAAAATCCGGTAAAGCATTCATGATTAATAATATGGGGACTAAGGTGGCACATAATAACAAGGAATTGGTTAAAAAAGGAGATAATGATATTGATAATGTAAAAAATAATCCTGAGCTGAAATCGCTGGCAGGCTTGGAGCAGAAGATGATGGAAGGCAATACAGGCGTAGGAGAATATAAATATAATGGTATATATAAATATTTGGGATATACACCGGTGGAAGGAACAAACTGGTCCTTAGCAGTAGCAGCTCCCAAAGCCGAAATATTCACCAGACTGAATGCCATGAAGTTAACCTTTCTTGTTTTTAGTATTATTTTTCTTGTAATAGGCTTAGGTTTGTTATTTATAGTAGCGCGTAATATTGTCACGCCCGTTAAGCTTATCTCCGAGCAAATGATGACAATCTCTACAGGAGACTTTACATCAGAGGTTTCACAAAAGTTTTTGAAAGCAAAGGATGAAATTGGCACGTTAGCAAAAGCAATGAATCTCATGCAGCAATCTGTGAAGAAGGTTGTATCGGGAGTCATTCATGAGTCAGATCTAGTGGCAAGATCAGTTGCAATAACAGGTGATGAAATGCAGCAATTGACTTCTCAAATCGAGGAAGTATCCAAAACTACGGAAGAATTGTCGGCTAGCATGGAGGAAACGGCAGCATCCTCACAAGAAATGAACGCATCGGCTATGAGTATAGATGCAGCGATTGAAACCATTTCAACAAAGGCACAGGAAGGCGCCATTTCGGCCGGTAAAATAAGTACAAGAGCCAATATTATCAGACAGAATGCTGTTAAATCAGAAGAAGAAGCAAAATTAATATGTAAGGATACACAGCAGAAACTGCAAGATGCAATTGAACAATCCAAAGCAGTTAAAAATATAATTATGTTGTCTGATACCATTCTACAGATAACCACGCAGACAAATTTATTGGCACTGAACGCATCAATTGAAGCGGCAAGAGCAGGAGAAACCGGAAAAGGCTTTGCGATTGTAGCAGAGGAGATCAAAAAGCTGGCAGAGAATTCCAAATCAGCAGTAAATAGCATCCAGAAGGTTACTGAAACGGTTATTGAAGCTGTAGAAAAACTTTCTGCCAATGCAGGCTATGTATTGGAGTTTTTGGATAACCAAGTCCTTAAGGATTATGCTACTTTCGTTGATATTAGTAATCAATATAATAAGGATGCGGAATTTGTTGATGGATTGGTAACTGATTTTAGCGCGACTGCACAGGAGCTGGCAGCGTCTGTACAAGGAATGCTTAAGACAATAAATGAGGTTGCAATAGCTGCTAATGAGGGTGCACAAGGAACCACTCTGATTGCGGGTAAATCAGGCATGGTTTTAGAAAAAGCGGAACAGGTAATGAAACAGGCTGATAATTCAAAGAAGAGTTCTGATAACTTAGTTGAGCTTGTAGAAAATTTTAAACTGTAATAATTGAAATAGGACTGTCTCTCGAAAGAGTAGTTGCTTAAGTGAAACTGATTGGTAGATCTACAGTGTAATCTTTTAATCTTCTATCAATCTTCTATCATACTTCTATCATAAATTTTTTGTATTATTAAATTGCAAGATAGATGCAAAAAAATAAATTTAGGAGTGTGAAGCACATGAAAAGATTAGTGAAGATGACCGTTTTTATTACCGCACTGTTTGTATTGGGTTCTGTAGGAACTGCATTTGCAGCATCCTTTAAAACTCCCGCAGAGATAGTATCTGAACTTACCGGTAAGACAACAGATCAGATTACGTCAGAAAGAGCGGAAGGAAAGACATATGGTACGATTGCAAAGGATGCGGGAAAGCTTGAAGAATTTCAAGCGCAGGTACTGGAGCAAAAAAAAGTTTATCTGGATCAAAGAGTAAAAGATGGAACATTGTCACAGGAGAGAGCGGATGCAATTTATAATTCGATTAAAGAAGCACAGGCAACCTGTGATGGTACAGGTATAGGCAGAGGTTCCAGAGGACAGGGATGTGGTACAGGTTCTGGTGCATGCGCCGGTACTTCTCGTGGCAGAGGAGCTGGTTGTGGTATGGGCAATGGATTTGGCAGATAAAAAATAGGGAAAGCATATTACCGGAATATAATTTCGAAAGCATGAAGGAAGCATTAAGGTAATACTTATACCCACCCATAACAAATATAATGCTTCGAATGCCAAAAGCCGAAAAATGATTTGCTGGATGAATATATCCACTCATATTCATTTACATAACCTGGATCAGGCTTTTGACAATTGAATCATATAATTAGATATGTTATGTAACATCGTTACAGAAAAAAATTTACTGTATTGTTACAATTAACAATACAGTAGTTTTGAGATAGGAAAAAAGTTAAAATAAATGAAAGTCTGGTTTCAAGTTATTATTTTGAAGTCAGACTTTTTCAGGTTATGGGTATGAAAGTTATTACACAATCTTAAGATACACAAAATGCAGTGCAGAAATGGAGAAAAAATATGGACAAGAGATTAATTCTGGTGGTTGATGATGAGCAAGGAATACGTGATATTATAAAAGAATATCTGTTGCCGGAGGATTTCGAAGTGATTGAGGCTGTCGATGGGGTAGATGCTATCAATAAATTTAAAAATAGGGATATAGCGCTTATCATTTTAGACGTAATGCTTCCCAAAATGGATGGCTGGAAGGTTTGCCGGGAAATTCGGGCATTATCGCGTGTGCCTATTATAATGTTAACAGCGAGAGGAGAAGAATATGACAAACTATTTGGATTTGAACTGGGAATAGATGATTATATTGTAAAACCCTTCAGCCCGAAAGAATTGCTGGCAAGGATGAGGGCAATTCTTTCAAGGAGTAATATTCCTATGGAGGAGGCAAAACATAATCAAATGCAAATAGCAGAGCTTCTTATAGATTTTGATGCCAGAAATGTTTTTATAGAAAAAAAATTAATTGACATGACACCCAAAGAATATGACTTGTTTAATTTTTTTGTAAACCATCCGGGAAAGGTATATTCAAGAGAGCAGCTTCTAAATCTGGTGTGGGGATATGAATTTATCGGCGATGTAAGAACAGTGGATTCACATATTAAAATGCTGAGGATAAGCCTTGGTAAATATAGAAAATGGATTTTAACTGTCTGGGGGATTGGGTATAAATTTGAAGCGGGGGTAAATGGATGAAGAGCATTCGGGTAAAGCTCTGGCTTGGAATGATGGTTTTGGTAGGCACAATCATTCTGTTATTATGGCTATTTCAGATTGTATTTCTGGAAAAATTTTATTCCTTTTTAGAAGTGAACGAAATTACAAATAATGCTTATAAGATAATCAAAGAAATTGGGACGACAGAGGATACAGGTGAACTGAATATCACAGATAAGCTTATTAGTCAAACAGATGATTATATATATAAAAAACAATTGACGGTAGAAGTAATTGATACATCATATAAAATTATCTACCGGGGATCCTCTGGTTATAATAAGGCAATTCCGGGAATTATGAAGGAAGCCGCTGCTATTGCTGTTGAAAATGCCCTTATGGGGAAGGAATACAATCAAAAAGTTATTCATCCGAAATTTGGATATCAATTTATGATTATCGGTTTACCAATTAAAAGTAATAATAAAATGCTAGGGGCAATGCTTGTAACAATGCCTATGGCTGCTGTAGAGGATACCGCAGATTTGCTGAAAAAACAGCTGATTTTTATTATAGGTATTCTGCTTTTTGTTTCCATATTTTTATCATATCACCTTTCCAAAAGGTTTACAGCTCCGATATTAATGATCAGTAAACAAGCAGAAAGCTATACATCAGGCCAATTTTTAACTAGAATAAATGACATGGAAGATGATGAAATTGGTCAGCTAGCAAAGCGTATGAATGAAATGGGTGATGCATTAATGAAAAATGAAGTTCTTCAAAAGGAGATAATTGCAAATGTATCGCACGAGCTTAGGACACCGTTAACCTTAATTCGAGGTTATGCTGAAACGTTAAGAGATGTCACCGGAGAGAATCCGGATAAACGAAAAAAGCATCTTGCTATTATTGTTGAGGAAACAGAGCGGTTAAGTAATATTGTAGAGGATATATTAAATCTGTCACAGCTGCAGTCAGGAACCCAGCCCTTGCAGATTGAATCCTTTTCCCTAAAGGAAATGCTCATGAAAATGAAAACACACTATGAAATACAGGAGGAAGCAAAAAGCTTTCAGATAGATAAAGCAATGGGTTTGCAGGAGAATCTTTTAGGTGATCAGAAGAAGATAGAACAGGTCTTATATAACTTAATTGACAATGCTTTCCGACATAGCAATGTGGGCGATATGGTTGAGATTACAGTAAAACAAAATCTTAACCGTGTGAGAATAGAGGTAACAGATCATGGCGAGGGAATATCCCAAGAAGATCTGGAACATATCTTTGAGCGTTATTACAGGGGAAAACGAACCGATGGGAAAAAGGTAAAAGGTACAGGGCTGGGTCTTGCAATTGTAAAAAGCATTATGGAATTACAGCAAATGCCATATGGAGTTAATAGTGAGCTTGGAAAAGGTGCTACCTTTTGGTTTGAATTGAAAAAGGATACTCCTCATACTTCGGGTACATGATTACGAAGAATAGTGTCTAAAGCCTGATTTTAACACTTAAATCGCACAATATATTTTAAAATGAATTAAGATAATAATTATAATAATTATTTTATAAAAATATACAAAATTACCAAATGTATAGTATAATAAAGGTATTATTGATTGTAAATCAAACAAGTAAACTCCATATGACCGACCTGATTATTAAAACAGAAGCTTTTTATATATTATAATGATTCGAGTGCCAAAGCCTGATTTAGGTTATGGGGTGGGTATGAGTGCACCCATATCCATCCAGCGAATGTATTTTAAGCTTTTATTATATAAACGCGCCGAGCAAAGCGAGTGTGCATCCGCCGGAGGCTGTCTAATTCTCACGCGGGTTTATATGAACCAAGGTGCTGAAAAATCAACGTGAGAATTTGACACTCAAATCTTAAGAAAAGATTTGGGGGGAAATATGTATAAGGTTTTTTTGGTGGAGGATGAAATTGTAATACGGGAAGGGATTAAAAATAATATACATTGGGAAGAAGAGGGATTTAAGATTGTAGGAGATGAAAGTGATGGCGAATTGGCATATCCGATGATTCTCAGAGAACAGCCGGATATTTTGATTACTGATATAAAAATGCCATTCATGGATGGTCTCTTATTAAGTAAATTATTAAAAAAAGAAATGCCGCAGCTTAAAATCATTATTATTAGCGGATACAGTGATTTTGGATATGCACAACAGGCAATCGATATTGGGGTCAGTGAATATCTGTTGAAGCCAATTACCTCTGTCAAATTAGTGGCAGCAGTAAAAAATGCAGCGGCAGCAATTCAAAAGGAACGGAAGGAAAAACAGATACTGGAGCAATACCAGCTGCTGGTTTATCAGAAGCAGGGAGAAAAAAGAAAGGATTTCTTTCATGCATTAGTTAGCGGAAAAATGTCTCTTTCGCAAATAATTGAACAGGAAGAAGAACTTGGCATCAATATGGTGGCAAGTGTTTTTAGCGTGTTACTGTTTCAATTTAAGGTAGAGGAGGACATGTACGAATATTCGAATGAGATAGTACAGTGTGAAACCGAAATGGTCAATGCTCTTAAGGGGTTTCCTGATATTAAAGTATTTGAACGCGGAATGGATGGGTGGGCTTTTATTCTTCTGGGCGAGAATGAATTACAGATAAATGCATTGACACAAGAACTTCGTAACCTGTTAATTCAAGTATGCAAGGACAGGGTACATTATTTTGGAGGACTAGGCCGCAATGTCCACCGCATTCGCGACATACAGCAGTCATATCTTGATGCGAACAAGGCCTTTTCCTTGCGCTATTTTGTAAACTGGGACCAGTTCTTATCCTCTGACGATGTGCATAACATCCGGTCTCAAATTGAGAGCGGGATTAATGTCAGTGAATTAAATCTTGAAAAACTGGACAGAAATCTGCTGGAAGATTTTCTCAAGAGAGGGACTATTCATGATGTCGATGAATTCGTAGACAGCTATTTTGATGGTTTCGGTTCTAAAGCTATGAATTCCACTCTTTTTTGGCATTATATTATAATGGATGGATATTCTGCCATCATAAAATTTCTAAAAACTTTAAATTACCCAAAAGAAAAAATAGATAACAGCCTTAAGAGTATGAATCGAATTATCGATCAACCTACCGGCTTTGAGGTCAACGAATTTTATAAATCAATCCTGAAGGAAGCAATTGATCTGCGAAATAAAAATAGTCAGAAACGATATGCGGTTCTGATTGAACAGGCAAAAGAATATATGAATCATAAATTTGCTATGAGCGGACTTACATTGGATATGGTTGCATCAACGGTAAATGTCAGTCCTAATTATTTCAGTCTGCTTTTTAATCAGGAAACCGGAAAGACCTTTATTGAGTACCTAACGGATATCCGTATGGAGAAGGCAAAGGATTATTTAAGATGTTCCAGCCGAAGAATAACGGAAATAGGTTTTTTGGTAGGATATCAGGATTCACATTATTTCAGCTACATATTTAAAAAAACACAAAACTGTACACCATCAGAATACAGACTCCAAGGGCAGTGTGAAGAAAAAGTATCTTCACACGAAAGAATCTTTGAATGAGCACAGCGGTGCCCATTCAAAGATTCTTTACCAACTATTAAATGCCGCATTGCGGCATAATATGGAAGGATGGAGAATGATAAAAAATAGTAACGCGAAACCAATCAAATACCCATTAAGATGGAAGCTCTTCCTGGTAGCTGCTGTTATTATCGTACCGATGATTATACTCTCAATTTACCAGATAGCGGCGCTGCATAGCTATAGTACGGCATATGATACGATTGTACGAAGAATTACCTCTGCGAATAATTATAACCTTAATTTTAAAGAGGAAATGGATGAAAGTATGTATAAAATTGTAGTAGAGGCAGAAACCTTTGAATCCATTAATGACAGCAGTGATTTGAAAAATCCTTATCAGCTGATAAAGTCTGCCAGGGATAATTTTACTAATCTCCAGAAGATAACCTCCAGCAGAGAAAGCCTGGACTGGATCAAACGTATTTTGCATAATCTGAATACTCTTGAGGATCGAATCAATGAAATACGTGACAATCTGAAGCAGGAAGGTCATTACGAAGAAAATATAAAGATGCTGGAATCAGATGTTTATATTCTGACAGAGCTGTTTCAGGAAGAAATTCAATATTACATCTATTATGAAACTCAGAATTTTGAAGCCATCAGGAAGAGCCTGAATGATCAGGTTACGGATGTGATTGTGACAATTATTATTGCATTAACTTCTATCATTATGGCATCGGTTCTTGTTAACATCCTTGTAACGGACAGTATCACAACTCCACTAAGGATGCTGTGCGATAAGACGGCTATGGTTGCAAAGGGGGATTTTACAACAAGGACAACCTGTGAGAATAAGGATGAGCTGAAAATTCTATCAGACAGCTTTAACGATATGGCTTATAAATTGGAGCAGCAGGTCAAAAGTATCCGGTTGGAGCAGGAAAATTTAAGACATATGGAATCAAAGCTTTTACAAACACAGATAAATCCACATTTTTTATATAATACATTAGATACCATTATCTGGTTGATTGAAGGAAACAAGAATAAAGAAGCAATCGATATTGTGGTAGCTCTTTCTGAATTTTTTAGAATCGTTGTCAGCAAAGGAAGGGATTTTATTACAATACGAGAAGAGGAAATACATATCAACAGTTATCTTCAGATACAGCAGTCCCGCTATAAGGATATTCTCGATTATGAAATTGTAATTCCGAAGGAGCTGCACTGCTATCAAATTTTGAAGCTGACGCTGCAGCCTCTTATTGAAAATTCTTTATACCATGGGATTAAGATGCTAAGAGCCAGAGGAAAAATAACAATCACAGGCGAAATTAAGGACGGAGTTATCTACTTTCATGTAATTGATAATGGGGTAGGGATGAAGGAAGAGGAATTATCTGCATTAAGAAAAGAAGTAGAGCTTCCAGGCAGTAAGCAGAGTACCGGCTTTGGACTGGCAAATGTCAACAAGCGCATTAAACTAAACTACGGCAAGCAGTATGGGCTGGAGATACACAGCCAAAAAGGAGAAGGCACCGACATTATTATCAGAATTCCGGCTAGACTGGCAGAGAGTGAACAAATTGAGGTGGAGTATGAATAAAAAAATAAAAATCATATTATGGATCATCTTTTCCGGCTTAATTATATTAGCCAGCTGTAGTCTCAGACCTTTGAAGAATTTCCAGAACATAGATTACAGTGATGTGCAGGATAGAAATTCTGATTTGATAATTGTGGGCTTCTCGCAGCTGGGTTCTGAGTCAGACTGGCGGACAGCAAATACCAAGTCTATTCAAAATGCTCTCTCCAAAAAGAACGGTTTTTCGCTCATCTATGCAAATGGAAGGCAAAGCCAGGAAAATCAGATTAAGGATGTGAGAAGCTTCATTTTTCAGGAAGTAGACTATATTGTTATTGCCCCGGCAACAGAAACCGGATGGGATACAGTGCTTGAGGAGGCCAGGGAAGCAAATATTCCGGTTATTATAGTAGACCGTATGATTGATACAAATAAGGAAAATCTTTATGCAGCCTATGTGGGGACGGATAAATATGCAGAAGGCAAAAAAGCAGGCATATGGCTGGAGAAATATATAAAGAAACAAAAAGAGAATGCGAATACCGTACAGACAGGTAAATCCTTCCCCAAAGGGACAGTACTACAGGGAAGTAAACCTTCTTCTGAAGAAAAAACAGAAAATAAATCTGCATCGGAGGGAAGAACAGTCCAGGAAAATAAACCTATCTCAGACGAAAGTGCAGCACAGAGAAGTAAATCTCCGCCCGGAGAAACAACAGTGCAGGAAAGTAAAGCTATCTCTGGGGGAGCAGTCGCCAAGGAGAAGGAGCAGAAGACGGATATTCTAAATATAGTTGTCCTTGAAGGAACAGTAAATTCAACGGCCCAAATCGGACGTTCGAAGGGCTTTGAGGATATTGCCCGAAATCATAAAAACTGGCATATTCTTGCACATGAAAGCGGTGAATTTACCAAGGCAAAGGGCAAGGAAGTAATGGAGAAATATTTACAGGAGTTTGATGATATAGATGTGTTAGTATCGCAAAATGATGATATGACCTTTGGAGCGATAGATGCCATCCAGGAAGCCGGATTAACCTGCGGAGAAAACGGCAGGATCAAAATTATCTCCTTTGATGCTGTATCAAAAGCCTTTGACCTGATGGAAGAGGGATTGATTAATGCAGATATTGAATGTAATCCTTTGCAGGGTAAGCTGATTGCTTCTATAATAGAAGGGTTGAAAAAAGGGGAGAAGGTGGATAAGGTTTCCTATATGGATGGAAGGGTTTTTGAAGCGAAAAACGCCGCAAAAGATCGTATTGGCCGGGTTTATTAGTTTGTATCATAAAAAATCAAACAATATTCATAGAAATTTCAACGATAGAAGATTTTGCTCTAAAAACGCAATAAAAAAAGTTACAAAATCTGGGACGATTTCCGTATTGATTACCACTGAAGTTTACTATACTTGTATATACAAGTAAGCTCATTAATTTGAGTGAAAAATATGGAGGAGATATCTATGAAGAAATTGGTTTCTTTAGTACTTGTTATTGCACTTGTATTCTCTCTTGCTGCATGTGGTAAGAAAGATACGGCGACTTCAGGTAAATCGGACAAAAAAATTACGGTTGGTGTTGTACAAACGAATGCAAACGAATCTGACTGGCGTACCGCTAACACGAAATCTTTTAACGATGCCTTCAAAGACGCAGGCTTTGATATTAAAATGGTTTTTGGTGAGGGAGATCATGCAAAACAAATTTCGCAGGCACAGCAGCTTATTCAAGAGGAAGTTGACTATCTTGTTGTCTTAGGACTTCAATCAGCTGGCTGGGAAGATGTGGCAAAGGCTGCAAAGGAAGCCGGAATACCCTTTATTATGGCAGACCGTAAGCTTGACCTTCCGGATGATCTTTACACTGCAATGGTTTGCTCTGATTTCGAATCAGAGGGCAAAAAGGCTGTTGATTGGTTGAAGAAGCAGGCACTTGCAAGCAACAATATAGTTGTTCTTGGCGGTGATACAGGTTCCTCGGCTCAGCTTGGCCGTTCCAAGGCAATTGAAGACGGTGCAAAGGCAAACGGATGGAATATAGTATTTAACCAAAATATGAAGGGTTGGGACGAAACTCTTGCGAAGCAGGCTGTTGCTGATCTGATTGCCGGTGGAACAAAATTTGATGTTGTCTATGCTGAGAACGATAATATGGCTCGTGGTGCATGTTCCGCTATGGATGCTGCAGGTATTACATATGGCAAGAGCGGTGATGTAAAGGTTATCTCTTTTGACGCAAATAAGTGGGCACTTGAGAATGTTCTGGCAGGCAAATTTAATCTTGACGTTGAATGTAATCCTCTTCACGGACCACGTATTGCTAAGCTTATACAACAGCTTCAGAATGGCGAAAAGGTAGATAAAAATGTCTATGTTGATGAGAAAATGTTTGACTGTGACAGCTTAACCAAGGATGTTGTTGATGCACGTGCTTATTAATTAGAAAAACGTTTTCAATTGCATATAAGGTGGGGTAGTGATCATAATGCGCGGTGGCGAGTATGTGGATATGGGTATTGTTCGCAGATTCAGGCACCGCGCATTTATCTGATTATGAAAAGGCAGGAAGATCCTATCCGAATATCGTACCGGAATGGAGGTTTGAATATTACTACGATGCAGGACATAGTACTTACAATGAGAGGTATTTATAAAAGCTTTCCCGGTGTACGTGCTTTACAGAATGTGGATTTTACTTTATGTGAAGGTGAAATTCACGCACTGATGGGTGAAAACGGAGCTGGAAAGTCTACATTAATAAAGGTTTTAACCGGAGTTTATATAAAAGATTCCGGAGAAATTCATATCAAAGGTATGGATAAAGCCGTTACTATTAAGTCTCCGCAGGATGCTCAAAAGCTTGGAATAAGCACGGTGTACCAGGAAATCACATTGTGCCCAAATTTGACGGTTGCAGAAAATCTGTTTATTGGAAGAAGCAATGATTTATTAATTGATTGGAAAAAGAATATTATCAGGGCGGAAAGCATTTTAAAAAGCCTTGAGATTCCGGCTAAACCGACGCAGCAATTGTCTAACTGCTCCATTGCAGTTCAGCAGATGGTGGCGATTGCCCGTGCCGTTGATATGGAATGCAAGGTTTTAATTCTGGATGAACCCACTTCATCGCTGGATGAGCAGGAGGTTGCCAAGCTATTTGCATTAATGCGAGAGCTTAGGGGTAGAGGAGTTGGTATAATATTTGTAACGCATTTTCTGGATCAAGTTTATGAGCTATGTGACAAAATTACTGTTTTACGTAATGGAGAACTTGTCGGAGAATATCAAATTAAGGACTTACCCAGGGTAGAGCTTGTTGCCAAGATGATGGGGAAGGAGCTTGGTGATCTGGCTGAGCTGCACAACGAAGTGGAATCTCGCAGAGAAGATGCAAAAGTAACAATTATAGAAGCAGAAGGATTATCCAGTATCTCAGGAATTAAACCTTTCAACTTCACTGCATACAAAGGGGAAGTAACCGGTTTTGCCGGACTACTTGGCTCCGGCCGCAGTGAGTGTGTACGTGCAATCTTTGGAGCGGATAAAGTCATTAAGGGTAAGCTTAGAATTAAAGGAGAAGAGGTTAATGTTACAGCACCTATTAAAGCCATGAAGAAAGGAATTGGATATCTCTCCGAGGATCGGAAGCGGGATGGTATTATTGGTGACTTATCAGTCCGTGAAAATATTATTCTGGCGCTGCAGGTTATGAAAGGCTTTTTCAAACCTTTTACAAAGGCACAGGCACAAGCTTTTGCCGAGGAGTATATCAGTCTGCTGGGAATTAAAACTGCATCGGCGGATACACCAATCAATTCGTTGTCCGGCGGTAATCAACAAAAAGTAATTTTAGCCCGTTGGCTGCTTACGCATCCCGATTATCTGATCCTTGACGAACCTACACGCGGAATTGATATTGGTACTAAGGTGGAAATTCAGAAATTAGTACTGAAACTTGCTGCGGAAGGTATGAGTATCACCTTTATTTCCTCTGAGATTGAAGAAATGCTGCGAACCTGTTCCAAAATGATTGTTATGCGTGATCTGTATGTTGTCGGGGAATTAACGGGTGATGATATGACACAGGATAAAATAATGTATACGATAGCGGGAGGTGTAGGTCAAAATGCCGAAAAACAATAATAAACACAGTTCCGATCGTTCAGCATCAGCCATAAAAGCGCTAACCGGACATAGATTGTTTATTCCGATTGCGTTTCTTGTACTTCTTTTACTAATCAATGTGTTAATCAATCCTGGTTTTTTAAGAATTAGCCTGGGAAGAGACAGTGGGGGTAACCCGGTACTGATTGGTAACTTAATTAATATTTTGAATAATTCAACTGAGCTTGTAATTCTTGCCATCGGAATGACGCTTGTTACAGCTTCATCCAGAGGACAGGATATCAGTGTAGGAGCAACTGTTGCAATCGTAGGGGGAGTGATTATGCGGGTTCTGTGCGGGAATGAAACACAGCCCTCTGTATTACATGCTCCGGTTATCGTTGCACTCTTGCTTGGTTGTCTTGCCGGCATAGCCTGCGGAGTATTTAACGGTATTCTTGTTTCTAAATTTAATATACAGCCTATGGTAGCTACACTTATACTTTTTACCGCAGGCCGGTCAATTGGTTCTATGGCTATGGGGGGACTTAAACCCAAGGCAGCAGCTTCGTTTGGTTATTATGGTAACTTCATTCCTCGATTCCCGATTCCGACACCAATTCTTATTACGATTATGGTTGTTGCATTAACCTATCTTGCGCTGAAGAAAACAAACCTTGGTTTGTACATCAAAGCGGTAGGAATCAATGATAAATCCTCCAGTCTGAATGGTATTAATCCTACTCTAATTAAATTTCTCTCTTTTGTTATTTTAGGGTTGTGTGTTGGTATCGCCGGTTTTGTTCAATCAAGCAGAGTACAAACGGTTAACCCTTATACCATTGTACCCAGCATCGAAATGGATGTTATTCTGGCAGTTGCGCTTGGTGGCAATTCGCTTGGCGGCGGTAAATTTAATATGATGGGATCAATTATCGGAGCGTATACCATACAGACCTTGACCTCTATGTTAACCACATTGAATGTCAATACAAATGCGGTTCCTGTCTTTAAGGCTGTGATCATCATCCTGCTGGTAGCCATCCAAACACCGCTGGTAAAAAGTGCTTTTACAAAAAAAACTGCAGTTTCCGGTCTGACAGCAAGTATTGGAAAGGAGCGTGGATAATATGAAATCCTTGAATAATATCCAAGGCTCCAGGAATACCGGTATGATTAAGAGCAAGCTCAAACGCAAAGAGCCTCTGACGGATACGGCTTTCCTGCTAACAATTACAATCTCGCTGTTTATTATTATTTATGCACTTTCCATAGTATTTCTGGGAGAAAAAGGCTTTGACAAAATTCAGATGTTTTTTAACCTTTTTAATGAAAATGCTGCTCTGATTGTAATTGCCTGCGGGCTTACAATTGTAATGATAACAGGAAGTATTGATATCTCTGTGGGTGGTTCAACGGCACTCATTTGTACCGCCTGCATTGTATGTCTTAATAATCATGGCTTCAATTTTTTCACAGCACTTCTTCTTGCGTTGGCAATTGGTCTTGCATTTGGCGCATTACAGGGATTTTTGATCGCATATCTGGAAATGCAGCCCTTTATTGTCACACTGGCAGGAATGTTTTTAGGACGTGGTTTAGTGGCATTGATAGAAGTTGATCAGATACAGGTAAGCAATCCGGGGTTTGAGAAGCTGTCCGGTGCGCGGATCTTAATTCCTTTTATAGGTGATTACAACAGAAAAGGTGTCTTTATTCAATCCAAGCTGGAATATGGTGTTGTGGTTGCAATTATCATAGTCTGTGTTATGTTTTGGATGCTCAGGAAGACAAAGCTTGGACGCAGTTTTTATGCGGTAGGCGGGAATTCACAAAGTGCTCTGATGCTTGGTATAAATGTCAGAAGAACCAGATTTAATGCGCATTTATTATGTGGCCTGCTTGCAGGTATCGGTGGCTTTTTGTATCTTTTTCATACACGGTCAGGCTCAGTTCAACAGGCGACAGGCCTGGAAATGGACGCAATCGCGGCCTCTATTATTGGAGGAACACTTCTTACCGGCGGTGTTGGTAATATATTCGGTACCTTATTCGGCGTGTTAGTAAGTGGAAGTGTATTGCTGATTGTTACGGCAATAGGCAGCCAGGATCCCTGGTGGCCGCAGATTACACGTGCTGCAATGCTCTGTTTCTTTATTGTATTACAAAGTATTATTTGTTCAAGAAAGAAGAAGCAGTAAAACAAATATAATTAACTAAAATTATTAATAATAAAAAGATGGCTTTGATCTTTGCATCAAAGCCATCTTTTCGTATACCCGGTGGGTACATGTTCTATAGGAAAGCTTGTTGGTAAAACGTACCAGAGAAAAAGGCTCTTTAGGAAAGTCCCTTAACCCATACGGCGATGTCTGTAATGACCTGCAAATCAATATGGTTTGGAGCATTATAAACGGAAGCATTCGGAATGTCATGCTCGGGTAAGAACTGATTTGGCATAAATAAATGGCTGAGCCCCTCATAAAGGTGATAGGTAACATTTAAATGATCTTTAAGGGTTGATTGCCACAGCGTATAATCTTTGTCTGCATAAACTTGAAAATCAGCGCTGCCCTGTAGTATCAGCATTGGTACAGTAAGATTTTTCACAATCGAAATACTGTCAATGGCATTGAGACTTCTCCAGTAATTTGTGGGGATTCCTAAAATATTATTCGTACCACCGTCATCATAGGTTTTTGTTTTTTCCAATTCAGCCTTTTGCAGTGCCAGATAATACTTTTTCTGCTCATCGCTAAGGGAAGGTGTTTCATTAATAACTGCGCTTGTCTGATCAAGGCTTATTTCCTGATAAGTGCGCAATGTTCCGGCCATGGAGATAAATCCTTTAATCTCGTTATTATCGGAGGTGATTTTAGGAGCCATCATTCCACCGAGACTATGACCGAGCAGATAGATACGATTTGTATCAATCCGGGTATCAGTGCTTAACATTTTTGCTGCTGCTGCAGCATCATCTAGTACTTCGCTTTCAATAGTATCGATACTAGGATCACCAAGATGTTGATAATTTCGTTTGTTATAACGTAAGGTTGCGACACCCTGACTGGCAAGACCATGCGCTATATCTTCAAAGGGACGATTTGGTGTGGTACCAATAGACTCATTCATGTCTGATGCGCCGGAACCTTGAACCAGGATGACAACGGGAGGCTTCTCAACGCCCTTTGGTACAGTAAGCATACCGGGCAATTTCATCTCACCTACAGTAACCGGGAATTCCTGCCAGCTATCTGTTGTCTGTGGTTTCGGAGGATCCTTTGGAATAATATTGGTACGAATGCCTATAGGCTTTTCTTTATTATCATATTGAAGAGTAACTAAAATATTGAATAGAGTGCCTTCAATGGTATCCTGCAAAATATATGTATTATTTTGTTTTGCGTAAGTACAGCTGATGGATTTTATGGGTTTACCAGTTATGACAAGAATACTTTCATTCCATCCCTTTTGCAGAGCACTTAATGTAATTTTCTGTTTGAATTCTTTAGAGGAAGCATTATAAAAATCTTCAAATTTACCTTGTATAAATTGTGATACGTAAGCGGATGTGCGTTTTATTAATATATTTTCTTTCGAAACAGAAGCTGTAGCTGCGGATTTGCCTTTCGCATAAGCAATACTGTCATAGCCTGGAATACTGCTGCTTATAAGCATAATTATTACCATAACAAGAGCTAAGATGGTTTTCATTTTTGCTGTTGATTTGATCATTTTTTTCATTATCATTTCCCTCCTTAAATTGAGATAAGCAAAGCATTAGTTCGTCAAAGACAGATAAATTGATTTCATAATATATAAATTGCTTTTCTTTTTTTATTATACTACCAAAATTATGAAAGTAAATATATTGTACTGTAAATTATTAAGTTATAAATTAGCTGTAAAAATAGTTGACAAAATATTGAATATACGGTATTATTTATATAACAATAATAATTACTATTATTAAAAATAAAATTTAATCCAGAGGAATTAATAAATGATTAGTTTTTTATCCAATGACACAAAATAAGATTATGTAACAAGAAAAAAAGAATGAGAATTACAAATAGAAAAATGAAGTATAAAATTAGTTTCTATAATATTTGAAATACTTTGGTCGTCATTAGATTAAGTGCTGTTGTTTACAGCAGAAAGAGAGGCAAAACATGGGAGTTTACGAATATAAGGTAAAGGACATAAAAGGTGGTGAGGTTTCGCTCACAGAATATGAAGGTAAGCTGATACTTATCGTAAATACGGCAAGCAAATGTGGTTTTACACCGCAGTATGACGGTTTGGAAAAATTATACCAGCAATATAAGAATCAGGGATTTGTAATACTCGGTTTCCCGTCTAATCAATTTCTGGCACAGGAGCCCGGAGACAATGAAGAAATCACTTCGTTTTGTAAATTGAATTATGGTGTTACTTTCCCTTTATTCTCTAAAATTGACGTACGTGGAGAAAATGCGGATCCTTTATTTAAATTTTTATCGGAGGCTGCACCATTTAAAGGATATGAATTGGACAAAGAAAGTGGTCGTAAAATTCAAAAGGTAGTGAAAGAATACTACCCGGAGAATCTGGATGGCAACGAAGTCAAATGGAACTTCAGCAAATTCCTGATTGGACGCGACGGAGCCGTGTTAGATAGATATGAGCCTTCGGTTACACCGGAGGAACTTGATCCGATCATTAAACGTTCGCTTTGATCCAATAAGAATTTGAATTAAGAAGAATATAAATTTCGATAAAATAGCAGATAATAAAAGCGCGAAGTGTTCTTTATACTATGTTTTTTTGGCCGAATGCCGGCAGATGGAGGTTAATATGGCGAAGGATTTTTTAACTGCAGTAGCAGAAAGACGTACCTATTATGGTATCAGCAAAGAAGTAGATGTATCAGATAACAGAATAAAAGAAATTATTGATCATACGGTAAAGTATACACCATCCGCATTCAATTCACAAAGTACAAGGGTGATTTTACTTTTGGGTAATCAGCATGATCACTTATGGGAGATGGCCAAGGAAGCGTTAAGAAAGATTGTACCTCCGGATCAGTTTGGATCTACGGAAGGGAAGATAAATTCCTTTAAAAATGGATATGGAACCATTTTATTCTTTGAAGATATGAGTATAGTGGAAGGACTGCAAAAACAATTTGCCTTGTATAAGGATAACTTTCCAATCTGGTCACAGCAGTCGAACGGTATGCACCAATATGTTATTTGGACAGCATTAGAAGAGGAAGGTCTGGGCGTATCACTGCAGCATTACAATGAAGTTATTGAGAATGATGTTAAGAAGGAATGGAAGGTGCCTGATAATTGGAAGCTTATTGCACAAATGCCATTTGGTAAACCCACAGCAGCTCCGGACGCAAAAGATTATCTGCCGATTGAGGAACGAGTTAAGGCGTTCCAATAGGAATAGAAAGAAAAGGATACTCAGCATTTAATTGAATTAAGATATTTTTGGATAATGTAAAATACAGTAAGGTGTTTCAAGAGATTGTTTTACTTCCTATAAGACAAATGATATATCATTGGATTAAGAAGAAAATTACTTTTGGAACACCTTTTTATATTGCGTTATGGGAATATAGATACACGTAAAACCACTTGGTAAATCATTTCTAGACTTTGATACTTAAATTCTATCATAAGACTCTGAAAATCGATTTCTCATACCCCTCTTTTATTATCTTAATAATCAGTGTTGTAATTTATCATTTCATGTCAGATAACACTCGCTCAGCACAGATTTCCCGCCTAACTACGGAGAAGCTTTACCTTTTTCATTATCTGCACCAATGCTTTGCCCTTAGGCAGACCAACCAGTTCATGTTCACTTACAGCTCCTAACTTAATGATTAAAATGAAGTAAACAGCCCCCGCTATTAGGATTGAGACAAAGAGAGATATAATATTATTATTGCAGATTCTATAGACACCAATATAGGATAGTGCAGCAACAATTCCCATTACGACTGATGCAGCAAGTGGCAGCAGAAAGGTCATTTTTATATTCTGCCGGTAGCCCAGATGCTTCTTAATTGCATAGCCATTTAAGATACACATGATAAGAGAATAGGTTACAGTAGCTGCGGCAAGGCCATACAGATCCCATTTTGTAAAGAATAATATGACGAAAAGTACTATAGTCTGCAGGACAAGAGATACCAGGGCGTTGATAACAGGAAGATTTACCTTGCCAATTCCCTGCAGTACGGCATTGGTTAAAGTGGATAAGGAGTAAAAAATTATCGTAATACTCATGCATTTTAATAAGGATGCCGCCAGCATCAGAGACTGCTTTTGCGGGAAGAGAAGCTGGACCACCGGACGGGCAAGTACGGCTAACCCGATTGCAGCCGGAATAGATATCATCATAGTAGTCCGGGTTGCCATCTCAATCTTTCTGTTTGTTTCTTTCATATTACCTTGAATAAAAGTTCCTGCGATTGCCGGAAGCATTGCAGCCGACATGGCGGAGGCGATAGCTATGGGGATATTGGATATGACAACCGCCTTTCCGGCAAAAATTCCATAAGAAGCGGCTACCATTGTTTCCTCAATACCCTTCCAGTACATATTTATTTTCGTATAAATGGTCTGGTTTAAAGAAGTACTTAAATTATAGATAAAGGTACTCAGTATAATGGGTGTGACCGTCAATATAATTCTTCGGGTAAGACTTTTATAGGATGAGATTTTACTTTCGGAGTCCTGGCGTAGCCTTTTCATAATTATATTTTTATTATAAAGATAAACCAGCAGCATAAATAGTAGTGCGATTATAACACCTGCGCCGGTTCCGATTGCACTACCGGCAGCCCCATAAATGGCTTTTGTGGTTGCGCTCTCATCAGCAACCGTCTGCATCAGTAGATAAGCCGCCGTTATACTGATCACTGCATTCAAAATCTGTTCTAAAATCTGAGAGATTGAAGTTTGCGTCATCGTTCTGTGTGCCTGAAAATAACCTCTGAATACACCCAGAAAACCGGAGAGGAGTATGGTAGGAGAAAATACCCGGAGTACCATGGCTGAGTTTTTTTCTACCAGAAAACCGGCGCAGAAAAATGTCAGGAGGCTTGCTGCACCCCCGACAATAAGGACATAGATCAGGGCACAACGAAAAATTCTCTGGGCATTTTTATATTCTTTCAAATACAGTTTTTGTGAGATTTCTTTCGAGATTGCGGAAGGAATGCTATAGGAGGATACCAGCAAAATAATGGTATAAATATTATAAGCGGAGCTATAATAACCATTGCCCTCGTCACCAATGATCTGGGTTAACGGACTACGGTATAAAATTCCGATAATTCTGCATAAAATTCCTGCAAAAGCGAGAATACCTGCTTGCTTTATGAAATTTGTTTTTTTATTAAGATTTGGCATAGGTTATTTTATCCTTATTTTTGTATTCAATTGGAACACAAATAATAAGTATTCCGCCCACTATTCTACCATTAAAAAACAATTTGTCAAAGTGAATATCAGAATAAAAATAGATAAATTTGGTACTGTTTAAAAAATAAATTATAAGGTGGGGTAATCTTCCTGGAAATAATGTATTCGATAGGTTAAAGGTTGCCTAGTATTATCTATGAATATAACCCGGAATGATTTTACATAAACTCTACAATTTGTTTCATTTATTTAACAATATTGTGATATTAGATTTTACAATAGCAAGGCTATAATGTACATGTAATTAAGTAAAGTACGAAAAAATAATAGAAAAGATAGGAGAGGTCTTATGAAAAAGTATTTATCAGTCGTTTTATTAGTAGCATTAGTAGTTTCAGGCTTCAGCTACATACCGCAGACAACCTCAGCAGCATCCGTATCAGGAACCGTTGTATTCTCCGGCTCTACTTCAGTTAATCCTCTTATTCAGGCACTTGCAGAAGCATTTATGGCAAAAAATACCGCTGTGAAAATCATTGAACAAAACGTAACAGGTTCCGGTTCCGGAATCACCGATGCAAAAAATCTTGATAGCGGTGTAGATTTTGGTATGTCAAGCAGAAATATAACCGAAGAGGAAGCAAAATCCTTAAATAAAATTCAGATTTGCCTGGATGGTCTAGCAGTGGTTGTAAATAAAAAGAATCCTTTAGCAGAGACTACTCCGGAACAGCTTTACAAAATTTATACCAGAGATACTTCTGCACAGAATTGGAATCAGATTTCCGGTTCTTACACAAGCAGCGTAAAAATTGCTCCCTTCGGACGGGAAGCAGGCTCCGGCACAAGAAGTTGTTTTGAAGATTTCTTTAAAGCAGATTACGGCACAGCACTTCCTGGCGGATATGATGTAAATCTTGATGGCTCACTTGCAAGCACAGGTGTTATGCAGACATCTGTTCAGAAAAATTCCGGTGCAATCGGTTATATGTCCTTAGGCGATCTGGATGAAGCGAAGGTAAAGGCACTCAAAATTGATGGTGTGGAAGCTTCTAAGTATACAGTTGCAGATGGAACCTATGCAATAAAAAGACCTTTCTTACTTGTTTATAATAAAAACAAACAGATAACACCCGCAGCGCAGGCGTTCCTTGACTTTGTATCAAGTGCAGATGGCCAGGCAATCATTGATAAGATGGGATTTGTTAAGAACAACCTGGTTAGAGTAAAAGCAACCGATATTACATTAAGAAGTACCTCTGTTACAGTAAAGGCTGGTTCCAAATATTCATTAACTCCGGCTGTTCTTCCTGAAGATACTGCCAACCAAAAGTTAACATTTACTTCTTCCAACAACGCTGTTGCAAAAGTATCTGACGCAGGTATGATTATCGGTGTAAAAGCCGGAACTGCAACAATTACGGTTAAGACAACAGATGGTTCGAATATCGTAAAAATCTGTAAAGTAAAGGTTACAAAGCCCGGTAAAAGCAAATAACGATTTCAAAATTAAGTAGATTTGAATTTTGGCACTGCTTGAAAGGCAGTGCCATTCGTTAATTTGTGATGCAACAGTTGTTTATTTATCTATAATAGGATTTTAGTATCCAAAGTCACCGCACAATTAGTAATATAATTTAGGTGCAGGCTGACGAAGCTACCCTTCCGGTAATTGAAGAACTTATAAGTTTTAATGTTATCCTGTTTGATAATAGATAGCACATGAATAGAAAGGAAAGGAGAAGGTATGTATAATCAGAAAATGAAACTATATAATAATATTTTTAAGGTAATTGTTTTCCTCTTTTCACTCATTACGATAATTTCCGTTATTTTAATTGGAGCCTTCATGATTATAAATGGAGGTCCCAGTATAGCGAAAGTCGGTCTGAAAGAGTTCTTATTCAGCTCAGTCTGGAATTCCGCAGATGACCCTCCGCAATATGGGATATTGGCATTTATATTATCATCCTTTTATTCAACCTTTTTTACAGTATTAATTGCTGTTCCGATTTCTATTCTGGTGGCATTAGCTATTGGACAGTTGATGCCAAGAAGAATTGGTACGGTTATTCGGTCAATTATCAGCTTACTTGCCGGTATTCCATCGGTTATTTATGGATTTATGGGACTTATCTTTATTGTTCCATTTGTACAACAGTTATTTAATCTCTCTTCCGGCTTAACGATGCTATCTGCGATTATAGTATTAATTATCATGACGCTGCCAACCATTATCAGTGTCAGTGAAACAAGTATCAATGCAGTAAATAAAGGATATCTGGAAGCAGCATATGCTTTAGGGGTAAGAAAGGAATATGCTCTTTTTACCATTGTTTTACCGGCTGCAAAATCAGGAATTATGGCAGCAGTACTTCTTGGAGTGGGAAGAGCAATCGGTGAGACCATGGCCGTTATCATGGTAGCCGGAAATATTCCGCAGATGCCTTCGATGTTAAAACCGGTACGTTTTCTGACCACAGCAATTATTACAGAGATGTCTTATGCGACGGAACAAACCAGGGGAGTGTTAATTGGAATTGGACTGGTGCTGTTTGTATTTATTTTCATAATCAATTCTATTTTTCATTTTTTAATAAAAAAGGCAGGTATTTCAAATGGATAAAAATTCATATGAGAAGCGTTTAAGACCTGGCGTAATAGCAATACGGGTTTTGATTTATACCGTTACCGCAGCGGTGATTGTTTTAGTTGTTTCTATTATTACATATCTGATTATCAAGGGACTTCCCTATATCAACTGGGAATTCCTTTTCCAGGCACCTTCCCGCCTGGAACAAACCTATGGAATTGCACCCATGATAATCAATACATTATATATTGTCTTTATTACGCTTGTCATATCCATTCCGATTGGAATAGGGACAGCAATTTATCTGGCGGAATATTCGAAGCCGGGAATTTTTATAGCAGCTTTCCGTTTTGCAATCGAAATTCTTGCGGGGATTCCTTCCATTGTATACGGTTTGTTCGGTCTGGCTTTTTTTGTCAATGCACTCAAGATTGGAAATGGCAGCGGTTCTATGTTGTCAGGAGCGCTCACCTGTGCACTGATTGTTTTGCCGACAATGATACGGACGACAGAGGAGGCGTTACTGCAGGTAAATCCGACTTACCGGGAAGCGGCATTTTCCCTGGGAGCCTCTAAGCTGCATATTATACGTACAATTTTGGTGCCTTGTGCACTGCCGGGTATTGTTGTTGCCGTAATTTTAAGCATTGGACGAATCGTTAGTGAATCAGCTGCGCTTATCTATACTGCAGGAGTGGATTATACAATACCGACGCATCTGACAAAGCATGTCATTGAACCCGGGGCAGGGCTTACGGTGCAGCTTTACCTGTATGCGACCGAAGGAGGTTCTCCGGACTGGGTTCCTTATGCCATGGCAGCTATTTTAATGATACTGGTATTTTTGATTAATCTTACGGCGAATATTATAGCAAGCCTATTTAAGAAGAAAGTGAGCAATTAAGAATGGGTATCTTTACAACGAAAAACGTATGTCTGTATTACGGTGATAAGCCAGCGCTTAATAATGTATCGTTGGATATTAGAAAAAACGAAATTACAGCACTGATCGGTCCCTCCGGCTGCGGCAAATCAACTTTTCTCAGAGTATTAAACCGTATGAATGATATTATTCCGAATTGCACAACGACCGGAGAAGTGATCTTTGATAAGATTAATATTTATGATAATAAAATTGATCCGATGCTAATTCGTAAGAAAATAGGCATGGTATTTCAAAAGCCAAATCCATTTCCTCTAAGTATCTATGATAATATTGCTTATGCACCGAGATACCACGGGAAAAAAAGGGCACAGCTGGATGAAATTGTAGAAACCAGCCTTAAGGCAGCGGCTCTCTGGGATGAGGTAAAGGACCGGTTAAAAAAGAGTGCGCTTTCCCTATCCGGCGGACAGCAGCAGCGTCTTTGCATAGCAAGGACAATGGCACTTAATCCGGAAGTGATATTACTGGATGAAGCAACCAGTGCGCTTGATCCCATATCTACTTATAAAATTGAAGATTTACTGGTAAAACTAAAGAATACTTATACCGTGGTAATTGTTACGCATAATATGCAGCAGGCAACTCGTATTGCGGACAGAACAGCCTTTTTCCTGCTGGGAGATTTGGTTGAGTATGATATAACGGAGAATATTTTCACAAATCCCAAGAATCAGAAAACACTGGATTATGTGAGCGGACATTTTGGATAGGAAAGCGGGTAAATATGATTAAATTAGCAAATCCATAAAAACAAGAGAGCCAGATACGGCTCTCTGTTTTTATTTCATAGGATTCGACCAATGAAATAAAACACTTATGGGGATGCGCAGCTACGCGCGCAGCACAAAAGCTGTGCATAATTGATTTATAATGGCAAGAGTATGCCATATACACTTTTGTTCACTTGTCTGTGAAGTGTAACGGCGAAAATAATTCTGGTAATAGTTGCATTCGAGCTATTGACAATGTGGTTAGAAGGTGCTAACCTATCTATGAATAAAAAATAAAATATTCATAGGTGAAAAATAATGGGAAAAGCATATTCAGAAAAAGAACGTGACGAAATACAGAAACAGTTGCGCAAGGTTGGACTGCGAATGTTTGCTGAAAAAGGCATTAAGAAGATGTCTGTTCAAGAATTGACACAGGAGGTTGGAATTGCACAAGGCGGCTTCTACACATTCTATGACAGTAAGGAAGCTTTTTTGTTTGATTTAATGAGAATTCGTGTGGATGAAAAGCTGTCGATAAGATATGAGAACAGAGGGGATACATTGTCTGATCCGATCTGCTACATAGTGAAATGGGTGTTTGATGAGGGAATGCATTTGAAAGAAAATAAAGCTTTTAATAACAGTATTAGTGATTCCATTAATTTTTTTACCAATTGCGGCATAAAAGGACGCATGCAGATTGGAAATGGTTATATGAATTATTTTCGTAAATTAGCAGAATACTGGAATGAAAACGGTTTTCAGACTGAACTGGATTATGATGGCCTATTAAATACGATAACAGCGGCAGGAATTCTATTTTCGAATGCAGATATGATAGGAGAGCCATATTTTGCGCAGATTTATTTTACTTTCTGTGATTCGTCAGTACGGAGATTTCTAATTGTAAGAAAAAGAGAAAGCTATGATGAGTGATAATAATCAGCTGGATGAGCGCTATATTCGTCTTACGAAAGCTCCACTTATGCCATTGCTGATTAAAATGGCAATTCCAACAATGATTGGCATGATGGTAAATGCAATTTATAACATGACGGATACCTATTTTATTGGAAAATTAAATAGAGCAGACTGGACAGCCGCAATCGGAGTTGTGTTTTCTTATCTATCTATAATACAGGCCATCGGTTTCTGGTTTGGTTATGGTTCCGGAAATTATATTGCACGACAGTTGGGAAAGAAGGAGCGGGGTGAGGCGGAGCGGATGGCTGTAACGGGATTTGTAATTTCTCTTGCGGCAGGAATGATCCTCATGATAATTAGCCTGTTCTTTATTAAGCCTTTGGCGTTATTACTGGGTGCCGGTGCTACAGATGAGATGCTGACTGCAAGTATTTCATATTTGAAAATTATCATATTCTCAGTTCCTTTTATGCTGGGGGCCAATGTCCTCTATAATCAACTTCGTCTTCAGGGGAATGCAAGAGATGGAATGATAGGTCTGCTGGCCGGCATGATACTGAATATGATCCTGGATCCTATATTTATTTTGGCAATGCACCAGAATGTAGCGGGTGCTGCACTGGCAACCTGTATCGGGCAAATTACAGGTTTTTTAATTCTTCTATGTCTTGTTGGAAAACATGGAAATGTACCAGTAAATTTTAGGTGTATATGTATTTGTCGTACCTACCTTTTTGAAATTATTGCAGGTGGAGCACCAAATTTCTGCAGGCAGGGCATCAGCAGTCTGGCAGCTATTCTTCTTAACCAGGCTGCAGGATTATATGGAAGTGCTGTTGTTGCGGCAATAGCCATCTCGAGCAGAATCCTGACTATGGGCTATGCCTTGGTTATTGGATTTGGGCAAGGCTTTCAGCCGGTCTGTGCAATTAACTATGGAGCAAAGAATTACGAAAGAATTAAGAAAGCGTTCCTGTATGAGTGTATCGTTGCAACAGTTTTTCTGACGATCACTTCAATTGTAATGTATTTGTATGCACAGCCTATAATAGGTCTGTTTACAGAAGATAAGCAAATTATGGAAATAAGTAATCGCATCCTACAGGCACAATGTCTGGTTTGGCCATTTATGGGGGTTTATATACTGATAGGAATGCTGCTGCAGAATATTGGACGATTTCTGGATGCAACGTTGGTAACAATAGGAGAGAGTGGAATCTTTTTTATTCCCGCAATCCTTATTCTTCCTGAACTATGGGGATTTGATGGTATTGTCTGGGCAAAACCGGCTGCGGGAATAGGCGCATTGCTTTTCTCGGTACTGTTAGGGATAAAAGCGTGGAAAAAATATTTGTAATACAGCATTGCGGTATTAGGATTGACAGTTTGTAAAGAAAATGTATATTACCGGGTAGGAAGGAATTATTTTTTATTTAGTTTTAATGCCTGTGCGCAGGATGGAGGTTAGATTGAAAAATTAATTTTCACACGGTAATTTGTGTGCTGTACAATCGCTACACTTTGGAAAGGGCATGGTTATTAATATGAAGCAGTTTATTCTTGGATTTGACAAGTTTGGCAAGGATGATGTTACTATCGCAGGAGGAAAAGGTGCAAATCTTGGTGAAATGACACAGGCCGGAATTCCGGTGCCTGACGGAGTGGTATTAACGGTACAGGCATATGATTATTACATGCAGGATAATGGGATTGAACCTGCATCAATGTCTGCAGCTGCAATACGGGAGGCAATTCTTGAAGGCAAAATCCCTTCTGCTATTTATGAAGAGTTAATCAGGTTTTACAACAGTCTGGGTACCGGTACACGGGTTGCCGTCAGGTCTTCAGCAACGGCGGAGGATCTGGAAGAGGCGAGCTTTGCCGGACAACAGGAAACCTATCTGAATGTATGCGGGGATAAGGACCTGCTGGATAAGATAAAGAAATGCTATGCTTCTCTCTGGGGAGATCGGGCAGTTACTTATCGGCATACAAAGGGATATGATCATCTGAAAGTTTCGCTGGCAGTTGTCATACAGCGGATGGTGGAAAGTGATTGTGCGGGTGTTATCTTCACTGCAAATCCATTGGGTAATGCAAATGAAATTCTGATCAATGCATCCTATGGTCTGGGGGAAGCAGTCGTATCCGGACTGGTGACACCGGATGAGTATGCCTGCAACAGAAGTGGAGCGGTTCTGCGTGTGACAATTGGAAGTAAGAAGGAACAGATTGTGTACGGTTCAAAGGGGACAATGACGGTAAAAGTCCCGGAAGAATTGCGCAGCAGACAAGTCCTGAAGGAGGATCAAATACATAAGTTAGTCAAAAAATCAATGGAGATTGAAGCACATTACGGACATCCAATGGATATCGAATGGGCATTTGCAGGAGGAGTCTTATACATTTTGCAGGCAAGAAGTATTACTACGAAAACAGAGCAGAATAGAGAAATTAAGGAAGAGGATTTTAAGGGACTGCCTTCCGTAAAAATTGCAAAAGGCAGAACGCGGGAAACACTGCTCTTCAATCTGGAAAAAACACCAATGGCTTATTATCCGCTGGATCATGATTATGGTGGTATGGTTGGAAAACAGAAATCTGTGTTGTTGAAAGAAGTGGGTATTGAAATGAGCGGCGGGGAATATCCAATGGATGAAGACGGGATTACTTATATGCCTGCTTACCATATAAAATTGACAAAAAATATGATAAATATTCCGAACTTTATAAGAGCATTGAAGAAGCATACTGTGAACAGCAGTCTTGGTGTAGATGGACTGACAGAGTGCAGGAGAGAATTTCAAAAGATACAGGAACTTCCGATAGGTACTGCTCAGGAAGCTGGCTCCGTATTAGAGAAAATGAAAGGGCTGATTGCTAAGACGGCATATGACAGGTTCCGATATGCCCTGTTTCCTTCTGCTTTTGCAGGTAAGGCTCTGAATAGACAACTGCATAAAATTGATTCAAAGCTTACCTCGTATGATCTGCTAAGCGGTCTGTCTTATGTAACGGCAGATCTAAACCGGGAGATGTATCAGTTGGCAGCTGTTATTTCAAAGGATGCAGCGATGAAAGAAGCAGTTCTATATCAGGATTATACAAGTGCTGTTAATCGGAATGCAAAGCTGAAGGATCTGCTTGAGCTATTTTTAAAGAAATATGGAAGTAAATCTGATTATAACTGCTACTGCTTTGCAGCAAAATCCTGGCTTGAAGATCCAGAGAGGTTTCTTAAGGTGCTGCGTCCGATTCTTCGAAGCAGTAAGGCGCCGGAGCTTTCTGTGGAGGAAGGTATGAAAAAATACAATGACCTGCTAAACCGTCTGAGAAAGATATCAGGAGACAAGAAATTCAACAAAACAGAAATCTTGATAAAGGCATTCCGGACTTATCACATTATTCGGGAATCCAGTCAGTATTTGTGGGAAACAGAATTCTTGTATTGCAGAAATGTTCTGGCTGCCTGTGCGAAGCTTCTTCACTGCGAGATGACAGACTTGTATTACCTGTTTGCAGATGAATTATTTAAGGTATGCCAAAGAGGTGTACTTGCAGAGAATGAATGGAAGACAATTTATCACCGTAAGGAGAAAAGACCGCTGGCAGAGGGCTACTGGAGCAAACAGATGACAGATGCACTTGCTAAGAAAAGTGGACAGATCACTGGAATTAGCGGCAGTACAGGTCAGGCAAGAGGAAGCGTTTGCATTGTGAGCGGTCCGGAAGAATTTGATAAGTTGCATCCCGGGGATATTCTGGTTTGCTCTCACACAGATCCGGAGTGGACATCACTCTTTGGAATGGCAGCGGGAATTGTTGTAGATACCGGAGGAATGCTCAGCCATGCTGCTATTGTGGCGAGGGAATACAAAATTCCTGCAGTATTGGCTGCAGGAACAGCCACAAAACAGCTAAAGGATGGCGAGAAAGTTCTTGTAAACGGTACAAAAGGTCAGGTGTTTCGTATATAGAAATTATCACTTTGAGAATAAATTTTATATAATTCATATCCGTGTAATAGAGGACCGGTGGCGGGCCTCTATTTTATAAAGTTCGTCCAATGAAATAAACGCTCCTTACAGAAACATTTTTGTTCAAATTCAATAAAATAATGTTTTGCGCAGACAGAAGGCAAATGGTAAAATATAGGTATCATGCAATTAATTAAGAAAATTACTATCTTATATCATTAATACATGAGCTGGTATTTTGATATTAAAATAATAAGGAAAAGGACAGATGGATATGCGGATAGCTTATTGTGATGATGAAAAAACACAGTCAGTTTTTCTTAAAGAGCTGGTGGATCAATGGGAAAGGGTGACAGAGAAGCAGTGTAATCTTACAGTCTACACGAGTGCAGAAGAGATGCTTTTTGAAAATCAGGATTTTTTCCCCTTTGATTTTATTATTCTTGATATAGAACTGGATAAAATGAATGGAATAGATCTGGCCAGACGAATAAGGAAGGCAGATAATAATGTCACGATTGCATTCCTCTCTAATAGCAGAGAATATGTTTTTGAAGGATATGAAGTGGGAGCAATCAGATATCTTATAAAACCACTTACAAAAGATCAACTATTTCCGATACTGGATTTGCTTCGAAAAACAATGGTGGAAGAGAAGCAATATATTATTATCGGAGGAGCAGGAGAGAAAATAAAGTTAGCTATAAATGATATCTGCTATGTTGAGGCATTGGGGCATTATCTGATAATTCACGCTGACAATAAAAGTTATGAGATAAAAATGAATATGAATGAAATGTTAGAGAAGTTAAAGAAACAATTTATCGCAACTCACCGAAGCTATCTGGTTAATATGGAGTGGATAGAGAAAATAACCAGAACGGATTGTATCTTAAGCAGCGGGCAGAGCATTCCAATCAGCCGGAATTCCTATCAAGCAGTTAACAATGCATTTATTGAGCATTACAAAGGAGGCACACTATGACAAATGCTTTCTTTGGCATTCTGCCAATTATTATTCTGGTCATTTATGGCTTAGTGCAGCAGGTAGATCGAAGATCCGGAAAGTATTGGTGTATACAAGGATTGATTTATGGAGTGGCAGCAGGATTATGGTATCTGCTTCATCTTTTTAGCAGCATTAGGTTTACAAATCTGATGGTACTTACTGTAATGGTGGTGCTTTCATTTGAATTGTATCATGTGAGAAACCGCAAAATCTCTCTGATTCTTCACTGCCTTTTTTGCCTTGCTGTTGCCGTAACAGCAGCAAGTGCAGTAGTTTTTAGAGATAGCTTAATCATCCACGAATATATCCTGCTTTTTCTCTATTTTCTGACAGAAAGTAATCAAAAATATTTAAAGAAAACTTATGAGGAGAGTGTGATCTGCTATCAAAATGAGCTTTTGACCAAGCAGGTGAATGAAGTACAGAATATATATCTAACAATGCGTGGCTGGAGACATGACTACCATAATCATCTGCAAACGCTAAAGGCACATCTGAAGCTGGCGCAGGTAACAGAGGCACAGAGATACCTCGATCAGCTGGAACTCGATCTTGATAATATCAACCAGCTGATTGAGACGGGTAACGTAAATGTGGATGCAATACTTAACTCCAAACTATCACTTGCCCTGAAGGAAGATATTGAGATTAACTATAAGGCAGAGGTTCCTCAGGTGCTAACGGTATCAGACATTGATCTGTGTGTTTTAATTGGTAATCTGATTGATAACGCAGTGGAAGCCTGTAATAAGATGACCGATCAGGAGGGAGCCAAATTCGTTCGGCTCTATATTGGAGTGTTGAAAAAACAGCTTTATATTTCTGTTACCAATGCAACAAATGATGTGGTCAGAAAAATGGATGAGGACTATATATCGACAAAACGCGGCAATCATGGACATGGATTAAAGCGAATTAATAATATAGTGGAAAAATACGAGGGATATATTAACAGGAAAAATGAACCGGGTGTATTTGTTACGGAGATTATGCTCCCCTTGTAATATAGCTTCCATTCGTGTACGAATTTTTACTATTCGTGCACTTTTTTTAACTTTAATTATCTCTATGGTATATTCAAATTGTCAAACAGAACTACCTAATATGCATGTGATAAATGTGGTACGGGGGTTTATAACAGGTGTGGAGCTTTTATCACTAATTATTTCAGATGCCTTATGCAGCATCAGGATGGGATGTGTATGAAAAAAATGAAAAAAAAAATCAATAAAAAAGAAAAGAAGTCATGGTATTCCGTATTAAGTAATTATCATTTTATTTATTCCAACCTATGGAGCTATGATAAATCTCTAATCGGATACGGTACTGCTCAAATTATTTTTAGTGTAATCATGCCGCTGGGGGCGGTAATAGCGCCAGCGGTGGTGATCGGACTTTTAGAGAAAAAAGTGAACATAATGGTATTTATTCAGTCAGTGGCATTTGTTTTTCTGATTTATAGTTTGGTTGCAGCAGTGCATTCCTTTCTTGTAAGCAGAAACTGGTACCAGTATATCGATGTCAGATGTAATCGGTTTACATTCTTTCTATTCCGTAAATGTCTTCATATGGATTATCATCTTTACGAGGATGAAAAGGTAAGAGAGGAGCTGGAAAAGGCAGAGAGCAGCATTTTTTCAAATACAGTGGGAATTGAAGGCTTTATGCATCATAATATCAGTCTCTTTACAAATATTCTGGGACTGATTGCATACGGAGTAATTATTAGCTCAATCAGTCCTGTAATTCTTTTGCTATTAATATTGATTTCCGTGATTCAGCTGGCGACATTTCATAAGGCAAAAATGTATGAGCATCATAAAAAAGATACTTTATCAGAAATAAAGGTTACACAGAGCTACCTGCAGGAGCAAGCCTATGATTTAAAGGCGGGTAAGGATATTCGAATATATCAGTTGGGTAATTTAATTGACCGCGTTTATAAAACAGCAAATTTAAAATTAAAAAAAATCAGGGCGAGAATCAGGAGTGTTTATTATCTGAATGATGTTGTCGGGATTATTCTGCGGTTTTTCAGGGATGCGGTCTGTTATGGCTATTTAATTTATCTCTTAATACATGGCCTGGATGTATCCTATTTTGTATTATATCTTGGAATTGTCAGCGGTTTAGCAGATTGGATTATGAAGATAACTGAAAATATCTCAGACATCAGCCGGTCTCATCTGATGATTTGCGATCTAAGAAAATTTCTCGATATAGAAGACATCTTTCAGCATGATCGAGGAAAAGAGATAAACGATGAGGATAGTGGAATTGAGGTTGTATTTGATCATGTTTTCTACCGTTATAACGGGGCAGAAAAATACGTGCTGGAGGATATCAGTTTTCATATTGGGAAGGGTGACCGGGTGGCATTGGTTGGAATAAACGGCGCAGGAAAGACCACGATTGTTAAACTGATGTGCGGTTTTTACCGGCCGACGCAGGGGAATATCTTAATCAATGGCGTGGATATCAGTGAGCTTAATCTGGAGAATTATTTTAAACAAATTGCGGTAGTTTTTCAGGATGCCTTTACCTTATCCTTCACCATAGGAGAGAACATATGCGGAACTTCCTCAGAGGAAATTCAAAAGGATAGACTTAATAATGCGCTGGAGCTCTCGGGCTTAAAAAGTAAAATAGACCAGCTGGAAAAAGGGATAGATACTTACCTCAATAAGGACATGGATGAAAAAGGGATACAATTATCGGGAGGAGAGCTGCAGAAGCTGATGTTAGCAAGAGCCTTGTATAAGAATGCGAGACTATTACTTCTAGATGAGCCGACCGCGGCCCTTGATGCGATTGCAGAGAGTAAAATGTACGAGCAATATGAAAAGCTGTTACAGGGTAGGACCTCGCTTTTCATATCACATAGACTTGCATCCACCAGATTTTGCAATCATATCTTTTTTCTTGAAAATGGCAAAATTGTTGAGGAAGGTACGCATGAGGAGCTGATGGAACGTAGAGGAGAATATTTCAATATGTTTGAAGTCCAAAGCAGTTATTATAAGGAGGAGAAATCCTCCATAAAACAGGAGGAGAAATCCTCCATAAAACAGGAGGATTGCAGGGATGAACTTCAAGAAGGGATGGCATGATTTTATCTGTTTTATTAAGCTCATTAAAGCAGATCACAAAAATATCATATGGGTACTATTATTGGGATCACTGACGAACTCTGCACAGCCCTTTGTTCATCTGTTTTTTTTCTCCAGAATTCTGAATAAAGTATTTGCCGGGTTATATAAAGAATGCAGCATAGATGTAATAATATTGCTGGTTTCAACCTTAATTCTCAGTCTCATAGCAAAAGCATGCAGTCAATCCGTTATTGTACTAAGAGATGCATGTACCGATTCGGTTTATTTTCAGACGGCAAATAAGGCATACACGATGGAATACGAGGAATTTGAAAAAACAGAGACGATGGATGCTGTCCGAAGAGTAAAGGCAGGTGAACTTAGTACCGGAAGTATTGATACGCAGGTGCAAAGTATATACACTTTAATGGATAAGGCATTCTCTATTCTTTTTGCATTCGTGTTTGTAGGAGTGCTATTTACCCAGGTTAGGCAGGGCAGCAGGAATTTCTTTGTCTCCATATGGTCCTCGGTATTCATTATTGTGGTTTTTTTACTGATTATGGTGTTTGGTATCCGTATATCAAATAAATCGTATCAGCAATTTTACGAATACGGAAAGAAAAATGAACACTTTAATGCTCTGGGAATCTATATGTTAAATCTTATGAATCACTACCAGTATGGGAAGGACATAAGAATTAATTCCATGCAGGGCTTTCTGGAACATTACTATCATAACGTTATGAAAAAAATTAACAATTTTTATTTGAAATGGGGAATTAAGGAGGGATTTTATACCGGAATGATCATGTTCTTTACGCAGCTGGCTTCCGGTCTGGTTTATATTATTCTCGGAGGAAAGGCTATTTATGGCGTGATCAATACAGGTGATGTTCTGATGTATGCCGGTGCAGTGCTTTTACTGTCTAACTCCATCAGAGAGGAAATAATTGAGTATAACAGCTTTCATTACAGAGCAGAATATCTTAAGCGATATTATGATTTCATTCATAAACCCAACACACACTATACGGGTACGTTACCGGTTGAGAAACGCTCTGATGCAGCGTATGAGTTCGAACTTGAAAATGTAAGCTTTGGGTATCCGGGAACCGGACAGTTGATCTTAAAAGACATTAATCTTAAATTTCATATAGGTGAGAAATATGCAATTGTAGGCAGAAACGGTGCCGGAAAAACCACACTGATTAAGCTGCTGTGCCGTCTTTATGACCCTACGCAGGGCAGGATACTGCTTAATGGAGTTGACATTCGTTATTATGATTATACGGAGTACAGTAATATTTTTTCCGTAGTATTCCAGGATTTTAAGCTTCTTTCACTTTCACTTAAGGACAATATTGCTGCCGGTGATGAGATGGATGAGAGGCGGATGTGGGAAGTGCTTCATCAGGTTGGTATGAAAGAGCGGATAGAGGCAATGCCGGAGAAGCTTCAAACCCAGTTATATAAAAATAACGGCAGCGGAATAGAAATATCAGGAGGTGAAGCACAGAAGCTTGCAATTGCCCGGGCACTTTATAAGGATGGATCTTTTATTATTCTGGATGAACCAACTGCGGCACTCGATCCGATTTCGGAAGCAGAGATTTATGAAAACTTTAATCAAATGATACAGGGGAAAACGGCAATCTATATCTCTCATAGAATGAGCAGCTGTAAATTCTGTGACAATATAATTGTACTGGAGAATGGTATAATTAAAGAACGCGGTAACCACGAAAGGCTTTTGAAGGAAAACGGAATTTATGCATCTCTGTTTCGTGCACAAGCGCAGTATTATACAACTTGATAAAGTTAGTAAAGTTTTTGACGAATAATAAATATTGAAAGATATTTGAAGTTTGAAAGAAAATCACTTTCAAGCTATTTATGAAAGCCCATTCACTTTTTAATAGATCATCAAAATAATTAGGAACCGTTTCCGGACAGCTGCTACAGGGGCGGTTCTTTAAAATTATTATTTTATTCTGATTGGATAACCCCAATTTTGGACAGAGGAAAAGCCAACTGACTGGGTTGGCTTTGAGGGGGGAAATTATGAAAAAAATTTATCTAAAATTTACTTGTAAGCGATTATTAGTTGATCTTGTTGAATTATATTTGTTTCTGTGATTTATTTGATAACTTTATTATAATAAGGAATTGTGTAGAAAATATATCTAATCAGTGAACATTTTATGAAGAATCGAAATGTCAGCGCCTGAGCGGAGGAAAAGCCAACTTTTCGGGTTGGCTTTGAGGGGGAGAAATTTATGAAAAAAATCTATATTAAATAACTTATAATCTAATTAAGATCAATGTATCAATTCGTGTATTTCTTTGACTAACTTTATATTCTTATTATAAACAGGAATTGTGGAGAAAGTATTTATAAACAGTGAACATTTTATGAAATATAATCATTAAGAAATCATTCATTTATTGGAATATTGGATCATACCATATAGTGGACAGAATGTAAGTTGTCAGATAAATTTTTAATGATTTGATGGTTGTAAATCATAAATCAAAAATACGGTTGACAGTATGATCCGTCCAAAAGCCGGATACAGGTTATGAAAATGTATATGCGTGTATCTAATTCCATCAGGCAGATAGATATTAGGCTTTTTGCAAATCATACGATTAAATACAAAAGGTGAATTGATAACAAGCAGGAAAGGAGAGATCAGATGGAGTTCTTATCAAGATATGTTGTTTTGGTAGTTCTGGCAATCTGTTTATGTCTGGGATATATCATTAAACATAGTATTTCATTTATCCCCAATATATACATACCTCTGATTATGGCAATTGTCGGAACAATTTTAAATGTATGGATCAACAAGTGGACATTTACTCCGGAGATTTTACTGGGGGGACTTGCCAGCGGTCTTGCAAGTACAGGAAGTTATGAGATGATAAAAAACATTTTTGGAAAAGAAAAAACCGAAGAAGCTCTCACAGCACAGGAAAAATAAGAAAAATATCGCATTCATACAGAGCAGCACAGGAAGGGTTAAAGGAAAGGATTGTGGGGAAGGGAAGACCTTACTTACAATCCTTTCAGATTCTTATTTCTTAATTTATTCTGAAGATAGTAAAGTTTAATTTATTTCTCCGCTGTTTCGTGTTAAAATAATAAGATATGAAAAAAACGGCATCATCTTGCGTACAAACTTAACAGACACAGAAAGCTAACACAGAAATGGGGAAAAACATGAAATTTATACATATTGCAGATGTTCATCTTGGAGCGACGCCGGATTTTAACATGCCGTGGGGAGCCGAGAGAAAAAAAGAAATTTGGAGCAATTTTCACAATATCCTTAGTATTTGTAACAATGAGAAGGTAGATCTTCTATTGATAGCAGGTGATTTGTTTCATCGCCAGCCGCTTGTCAGGGAACTAAAGGAAGTGAATTATGCTTTCAGTAAATTAAATACAACACAGGTGGTCCTGATGGCAGGTAATCATGACTTTATCAGTGATAGATCCAATTACCAGGGTTTTGAATGGAATGAAAATGTTCATATGTTTATGGAGGATAGAATTGGTGCATTTCATTTTGAAGAGCTTGGAGTTCAAATATATGGATTAAGCTATCGAACCAGAGAAATTACAGAACCCTTGTATGATATGGTCAGACCCCGGGACGATATGTTTATTAATATACTCCTTGCTCATGGAGGGGAGGAGAAGGATATACCATTTAATCGGAAAAAGCTGCTTGATTCCGGTTTTGATTATTATGCACTGGGGCATTTTCACAAACCGGCGCTGATTTGTGACAGGATGGCTTATTGCGGATCACAGGAGCCGCTTGACAAAAATGAAACCGGAGAAAGAGGCTATATTCTGGGTGAAATAATTCAAAACGGAAGAGTCAAGAAGACAATAATTCGCTTTGTTCCAAATTCTATTAGGGAATATAAGAGATGTATTCTTACAGTAGATGGCAATACGACAAATGGTTCCCTTCAGGATCAAGCGAAAGAGGTCATACAGACAAACGGCACCTCTCATATTTATTCCTTTTATATTCAGGGAATAAGGGATGAGGTAATTCACTTTGATAAAGAGGCCATTATGGAACTTGGTAATGTTCTTGAGATAGAGGATCAGTCGGTGCCTGACTATAATTTTGATGTACTTTATCAGGAGAATGCTGATAATATCATTGGTATGTATATTAAGAAAATAAAAGAAAATGCGGTACACGATGAGATGGCCAGGAAAGCATTATATTATGGAATGGAAGCGTTGCTTCATGCGAAAAATTAGACTGCTACAGGAAAGGTTTGATGAAAGATGCTTTTTACGAAGCTTAAGCTTAATTATTTTGGAAAGTTCCAAAATCGGGAAATTGAACTGAAACCCGGAATTAACCTGATTTATGGAGATAATGAGGCAGGTAAATCTACCATACATACCTTTATCAGGGGGATGCTGTTCGGAATCGAGCGGTCAAGAGGCAGAGGCGCTTCATCGAAAGAAGATATTTACATGAAATATCTTCCGTGGGATTATCCGGGAGCTTATAGCGGAAGCATGGATATTCAGATTGAGAATAAAGAATATCGCCTGCAGAGGAGCTTTCATGCAAATGATAAGAACTTTACATTAATGGAGTTATCAACCGGAAGAGAGGTTAAGCTGAAGGATGGACGGATCAGCGAACTGATACCCGGACTTACGGAAGGAACCTTTAAGAACACAATCAGCATAGAGCAGTTGAAGGCACAGACGGACACAGAACTTGCCGCACAGGTTCGCAATTATATTACAAATCTGTCCATTACGAAGAGCAACGAGGTCGATGTGGCCAAGGCTGTCAGTTTATTGACGCAGCAGCGAAAGCAGCTGGAGACTATTCTAAATACTACAGAACTAAAAGATCTTCAGGAAAAGATAGAGGAAGGGATTGCAAACGAAGAGAAAATTGACCGGTTGACCATAAGGCTTCGTGAACTGCAAAAAGAAGAACAGCAAATTGTTATGCAAAAAAATGCCGTATCCGGTTCTATGGATAAGGAAGAAGTGAGAAGAATGGAGCAGCTTCCGGCCATTCTGGAAAAATTCCGGATTTATCAGGATTATTGCAGCCAATGTAAATCCTTGGAAGAACAACTGCGGGAAATGGAGATTAAGGTAAATAAATTAGCCGTACAACAGCAGTCGACAGAAGAGGTAAGGGTTGATATAATAGAAGCCCGGAAGCTTCAGAGTGTACTTCTGGAACTGGAACAGCAGGAAGCGGGACTACACAGGGAAAAGAAATTACTAAATAACGCTGCGTGGAAGAATGGATTGCTTTGTTTCCTTCCGGCTATTATCCTGGCATGCATTATTTTAGGAGTTTTACGGATGAGCATAACCAGATTGATTATTTCTGCGGTAGTTTTGGCAGCAGGCACAATAGGTTATGTTTTGCTTCACCGGAAGAATCGGAAGCAGGTACAGAACCTGGCATTAAGAGAGAGTACACAGAAGCAGAATAAAACAAAGCTGCAGGCCCGGATAAGGGATATATTGCTAAAATACAAGGTATCCGGTCTGGAAGAACTGTCACAAAAGCAGGAGGAATTACTTAAAAATACCTTTACTTTAGAGCATGCAAAGGAACAGGAAAAGGAGCTTACCAAAAGAAAAACGGAACTGGAGGACAATTGTGATGTCCTCTATGATTTTATCATGAAGTACCTGCAGTATTTTATTCCGGATGAAGAGCTTACCGAGGAAGGGATAAGAAGGCTATCAGAGGCAATTACAGAGAAAAAGCGGGATACATTTCGCAAAGTAGCAGAGCTTAACAGACAGCAGGAAGGCTGCCGGATCAGTATGGAGAAAGTGAAGTGGGAGATGCAGGTACTCGAGGGAAATGAAGATGAATTGTTTCAAAACCGTGAGGAGTATAAGCAGGCGCAGCAAAAACAGATGGAGGCAGAAATGGAACGGGAAGCTGTTTGGCTTGCTCTTTCTACAATACAGGAGTTATCCTCCGATATTCATGACAGTTTCGGACAGCAGCTAAACAATGTGGTATCGGAGATGATCGGGAAGATTACCGGTCAGAAATATAGTGATCTTAAAGTGAATGAAAAACTTGAGGTTAAACTAGGCTGGAACAGTAATTATATTCTGTTTGATCGTCTTAGTACCGGCACAATCGAACAGGTATATTTTGCGCTGCGTCTGGCCATAGCTGATTTGCTTCTTGGAAAGGATAAAGTTCCGCTCCTGCTGGATGATAGTTTTGCTTATTACGATGATACGAGAGTCAGGGCGGCTTTTGAAGAGCTTGAAAAAAGGCAGCAGGTTATTTTGTTTACCTGCCATAAGAGAGAACAGACTATACTTGAAAAACTGGGCTTTCCGTATCATCTGGTGGATCTGTCATGCGGTTGACTTAGAATGGAGGCGTTATAATGTCAAAAGGTAACAATAGCAAAAAAACAAAAGGAAAAATTGGACATAGAATTAAGATCAGTGTACAGTTCATCGTCCTGTTTACCTTGCTTGCAATATTGGGAGCGATACTGTATTTTTATATTAATTATGGAAAGACAATCCTGAAAATGCAGGCGCAAGCAAAAGAAATGGTAGACAAATCGACGGAAGACACCTTTCGCTCTTCACAAACCAGTGTAATCTATGATAGTGATGGAACTTTGATCAAAGAACTTAAGGCGGAGAAGGATGTTTATTATATTAAGTATAATGATATTCCGACAGAAGCAATTGATGCAATGGTAGTAACCGAGGATAGAAATTTCTTTGAACATGATGGTGTTGATTACTGGGCAAATGTCAGGGCTGCCATTACGCTGATTAAGCATAAGGGTGAAATTACGCAGGGAGCCAGTACTATCACACAGCAGCTGGCTAGAGGCATTTTTCTTACCCAGGAGGTTACCTATACTAGAAAGATTAAAGAAATATTTGTTGCACAGGAACTGGAGAAACTTTATACAAAAGACCAGATTATTGAATTCTATTTAAATAGTATTTATTTCGCAAACGGACATTATGGTATACAGGCAGCCTCACAGGCATATTTTGGCAAAGGAGTATCTTCCCTTAGTCTGTCACAGATTGCTTTTTTATGTGCAATTCCCAATAATCCGAGTCTCTATAATCCATTAACCAAAATAGAAAATACATTAAAACGGCGGGACCGTATCCTAAAGCAGATGTATGATAACGGAAAGATTGATGAGGCTGCTTATAATAAAGCATTGTTTGAGACCATTAAGCTTTCCAAGGATAAAGAAGGTAACAGGGATTATATTCAGACCTATGTATCTTACTGTGCAATCCGGGCATTAATGGAGCAGAAGGGCTTTGAATTTAAAAATCAATTTGCAAATGAAGATGAAAAAAAAGCTTATGATAAATCCTATAGTGAATTATATGACAGCTTCCAGAAGGATCTATATGTAAGCGGATACCGTATATATACCTCTATCGATCTTAATAAACAGAAGCTGCTTCAGCAGGCAATTGATGAATCGCTCTCCGGGTTTACGGAGAAAAATGAGGATGGAGTGTATAAGATGCAGGCAGCTTCCGTCTGCATTGATAATGATACCGGACGTGTTGTAGCGATTGTCGGGGGAAGAGGACAGGATTTGGGTGATTTTACCCTGAACAGGGCTTACCAAAGCTTTCGTCAGCCAGGTAGTACCATTAAACCATTAATCGTTTATACACCGGCTTTTGAGAGAGATTATACACCGGCCTCGATTGTATGGGATAAATATTCTTCGGATGGACCCAAAAATTCCGATGGACGTTATCTTGGGAAAATAAATCTGCAGACAGCTGTCTGGAAATCAAAGAACGTGATTGCTTGGAAGCTATTTAAAGAAATTACTCCAAAGGTGGGATTATCTTATCTACTTCGTATGAATTTTGCCAAAATCACAGATAGGGACTATACGCTTGCCTCTGCTTTGGGGGGTTTAACACATGGCGTTAGTCCCGTAGAAATGGCATCGGCATATGCTACACTGGAAAATGGCGGAAATTTCCGGGAGCCTACCTGTATTGTAAAGATTATGAATGCGGACGGAAAGGAAATTGTAGGAGATAAGATTAATACCAAGGATGTGTATGATCCCAATGCCACAAAGATTATGACGGAAGTTCTGACGGGTGTTCTAAAAAATGGTACCGGTAAAGGACTGGGACTTAAATATACGGTCAGTGCAGGAAAAACAGGAACAACCAACAGCACAAAGGATGGATGGTTTGTAGGGTATACCCCTTATTATACAACCAGCGTCTGGGTGGGTTACGATATTCCGAAAATGGTGGATAATCTGGCAGGATCGACTTATCCAGGAAGAATATGGCACAATTATATGGATCAAATCCATAACCCTGCCATGAATGGCAAGTTTGAATATTATGATTGGAGATCTGTATTAAAGAAGAAGGAAGATATGGATAAGCTTTCACAAACTCCAACGCCATCTCCGCTGCCGGAGGCCACGGCTGCACCTACTGCAACGAAAGAGCCTGATGCTTCCGGAGAAGATATTGAAAATCCGGACGATACAGATATTGAAGGTGATACAGATGATCAGGATACGGGAGAGGATACGGGAGAAGATACGGGTGCGGAGGATACTTCCGGACAGGATACAACAGGTGATACATCGGCCGGTGACGGTACTGCAGATGGAACAGCCGGCGGCAATTCTAACAATCAGCCAACTGTGAAAGCTCAGACACAGGGGGGAATTACCGGTACGAATAATACCGACAGTGGTACAGACCAGTAGGATTGTCACCTGTATTTGGCAATCATAGGAGGTTAAAGGCAAGTCCGGATGAACATATGCACTTATATTCGTCTGCATAACCTGGATCAGGTTTTTATTATATAAACGCGCCGGGCTAAGCGAGTGTGCATCCGCCGGAGACTGTATAATTCTCACGCGGGTTTATATTAACCAAGATGCTGAAAAATCAGCGTAAGAATTTGACTCACAAATCTGAATAAGGAAAGTGCCCAAAGTCGAATGACTAGAAGGAGGGGTACTTTCCTTTTTAAATGGATTCACTTAATTTTCCGTAGTATTCGTATTTTTCGATTGCTTTAACTCGAAATTCAACCCGATCTTTTGCATGACCTCAATAAACTTGTCTGTTTTAATCGGCTTTGAGGCATATGCTTCACAGCCATATAAAAATGCTTCCTGAACAAGCTCTGCTTCTGATAATGCGGTAGTCATAATAATTTTAACACGCTTTTCCGGTAGAATAAATTTATTTGTTTCGATATCTCTGATTGCTTTTAATACTTTAACGCCATCAATTTTTGGCATCATAATATCGAGACATATCAGATCATAAGGTTTTTTTTCCCGCATAGAAATCATATAGGCATCAATAGCCTCCAGACCATCCACCACAATATCACATTCACCAAACTGGGACAAAAAAGAACCTAAAAACTTACGGCTGGTCAAATCATCCTCAGCAATTAATATTTTTAACATAATAACCTCCATTCTGTTATCAGACAGTACAAGAACTACGGGTAAGAAATGCTTTTTCAGGCAATTAGCATCCACCGCCTTTGCGGCATGCAACTTACAACTTCTTCATTACAAATTTATCATAAGGTTTTTATACATTCCAGGATTTTTTTAATATATCAAAACGATATTTCATTAAATTAAGGTTACTTAGAATATCATTATAATTACTTTTTCGGATGGATAATTCAATCTTAAAAGCGAGGTCCTTTAATTCCTCACTGTCAAGCTGACGAAACAAGTCTTTAATCTGATGGCTTAATTCTTCAGACTGGAAGTAATTGTTCTCGGAAACCATATGATCTAGGTCATTGATGAAATGATCCAGCTGTACAATCATTGGTTTGGCCTCCTCGAAGGTTAGTATGGAGCTGCTGTTCACAAAGATGATTTCCCCATTTTCATTGATAACTGCTTTCTCGGAAAAACCCATGACTTCCTTCCCACAGGTTACCGCTTTATCGATGGTAATCAGTAAATCTTCAATCTTTACCGGTTTTGAGACATACTCATCCATCCCTATATTAAGATATTTTTCTCTGTCGCCGATTAATGCAAAAGCAGTAAGAGCGATAACAGGAATATGTCCCCGCACCGCTTCCTCGTTGCGAATGTGGCGTAAGGCCTCAACACCATCCATCTCCGGCATAAGGATATCCATTAAAATTACGTCGAATTTTGATTTCAGATAGTTCTCCACAGCCTCGATGCCATTATTTGCTACGACAACCTGGTGTCCCTTTTTCTGCAGTATCCCGGAAAGAAAGGTTTGATTAACGGGATCGTCCTCAGCGAGCAGTATATCATAGCTTTTTAAGGATTGGTATTCCTTCCGTTCCACTTTTTGAAATTCTGTATTATTGGAAATAAGAAATGGGAGAATAAAGGAAAATAAACTGCCGCTTCCTTCATTGCTTTCTACCCACATGTGCCCGCCCATCATTTGAACCAATTGTCTGCTGATAATGAGACCCAGGCCAGAGCCCCCATATTTACGGGTAAAGGAGCTGTCGATCTGACTGAAGCTTTTAAAGAGCTTATCCAAATTCTCAGCCGAAATGCCAATTCCCGTATCTCGAACGGAAAATAGCAGATAGGATATGTCCGCTTTTCGATCCGTTTCTCTAACTTCAATCGTAATACTTCCCGTATTTGTAAATTTAATTGCATTATTGACCAGATTATTTAAAACCTGCTGAAGTCGTCTGAAATCTCCATATAAAGACAGAGGTATATCTGATTTTATGTTATAGGTTAAACTGAGCCCTTTTTCCGTAGCACGGACACGATGGATTTTATATATTTCATTTAAAATAGCGTCCATATTAAAATTATCATTTACTATTTTAAACTTTCCGGATTCCAATTTTGAAAAATCTAATATATCATTAATAATACGGAGAAGGGAATCAGCACAGTTTTTTGCTGCAATCAGATTTTTATTCTGTTCCTTACTCAAATCTGACATTAGAGTTAAGTCAATCATTCCGGTAATTCCATTAATCGGAGTACGTATTTCATGACTCATATTGGCAAGAAACTCACTTTTGGCGCGATTTGCGGTTTCCGCATCTTCCTTTGCCTTCACTAGTTTGTGCTGGCTTTCCAATATAAGCAGCTCGGCTTGCTTTCGTTCCGTAATATCACGGCAGATTGATAAAATTACATGCTTACCGTTCATCTTAAAATAATGTCCATTTACTTCTACAGGAATTTCTATACCAGCTTTGGTTTGATAAATTGTTTCATATACATAATGTTCCCTAGTAATCAGATTGTTATAGATTTCAGGAGTTTTATTCTTCATTTTATCAGAACTGATATCGGTCAGAGTAAGCTTTGTAAGCTCTTGCTTGGTGTATCCCAGTTTATTACATATCATTGCATTGGCGTCAATGATAGAGCAGCTGTTTTTTATTTCAGTAAGTTCGCTTAACACAATAAAATCAGTTGCGTTATCAAATAATTGCCGGTATTTTTCTTCACTGTCTTTCAAGGCTTGTTCAGTGACTTTTCGTTCGTTAATATCATATAATGCACCGATATACCCCGCAAACTTTTCATTTAGATCGTAGAAGGGAGAACCAAGGCTGGCTACCCATCGGTATTCTCCATCATTGCGCCTTATTCTAAATTCTGTTTCAAAGGAGTTTAATTGCTCGATAGAGGAGTGCAGCATATTGGATATACGCATTCTGTCTTCAGGATAAATAGATTTAATCCACGCCTGCTCCTCGGTTTTTTTTTCAAGCTTTATTCCGGTATAGCTAAGCCAGGTATAATTTAAGAAGTCATAAGTTCCATTTCGATCGGTGCGCCATATCATTGCCGGAAATCTATTTAAAAGTCTGTAATTATAATTATTTATCCGGATTAACTGTTCTTCTCTTTCGATCAGCTGTGTAATATCATCCATAAGTATCATTACATGAATTCTTCCGGCAATATCTACCGGAACAAAGTTGATTTTAAGCCAGGGTTTAAACTCCTTGCCTTTTAGCAGTATAGTCTGTTGCAGAATAATATCATTACAGGGTTGGTTGGTCTGTATTACTTTATTGATATATTTTCGAATTTCACAAAAGGGGCAGAGAGGGCTATTTCCGCATCCTTTTTCAAAGCTGTTGATACAACCCATCACATCGCCGAGCCTTCGGTTAATTACCAGTGCTTCTTTTGTCCCCAGAGCATGAAGCAAACCCGGATTTATTTGTTTTATTACTGCATTATTATCAACCATCAGCATTCCGGAAGGAATAGCTTCCAAGGTAAGCTTCAAATTATTGTGTTCGATCTTTATTTCATCTTCCATTTGTCTGATTCTGGTTATATCGCGGAACACAACAACTACTCCGCAAATAAGATCAGAGGCATCCTTTATCGGGGAATAGCTGGCAGAAACATAGATTCTATTCCTGTTTTTTGTTAGCAGTGCTGTATTTCTTTTTAATCCTATTTTTGTTCCGGATGACAGCGTCTTTTTTAAAGGGCACTCAGAAGGCTCCATTGTATCCATGTCTACCAGGGTAAATACGGTATCTATCTTCCAGCCTGCTACTTCGGAAAACTTCCATTCCGTTAATTGCTCGGCAGAATAATTCATAAAATCAATGTGACCTTCGACATCCGTTGTGATTACTCCATCTCCAATACAGGTTAAAGCTGCAACTAAATGACCGTTATCTTTGTCAGAATTATTTTGAATCATTAATACCTCCTAATCTTTTTTTTGGAATAGATAATTGGGAAATGATATAGTTGCTCAAATAGTATACACAATAATAATTAACAGTTACTCCGGACATTTTAATTACTAATTATGTTAAGCTACGATTAGATGCTATGGATTGTAAGAAGAGATCGATCGCATAATTGGTTTTATCTGACAGAGAAAAATTAAAATCCTGAAGTCTCCATTTTATACACATTCCTTTAAAAATCATATAGAGAATATCCGCTGCCATATCCGGTTCGATGGATGGATTAATCTTGTTTTGCCGCTGTCCCCTTACGATCAGCTGCTGAAAAAATTCCAGACGGCTTAATGTAATCTCATTAGCACGGGCTTCAATCTCCGGAAAACCAATATGAATGTCAATGATCTGATAGATTGCTGTAATTGCCGGGTAATTCTCATAATATTTTGTATATTTATTTATAAAATATAATATGGACTCCAGTGAGTCATCTTTTTTGCTCTGTGCGGTAAGAAACATATCATTATCATATCTTGAAAATTGATCAATGACAGCGAGAACCAGATCTTTCTTTTTGGGAAAAACTTTAAAAATCAGACTTTCGGAAATTCCAATTCTTTTCGCGATTTCTTTCGTGATAATACCCTGGATGCCATTTTCATGAATTAGGTCAATTGCAGTAAGTACAATAAATTCTTTTCTTTGATTTGTCTGAAATTCCATTATGATCAGCTCCTATAAACATATAATAGATTATTCCTAACATTATAGGTCACCGGTATCTCACTGTCAATTAATGCAAACCTTGAGTTTCCGTAGTTTTATCCACAGTACCCTTGTTTCATCGGTATTGTAATAAACAACTTTAAGAAATTACCTAAAATATAAGGAATCCTCATCCTTTTTGTAGTAGAATAATGGTGTCGAGTCAAAATCTACACTAAACAATAAAGAAAGGGATTCCTTATGCTTAATTCTACTACAAATACTTACACTTTAAAACGTG
>JAEZZO010000054.1 GCA_023418475.1 Bacillota bacterium
ATGGTTAAAAACATATCCAAACATTGAGGTTATATCAAGGGATGGAGCACAGGCTTATGCTTCTGCCTCGTCAAATTCCCATCCTATGGCGATACAGATTAGTGACAGGTTTCATTTGTTAAAAAACTTTTATGAAGCCGTTGAAAAATATATGAGACGCCTTTTCCCTTCCCGTCTTGAGATCCACGCCACTGCCGTAACGCAAAGCCAGCAGATGCAAGCATTATATGATACACGCAACCGCTATGAGCGGATAAGGTTTGCACAAGCGAAACGTGACGAAGGTTATACTATAAACGATATTGCATTATTACTGCACTCATCAGTAACAACAATATCGTAAATAAACAGGATTCTATTGAATCCTGTTTATTTACGATAAAGTTAGCAAAAACTCATTCAGTAAAAGAAGACTACAGAACCAAGTCTTTAAACTTGATTATGCCAGCGAAGAATAAGCAAATGTATGGTTGATAATCTAAGACAGTGTAACATAATCCATATTACATATAATCCTTCATTTTTCCAGTATTAATTTCATGATACTATGATTAATAACTACACAAATATATTTGCATATGATACAAAATGACATATTAATTACTCACAATGTATAATCAAACAACTAATTATTTCAGGAGGTAATAAAACATTTGAATCATGCAATCGAATTTAACGAGAAAATAGAGGGTAAGCGAGCAGTTATTGGAATTATTACATGCATCATGTACAGCTTCGGAGTAACTTTTCTCTCTAACAGTATTTCAGTCTGTTCATAAAGATGCATGCCTTCTTCCGTGCACAGCGGGACTGCGTTTTCTCAAATCCCAATTCTTACATAAATTGGGGTTCGAGAAATCGAATGAAAATATCGTTGATTGGGTCAATCTCTCAGATTGTTAATCGGTAAATTGCATTTTGATGACCTGAGTAAGTTTTCAATTTCAATAATGGTTGGTGGATTTAATTGCATGGGATATCTTGAAATTGCTACAGCCGAACATGCACATGCAAAGCTAATAAGCTCATCATCGCACATACCTTTTGAAAGCGCATAGGTACAACCAGCCTTAAATGAATCACCTGCACCTAGAGTACTGACAACATCCACCTGATATGGCTGAAATGATTTCATCTCACCGCCTTTCCTACCATAATAAAACTTCTTGCTACCATTGGTTATTATGGTCAATCCTCTCCCATTTTTCTGAAACTGAGGAAATAGTTCTTCGCGTGATTTGCCCGGATAATCGTTTTGTATAAACTCTCCGGAAATAACCGACACAGCTGAGTTCAGATGTAGATAGCTGTCATATTTACAATCAATTGTTACATAAGGTATGTCATACTTGACGCAGTATTGCGCCGCCAGTTCAGATTCATCCCCAAAAAACGGATCAATTGCTACTGTATCACAGTTTAATATTGCATCTTCTGAAGGCTTATTCCAACGTCTTAATCCCTCCTTAAATGCGGACGTGAAAAACTTTCCGAATGTGCCGAACGGGGTTCGTACATCACCTGCTATAAGTATATAGTCCTCAAGTCCCTCATAGCTTTCATCAAAATACAATAAATCAAGACTTACTGATCTATCTTTATAAAAGTCCTTCAATAATGGTGCAACTTTTCTGCCTATATGGTTACCATCAAGTATTACATTTGCTCCCAAAGAAGATAAAATTGTCGCACAGGCACCTGTCTCGCCACCAGGAAAGCGGATATTTTCCAGAATTTCAGAATACTCATCGGGCTTTACAAATTCCGATAGCAAAAAACTGTTAGAAGCTAATATCATTCCATATAAATATATATTTTTCATGAATGTCCTCCCGCAACATCGTTATTATATGTTGTATCAATGCATAATGAACCATTTGATTTATTTATTATATCGAATAGAACTTGATTATAATATAATAATAGTTGTAATTTTATCATATTAGTTGTATGTCTTATCAAGGAGGTAATGATTGCTATGAGTATGAATAAGGAGTTAAATTCACGCTTATTTCTGCAATGGGAAGAACAGAAAAGTCATGTGGAATACAAACATGAATATAGCTTCTATGATAACGTCGCTGAGGGCGATGTCGTGTCTGTGCAAAAAGTCCTTGCCAATCCCAATGATATAAAAATGTATGAAAATCCCCAATATGGACAATTATCAAAAGATCCTTTACAGAACATCCGTTATCATTTTGTTGTATCTGTTGCACTTATCACGAGACTATGTGTGGAAAATGGACTTGAACGTGAACTTGCGTATACATTAAGTGACCTTTATATCGGCAGAATGGACATACTGCAGACCGCCTCACAGATACTCTCCCTGCACAATGAAATGCTGCTTGATTTTACACAGAAAATGGCTGACCAGCCAAAGAAGCAAATCTATTCCATGCAGATTGTAAAAGCGATCGAATATATTTACAAGCATCGAAATGAAAGACTAACTGTTGTAACAATAGCAGAATTTCTTGGTGTAAACCGGAGTTATCTCTCCTCATTATTTACGAAAGAAACCGGCGAAAGTATCAGCAATTTTATCCGTAAGGAGAAAATAAAAGCTGCTGCAAACATGCTTCGTTTTTCTAATTATTCGTACTGCGATATCGCACAATATTTCGGCTTCGCATCACAGAGCCACTTCACTTATTGCTTTCGTAAGGAAACTGGCTTTACTCCGAAGAGTTACAGAAAACAATATTCAAATCAAGATAGATATTTAAATACTATTTAGGAGGCAAGATAAGAATCAATCCTTGATTTATTGATGATAAAGCCTGTGATATGAGGCATCGGATATTTGAGTTATTGTTAAAAGCAGGTGCTATTCAATGTAATTTTGTTATGAAAGATAGAATTTTAGTAGAATTTATCAAAACAAACTTATCCATTTCCTATTATCTTAAGGATTTGTCTGACCATAGTTATATATAATATATTAATAAAAATAATAGAAAGCACGCTTAGCGAGCTTTCTATTGTCTTGATTTTTAAGAGGCTTTTCTTAATGGAATAGCCTCTCTTTTCTAACCATTTATCCTAATTTTTGTTTCGTCACCTTTAGATACTTCGGCAGTTCCATATTCCACGTCTGATAATCTACTTCTTCCCTGCGATCCTTTAACTCAGTATTCTTTGACAAATACTTGCCTATATATCGGCTTACTTTCTTTGCTCCATAAAAGTTTACATGATTTCCATAATCTCTGGTATCTTTTGACCAGTCTATGCCAACCTTCTCAGTCTTTAAATTCAGATCCAGATAGAGCAAGTTGTTTTCTTTTGCAATCGCAGCTGCAGCATTATGCTTCTCATAAGTCCAGCATAAGGGAGAAGGAACTGTATAAAATATTAGTTGAATATCCTTGTCTTTACATAGCTGAATTATTTTATTCAAATATAATAAAGGCTGATCCTGGATTTTTGCGACTTTTGAAGTTTTATCAACATATGGTCCGTCTATGTAAGGTTTTCTTTCCGGATTATAATGATAACCTTTCATAGGATTATAGTATGCTATTTCTACTTTTTGACCTACGTTTTTAAACATGTCTAAGTTAAAGTACTTCCAGCTATTATGATATTTATAGATCGGTAGTAATTTTTTTGTTGCTTCATCAACAGAATTCTGCAGCGAGGCTGTATAAGAAAAATCTCGAAAGAATTCATTTGTTTCAAATAATATCACTTTGGGAGATTGCTTCTGAAGCAATTTGTTCAGTAAATAGTATGCATCCTGTAAACGCTGTCCAGGCACTCCACAATTATAACCTGCATATCCGTATTTTTTCCAGATTTCCATAGGAGTGATACTTGTGCTGCATTCACTGTCACCCATTGCAATATAATCGAGTGTATTTTGAGGCACTGCTAAAATACCTTTATTCTTTTTATATGGACCATCCTCCATGGAATTACTGGGAAGAGCAAAATAAGATATCATGAATAAAATAAACAAAAGAATTCCTATAAATAAAATCGGTTTCAAAATATTTTTAAATTGCATATATTACCTCTCTTGATGCCATAAAGCAGCATCTCAAATAATTGGTGAAAAAGCCTGGTATGAGCACAATTATGCTCATTCCGGTTTCTTCTTAGTGTGAAGATATTTAATAATTTAATATCCAAATTTCCCTTCACGCCTGCCTCTTAAAATCCCGCATAAATCAATTTTGCCGGTATATATCCATCTCCATAAGCGCCAAATATTATAACCAGCAATATCGCTGCGTACAGTAGCCCCCAACGGGCAAAAATATTCCAGCCTGCAATTTTATCACGTATTGAAATCCCTTGTTCATGCAGAACCCCAACTATAACTACTATTACAAATCCAAGCAGTACCGCCATATAATCCTTGGCAGACAATCCTAATCGCAGCAATGATCCATTTGTTAGGACATCCCAGTTAAATTCGGTAAAAATTGATTGAAACATCAATAATCCTTTTTTTAAACCATTTGCTCGAAAAAAGAGTTCTCCGGTAAATATAATCGGCAGCATTTTTAAGTTTTGAAAAACACGATAAGGAATGCTCTCTCTGTTAATCTTTAAGCAATCTGTAATTTTAACTACGATCGGCTCAAAGATATTCCCCAGTAAGATTAAGGTAAAGTAGTACATACCAAAGAATATATAATTCCATCCTGTTCCATGCCATAACCCGTTACAAATCCATACACCAAACAGAGCAACAGACGAAGGAATGATTTGCCCCATATGTTTTCCAAATTTTGCTCGTGAAGTCTTGCCAAGTTTCTTTACAAATTTAGTCAATGATATGGGATAAAAAATATAATCCTTCAACCAGGTACCCAGCGTAATATGCCAACGTCTCCAGAATTCGGATGCGGTTCTTGAAAAGAAAGGCTGCCTGAAGTTCTCCGGTATTGTAACACCAAATATCTCACCGGTACCGATTGTAATATCAATACAGCCTGAAAAATCCATGTAAAGTTGAAAAGTGTATAATATTGCCCCAACAATTACAATAATTCCACCATGCTGACCAGGTTTATCAAATACGGTTTCAACCAGCATGTTCAAACGATCTGCCAGAATAAGCTTCTTAAATAATCCCCAGATTATTCTCTGCATACCATAGGTTACATTCTTATAGTTGAGCGGCTTCCCTTCAAACAAAGTTGCAGCAGTCTGGGTGTAGCGGCAAATCGGACCTTCCATAAGCGTAGGGAAAAAGGACATGTATAATGCCAATCTCCCCAGATTTTGATCTGCTTCTATTTTTTGATAATAGACATCAATTAAATAAGACACTGCCTGAAGGGTATAAAATGATATTCCGATCGGCAAAGCGAACTTAAAGACAGGCAGATATACCGGTGATCCCAGTAACCCTAATATCTGATTGATGTTTCCGCCAAAAAAATCCGCGTACTTCAGAATCAGCAGCATACAAAATTGAATTCCAATGCCCAGCCATAAAATTCGACGTCGTTTATGAGTATAGGCGGCTTTCAAGGCAGACTTATCTTCCGTAGTGCTTGCCTTTTCCTTATATTGCTTTTGACAAGCTGTGAACCAGCGTCCTATTCCGTACATTGAAATTGTGGAAATGAGTAAATACGCCAGGAGCTTTCCGCTAATGGATATAAAGAAAAGATAACTGGCAAATAGCAGTACTTTCGAACGGTGGCGCTGCGGTGCGAGCTGAAAGAGCAGCATAACAGCCGGTAAAAAAATAAATAAATATAAGATCGAATTATAGGTCATAACTAGTTTTCCTCTTGCAGTTTTTGTATCATACTCCACATTGCTTGTGCAGAATTAAAATTAACCGGAATCAGCTCCGCCGGCGTAATTTGAATATCGAAAGCGTCTTCCAGTTCAGAAACCAATGAAAGAATTGCAAAGGAATCCAGACATCCTCCATCAATTAATCTGCTTTCTGTTTCATAATCAACATTTGGGTTAATATCATTTAAAATCTCAATTAATTTTTCCATATTCTTTTTATCTCCTCTTTTTTATTTAAAGCAATTGTGTATATTTATCGCTGTGCAGATTCACGCGTTACGCAATTACTTAATTTGAAAAATAATTTAAACTATCTGTTGAAAAGTTGTTTCTTGCCAGCTGGTAGCCTTTTTTTTCTGAATACAAAATTACCTGTGGCAATTGGCGGCTTAAAAACAATGAAATTCCTTCGGTTACTGAATAAGCGCCGGTCTTATTGAAAATTAATTTATCTCCTACCTGAAGCTCTTCAAAAGGATACTGCTTTACAAGCACATCATTGGCTGTACAGAGTGATCCGCAGATGGTCCATTCCCTGACACTTCCTTCTCTTTTATTCCAGTGAATAAGCGGGGGTTTTTTCATCGCCAGCATTTGCCCGTAATAGTTCATGTGATTGATACCACCATCCACGATGCAATAAGATTGTTTCTTATTTTCTTTACTATCTACGACAGTCGTTACATAGGAACCACAGGGTGCTGCAATAAACCTTCCCATTTCCAAAGAAATCTTTCCGTTAAAATTAAGATTTTTCAATAATTCAGAAAATGAAGAAAGAATATTCATTTCCTCATCTTTCTCATCCTCAAAGTAATAAATAGGAAGACCGGGTCCATATTCCAGCTTATTTACAGTAAAATCATACTGCTCTTTTAAGTCAGAGCATAAACGAATTAACATGTTCAGTTCTTTCTCAAATTTGCTGACTGTCTTCTTCTGTGTTCCCGAAAAATACTGGATTCCTTCGATGCTAAGAAAGGTATGCTTGCTCCTGTCCTCTATCAGCTGTCTTAGTATAGATTCATCCATACCAAATTGATTTCCTGAAGTCAGACGAAGAATAACCTTAACCGGCATTTCATGTTCCAAGGCATACTCCGCAATAATTTGCCAATGGGAAAGGGATTCAATGGTATAGATAATCTGATTACCATATTGAGCAAGTGCATATTCAATGTCTTCTGCTTTCTTATACACACCTGACATAACTATTTTACTCATTTCAATACCGGCTCTTTCACAAATATGAAATTCTCCGGGTGAACAAACCTCGAAGTAGTCCACAATATCCTGCAGCTCTTTAATAAGAAAGGAATTTGCTTTCATAGCATAGCATAGTTCCACCTGGGAGCCGAAGGCATCTCTGAGTACCTTGATCCGATTCGTTAATTGATCGCTATCAAAAAGATAAAACGGGGTTTTATATTGGCGTATTGCCACGTCGATTACTGCTTCATTCATCGCTATTTGCCTCCGTATATTTCTAATAGTTTTTTTCTGTTAATTTTACCATTATCCGTAATCGGTAAATCAGGTAATGGCATAAACCGGTTAGGAATCATATAAGCTGGTAATGCTTCCTGCATCTTGCTTCTTATTTGCTTTTCTTCTATCGCTCCAACATAGAATGCCGTAATTCGATTCTTTAACTGGTCAAATATACAGCAGGCTCTTTGTATCTCTTGATAGCTATTCATAATTAACTCAATTTCTTCTAATTCAATACGGTGACCCATATGTTTAATCTGAAAATCTTTACGGCCTGCAAACATCAGCTCACCCTTCTTATTAAAAAATGCAAGGTCACCTGTTCTATAAATCAGTTCAAGATAATTTGAATTGAGCGGATTTTGAACAAATGCTTTCTTCGTCTGCTCCGGATTGTTATAATAGCCCAGAGCCAATGCGGTACCGGACACACATAACTCACCAATGCTTCCTTCCTCTACGATCTGATGATTTTGCTCATCCAGCAAAAATACCTTCTCATTTGGAAATGCCTTTCCGATTGGCAGCGTCTCATCCAATTCAAATTCCCGGTCAATACAATAGTAGGTGCAGTTACAGGTTATTTCCGTGGGACCGTATAAATTAACAAAAGCCGCTTCCGGCAAGTATTTTTGCCATATTTTCAGATGTTTCAGAGGCATTGCTTCTCCACTGAACAGGATTTTGTTCACTGTTTCCGGTACCCGGTAAGTGAAACCTTTTAATTGCGAAATCATGCATAATGCAGAGACAGCCCATATCATTGTTGTTACCCTGTGCTCACAGATAAAATCAAGCAGCTGTATCGGAATTGAAAATAATTTCTTGGGTATAATGATCATAGTTGCTCCGACTTTCAGCGTCGAATAAATATCCTTCACGGATACATCAAAATCAAAGGGTGCCTGATTACCGATAACATCCTTCCCGGTAATGTGAAACAAATCCGGAAAATATTCCATAAAATCAATTACACTGCGATGACTAACCAATACTCCTTTCGGAACACCGGTTGAACCGGAGGTGAAATTACAATACAAAGGATCAATATCCAGGGAGGACGTCCGAACAGACTGCAATATATCCTCTTTTCGCTCTGATTTCACTAAATCGAAATAGGGAAAGTATCTTCCTGAAAATTCAATTTCACGAGGTATCTCTGTCTCATCACCAAGCGTTATGATACTTTCCGGTCGAACAACCTCCAGAATTTTGTTCAAACGAAAAACAGGCTGATCTGGATCAATTAATATATAAAAGCATCCGGCATACACAATCCCAAGAAAGGCAGTTAACGCTTCCAAACTTTTTTTCATAAAGACTACTATCGGCCTTCCCGGAGTTTCCACAGATGCCAAAAAACTTCCAATACACTTGGCATTATGCAACAGCTGCCGATAGGTGCAGCTGCTTTCCATATCTGCCACCGCAATTTTATCCGGATATTTTACAGCAGAATTTTCAAGATATTCTAAAACATTTTTCATTGATGATTACTCCTTGTTATTTAATACAATATAGGCAGTATTGAAACCTTAGAATTATATTAATTGTACATGCAGAAAGTATAAGTTCTTTAATATATCCTTTACTGTGTATAATTCTTATAACTATATTGTTTCGTAATTGCCTATAATAATAGGGAAAGTAGTGTTGACCTCAAAACAGGTTGAATTTTTGTATATTTCAAAACTTCCATTCATCTGTTCCACTATTTTCTGACAGGTTCGTAATCCGATATTGGTACTCTCCAATAATACACTGTCTTTGCGTATATCATTTGTTATGCCGATATGTAAAAAGCATCCGTCTATATAACTCCTAATCAATATCTGACCATTAACATCGGCATATTTTCTTACATTTGAAAACAGATTATCAAACAATCGTTTTAAATATTGTATATCGACTGTAATACTGCAATTTTGATCTGTAAAATCTGTTTCAACATGGAACCCCAAATTATTTAAGTTAAAAATTTGCTCACCAAGTAACTGCTGAAATAGAATTGTAACATCAAAGGTTTCCATCTGCATAATCAAATTTTCTTTTCCAAATATTAAAAAATATTGAAAAAGTTTATCGGATAAATCCTTTAATTGAATAGATTTATCTTTACAGCTCTTGATATATTTCTCCAGCTGCTCCTCCGAACTATAATTCTTGGCATCCAGAATTTCCAAATAACCAATTAAAGATGTTAAGGGAGTCCGGATATCATGTGACATGGATGTTATTAATTCATTATTCATCTCCCAGGCTTCTTTTTCACTATTATGCCATGCAATAATTGAATTTCGCATATTATTGGCATTCTTAGCGAGCAATGTAATTTCATCATTTCCTCTGCACTCAATTGGCTGCTCTAAATTACCTTGTTCTATCAACGATACATCTTTCGACAATCGCATAATAAGTGTAATAATATAGCGATTATAAAGTATTAATATAACAAATAGAGCAAGAAAAAAGAGTATAATGGAAACGTATGCTACAATACTATACCATTTTAATTCAGAGGAATCAATGAAAGATGTGCAATATTTTCCATCATTGAATTCAACCTCACTCACCATTTGTTCATTATATAAATCAGAACCACTATAATAAGTAGGACTTTTAGAGTATACCGAGGGATCACTCTCCATTGGAACACCGGAGAAATCGTAGGCAGAATATTTATCATCCCAGTAACCGGATTCATATATAATTTCATCTTTGTTGTAAATAACTAAATAAATGTACTTTTGTTTTTTTATCCATTTTGATATAGCTCGAACATTTTTAATAGATACGTTGTTCTTCTTGATATAATTTTTAAAGGAATTTTGATAAGCTGTCAGTCTTTTCATGGATGATTTATCGTTGAGATAATTCTTGCTTATCAAATAATCCCCATAATGCTGCACAGAGTAGTATACTCCAAGACTGACCAGTGTTCCTAAAATCAATACCAATAGCTGCTTGTACCGCAAAGAAAATATTCATTTATGCTTCATCAATCTGATACCCCTTTCCCCATACCGTGCGTATAATGGTTGAGCTGTTAGAATCTAATTCCAATTTTTTACGCAGATTTAATATATGAACCATAATCGTATTAGTAGAAGTCGGAAGAAATTTTTCGTTCCATACACCTTCATAGATTGCCTGTGCATCTCTAGCTTTTCCCCTGTTTCTCACAAGATACATTAATACCTGATATTCTGTATCCGTCAAATCAATTCTCTTATTTTCCCGGTAAACGTTGTGATTTGCAGTATCAATCAGAATATCCTGTATATGTATCTCCATACCGGAATTAACCTCTGATTTTCCTTTATACACAACATACCTTCTTAACAGAGAATGTATTTTCATAATTAATTCTGCTTGTGAAAATGGTTTCACTAAATAATCATCCCCGCCATTTTCGTAAGCAGCTGCCTTATCATTTTCTTTTGACTTTGCAGTCAAGAATAGTATCGGAGCTGATGATATATTACGGATTTGTTTACAAGCATCAATGCCGGATAACTCAGGCATCATTACGTCTAAAATAATAAGGTCAAAGTCAGGATTAATTGTAACTGCTTCAACTGCTTTTTTCCCATTGCTGGCTTCTGCTACGGAATACCCTTTATTTTCCAATTGTATTCGTAAAACCTCTCTGATGTCTGCATCATCATCAACTACTAAAATCTGTTCAATCGGACTCATGGATGACTTTCCCCCCATTCACACTCCTTTTTGGAACATGACAAAATTATAACACGTATATAGCGAAAAACAATTAATTATCCATAAATTAAGAAATCTTAAGATTTATTACTTTTACTTCATATTTTCTGGCTCAAAGATAGAAAACGAAAAACCAATCGTATGCTGAGCTGAAAAATAAAATGTTATTTCGCTATTTTCTGAATAAATAAGTCCATTAATTTGAAATAATATTAGCAGTAGAATAATATTAGTAAGTTTATCATATTATTTGGCAAAATGATAAGGGAATTTTTGTATCTTGTGTATTTGTATTTTTTATCCAGCCCATATGCTGAAAGAGGTGTGCATTTATGACAAATTATATAAATCCTATGGTGGATGAATATATCAGTACTACGAAAAAATGGAAGCAAGAATTGAAAAATGTATCCCTCAGATTCTTGAAGGAAAGGGGTTGCAATGAAACAGAACACTTCATTTCATAAAAGCTTATCATGCAATTAGGATGAGAATTTCTATTTACTCACAATCTCTTTCCTTTCAATAAAGTACGCCTTATCTCATCTATTGACATTTTCTTCTATATTCGATATGCTAATTTCAGAATATATTAAATAAGAACAGGAATTTACTAGACACAAAAATGATCTTCGAGTTATGCAATTACCCTAATATTTTAGAAAGGAGATTTTTATGCTCGAATACAAATTTGATACCCAGCTCTTAATTGAGGGAAATGAGCTCTCAGAAGATACGATCAATGAATATATTACAAAAAATATAGAAGGTGATTGCCTTCTTGCGGTCGGAGATGATGAAATGATAAAAATTCATTTTCATACAAATACGCCTTGGAAAATACTTGAATATTGTGCTTCATTGGGTCAGATCTATGATATTGTTGTAGAGAATATGGACCGGCAAACCAACGGTCTTCTAGGCTAAGCTTATGATAGACCAGACTGATCTGAAAATTATTCAATTGTTGAAAGACAATTCCAGGCTTCAATGGAAAGAAATCGGTGAGATGATACATATGACCGGACAGGGTGTTGCAACCCGGATTCACAAATTAGAAGAATTGGGGATAATCGAGAAGTATACCCTGAAATTGAACGATAAGATGCTGGGTATGGAGATCATAGGTTTTGTGACAGTTCATATGACTACTACTGATCATAAAGGTTTTATTCATTTTCTTCAGAGTCATGAAGGTGTAGTGGAAGCATATCGCACGAGCGGAGGTGGATGCTACATGATAAAAGTAGTAATGCATGAAACTGACGAGCTTAACCAATTTCTCGAATTACTTTTGAGATATGCTAACTATTCTCTTACTTTATCCATCAATCAAGTGAAAGGTTAAACAGTTACTTTAATGACTAGATAATATTATTTATGAAACAGGGGAGGTATACTACTTTGAAATACCGTAAATTTGCAAAAACAGGCCTGGAAATCAGCGAATTATCATTGGGTTGTGAATATGTATGGCACTCAGAAGAAAAGGATGTAATCGAGCTTGTACATCATGCACTTGATAATGGCATCAATTATATTGATCTTTTTGTCGGTACTGCATCGACCAGGGACAATTTTGGTAAGGCATTAAAAGGATACCGCGATAAAGTAATTCTTGCCGGTCATTTGGGCTGTATTGATGTGAATGATCAATATGTGAGAACACGAGATATAAAGCTTTGCAAGGATTTTATCGAACAGTTTTATACAAGACTTCAGACAGATTATATTGATGTATTATTTTTACATAATTGTGACGAAGAGGATGATTATTATACAATATTTGACGGTGAGATATACAAACTCGCTTTAAAACTAAAGGAAGAGGGGAAGGCCCGGTTTATTGGCTTTAGTTCTCATAATACCAAAATTGCGTTAAAAGCGGTTAAAAGCGGTAAGATTGATGTTTTAATGTTTCCGGTAAATCCTCTGTTTAACCTGATGCCAAGGGATTCTGCCATGGAAAGAATGTTCAATCTGGAAATAGATTCAAATATAGCAGAAGAAGAAAAAGAGTGCTATCCGACAAAACAGGAGTTATATGATGAATGTGTTGCCAGAGATATCCCGGTTATCGCCATGAAGCCCTTCGCAGCTGGTAATATTCTTAAAAACCATGAGGGTGGCGTGCTTCAGGGACTAATCTCCCTAACCCCGGTGCAATGTATCAGTTACGTCCTGGATCAAAGCCCGGCGATTGTATGTCTTCCCGGATTCAAGAACAATACTGAGCTTGACCAAGCTTTGGCCTACTTTACTGCCTCCGGGGAAGAAAAGGAATATCAGAAGGAACTCGAACAAAGCATGATTGGTCAGTTTAATAATCAATGTATGTATTGTAATCATTGTCAACCCTGTCCTAAAACAATTGATATTGCTGAAGTGATAAAACTTAAAGATTTGGCAGAGAAGGAAATGACAGAAGAAATCCGGTTAAGATATCAAGCTCTCGAAACAAATGCCGGTGACTGTCTCTTCTGCGGCGCCTGCTCTAAGAGATGCCCCTTCGGTATTAATGTTAATCTTCACATGAAACGTGCCAGGGAGTTGTTCCAACAATAAGTAACTGTCATATTATGTTCGATGTATGTTACTTACCAATTTGTTACTGTACACAGGCTAGTCAAATTCCAAGCTGTGTACAGTAACCGTTTCAAATCATTATTGATTTTAAGTAATTTCTAGTTTCTTTTTTTATAAAACTCCGTTATACTTATTGTAAATACAAATTGCATATCATATCTAAACGTAAAGGCATATCGTGATCAATAATGTATATGTACCCTTACCGGTTTGATTAATGCATTAATGGAGGCCACTATGAAAAATGAATTACTTACTATCGGACCGTTTACAATTCACGGTTACGGATTAATGATTTCTATCGGTATCATCTCAGCCTATCTTACCGCAGAATATAGGGCCAAATTAAAAGGCTTGAAGCACGAGTTGATCTTTAATATGACCATATTATGTGCTTTTGGCGGAATTCTCGGTGCGAAGCTTCTATATCTTATCACGCAGATAAAATCTATCATTTCTGATCCTTCCATATTATTGAATGTGACAGAGGGTTTTGTTGTTTATGGCGGAATTCTCGGCGGTATATTGGCTGGCTATCTATTTTGCAGAAAGCATAAACTTGATTTCTTAACTTATTTTGACCTTACCATGCCTTCAATCGCTTTAGCCCAGGGATTTGGACGTATTGGCTGTACACTGGCAGGCTGTTGCTACGGAATTGAGACGAAGAGTCCGCTTAGTATAGTATTTCATAACTCAAACTATGCTCCAAATGGGATTCATCTGATACCGACACAACCAATATCCAGCGCACTTGATTTTCTTAACTTTATTGCTTTACTGCTTATTTCCAGGAAGACAAAAGCTTCCGGACAGGTTGCTGGTTTTTATCTGGTATTTTATAGCGCAGGCAGATTTATTATCGAATTCTTTCGCGGTGATCTGGAACGAGGAAATATTGGAAGCATCTCAACCTCACAGTTTATTTCAATCTTCCTTTTCATAGCTGGATTAGCAGTGATTCTTTTGAGAGGCAAAAGTGCAGGAAAGACTACAGAAAAAGAAGCAAAACAGGATAATCTAGAAGAGTAAGGCTGTATTTCTTCCGAAATCAGGGTAAATCATCTATGCGTTATACTTCACTCTGAAACTGGATGTTTGAAATCTTATTATTTCACATCTGCTTTCATCCGAAATGTATAACGCTATTTTTATATAAAAGTTTCTCTCTACCACTTATGATAATGGAAAATGAAAATCCAATCAGTAAATAATAGTAATATTTTCCACATCGATGTATAGGTAAATATGTCTAATTATGTTGTATTTAGGGGGGGTATAATATATAATAATACCAATAGGATAGAATTATTGGGAGGTATTAATTTATTGACGGCGAAAAAAAGTATTAAACTATTTTTTAGATTATTAACTATTTTAATTCTAAGTATTTCAAGTATTTTAGTTCCTAGCCATCTGGCTGTCGCTTCAGAGCACCTCTCATCAAAAAGAATTTTATTTATCAGCTCCTATTCGGAAAGTTATGATATTGTTCCAGAGCAAATCAAGGGCATTGAGGATGTATTACTGCCTTATGGAATCTGCTTGGATATGGAATATATGGATACGAAAAGACTTGATACTATAGAAAATCTCACTTTATTTTTTAATCTGCTTAAATACAAGCTCAGCCATGTAGAAACGTATGATGCTCTGATTGTTGGTGACGATAATGCTCTGCAGTTTGCACTCGACAATCAGCAAGTTCTATTTCCTTCTATGCCGATAATTTTCCTAGGTATTAATGATATAAAACGAGCAAAAACAGCCGGTGAAAATCCATTTATTACTGGAATTATTGAAGAGATGTCCCTAAAGGATAATATTGAACTTGCATTAAAATTTAATCCCGGTGCAAGGCGTATTGTTGCCTTTGTTGATAATTCTTATACCGGACTTGCTCTTTCGAAACAGTTTTATGAAAATAAGGAAAGCTATCCCAATCTAGATTTTGAAACAATCAATTCCTTCGATAATACCTTTGACGAGCTCAAGGTAAAACTTGAAACCATTGGAAGCGATACCATAATTCTCTATTTAAACATGTCTATGGATAAGAACGGTGCCTATTTATCCATAAACCAGGTATCAAAATTATTTAAAGAATATTCAAAAGTACCTGTCTTCCGTACGATAGAAGTAGGAATTGGACAAGGTATCTTTGGAGGTAAAGTAGTTTCATTCCGGAAATCCGGTAAACTGGCTGCCAATATGCTATTAAGCATATTTCACGGAACTCCGGTGAAGGATATTGATATAATCACCAAAAGTCCAAACTATTATATTCTCGACTATTCACTATTTAAAAAATATAACCTAAATCCTGCTCTCGCTCCGAGAGGAACTATTTTTGTTAATCATAGAACAAGCTTTTATGACCAGAATAAGCAGGTTGTTTGGACTACTGTCCTGATCATTCTTGTCTTATCCTTATTCATACTGTTATTGGTTATTGATAATATAAAACGTAGATCTATAGAAACAGCTCTGATGGAAAGCCAGAACCATTTAACCAAAAAAAATGATGAGCTGGCACTTAAAGAAGAAGAGCTTCGAAATCAATATGATAAAATCAGAGAACATTCCGAAAAAATAACACTTTTAAATGAAAGGTTTGAATTATCAACCAGTAATACAAACAGTGCCGTATGGGAATTGGATTTTACGACGAATCAGATATACTTTTCCGATAACATCCGGTCTATCGTTGCGCAGGAAGTCAACGAATATGAGAATTTCAACGATTTTATCGATAGAATACTATCAGAAGATACAAAAACTTATCTTCTCGAAGAATATAATAAATATCTTCTTCAGGAAACAAGCGAGATTAATGTGCAGCTTTCGTTACTTTCTTCTGATCAAAGCATAAAATGGATTATGGTCTGCGGAAAAGGGGTACATAATACACTGGGCGAGATCAAGTCACTGCGCGGTATTTTGTTAGATATCTCTAAAATGAAGAATCAGGAGATTTATATTGAACATCTGGCTCATTATGATTTCCTGACGGATCTTCCCAATCGAATATGCTTTATGGATAAATTAAAAACAGAAATGTCACTTGCCAAGCCTCTTACTCTTATCATGCTGGATATTGATAATTTTAAAGAGGTTAATAATACGCTGGGTCACGTATACGGGGATCTCCTGCTGAAGGATATTGCCATCCGCTTATCCACCTTAGCCAATAACAGAATGTTTATCTCCCGCTTTGGGGGAGATGAATTTCTTATTTTATATTTAGAAGAAAACGATCGCAACAATGTAGAACGATTACTTCTTAAAATACAGAACTTATTTAAAACACCTTTTCAAATTGGCTTAAGAGAACATTTTATCCGCTTTAGTATGGGCATATCCAGATTTCCAAATGACAGCACGAATCAGCATCAGCTGATTATGAATGCCGACACTGCTATGTATTATGTAAAGCATAACGGTAAGAATAATTATCAATTTTATAACCGAAGTATGCAGAAATCTCTGAAAGAACATGCAAGTATAGAGACTATGCTGCGGAAAGCCTTAAAAGAAAATGGTTTTTATTTATTGTATCAGCCAATTGTAAATGTAGTGAATGGTGAAATCAAGGGTTTTGAGGCATTACTAAGATTAACAAAATATAAAGTACCGCCAAATTTATTCATTCCGATTGCCGAAGAATCTGATATTATACTGGATATCGGGCGGTTCGTAACAAAAGAAGCAATCATCCAGATCGCCAGGTGGAAGGATAAAGGATTTTCTCCAAAAACAATATCTATTAACTTCTCCAGTAAACAGATAAAGGATTATCACTATATTGAATTTTTAAAAACCGCACTGGAGGAATACCAAGTAGAAGCAAAATACTTGATGATAGAGATTACCGAGAGTGTACTGCTTGACGAGTCAAGTGACACCATTAATTTTCTTTATAAACTAAGAGACCTGGGACTTAGTATTGTTATGGATGATTTTGGGACCGGATACTCTTCCATTAATTATCTGACTTATATTCCGGTAGATCATATTAAGCTCGATAAATCTTTAAGTGATAATTTTCTTAAGATGAATAACGCGAAAGTTATTGATAGCATCATTTCTCTGGCACACAGCTTAAATCTTACGATTACGGCGGAGGGAATTGAAGAACAAAACCAATATGAACAGCTTAAGGCAGGCGGATGTGATTTTATTCAAGGATATTATTTCAGTAAGCCGTTGGAGATTGAGAGAGCAAATGAAATCTATCATAAAAATTTAATTACGGAAAGAAACACTTGACTCTACCCGTTTAAAACCTTATGTTTCCTATTATATAAATAAGCTACTGCAATGACCCGTATATCAGCTGTCAATGCAGTAGCTTTCTTTTATTCAGAATATAAAATTGATTTGTTACTCTCTCCTAGAAACAACGAGAGAAAATAATTCGATTTACATTAAGACGATCATATTCCCATTGATTTCTTCTCCATCGAAATCCATACACAAATTGTCTGTCAAGAAAGGTAGGGTAAAACCAGAAGCTATTTCCATTAATCAACCATATAAAAGTAAAACGATTTAAGCATCTGCGAAGCTCCCTCGGTCTGATCTGCATATAGGGAGTCATCTGACCTCCCCCACCATATGGCTGTCCGTAGGATCTTTTCTCCATATCCGGCATTTCCGGTATAAAATTTGGCGGTGCTGTTCTCGGTGCCATTTCCTGCGCACCCTGACCAGGAGGCGGAAATCCCGGCGGCATCATAGGAGGCTCTTCCACTCTTCCCGGTCTCTGTGGCGGGAAGCCCGGCGGAGGCATCATAGGTCCAACTGTTCCGGGTCCAAATGGTGCTACCGGTGATCTGCCAGGTGCATTTCTCTGCTCTGGGTTTTGTCTTTGATTCCTTTGATTCCTTTGATCTCTTTGATCTCTTTGATCTCTTTGATCTCTTTGATTATTATCCCCTCTATTCACAATATTAAGCCCTTTCTCATTATGATTCATACATTATTTTATGATGAATTAGAGGAAAGGTGAAAATATTGTCTAAAAAATTATGGCTTTTCTACGAAATTGTATTAAGTAATCGTATTAAGAATTCGAAATATAAGCTATTCTTAGAATTCCTTCTTACGATAAATATTAATTGAGATCATATAGGATACGGAAAGGGCAAGAATTAATAGCAGCGGAAAGATTATCAAAGCATACTTTTCAAGCGCCCTTATCAGACTGATTATATTCTCTGGAATAATTAGTGTTCCGCTCTTAACAGCATTACTGATAAAATAAAACAAGGCAAATGGAATTAAATATATAATAAATAATATTATTCTTGCCTTCTCTACACCCAACTTTGTAATAAACGGTATCATAACAGCATAGAATAAAATTCCGACAGCTGCAGCAATACAGTTATTGCGCACACTGAACAATAATAAATTTTCTCCTCTAAATAATTGTATCAATATTGTAAACACCGATCCAAAAGCTATTCCTATCAGATTTAACATAAGCATCATAATAAATTTGCTCTGAACGATATTTTTTTTCGAGATTGGCATAGTCAACGCATAGATGTCCCAATTTGCCACTTCATCATAGGAAAATAAACTAAGTGTTAAAATTGCAAAAAGAACTGTGAATATAGTACCAAAAAAGTTAGTATCACCTGAAGCAAATGCCATAAAACCATATATCAAAATAATAATCGCAAACATTTTAAGATTTCTTTTTAAATTAATAAAATCCTTTATTATTAATCCCTTCATTCTATATTTTCTCCTTCCCTCTGCTGATAAACAGCATGATTTCCTCTATTGATGTTTTCTCCGGATTGATATCACGATAACGTCTTTTAAATGCATCCCTATTCTTGATTAAAACGTCTGCGCCAAAGCTGTTCTCGCGTATTCCTGCTATAAAAGAGGTATCAATCCCGGCTATCTCCTCCCTCTTGCAATGTACTATACCATGTTGATAGATAAGATCATCCTTACTCTCACTAAAAATAATTTTACCATGATGGATAAAAGTTACATAATCAGCAATCTTTTCAATATCACTTATAATATGTGAAGATAGTAAAATCGTATTTTCCTCATTCTGAATAAATTCGAGAAAGATATCCAGGATTTCATCTCTTACCATAGGATCGAGTCCACTCGTAGCTTCGTCCAGAATTAAAAGTTTTGAATGATGCGACAGAGCAATAGCAATAGATAACTTCATTTTCATACCGCGCGAATATTCTTTGATTATTTTGTTATCAGGAAGCTTAAACTTATTCCTATACATTAAGAAAGCCCTCGCATCCCAATTGGGATAAATATTTTTCATAACAAGATCAACATTTCCAAAATTCATATTCTCGTGTAGATTACTTCCATCAAACACAACACCAATATGCGCCTTTATATCCTGGGGAAGCTCAATTGAATTCGAGCCAAGAACCGATACCGATCCGCCATCAATATGAATTAGATTAAGAATTGCTTTAATTGTAGTGGTCTTACCGGCACCATTCTCTCCGACAAATCCCATGATACAGCCTTTCGGTACACTAAAATTGATATTATCCAGTGTAAAATCTTTATAATTCTTTCTTAAATTTTGAATTTCTAACGCATTTATTTCACCTGTCATAATTTACCTCTCATTCCTCCTCAAACATCATTTTAAGGATAACCTGCAGCTCATTCAGATCAATCCCGCCTGCCTTAGCACCCGCAATAGCTTTTGCTAAATGATCTTCTATAATACGAAGCTGTTCCTCACGAACAAAGTCCAAGTTCTTTTCAGCAACAAAACTGCCTTTTCCCACAATTGTATGGATAAATCCATCCCGTTCCAGATCTTCATATGCTCTCTTTGTCGTTATGACACTGATACGCAGTTCCTTGGCCAGGGTTCTCATGGAAGGAAGCGGACTTCCTGATTCCAACTCACCATTCATGATCAGCTGCTTTAATTGCATTGTTATCTGTTCATAAATTGGTTTTTCACTTGAATTACTAATAAAAATATTCAATTATTCACCTCCGGAGGCGTTATATTGTGTATATCTTATATATACATATATAACACTAATACATATGTCTGTCAAGTAGAAGTTACTAATTATTACGTATTCGTTTCACACTTCAAAACAGGATGCCGCAAGCGTCTTCACACTTTTCTTTGTATTTGGATTACTTCTGCTTATCCATTATACAATTCATTAAGAAATACTTAAAAAATCAAAATATCCGGTGCATAAAACTCTAAAACATAATTGATTATTTCAAACACTTATAATATAATGTAACAATAAAAAATTCCTAATTAAAAACCGCAAGAAATGGAATGCGAGAAAAGAGGATATCATGAACGATACGAAAGTTGTAAAATTCGGTGGCAGTTCACTTGCCGATGCGAACCAATTCAAAAAGGTCGCAGATATTATCCATGCCGATAAAACCAGACGTTTTGTTGTAGCTTCTGCTCCGGGAAAACGTTATTCTGATGATATTAAGATAACAGATATGCTTTACAGCTGCTATGATTTAGCATCTAAAGGAGAAAATTTTGAGAAAGAATTTAGTGCGATAGAAGAACGATATAATGCCATTATCAGAGATCTTTCTCTTGATTTTTCTCTTGAAGATGAATTCAAATATATTAAAGCTTCCTTTGCTCATAGTGCAGGACGTGATTATGCTGCCAGCCGCGGTGAATATCTGAACAGCATTCTACTAGCAAAGTATCTTGGTTTCCCGTTTTTGGATACTGTCGGTTTACTGTATTTCAATGAAAGCGGAGAATTTGATTTGGACAGAACTATATCCAAGCTGGCTCCCAAATTGGAGACCCTGGAATGTGCAGTAATCCCAGGCTTCTATGGATCTATGCCGAATGATACCATTAAGACCTTCTCACGTGGTGGTTCTGATGTTACCGGTTCTATTGTTGCCAGAGCAGCAAATGCAGAAATTTACGAAAACTGGACGGATGTAAGTGGTTTTCTGATCTGTGATCCAAGAATTGTTAAAGATCCCGAACCAATTACTACGATTACCTATAGAGAACTTAGAGAATTATCCTATATGGGTGCAACGGTTCTACATGAAGATGCTATTTTTCCTGTCCGTACAAAGGGTATTCCGATTAATATTAAGAATACAAACCATCCCGAAGACCCCGGTACAATGATTGTATCCCAGACAGTGGACAGCAGTCATTGCATCATCACAGGTATCGCCGGAAAGAAAGGCTTCTCTGTTATTAATATTGAAAAGGATATGATGAACAGTGAAGTAGGTTTTGGCCGAAACGTCCTGCGTGCTCTTGAAAAGAGCAATCTATGTTTTGAACACATGCCTTCCGGTATTGATACCTTAAGTGTTATTGTAAACACCGAAGCAATTAAGGGAAAAGAAAAAGTTGTTCTGGACGAAATTATATCCCGAACACATCCTGATCATATTGAAATTGAGGATGATCTTGCTCTGATCGCTGTTGTTGGGAGAGGTATGAGAAAGGCAAGAGGCACTGCCGCTAAGATTTTTACTGCTCTTGCCGAAGCAAAAATCAACATTAAAATGATTGATCAGGGTTCCTCCGAACTGAATATAATCATAGGTGTTTCCGAAGAGGACTTTGAAGAAGCTACTCGTGCAATCTATCGCATTTTTGTAAAGAAATAACCGATAACTATTTACTAAAATAATGAAGTAAATACTATATATTATTCATTACCAGCTCAAGCCATATCTTTATCATTAGTCCTCCAGGCGGAATAAGTCTTGGAGGATTTTTATTTCGATTTGTTTCATCGTGTAACTATATCGTAAATACAATTTCGCTGTAAAATTGTTTTTAAACACTTAACCTCGTATAATAATTTCAGAAAATAAATACCATTCAATGGGAGGACTTCATGAAATTATTACATGTCAGACACGCTACTTCAATTTTAACCTACGAAGGGGTTCGGATATTAATTGATCCGGTTTTTGCCGGGAAGGAGACATCTCCTGCTTTTCCTATGACCCCTAACAGAAGGAAAAACCCACTGGTTGATTTATCCACTCCTATGAACCAGCTTCTGGATATTGACCTGGTCTTAGCAACACACCTTCATATAGACCACTTCGATCAGGATGCCATGGATAAACTCGATAAAAACCTGGATTTAATCTGTCAGTCGGAGGATGTAAAAACATTACAATCAAAAGGATTTCTTCATGTAATACCAGTGAAAGACAACTTGGTCTACCAAAACATTACTCTCACAAGAGTAAATGCACAACATGGCACCGGACCAATCGGCCAAAGCTGTGCACCTGCAAGCGGATATATCCTTCAATCTAAGAATGAACCTACTGTCTATATTACCGGCGATACAATATATAACAATTCCGTCAAAACAAATATTTATACCTATCAGCCACAGATTATGATCATGAATGCCGGGTCTCCTAAATTTTTATTCAGTGACCGCATCGTTATGAACATTATGGACATCGAAAATACCCTGCGCGTCAATCCGGCTCTCTGCTTTGTGATTGTACATCTGGACACTTATAATCACTGTATTGAAACAAGGGAAGATATTCATGAATACTTCTCTACCTCAAAGCTGCAAGAATTAGGTGTTTCACACTTTTATGTACCAAGCGATAATGAAACACTGGACGAAAGAATATTGGTATAAGTAAACAGTAAAAAAGTGCCTTCCCCGATCAGATCACTACTCGAGGAAGGCATAAATTATATTATTTGATGAAGCAAAAAATTAATTCTTCTTATTTACATCTTATCACTGACCTTTATAGTGACTGTTCCTGCAACTGCTTATATAACATATTATTTTCTATCGCAACACCAATATGGTTACCAATAGAGGACAAGAATTTAAGATGCTCCCTTGTAAAATAGTCCTTCTCACGGTGCTGCACAATAATAAAACCCAGAATATTATTATCCACTTTAATCGGAACCCCAATACAGGAATATACTTTATCCTCTTGCGTCCTGTCTTTATAGATCGGCGTATCACTGTTCAAGATAAACTCTTCTTCATTATGTTCCATAATCAATTGTTCATCCTCTGCCGCATAAGAAGATGGTAACGTCTGAGAGGCAACCTTCCAGTCACTTTTCGTCTTTTTGTAAATAGAAGAAAATTTGGCGCCAAATACACCTATAATCATATCATTAATCAGAGGAAATAAATTTGGATTCTTAATATACTGATTAATGTATTTACTGATCTCAAGAAGATTCGAAATTGTATTCAGTTTATTCTCCAGTTCTGTAACTTTTTGAGACAAATCATAAATTGTTTTCTCTGTAAAATGCTGATATTTATCAAACTGATTTTGATCCATAGGTTTTCTCCCTTATGTATATTATTTTATTGATTATAGATCTGAGTATAACATTAATCAAACATTTTTTTTAGTATAACATATTATGACTAAAACTTCTAGCAGTTGTTTCTAATGCGTTTTCCAATCCTCCCTCGTCTCTTACTGTTCCTTCCTGTGAAAGTCCATTACTAAACCATGCAGTAATATGCAAAATATTAATAGAGTTTTTTCTAATATTTGAAGATTACAGCTTCATAGCCTCGTTAATGATTTATGTAGCAAGATGAGGGATCCCAATTTAAATAAATTATAGCAAACAAATAATGAGGCTAGCATTTCATACACAAGATTTTACATGATAAGGAGGAAGCCATGAAAGCACCAGTAAAAGTATTAAGTGTTATAATTGTATCAATTTTTTCATTTTCAATTATAAAAAAAATATTGAGATTTATAAATAGGAAAAAAAGAATGGCAAAATTGGCTTAAATTTTTTCTTCAAAGCTGAAGATAAATGAATTATACTATCGTTATAGGAATTAGAGCAGGTCAGTACCGGGAAGGGAGGCGGAGATAATCAATAATGAACAGTATTATGAATATCTGGTAGATCAATATCAAAACTTAATCTATTCCATCTGCTATAAAATTGTCAGAGATTATTTCGAAGCCGAGGATCTAGCACAGGAAACCTTCCTTTCCGCTTATAAGCATCTATCCACCTTCGACAGGCAATACGAGAAAGCTTGGCTGTGCCGTATTGCTACAAATAAATGTTTGGATTTTATTAAAAGAGCGGACCGTCAGAGCATTCCGACGGAAGACGAATACTTTGTAACTCAAACGGATCATGAACCATCCCCAGAAGAAAATGTTCTGGAGCTGGAAGTGAAAAGGCAATTATCGGAGCGATGTAATAATTTAAAAACCCCCTATAGAGAAATTGCACTGGATTACTTCTATAAGGAGATGACTGCAAATGAAATCGCGGTCACAACAGGAAAGAATTTGAAAACTGTCCAGACACAAATCTACCGGGCAAGGGCCTTGTTGCAGAAATCATATCGAAAGGGGGCATTAACAAATGAATGATAACAGCCATATCAGTAAAACCGACTTATATGCATTCCGGCACAATACTATGAAGCAGGAAGAAAAAGAACAGTTCTTAGAACATGTCTGCTCCTGTGATTACTGCGCTGACCAATTTGCTGCAATGATGTCTGAAGAAATCATCACTGCACCTAAGGACATGAAAGCTAACATCATGAAGGCAGTGAAACGGCCCGAGGTAATTCTGGCATCAAAAGCCAAAGAGACCTCAAAACGTATGCAGTTATTTATTTATACTCTGAAAGTAGGGACGGCAACGATCTGTGCATTACTGCTACTTCTGCTGACAATGAATTTCCCCAGCATTACTGATAATCTTAATTTACCGTTGGATGTTCCTGCACATACTTCCACGGATGATAAATCCCTGACATCCACGATCCGGGATAATATGGACATTTTAAGTTCAAATATACTGAATTTCTCCAATAATATAATGAAAACGGAGGTAACGAATTATGATCAGAAAGAAAAGTAATTTTTTAACGTTTTGTTTTGCATTTTTACCCGGAGCCGGACAAATGTATATGGGTTTCATGAAACGTGGGATCAGTATCATGTCTTCCTTTTTCCTGCTCATCTTCTTATCAAGCTGGCTAAATCTCGGCCCACTCATGTTTATCATGCCTGTGATCTGGTTCTATGCCTTTTTTGATACCTTTAATCTTCGAGCTATGCCAGATGATGAATTTTATGCAACAGAGGACGATTACCTTATCCTATCCGGATTTGAAGTGGATAAGTTCCGTTTCTTCCAGGGTAAATACCGTACGGTAATTGCTGTCAGTCTAATTGTAATCGGCTTTACGATCCTGTGGAATAATTTATTTGATTTATGTGAATGGATATTACCAAACATTGTGCGTGAAGCTGTTTATCGCTTTGGACATTATTTTCCTCAGCTCCTGATTGGATTAGGTATTATAGCTTTGGGTGTGTATCTGATCATAGGCAAGAAGAGAGATTTGGATTCCAACGAGCAAATGCGTGAGCTGGAGGATAAGGGAGGTTTTATAAAATGATTAAAACTCACAGAGTAGGTACCTTTACCCTTGGAACCATGCTGGTTACCTTTGGAATTATCTTTTTGCTTCGTATTTTTATTGCAAGTCTGAGTTTTGAAATTATATTCCGATTGTGGCCGGTCGTATTTATCTTTCTTGGTTTAGAGATATTGATTGCAAACTTTTGTCAGAAGGAAGATAAGCTGATCTATGATAAAACTGCTTTTGCTTTAATTATCATTCTTTCCTTTTTTGCCATGGGTATGGCTATTACAGAATTTTGCCTGAATGCTGCAAATACACATTTATCGGTTCGTTTTTGATATCGTCCTATTACTATTTTATAGAGCAGCTCTGCCGGATTTTTTTCGACGAAGCTGCTCTATTTTATTACAATGAAAAGATCGTTCTATGAAATAAAACTACACTTTTGTTCTTCGTATGGATGACCAAAGTAATCAAGATACCGAATTTTTAAACTGTTTTTTGCAAATAATAAATATCTATAATCCATCTTATGTTTCACTACTAAATATCTCATTATGAAATACCGCAGTATGCATACGTTTCGAGGGATGTATGAAGAGATAAGTATCTTCACACATAATAAAAATCACGAAATGATAACAGCAATGCTTATTTTTGGTTATTTCATTAATAAAAAACATTGCGCCAAACAGAACGCAGAATGGAGGTAAAACATGGGCGTAACACATAAAGGTGCTATTTCACTCGGATTGTTATATATCCCGGTAGGATTATATACTGCCACACGGGATAATGATGTCCGATTTAATCAGCTCTGCAAGGACACTAAGGAGCGTATCAAATACAAAAAATACTGTCCAAGCTGTAATAAGGAGGTGAAAGCAGAGGATATTATCAAAGGATACGAATACGAAAGTGATAAATATGTTATTATGACAGAGGATGAGTTGGAGAAAATCAAAACAAAGAAGGATAAAACAATCCATATCATTCAATTCGTAAAACTATCTGAGATAGACCAGATTTATTATGAAAGAAATTATTATGCCATACCGGAAAATGGTGCGGAGAAGGCTTTTGAATTATTGCGCAGTGCTATGCTATCTGAACAGAAGGTGGCTTTAGCAAAGACGGTTATTGGAACAAAGGAGAATCTAATTGTATTGTATCCTACGGAAGAAGGAATTATTGCAAAAACATTATTTTATCAGGATGAAATAGTTGCTGTTCCAAAACAGGTATCTCACGCAGAGCTGAATGAAGCAGAAATAACTATGGCAAAAGCACTGATTAATTCTCTGACCGGCCCTTTTGATGCTTCTCAGTATCGCGATGAATACCAGGAAAGATTACGTGATGCCCTTCTGCAGAAGATTAACGGGGAAGAAATTGTAGCCGTGGATACCTCTGCTCCGAATAATGTAATTGATTTAATGGAAGCTTTGCAGAAAACACTTGCTCTTTCAAAGGATCAAAAGCTTTCCGGTACCGCCTGATGGATCTATTTGTAGAGAAAAATATAAAACCTATGCTGATATCGGAAATGACTGATCCCTTTAATGATCCAGACTGGATTTATGAACTTAAGTTGGATGGGATCCGCTGCATTGCTTATCTAGACAATATGACCGAGCTACGTAATAAACGCAATGACCGTCTGTTGCCGAAAGTACCTGAGCTTTCTGAAATTCATCATTTTGTAAAGGATCGCTGCATTCTGGACGGCGAACTAGTTATTTTGAAAAACGGTGTACCTGATTTTTATGAATTACAAAAAAGAGCGTTAACTGTAAACCGTTTTAAAATCGAGTTATCTTCGGGCAACTTTCCTGCCTGTTTTGTTGCATATGACATTCTGTATCTGAAAGACAGGGCTCTGAATGAATTGCCCCTGTTGGAACGCAAACAGCTCTTAACTGATACTGTTCATGAAGATTTAAAGCTAGCGGTCAGCCGATATATACCGGAGATGGGGATTGAGCTTTTTGCTGCTGCTAAGAGCCAGCACCTGGAGGGTGTCATCGCCAAAAAGCGCAATAGTAAATATTACTTTGATAAACGTACAAAGGATTGGATTAAGTTTAAGTTTCTTGCCGATCAGGATTTCGTGGTCTGCGGTTACATTACAAAGGAGAAAGGAATAACCAGTATCATTTTGGGACAATACAATGATACGGAATTAATTTATAAAGGTCATGTTACCTTGGGTGTAAAATATGGTGATATAAAAAAATTAAGGCCTGCATATACCTCCCCCTTCCCGGTTATCCCTCCCGGAAATGAGAATGCTGTATGGCTCATACCAGAAGCCGTATGCATTGTGCAATATATGCCCAACGATAAAGGTACTCTTCGCCAGCCGGTATTGAAGGGTTTTCGAAATGATAAAGAACCTTTGGCATGTCAGGTTATTTCTCAATAAATTTATTTTATTTTTTTAATAATAATTTTATACCAAAGAAAATCAACGCCAATCCAACTGCCCCATTTAGTATATCAACCAATGAATAAGGTAAAAAACCACTTAAAAGGCTGCCCAGTAAAGCAATTACTGTCAAAAAGAACAAGGTTGATAATACACATCCTAATCCAAAGAAGCAGAGCTGCTTTTTCGTGAAATGATTTTCTATTACCTGGGATGAAAATACACCGCTCCAGAAAATAATTGTTAAGGGGTTTGAGGCGGTAAGCAGGAGACCCTGTAGAAATATATTTTTTCCGGAGACACTCTGAAACATTTTTATAGCAGGTAAAATCGATAAATCAAATACACTCAGGAATGTATTCAACCCGAATATGATTAATACTGCTCCGCCAAATAGTTTGACTGCCGTTTTTACCTGCTTCTTTCCTATTACCGCTGCAACCCCAATCCCCGACAGAGCTATATAGAAAGCATCTGTCAGGGCAATCGCTAAAACCAGTGTTAATCCTATAAAGAAACCCTGAGATGTTGCTGTGGTAAAAACAAGAAGGCACATCGGTCCGACAGCAAGCTGTAGCAGCATGCCAAATCTGAATCCTTTAAAAACCATCTTACTCCCCCTATCATCAGAATACTTCAGTAAAGGCTATCAAAAATATCACATAATCTTAGAAACATGTGCTTTATTATAAGTAGCTTAAGAAGAAAGACTTTATACCTCCGGCAAAACGTTTCTTTTTAAGTTAACATACGAAGCTGCAATGTAGATGGCAAACACTGCAAAGAATATACCCAGCGTAGCGCCTGTAATCAGTAAAATTTGGACAATACCCTGAAACACGCCGGGATCAAAAGCTAAACAAAGAAAAAAAATAAAAATACTACTGATTACTACGGCAGGCAATGTGGGTAGTATATAATATACCGCAAGCTGCCTGCGAAGCGCACTGCTTAAAAACTTTTTTTCCGCCCCCAACTTATGAAGGGTAGCATACTGGTTCTGATAGTTCCTCCATTCGCTGAGGATTTGGATCGCCAGAACCGTCGCCGAGACGATCAATAGCACCATCGCCACATAAAACAGTGGCAAGACGATGAGTGCATATAACGATGCGTTCTGCTCCTTGACAACTTCTTTGGAAATAATCATATCATAACCTGAATTACTATCGTTTTTAAGCCGGTCCATGCGTATGTTGTCCAGCGCCTCGTAATTATCCATGGTAATGGGAAAGTGAGTCTTAATCGCATAAGCATTGCGAGAAACCCGCAGCTTTTTGGCCATTTCATCAGGAACTACAAGAATAAAACCGCTGCCATTTCCATCCCAAGACTGTTGAGTAAAGGTTTCATGGTATACTGCGTCCTTGAATAACAATTGATCGCCAATCCTGATAGGCTCGTTATAACGCTCTAAAGGCTCTGCGAGATAATCCAGGCACTGGATTACATATTCTCCCTCTGGCAGCATGACTTTTTGGTATCCAAGCATGTCCCTGAGTTTGGTGTAATCAGAAAACGCCATTACGGTATCGTAATCATAGGCACGGAAATTATTCCGGTAAGGATCGATATAGCGGGTTAACGCGTCGCTGTTCAGCTCATGAATTTTGTATTGCCATTCACTGTCCACATCAAGATTTTCGTGAATATACTTCCTGTAATCGGAAAAATTCGCTGTTTTCGAGCCAATATAGATATTGTGAGCGGTTTCAAGCTCCGCATTTCGCATAAAAAGATAATTGAAGGATAAGCCAGTTCCTATTGCTATCAGCGTCGCAGTTAGCAAGATCGATATAACCGACAGCGTAATCCCCAAGCTGCCAACCTTCGATGTAAGAGAACGAAAGACGTAAAGGGTATTACCACCGTACTTCTTTCTCTCATGCTTTTCAAAATAGGCAGGTATTCCTGAAGAAAAGCTGATGTAAAAGGTAAACAGGAAAAAGATGATGGTGAAAGCACCGATCAGGCTTAATGCTGTATCGTAGGTGATAAGCAGGCCGATCCCGGCAACTCCGCTAATCATTGAAGCAACGAAGAGCTTCCTACGTTTTTTACTGTCGGTGGCAAGCTCTTTCTCATTATATTGATCCATATAAATCAGGTCGCTGATTTTAGCTCTTCTAATTTTTCTTTGGTTCAGAAAAAGTGCCACGATGAAGATTACTGCAAAATAAGCAAAGGTGAGCAGCGTTGCGGGCAAGCAAAGCTCATAGCTAAAGTGGTACTTTATCTCATAGAAGCTTAGCAGCATCGCCCGAAGCCCCTGGTACAGGAGATTCCCGGTGAATAAACCAAGGAGCAGAGCCCCCGCCCCGATAATTAGATTTTCCATGAAAAACAGATTAATAATTTTTTTTCGCTCGATACCCAGCAACAGGTAAGTACCGAATTCCCGGCTACGGCGCTTCATTATAAAACGCATTGTATAAAAGACAAGCCAGCCGATGATGCAAACTACCACAAAGCTGGCGATACCGATCATCAACGGCAGGGTGTTCAGAAGTTTTGAGAGGCTTCTGATTTCCTGTGAGTAAACAAGGGCGTTAAAAGCAAAGATCAGCGTGACAGCGATGACAATGGTAATAAAGTAAATGAGATAGTCCTTCATTTGCCGGACGGCATTGCGCAGAGAAAGTTTAGAGAGCATCGCCAGTGTCACCTCCCAGAACGGAGAGCACATCTAGAATTTCGTGATAAAATTCTCTACGCGGCTTATCGCCCCGATACAATTCGTTAAACAGCCTTCCGTCTTTCAAAAAGAGGATGCGATGCGCATAGCTGGCACTGAACGCATCATGGGTCACCATCAGAATAGTAGCGCCGTTTTCCCTGTTGATTTGCCCCATTAGCTCCAGCAGGTTTTTTGATGATTTCGAGTCTAAGGCTCCCGTGGGTTCGTCGGCTAATATCAGGCTTTGACCGAACACCATGGCGCGGGCACAGGCACAGCGTTGCTTTTGCCCTCCCGATACCTGATAGGGAAATTTGGATAGAATATCATCGATTCCGAGCTGTTTTGCGACACTCCTCACTTTTTCCTTCACCTGCTCAGGTGGAAAATCATTAATTGTAAGCGTAATGGCGATATTTTCTTCAATCGTCAAAGTATCCAAAAGATTGAAGTCCTGAAAGACAAAACCAAGTTTCTCCCGACGGAATCTCGCCAGTTTTTCTTCTGGTATTTCGGAGATGTTTTCACAGTCCAGATATACATTTCCCGCACTTATTGAATCAATGGTGGAGATACAGTTGAGCAGTGTGGTCTTTCCTGAGCCTGACGCTCCCATAATGGCAATGAATTCGCCGTCCTCCACATCAAAGCTGACCCGGTCCAGCGCTTTTGTAACGTTGTTTTTACTACCGTAATATTTTTCAATCTGCGAAACTTTCAACATAAGTTTTTTCACTCCTTCCTCCATTATGATAATACAGAAGAAGTTCTTGATGTAGCGATATTTCTTTCCGTTATCTTTCATTTTCGTAAGATAACGGCCGGGGAAAGCAGATGGAAATCGCTGTATATTCATCTTCTCTCGAATCGGCCTCCAGATAGGTGCCCAATGTTTTGGCAAGCTTATGGCAAAGATACAGTCCCATACCTGTGGAGCCGCCCAGTGCACGGCCATTGCTGCCTGTGAAGCCCTTGTCAAAGATACGCCGCAGTTCGGATGCGGGAATACCGATACCGTTGTCTTTGACCGTTAGTTTTGTTCTCCCATCGGATTCTTCGGCACAGATATGGATGACTGGCGAAGCGCTTCTGTATTTGACAGCGTTTGATAAAAGTTGTCCCAGTATGAATTCCACCCATTTGCCGTCTGTATAAACAAATCTGCTTAGATTTTCCATTTCGATCTTTACATTATTTTGCGTCAGTAACAAGCGGCACTTTGAGAGCGCCCTATTGACGGTTTGAGCAAGGGAAGTCTCCCGTATCATAAAATCCTTTTCTAAGCAATCAAGTCTTGCGTAGTAGAGTGCACGCTCCACATGCCCTTCAATCAGTGCAAGCTGAAAACGGATTTTCCGGCTGGTTTCAGATTTATTGTTTTCGCAGATGAGCTCAACTGCCGTAATAGGAACCTTAATTTCATGCACCCAGTTTTCGATATATTCCCGGTAATTCCGCTGCTTTTCCTCCGCGTCTGACACGGCTTCGATCATGGACTTTCCGGCGCGCCTATAAAGTCCTAATATTTTGCGTTCCGCATAGCTATTGGGTCTGGGCGAGCATTCCATAAATAAATATTTTTGCCCCAGACTGTCCATAATGGCCTCCAGCTCACGGAACTGATTTCTTTGTCTAAAATAAGCAGCCACCGTCAGTATGCAAAGACCGGCTACCCATACAACTAGGATAATACAAACAACACCCAAACCGGTTCCCGTAAGAAGCAGGAAAGCGAAGAGAGCCAGCATACAAAACAATTGCAACAGTAAGGACATAACCCGATCGTATAGGAATTCTCCGATTTTCATATCCTATACCCCAATCCGCGCTTTGTCTTGATATAGTCCGGCAATCCTATATCGTTTAGCTTGCTACGCAGGCGTGTAACATTGACACTAAGGGTATTGTCATCAATATACACCTGGTTATTCCAAAGATATTCAATCAAGTCGGGACGGGGAACTATTTTACCAGGTGTTCTCATCAGGCAGGACAGAATTTTCACCTCATTTTTTGTGATATCGGCACACCGTCCGTCGTGTTCGATTTCTCCCTTAGTTAAGGAAAGGGTCAGACCATTCGCTATCAAGATGTCCTTTTCGGTTTGGCCGCTCCTGCGAAGAAGTGCCTGAATACGGGCTAAAAGAACCGGAAGGTCATATGGTTTGGAAATAAAATCATCGCCACCCAGACTCAGCGCCCGCAGCTCATCCATAGAGGTATTTCTGCTGGTGACAAAGATAATCGGGATCTGAGAGGTTTTCCGAAGTTCCATGCAAATATGGTAGCCATCCTGTCCCGGCAACCCAACATCCAACAAAATAAGATTCGGCATTATTCTTTGAATCTGAGTCGCTGTATCCTTAAACTCTTCCATGACTGCAGTATCATATCCCGCATTTTGTAATAGAATGACAAGCTCGTCACTTATGCTTTTTTCGTCCTCTACAATCAGTATTTTAGCCAAATTCTCACCGTCCTCTGTTATATCATTTCCTCTCCAATTTTAATTAAGAGAAATAAATGACTGTCTTAAATATCCTGAGTTGTGGTCTTCCCCATAAGTATAATCCAACAGTTGCTCTTCCCTGTGTACTCCAGATTTTGTCTGTACGATAATAATAACACAGTGAATGGATAATTTCAAATTGTGATTCATTCTTACGAAGGAGGTGAGTGAGATGCAGGTTACTGTTCACAGGCAAGTCATATTCCATTGCTATACAACCGGTAAGTACTTCCGAAGCGGAGCCGCTCTCACATCCGGTCGGTACTCCCTGCGGTAAATATGAAGAAATATTGTGCTTCTCTTTTATTAGAGGAAGTACGCCACACCTGCTTCAAAGATATACTGATTCTGGTCGCCGTTAATATTAACCGCTACACCGGCTCCTCTACGCTCGGAATGAGTCATTTTACCAAGTACTCGTCCATCCGGGCTGGTGATGCCTTCAATCGCATAATAAGAGCCATTCGGGTTGAAGTCCTCGTCCATAGTAGCATATCCGTTGATATCAACATACTGGGTTGCCACCTGGCCATTCTCGAATAACCTCTTAATCCATTCTTCGCTTGCTACAAAGCGTCCTTCTCCATGAGAAGCCGGTATCGAGTATACTCCACCAAGCTCTGCTTTCATAAGCCAGGGTGATTTATTTGTTACGATCTTTGTATAAACCGATTTGGAAATATGACGTCCGATATTATTCATAGCAAGTGTCGGTGAATCCTCTCTCTGTGGTGTAATTTCACCGTAAGGCACCAGACCCAATTTGATAAGTGCCTGAAAACCATTACAGATACCAAGTGCCAAACCATCACGTTGATTTAATAGTTCATTCACTGCTTCTTTTATTTTCTCATTCCGAAAAGCAGTCGCAATGAATTTACCGGAACCATCCGGTTCATCGCCTGCGGAGAAGCCTCCGGGGAACATCAGTATCTGCGCATTCTTAATTCCTTTGGCAAAGGCATCCACTGATTCTCTGATATTACTTTCAGACAGGTTTTTAAATACAATGGTATCTACTTCCGCTCCGGCGTTACGGAATGCTCTCAGCGTATCATATTCACAATTTGTTCCAGGGAATACCGGAATAAATACCTTCGGTTTTGCAACTTTATTTTTTGCAGCATAGACCATCTTTGCATCATAAAGCTCATTGTTAATCTCCATCTTACTAATCGTATTCTCGTCTGCTGCTTTTGAATGTGTCGGATATACTTTTTCCAACGTGCCTGTCCAGGATTGAAGTGCCTCCTCCAATGGAATGGTTGTGTTCTGATAGTAAATAACTGCATTCTCACTAACTGTGCCGATTTCGCTGTATTCACTACTCATAAAACCATAATTCGTAAGCTCTGAAACCGCTTCTTCCGACATCTCTGCTATGATTGAACCATAGGCCGGTAGGAACAAATCCTTCTCGCTTACCAGGTTGTTCAATTTCACTCCTAATTTATTACCGAAAGCCATCTTACTGACTGCTTCTGCTATACCGCCAAAGCCAACTGCATAAGCTGACATTATCTTACCATTTCTCATTAGTTTCGTGATTTTTGTATAGATATCGATAACCTGGGTATAATCCGGAAGATCATATTCGTCCTTTTCAATATCAAATTTCACCAATATACTGCCGGGCTTCTTAAGCTCTGTCGTAATAACATTATCACTCTTTGCAATATCAACGGCAAAAGAAACAAGTGTCGGAGGTACATCTATCTCGTTAAAGCTTCCTGACATACTATCCTTACCACCGATAGAAGGAAGTCCAAGCTTCACCTGTGCATCATAAGCACCAAGAAGTGACACGATTGGCTCACCCCAACGCTTCGCGTCATTTCCCAGTCTTCGGAAGAATTCCTGGAAGGTAAAACGTATCTTCGTATGATCACCGCCTGCTGCCACTATTTTAGCAACGGAGGATATAACCGCGTAGACCGAGCCATGAAAAGGTGACCAGGACGATAAATAGGGATCAAAGCCATAACTCATCATTGTAACAGTATCGCAGGAACCGTTTAGTACTGGTAACTTTGCTGTCATTGTCTGTATCGGGGACAGCTGGTATTTACCGCCATATGGCATAGTCACGGTTGATGCACCGATTGAACTGTCGAACATTTCAACCAAACCCTTTTTCGAGCAGACATTCAGTGCCGCGAGGTTCTTTAACCATTTCTCCTTGATATTAGCGCCTTCCAGTGCCGGTCCATTTACCAGATAATTCTGCTCTTTGGATGGTATTGTAACGCAGGCTTTTGCTTCTTGATGTGCACCGTTCGTATCCAGAAATGCTCTTGCTATATTAACGATCTCCTTGCCTCTCCACTTCATCACAAGTCTCGGAGTCTCAGTAACCGTCGCAACCACGACAGCCTCCAGGTTTTCCTCCTCCGCAAAAGCAAGCATTGCAGTCACATCCTTCGGATCAACTACAATCGCCATTCTCTCCTGGGATTCAGAAATTGCAAGCTCTGTCCCGTCAAGACCGGCATACTTTTTCGGTACCTGATCCAGATCAATCTGAAGACCTGCTGCCAGCTCACCAATCGCTACCGATACACCACCTGCACCGAAATCATTACATTTTTTGATTAACTTACTTACTTCTTCTCTGCGGAATAATCTCTGCAGCTTACGTTCGGTAGGCGCATTGCCCTTCTGAACCTCGGCACCGCAGGTAACGATGGATTCTGTCGTATGACTCTTGGAGGAGCCTGTTGCACCACCACAGCCATCTCTGCCGGTTCTACCGCCCATTAATATAATAATATCACCGGGATCGGAATTCTCACGGATTACATTATTTCTGGGAGCAGCGCCCATGACCGCACCGATTTCCATTCTCTTCGCAACGTAGTTCGGATGATATACCTCATCTACAAGCCCGGTTGCAAGGCCGATCTGGTTACCGTAGGAGCTGTAACCGGCTGCTGCTCCGGTGCAGATTTTTCTCTGCGCTAATTTTCCTTTTAGAGTGTCCTTTACTGATACGGTGGGATCCGCAGCACCGGTAACTCTCATGGCCTGATATACATAACCTCTTCCCGACAGCGGATCACGAATAGCACCACCAAGGCAGGTTGCCGCTCCGCCAAATGGCTCGATTTCAGTCGGATGGTTGTGTGTTTCATTTTTAAAGAAGATTAGCCATTCTTCTGTTTTTCCATCAATTTCAACTGGTACGATAATGGAGCAGGCATTGATTTCATCTGAAACCTCCATATCTTCCAGCTTACCGTCTGCTTTTAATTTCTTCATAGCAAGCAGAGCCATATCCATCAGGGAGATGTATTTATCATCCCGTCCCTTGTAGAGCTTTTCTCTCTCGGCCAAATAGCTTGCATAGGCAGCCTTAATCGGCTCGGTATAATAGCCCTCTTCAAAGGTAATCTCCGTAAGCTCAGTTAAGAAGGTTGTATGACGGCAGTGATCGGACCAGTAAGTATCCAGTACGCGGATTTCCGTCATGGATGGATCACGTTTTTCGTCCTGGGTATAATAATTCTGAATAAACTGAAAATCTTGAAAAGTCATCGCCAGATTGAGAGAGGAATACAGCTTCATTAAGCTTTCCTCCTCCATTGAGCGAAAATCATCAAATAGAATAACATCCTCCGGATCATTAAATTCCGTTACCAGAGTCTGTGGCTTCACTTCGTCTGTTTCCCTGGAATCAACCGGATTAATGCAATATGTCCTGATTTTTTCAAAATCTTCCTCCGAAATATTACCGGAGAGAATATAAGTAGCTGCAGAACGTATTACCGGCTCCTCTTTCTCATTTAAAAGCTTCACACATTGCTGTGCAGAATCTGCTCTCTGATCAAACTGTCCTGGCAGGTATTCCACCGAGAATATTTTATCCTGAATATCAAATGGAAAGCTTTCTTCATATAACAGATCCAGCGGTGGTTCGGAAAATACGGTTCCCAGTGATTTTTGATAGGTTTCCTCACTAACATTTTCTATATCATAACGAATTAATACCCGTACCGTTTCCAGACCTTTCATACCTAAATAACTGCGGAGTTCTGTCTTTAATTCCTTTGATCTGACTGCATAGGGTGTTTTCTTCTCCACATAAATCCGTTTTACGTTTCCCATATCAAAGCTCCTTTTCTATAGCTTTTATTTTTATTTTGACAAAGATGTAATTATTTGTTTTTATCATTTACTTGCATTATAGCATAACAAGTCTTATAATCAAAATTAATATATGTTAATCTTTTTATTAGATTGGCTAATAGATATTTTGATAAAAGTATCAAAAGCAAGCGCATAAATAATATGATTAAAATATCAAATTGCAAATGGTTGTATATCTAAATCAAAACCTAATTCCGGCTTATGTCGGGATAATCATAATATATTATAGAATTTCTGTCCTAATTATATTCTATATTTTCTAGGTGGAGGGAATCTGTTTATGGATATTAATTATGAATTATACAAAGTATTTTACCATGTAGCAAAAAGTCTGAGCTTTTCAGAAGCAGCCGATGCTTTATTCATCAGCCAGTCTGCTGTCAGCCAGTCTATTAAAACTCTGGAGAAGCGGCTTAATCAGACATTATTCATCCGAAGTACAAAAAGAGTAGCTCTTACCAAAGAAGGCGAGCTATTGTTAAAGCATATAGAGCCGGCTATCAATCTGATCAGCCGGGGTGAGAACCAGCTTTGTGCAGATCCGCAGAACGGAGTACAGCTAAGAATTGGTGCAAGTGATACCATCTGCCGTTATTATCTGGTGCCTTTTTTAAAGAATTTTCATAAGAAATATCCAAACATTCATATAAAGGTAACAAATGGTACCTCCCTGCAATGCGCAAAGCTTTTAGAGCGCAATGAAGTTGATATCATTGTAACCAATTCACCAAATCCTGCTCTGAATAATATGATGCAAATCATTCCTGTTAAGGAATTCCGCGATATCTTTATTGCAAATAAAGAGGCCTTCCCTCTGGCAGGCCATCCGATCACCTTAAAAAAACTGCAGGAGTATCCGATTCTTATGTTGGACAAGCGTTCTACCACAAGTATTTTCCTTCATAATCTTTTTCTTGAAAATTCGCTGGATCTGGTTCCCGCTATTGAACTCAGCAGCAATGACCTGCTGATTGACCTGGCAAAAATCGGTCTTGGGATTGCTTTTATTCCGGACTACTGCGTCAAAGAGCCGGAGGATTTGGCTGTTATTTCGATCACACAGGATATTCCGGCAAGATTGCTGGTTGCTTCGTATAATAATGATATCCCGATCTCTGATGCTGCGAAGTATTTTATTGATAGTCTTACTGCTATTACGTAGGCTATTGGTTGTCTGCGTATCAGGTTGCGTTCTCTATTAACTGCATCAACTTCCGATTTCCTGTCCAGGCATTAAAGATACCAACTGATTTGAATACGCTTCTTTCATAGTAAGTCTAAATAACAAAAAAGCGACTATGTCTTTCAGTTACGCAGAGCACAGCCGCTTTAAATTGTCCTGTAGGGTATTAGCTTTATTAATTGTCAGCAGATCACTTCTAGCCTAATATGAGATACACCTTACTTTCTTGTTAAAAAGCATTTTCCATAACCTGTAGGAACCTATCCAGTTGTGCACACAGCTGACAGTGTTCGAGTATTCAAAAGTATAAAAAACCTTAAATGTGCAGTATAAGGCATTAACCCAGATTAACACGATTACTGGACTTATTTGCAGTTGTATACAATATCCGTTATCATACCATCGAAATATTTATAGTCACCACCGGAAAGTTTCCAGACAGCCTTCATTTTCGATGGAAGCTGCGAAGTACTTTCTTCGCTATTTTGTTATGTCATTTTTTATTTCTACCCCATTATACACTATTTTATATTTTTGAATAATTTCCTATTAATAAAAAGAGACTTCATAAATTTTATTTTATAAAGTCCCTTATAACTGTTCTCTTATTCATATATCAATTTCATCCCAAACTATTACCCGTACCAGCTATATTCCTATGTAATCCCTCAACCTACTATTGAAACTCTTCCAGTCTGCTTTGGATTACCTTATTATAGTTCAAAACATTTCTTTCATATTCTTCATTCATATAGATCGAAGTAATTAAGAAGTCAGCCGTAGCTCTGTTATTGGCAACCGGAATATCATAAACTGCGCTGATTCGAAGAAGTGCTTTTACATCCGGGTCATGGGGTTGCGCAGCCAGCGGATCCCAGAAGAATATAACAAAGTCAATATTGCCTTCTACGATTCTGGAGCCAATCTGCTGGTCTCCTCCAAGAGGGCCGCTGTTATATGCTTTTACCGGAAGTCCTGTTTTATCAACGATTAGTCGTGCTGTCGTTCCTGTACCACACAAAAAATGATTTTTAAGAATTTCCTTATTTCTATCAACCCACTCTACAAGTTCATGCTTTTTCGTATCATGAGCAATCAATGCGATGTGCTTTTGCTTTCCTACCGTAAATTTTATATAATCATCTTGAATCATCTCGTTTACCTCTCCTATATGATAATGATATAATCTTATGTCATATGTCTATCATAAAGGATAAGCTGCCAAATTTCAAGTAGTACTATCCTTGAGTTTCCGTAGTTTTATCCACAGTACCCTTGTTTCATCGGTATTGTAATAAACAACTTTAAGAAATTACCAAAAATATAAGGAATCCTCATCCTTTTTGTAGTAGAATAATGGTGTCGAGTCAAAATCTACACTAAACAATAAAGAAAGGGATTCCTTATGCTTAATTCTACTACAAATACTTACACTTTAAAACGTG
>JAEZZO010000030.1 GCA_023418475.1 Bacillota bacterium
TAATTAAGTATAGAAGAAAAGCTGCATTACCTAAAAACAGCAATATTATGAAATCATTCATAAAAACTCCCTACTGCCATGTAAATCAGGCGGTGAAAAATATCTTACCCTACGCAGAACTTTGCTATTATTATGGTATTCTTTATTCACTTACTTATCTAAGCCGGACTTTACAACATTCCACTGATCAATATAGAGCGATTCTATTTTATCACCAAGATAACGATAGGTGGTGCATCTGTCAAGAACGGATTGTTCCGGGAATGCAACCTTACTGTTTTTAATAGCTGCATCTGTTATTTTCTCTCTGGCTACTGTATTTGGGGTAGAGTAGGTGATATATTCAAAATTCTTCAGGGCGATATCCCCGTCACACATGAAATTAATGAATTTTTCAGCATTCTCTTTGTTTCTGCAATTTTTCGGGATAACCCATCCGTCAATCCATACATTAGAGCCTTCCTTCGGTACAACATATTCCAGATCGGGATTTTCCCTTTGGGTAAAGATAGCCTCGCCTGAATAAATTACGCCGATTGCAGCCTCACCGCCGATCATTTTATCACGCACCTGATCAACTACATAGGCTTGTACTAATGGATATTGAGATTTTAACAATTCGGTTGCTTCATTTATCTGTGCCTTGTCAGTGGTATTAATATCATAACCCAGATAGGACAGAGCAATACCAAATGCGTCACGAACACTATCCATCATTAATATATTACCGGAATATTTCTTGTCAAAAAGTACATCCCAGCTATCAATCGGTTCTTTTACCATTTTCTTGTTATAAAGGATACCGAGAGTTCCCCAGCAGTAAGGGACGCTGTATTTATTAGAAGGATCAAAATTCTGGGCACTTTTTAAATACGCAGGATCAATATTTTTGATATTAGGAACATTATCAAAATTGATTTCCGAGATTAATTTCTCGTCAATCATTCTTTGAATCATATAGTCAGAAGGACAGACCACATCATATTGTACAGCACCGGCCTTAATTCTGGCATACATATCTTCATTCTGTTCAAATTCCTCATATACCACCTTAATACCGGTCTCTTTTTCAAAAAGGTCACGCACCTCGGGGTCCATATATTCACCCCAATTGTATACATAAACCTTTTCAATGTTATCCTTACTGCAACCGGTAAGGAGTCCGATGGACATAATGGTTATGAATAATAAAGCTATAATTTTTTTCATATCTACCTCTCATTCCGCCGCTTGCAGCGGCATTTTTATCATATGGGGAGCCTTAACCGGCATATCAAATTTTTCTCGTCGGTGCATTTTTATCTGCATTTTTACGATTAATAATAATCAGAAGAACTAATACGGTAATAAACATTAAGGTGGATAATGCGTAGATCTCCGGTTTTATTCCCTTTCTTACTTCAGTGTAAATCTTCGTGGAAAGAGTGTTAATCTGAGGGCCCTTTGTAAAATAAGTGATAACAAAATCATCCAGCGACATCGTAAATGCTAAAAAGAAACCGGATAAAACACCGGACAAGATATCAGGTAAAATCACTTTGAAAAAAGAATACAACGGGGAAGCACCTAAGTCCAATGCTGCTTCAAAGGTATTCGGGTTTAATTGCTTTAACTTTGGCATAACACTTAGTATGACATAAGGGATATTGAAGGTAATATGAGCCAGTAAAACACTGGTAAATCCCAAAGTATAATTCATAGCAACGAAGATCAGCATCAAAGAAATACCGGTTACAATATCGGCATTCAACATTGGAATATTGGTAATGCCAAGCAAAATAACCCTTGGTGTCCTTTTCATGCTGTTGATGGCAATTGCAGCTGCCGTACCGATTACAGTGGCAATGAAAGCCGATAGGAGAGCCAGAATTAAGGTAGTGGATAAGGCACTCATGATATCGGCATTACGAAATAATTCTTTATACCAGTTAAGAGTAAAACCACCCCAACGGGAACGGGATTTTGAGGCGTTAAAGGATAGTATGATTAATATTAAAATCGGTGCATATAAGAAGACCAGAATGATGCCGACATAAAACCGGCTGAGGAAACGCTTTACCATAAACTGCCTCCTTCGCTTCCTTTTTCATATTTTGATAGTACGGCCATACTAAATAATATAAATATCATAAGTACCAGGGACAAACCGGATCCGGTATGCCAGTTGCCCAGTCGAAACTGCTGTTCAATCACATTACCAATAAGAACAATCTTGCTACCGCCAAGTATAGTAGAGATTACGAAGGTAGTAAGTGATGGAACAAATACCATCGTTATACCACTGATTACGCCGGGAAGGGTAAGGGGAAATATAATTTGGCCAAAGGTTTGAAGACCGCTTGCACCTAAATCTCTTGCAGCATTAATGACATCCTGATCAATCCTGCTGAGAACGTTGTAAATGGGTAATACCATAAAGGGCAGAAAATTATAAACCATACCAAGCACAATTGCACTCGGCGTATTGATTAGATTGACAGCCGGTAAGTGAAAAAATGCAAGGATGCTGTTAAGGACACCTGTCTTCTCCAGAATATTTTGCCAGGCTATTGTTCGCAACAAAAAATTCATCCACATTGGAAGTATAATTACGAGTACAATAAAGCTATTGCTCTTCATCTTGGTATCTACTAAGATCATGGCTAACGGATAGGCGAGAGCCAGACAAAGCAGAGTACTTAAAATAGAGAGACCTAGCGACAACAGGAGAGCCTTCCGGTTGATCGGATCAAATATTAGTGCAATGTTGTCCAAGGTAAAACCGCCTCCCTGCCCGGACAGACCATAGATTATGATCATGATCAGGGGGATGATAATAAAACCGGCCATCCATATTAAGTAAGGAAAGGAAAGCCATCGGGTATTCATAAAACGAGGGATATGAAGTTCTTTTTTTTGTGATTTCCTGGTTTCAGGTTGTTTGTTAGTAAGGTTTAACATAGGAATTCAGCTCCTATCTATTATAGTAATTAGGATATTTAGGAATGGATTAAGAAATATTACTTATTCAGCAATTTCTGCGGCCTGCTCATCCTCAGAGACAGGTTTGTTCATAATCTGGATATCAAATGGATCAACATGGATACCAACCTCAGTGCCTACCGGAGAGAGATCCGTGGAATGTACCAGCCAAGCATGACCATTCGCCATTACTTCCATTTCGTAATGAACACCTTTAAAGAGCAAAGAGGTTACTCTGCCGGTAATGGTACCGTCCTCCGGTTTTACTAAATCAATATCTTCCGGACGAATAACCACATCAACCGGCTTATTTTTACCAAAACCGATATCGACACAGGGAAAATTAGTGCCAAGGATATTGACCAGCTTATCCTCTACCATGGTGGAAGCAAGAATATTACTGTCACCGATAAAGTCAGCAACAAATGCATTTTCCGGTTCGTTATAGATATGTTCCGGAGTACCGATCTGCTGTATATAGCCTTGATTCATAACAACGATCGTATCTGACATGGTAAGTGCTTCTTCCTGATCATGCGTTACATAGACAAAAGTGATACCCAGTTCATTTTTTAAACGGATCAGTTCGTATTGCATATCCTGTCGAAGCTTTAAATCCAAAGCACCAAGCGGCTCATCAAGCAGAAGTACCTTGGGTTCATTTACAATAGCTCTGGCAATGGCAATTCGCTGCTGCTGACCTCCACTTAAAGAATCCGGCATACGGTTTTCAAAACCATCGAGGTTAACCAGCTTAAGGGCATATTTAATTTTATCATTAATATAGTTTTTACTTTTCTTTTTAATCTTTAGACCAAAAGCAATATTTTCAGCAATGGTCATATGCGTAAACAAGGCATACTTTTGAAAAACAGTATTTAACAGACGTTCATTGGGAGGAAGCTTCGTAATCTCTTTTCCCTCGAAGATTACCTGACCCTGGGTGGGTGTTTCGAAGCCGCCTATAATCCGCAGCGTAGTGGTTTTGCCACAGCCGGAGGGGCCAAGCAGGGTTACAAATTCATTTTCGCGTATGTATAGGTTTAAATCATCAAGTACAACCGTTTCTCCAAATGATTTTGAAATATTCACCAAATTGATTAATTTATTATCTGTCATCAGGGTTCCTCCTTATAGTGAAAACTTAACAAACAATCAGCCGAAGCCGGAGAGCTATCATTAAGCAGCGTATTAAAAGCTGGGTGGTGTTGATACCCATAAAAGAGTAGCGCCGGTTTTCTCGGAAGCTGTAATATAATGCTGCTTATTAGCCGTAAAATAAAAAGATTCCCCTTTTTTTATCTTGTGGCTGCGGTTCCCGATATGAAGTGTAACACTTCCGTTTAAAATATAACCAAATTCCTCTCCCTCGTGAGGATTATCGGGGTAAGTGGAACCTCCTGCGTCCAGAGTCAGCAAAATTGGTTCCATTATATTTTTCTGCGCATTTGGAATAATCCATTTGACTTCATTTTTCAGATCGGAATCATATTTCTCGAAATAATCCGTTTTCTTAAAGACTACCTGCTCGGCAGTTGTTCCGCTGAAGAATTCTTCCAGGTTCGTTCCAAGACACTGCAGGATATCCACAAGAGTTGCTATGGAAGGTGAGGTCAGATCCCGTTCTAATTGGGAAATAAATCCTTTTGACAATTCAGCTCTGTCAGCAAGCTCCTCCTGAGTCAGACTTTTCTGTATTCTTAATTCCTTGATTTTCGATCCGATATGCATGATGCGCTTCCTTTCGAATTCTTACATAGAATAAACTTAAAGTTTAGTTACGCTAAACTGCAAACAATTTAAATTATACTAAGATATTTTGTATTGTCAATAACCTTTTCAAAAAGTTGCTAAAGAAGTTGAAAGAAGTTGTATTTCTTCGAAAGAGCTTGATTTTGGGGGAGGATCGTCCTTTCGGGATGGAAATAGATATGATAAAATAAATGATAAATTTATATTGCTTTTTACGCACATAATGGGGTACTTGGCCGTTAATCATTAGGAAAGGAGGTTTTGAATGTCAATTGATATAAAGGAGCAATACGATAAAATATATCGTTTTTGCTATTATAAGGTTGGGAATCATGTGATAGCGGAAGACCTTACCCAGGAAACCTTTCTGAAATACTTTGCGCAGACTTCGTATCTGGAGCATGGTAAGAAGCTTGCTTATCTTTATACCATAGCACGAAATCTCTGTATAGATCATTATCGCAGGCGCAGGGAGGAAACGCTTAGTGAGGAAGCCCCGGATGCTGACCACTTCGGACAGGTGGAACTTAGCATAGCACTGCGCCAGGCACTTAAAATCTTACCGGTAGCGGAACAGGAGCTATTGCTTTTTCGATATGCTAATGAGCTTTCGGTGAGAGAGATTTCTTCTATCATGGGTATTTCACGTTTTACGGTATATCGTAAGATGAATTCTGCTGTGGGTACACTAAAGAAAATATTGAGAGAGGAGGATTTTTTATGAATAAAGTATTAAAGAACGCAATTAAGACAGTGTTTGATGTTCAGCCCCCGGTTAAGAAAGATGATTTTCTGAAGCAGCTGCACTATCCCCAAATTACATATCAGGGATTTTTATGGAACCAGATTTGTTATATCCGTAAGCGAGCATGGGTAGCTGCCGCTTTGATAGTAATACTCGGCTGGATTTTTGCCTATCGACTTCCTCTGTTCCAGGTCTTGAGGCCTGACGGGATGAAAATCTGGAGTGTTTCAGCGCTTCTTCCTTTTCTTGCGATGATAACAATTACAGAAATTTATCGTTCTGCCGCTTTTCGTATGGCCGAGCTTGAGAGAAGCTGCCGTTTTAGTCTTACTCAGATCGTGATGGCGAGGATGAGTATACTGGGGACACTGAATGCAGCCGTTGTATTATTGCTGCTTAGCATGATAAGTCAAATATCAACGTACAGTCTGCTGCAAACAGTTTCTTATACAATGGTGCCATATTTGATAGTCTGTGCAATTTGCCTGTACCTGCTTGGTAAAATGCCTGGTTCAGATGGGATTTATACCTGCGGGGCAGTCACAGGTTTCATTAGTATTATGAACATAATTTGTGAGAATACGGCGAAAATACTTTACTCAAAGGCTTATCTGAATGTTTGGCTGGTACTATTCATCAGCTGTATTCTTTTGATTGGGATTCAGATACGTAAATTAGTGATGGGAGGTTATTATGGAGCTTAAGTTAGACAAGGTTACAAAGCAATATGGCAGTAAAATTGCTTGTGATCGTATTTCATTTTCATTTCAAAGAGGGGTATATGGCCTTCTGGGAGCCAATGGCGCGGGAAAAACAACCTTGATGCGCATCCTTTGCGGTGTGCTGGATCCAACTTCCGGAACCGTAAGTTTTAATAATATTGATGTCAATCAGGAAGATTTCCGAAATGCACTTGGTTATCTGCCACAGGAATTCGGATATTATCCTGAATTTACGGCAATGGATTTTATGCTTTATATGGCAGCAATAAAGGGCCTGCCAAAAACAAGGGCAATAGAACGGGCATGGGAGCTTATGGAGCAGGTATCTCTTGAAAAAGAAGCGAAAAAGAAGATAAAAACCTTTTCCGGAGGTATGAAACAACGTCTGGGTATTGCACAGTCTTTATTGAATGATCCAAGAATTCTGGTATTGGATGAACCAACCGCCGGTCTTGATCCCAAGGAGCGTATACATTTTCGTAATTTGATTTCGCGTCTTGGAGCAGATCGAATTGTATTACTTTCCACACATATTGTTTCTGATGTGGAACATATTGCAAATACGATTCTTATTATGAAAAACGGACAATTAATTCATCAAGGTACGCGTGATGAAATTATCAGGTCAATTGACGGTAAGGTATGGGAGTGTGTACTTCCTCAAGCCGAAGCAGACCGTTTGTGTGATAAATATCCGGTGATTAACTTACGCCAGGAGGAGAGTGGTCAGACCTTGCTGCGTCTTGTCTCAAGTGAAAAACCTTGTACCTTTGCAATTAGTGTTCAAGCTACCTTAGAAGATTTGTATTTGTATTATTTTAGTGAGACGAACGAAGTGTGAAGTAAAAGCATCTTCACATTAATTATTTGTGATGCTGCCTTGCGGCATCATGATTGGAAGTATGAAAAGAATACTTTCTGGAATTACAACTATAAAGAAGGGGAAAATTATGAATGCATTTTGGATATTGGTTTGTTTTGAGTATAAAAAGATTATGAGAAAGAGAAGTGTCAAAATAACCATGCTGCTTGCTCTTTTTGTGACAGTGATTGATGTCACCGGAACACTTCTTGGCAGCAGTTATAGGAATGGAAAAACCTATGAAACCTATTATGAGGGCATGATAAAGGATAGAGCCTATATGCGTGCCTTAGAGGGACGATTATTGGACGGGAAGCTTATCATGGAAGCAGTAAATGCTTATACACAAATACCGGAAGCAAATGATTATCAGGATACGATAGAGTATCAGACAATTGCACGCCCCTACAGCGGTGTATACGGTATGACTCGTGGAGCCTATAACACGGATTCAAAACGATTTAATATGGAAGATTTTCAAAAATTAACTACGGCACAGGCAGATCAATTCTACAACGCCCGAAGGAATCAGATTAAGCATATTGTAGAGTTAATGCACATGAGCAATAAGGCTGAAAAACAGGTGCTAGCCTGGGCAGAACAGGTGGAAACACCCTTGAAATTATCCTATGCAGATGGCTATACACGTTTCTTTGAATTGGTTAATATGATAGGGCTTACAGCATCATTTGTTATGGCAATCTGTATAGCGCCCCTGTTTTCGGGAGAATATACAACAGGTACCGATCAACTTATACTATCCTCCAAATACGGTAAAAATAAAGTCATTACTGCAAAGCTTTTTACAGGGTTTACAGTGGCTTCGTTGATCTGCCTGGTGATAACAGCAATCACTCTTTGCCTGTCTCTGGCTATTTTTGGCGCGGATGGTGGCAAGGCTCCGTTACAGCTTTATATGATGATGTCTCCCTACGCTCTGACAATGGATCAGACCACACTAGTCCTATGCATCTGTATTCTTTTATCCTGTATTATGACAGCCGCAATCACAATGCTGCTATCTGCCAAGTTTAAATCACCTTTTGGCGTGATTATTCTGGTAAGTGCTCTGTTATTTATACCAATGATGGGCAACATAACGAATAAGAACTTACTTCTCTACAGACTATATCATCTTTTCCCGACGCAAATGTCCTCGTTCGTATCTGCGGTGGATCGTATTCCATACGAGTTTTTCGGATTGGTGCTTAAGCCGTATTGGTTCTTGCCTATGTTTGCAGCAGTAGTCAGTATTATACTGTCACCCCTTGCGTATCGTTCATTTCAAAAACATCAGATTGGTTAAGTTGCTTTGCCAATTCCACGATTACCCAATACAGGTAATCATGGGAAGTCCGGTCTGTGACACAGGAATATAGATACACCCATATCCAATCGGTACATCTTTTTAGGATTTTTACGCCTGAATTATATTATTCTTTATCGCAGTCAATATTAGCACTGGTCTGATTATTTCTAATTTCTCTCTGTGTCAATACGGTTTGCAGAGTATCACCAAGCTGGCTGAAAACTGCACTGAGAACAGAGATATCATCATCCGAACACGATTTTGAGATAGCACAGGCAACGGAGGTTACCAGGGCAATCAATTCACATTCATCCATAGGCTTCCATTCTGCAAAGATAATTATAGTTTGCATATTGCTTTCAATATTATATATGATGGAAAATGAAAAATGGTGTGTGAAGTAAAAGTACCTTCCAATATTATTTGTGATAACGGTTAACGGCATTAACATGGCAGAAGGCATGGTTATTTTTGGTAGAATTCTTGTATTTTGTCCATCCTGGAAGTCATACCAATAAAAAGCTGATCCACTAGAGTGATGGCAACCATTGATTCAACAACCACAACAGCTCTCGGAACAATAACAGGATCATGCCGTCCTTTTATCGTCAGTGAGATATTCTGACCGTCACGGTTTACCGTCTGCTGGGGTCTGAAGATGGAAGGGGTAGGTTTGATAGCAGCACGGAGAATAATTTCCGATCCGTCGCTGATACCGCCCAGGATACCTCCGGAATGATTACTGGTTTTTACAATAGCTCCGTGTTCATTTCTTAGAAATGGATCATTATTTTCTGCACCACTTAAGCTGGCAGCATGAAAACCCTCTCCGATTTCTATGCCCTTAACAGCTCCGATAGACATAACAGCCCTTGCAAGAGCCGCATCCAGCTTATTAAAAACAGGTTCCCCAATACCGGAGGGCATGCCTGTAACAACACATTCTATTATTCCGCCTGCAGAATTACCGGAGGACATCTGTTCTTGCAGATATTCCTCCGCCTTTTTGGAAGCCTCTAAATCAGACATAAAAAGCGGACTGAGCGGGATATTATTTTTGTCGGCCTTGGCAGGATCAATTGTGAACGGTCCGATTGCTCTGGTATAGGCACAAACTGTTATACCAAGATTCTTTAAAATAGCACTGGCAACCGCACCCGCAGCTACCCTTCCGATTGTTTCACGTCCGGAGGAACGGCCACCCCCGCGGTAGTCGCGAAAGCCGTATTTTTGATCAAAGGTATAATCGGCATGTCCAGGACGATAGGAGGCAGCTATTTCACTATAATCCCCTGATTTCTGGTTTTCATTATAGACAGCCAGGGATATAGGAGTTCCCGTAGTTTGGCCTTCCATTACACCCGAAAGAATTGTAACTTTATCCTCTTCCTTTCGAGGGGTGGAATATTTGGTTTGACCCGGTTTTCTTCTGTTTAAATAGGTTTGAATATATTCCTCATCAAGCTTAAGACCGGCGGGACAACCGTCAACAACAACTCCAATCCCTTTTCCATGAGATTCTCCCCAGGTTGTAATCGTAAAAATAGTTCCATAAACAGATCCTGACATACTTTACCTCATTTCTGCGCTTCTTTTGCGCATTCTATGTTTGTGTGCGCAGCGTAGACACAAACTTGCAGAGTGAAAGTGATTTTACTTTCACTTTTACCTCATTTCCAATACCTTATTTCATTAAATTATCAATAGTATACTGGAAAGAATAATTAGTTTCAATCTTTTTACGGACATTTGATGAAAAATAATCATATATTAAAATGATAACATGATTTTGAGGCATGAAATGGGAGAACAGTTTTACCGTTTCGGGAAATCTACCGCAGCCGGATTTGAGAATCAAAATGACTGGGCAAAAGATAAATCCGGTTCCAGTAATCCTTCACGAAATCTGAAAGATACGGACGAGGACTTAATAATTGAAGAAAATACGGTTTATGAAATCGACAGGGAATGCTATGAAAGATTAAAGAAACAAAGAAAAAGATAAGATAGATATAAAAGAAAAGCTGCGGTTGCCGCAGCTTTCTTTTATTATGCCGGAAATTTTGCACTGAGGTTTCAGAAGCTTTTAGAAAAAGCCACCTGATCCGCCACAGCAGCAGCAAAGAAGAATGACAATCAGAATAAGACAACTGCAGTTGTTGTCTCCGCCACCACAACTGTTTCCTCCGAAAAATCCGCCGCTTCCGCCGCCACAGCAGCAACATAATAAGAGTATGATGATAATAATACAACTGCAATCGTTACCACCGCCGCATCCTTGGTCGTTACAATGTGTTGCTTGTAAATCACTCATTGTATGTTCCTCCTAATATTAATTACAATGTATCATATGAGGTTATGCTTGACTGATTTCCTATTTTTTTAAATTAAAATAGTAATTTTTGTGAGTTTTACAAATAATTTAAGGTACAAGTAGGAAATTATTCCTTTTATTGGATTGGAAAACATTAGATGCATAAAAAATTGAAAGAAAATCATTTTCAAACCATTTAGAAAAGCCTATTCACTTTTTGACCAGATCATCAAAAAGTGAAAGGCACGGGTATAAGTGTGAGATTTGACAGGGAGAAAACGGTAACTGTTTCGTTAAAAATACAAATAATATTGCGGATATTACATGGGATTTATTTACTCTTTATGGTAGAATATCCATAGTTATTACAATACTAAGCGAAATATGCGGATTACGAAAAAGGAGGTTTTTATAATGGGGTTAAATCTTGTTCTTCCGGTAACCTTAAATACATCCGGAAAAGTTCTGATACAAACAGTATCTGAAAGTCATTCTTTTTTATTTAATTCCTATATCATAACATCAATAGGAGGAGAAAATGTTGTAGTAGATCCAACAGAAATGCCGCAAAAATCTGTATGCAACATTAATCCGGCAGCAATATTATGTACACATGAGCATTTTGACCATACGGATGTTCCGTTTACAGATTCTTATGACATACCTAAAATCCTATATGAGAAAGGCGATATCAGGACAAAGGACTTTCGCATTTACAGTATTGCTTCCTCACATTATAATGATACCATCGATAACAGCAATTTTCTTATCGTATTTGAAGTAGATGGTCTGAGGATCGTACATATGGGAGATATCGGGCAAAATAAACTGACAGAGGAACAGTTAGAGGCGATTGGAAAGATTGATATTGCATTTATGCAGTTTGAAAATAATTATTCCGATATGTCTGTCAGCAACCGGAAAGGTTTTACGATCATAGAACAGCTCAATCCTAAGATCATTATTCCGACACATTGTTTTGAAAAGGGAGATGCAATGCTTGCACAAAAATACGGATGCATCACAGAGTTTAATAATTTGCTGGAGGTATCAAAAGAGGATTTACCTGAAAAAAGCCTATGTGTATATAGAATATTAAACACGCATCAATATCAATAGAGAATGAAATACTGTCCGGAAGCACAGTTGCTATTCACAACCCTGAATTTGACTAGTCTGTGAACAGTAGCTGTGTAATAACCAGGTAATAGAAGAAATAGCATCATAATATTTACAAGCCTCCTATAATCAATTATAATATTTGGAAGATTAGTAAGGATTTGGGGGGCTTTTCTTATGCTATATACAATTGGAACAAAGTATTATAAGGACTATCAATTTCATCTGGCTGTAACAGAAGGCCTTAAGGAATTAGGAAACAGTGAGGAAGGAAAATATTATAAAATAATATATATGAAAAATGGTCCTTGCCATTTCGTAATGAATGGCAAGGAATTTATGCTGACCGGTGCCTGTGCTATTTGTATGAATGAGAAGGATCAGATTAATTTTCTTAAAGTAGTAGGTGACGGTGCTAAGATTTTGTGGTTTCAGCCGACGCTGATTAACCTGAAATTTACCTATGAGGCAATTAATGCAAGAAAACAAATACTAACTACTACAGAAAGCCAGGATTTTTATTATTTGCGGCAATTCGCCGAAGATAAGAATGATACCTGTAAAATAATGTCTCTGCATACCATTGATTCGGCGGAAATTGAACGTAAAATGCAGATTATAAAGGATGTTTTGACAAAGCAGGACACAAATTCATGGCCGTGTCGCAGCAGGTCTTATCTGTTTGAAATTTTATTTTGTCTGAAAAGACAGGAGGAAGAAGAAGGTACCGGCAGGGATATTTTACGGTATGAGGGATGCTCAAGGCTTGCGGTAGAAGTTATTTACTATCTGCAAGCCTGTTATCAGCAAAAGATAACGGTAGAAGGTCTGGCTGATTTATTTCACACGAACAGGACTACATTATTAAATGATTTTAAAAAATATACAGGTCAATCGGTAAATCAATATCTGATTGCGCTGCGAATAACAATGGCGGCTTCCTTTCTTCGGGATACCGGTCTTTCTGTAGAAGATATCTGTGAAAGAACCGGCTTTCGGGATATCAGTTATTTCAGCAAGGTGTTTAAGAAGAGATTGTTATATACACCTTCCGAATACAGACGCCTGTATAAAAATGAATTTTACTGATGGTAGAAGGATTATCGGTGTATATTGGCAAAGCTGTCAGAATAGGATAATAAAAAAGACAGCGGAGCTATATGATGGTAAGAAAGCAAAAGATCCAGGTTATACTGCATTGCAAGGAATTCGAAAGAAGGCAGCAGGCAATTGAAAATATAGGTAATATCATCTATAAGCTTCCTATGATAGATGCATATGTAATAGAAGTGGACCAAGACCAGCTTGATTATTTGAAATCGGTAGATGGCCTTATCAGTATGGAAATGGATACACATATTACCGCTCAGATGAACCGTGTCAGTGATGTGATAGAAAGCCATTGGGCTCATGAACACGGTTATTTCGGCCGGGGAGTAGGAGTGGCGGTAGTAGATACGGGAATTGCCCCCCATAAGGATTTTTTGGAGGGAGGCAACCGGATTACTGCGTTCAAAGACTTTATCAGCCAGAGAGCGGAAGCGTATGATGATAATGGTCATGGAACGCATGTCGCAGGTATTATAGGAGGAAACGGATATTCCTCCAAAGGGAAATACAGGGGTATTGCACCGGAATGCAGTTTTATTGGTGTAAAGGTACTGGATCATAGAGGAGACGGAAATATCTCCGATGTTCTTGCTGGACTTCAGTGGATAATCGATAACCGCAAAAAATACAATATTAGAATTGTTAATATATCGGTAGGTACTTCCTCCAAGGATAACCTGGATGAGAACTCTCTTCTGGTTCAGGGCGTAAATGCAGTTTGGGACAACGGAATTGTAGTGATTGTAGCAGCCGGTAATAACGGCCCGGGTCCAATGTCTATCTCAACCCCGGGAATAAGCAGAAAGGTAATAACGGTAGGCTCCTCGGATGATAATGTATCTGCGGAGGTATATGGCAGCGGTCGTGCGAAGGATTATTCGGGACGCGGACCGACACCGTTCTGTATTAAAAAACCCGATATCGTGGCGCCGGGTTCCAATATTATTTCCTGCAATACAAGCAGATATTCAACAAAAACCAAGAATGGTGAAATACGCTTTCTTTCCAGTGACTCACCTATGATGTATACAATTAAAAGCGGAACCTCTATGGCAACACCGGTGGTATCGGGAGCCATTGCGCTTTTACTGTCTGCCTATCCGGATATGACAAACAGGGAGGTAAAGCTAAAGCTTCGCAGCAGTGCGGTAGATCTTGGTCAGCACTGGGAAAAGCAAGGCTGGGGGTTACTGAATGTCAGAAGATTACTGGAAAAATAAAATGACTTCGACATTTTCTACAGTTTATTGATTGAAAAGCCGATTTTGCATAGAATACAGAAAAAAACGGGTTGATTCTATTATGAATTCCAAAGTATCATAAGACAAAATGGAGGCAAGGGGGACTTTATGCGTATGACGGATGTATTTGGAATAAATTCGGAGTATTTAACAAAAAATGGTAAGCCGTGGTTTCCGGTTATGGGAGAAATGCATTATTCCAGATATCCAAACCAATACTGGAAGGAATCACTCTATAAAATGAAGGCGGGTAAGGTAGAAATAGTCTCGTCGTACACGATATGGATTCATCACGAAGAAATAGAAGGCGAATTTGACTTTGGCGGAGATCGGAGTTTAAGGACCTTTATACAGGCTTGTAAGGAATGCGGACTGTATTTATTCTTAAGAATCGGACCATGGGCTCATGCAGAGGCCAGAAATGGCGGATTTCCGGATTGGCTTTTAGAGAAAGGCTTCCGCGTAAGACATAATGATCCGGGATATCTGGAATATGTGAAAAGATTTTTCCAGAAATTATATGAGCAGGCAGAGGGGTATTTTTTAAAAGACGGTGGCCCGATTATTGGCTTGCAGATAGAAAATGAGCTGGGACATGCCGGTGGAGCGGAAGGCGAGGAAGGAAATGATCACATCCGTACCTTATATCAGATGGCTGTTGAGATTGGTTTTGATGTTCCCTATTATACGGCAACCGGTTGGGGCGGAGCGGCTTTTGGAGATTTAATTCCGGTTATGGGAGGTTATCCTGATGCACCCTGGGAACAGACGACGAAAGAGCTTGAACCAAGTAATAATTTTGTATTTTCAAATGAGAGGAACGACCATAATATAGCAAGTGATTACAACCTTGGGAAAGTATGCCATACGGACTTTTCGAAGTACCCCTATCTGACCGCAGAACTCGGAGGAGGAATGCAGCCGACCCATCACCGCAGGACCTTAACGGAACCGGAGGACATCGGTGCAATGACACTTACTAAGCTGGGAAGCGGGGTTAACCTTCTGGGATATTATATGTATCACGGCGGTACCAATCCCAAGGGCAAATTAACAAGCTTGCAGGAATCAAGGGCAACCGGCAGCCCCAATGATTACACGGAATGCAGCTATGAGTTTCGGGCGCCGATTCGTGAATACGGGCAGATATCCGATACATTCCGGGAAATAAAGCTTTACAGTATGTTTACCAGAGATTTCGGAAGCGGACTTTGTACAATGCCGGCTTATATACCGGAGGATAATCCGGAATCTCCTAAAAATCAGGAGGATTTAAGATATTCGATTCGTCATAACGGAAAGAGCGGTTATCTCTTTGTCAATAATTATCAAAGAAGATACCCGATGAAAGAGCATCAAAATGTTAATCTTTCCATTCCATTGCCAAATGAAACCATAACCTTTCCTTCCTTTTCACTAAAGGATAAGGATTATTTTTTCCTTCCGTTTAACATGCCAATTGGTAATGCAGTATTAAAAACGGCGATGGTTACCCCTCTGTGCATACTAAATAATGCTGCAAGCACTTATGTGTTCTATGGAGACAGAGACCCTCGATTTGATTTGCAGGGTGATCCGCAAGATGTAAAATTACTGACGATTTCACGTGCAGATGCCAGAAATGCCTGGAAGGTAATAAGAGAGAAAGAACATCTGATCATCAGTGAAGCAGCGGTTGTAGAAACAGATCAGGGACTGGAATTCATAGGAAGGGATCAGTTCAGGATAAAAGTGTATCCTGATTTTGATGTTGTTCCGGAAGGATGGGAGAAAAAAGGATCTGACGGAGAAATGACTCTATATGAAAAGTCAGTCAGAAAGTTATCTATATCAGCCGCAGCCAGCTTAATTGAGGTTCAGGAGAACAGAAATATCTATGAAATTGATCTGAAGGTTCCTAGGGAAGCGCAGGATTGCTATTTACAGATAGATTATAAGGGAGACCAGGCCCGCCTGTATCAAAATGGTGAATTTATCGCAGATCACTATTACACAGGAAAACAGTGGGAAATAGGATTAAAACGTTTTCAATATCCGACAAGGCTTATCCTTGAAGTATACCCGCTTAGAAAAGATGATCCGGTTTATATCGAAGAATGGCCAGTCATTGAAGGAGATGCGGTCTGCGAGGTTGATAGAGTGGCACTTAAGATAGAGTATAGGACAGTGATTTTAGTCTGAAAACAGTAACGAAAACTGTAACAGGATAAAAGATTTTCAACTTGTGATTTTACCAGGTATATGGTATAAATATTATTGTAACAATATTATTATTCTATTACGGATGGAGGTTAACCAGGATGAAATACGAATGTGAAGTATGTGGATATGTATATGATGAAGCAACAGGTGATCCTGATAGCGGTATTGCTCCCGGAACAAAGTGGGAGGATATTCCTGAGGACTGGGTTTGTCCTGTATGCGGAGTAGGTAAGGATAATTTTAAAGAAGCATAAATCTAAGTAATGATTTAGCTGCCTCAGACGGTAATTTATTATGGACCGGCTGAGGCAGTTTTTTATTACATAGGAAAGTTCATCCTATGTAATAAAAACCCTCCGGGGGATGCGCAGCTACGCGCGCGAACAAAAGTTGTGCAGTATGGATGATTGATAGAGTGTGCGAAGCACACTTTTGTTCTATACTCAATTATGAATTATTCCCTGTTCAGTGAAATTTTAGGCTGGAGACGGAACAGTAAGTGGGTCTTTTCAGGTATAATTCACATTATATATTTAGTCCATTGACATAGTAGGATATAGGAATTATGATATTACTATTGTTTTGAGCAAAAGCATGAGATGGAAGGAAGCATAGCAGGTTGTTATACTTGGATCCAAATATGATAAAAGCAAAGGTATGGTTATTATGATATATCTGGATTATGCTGCTAATACCCCGGTGGATAGCAAGGTTATGAGCATATTTATAGAAGAAACCAATCAGTATATGGCAAATCCTAATGCTACCCATGTGTTGGGAAGAGCCGCAAATGAAAGACTGAACCAAATAACACAGCAGACAGCAGATCTACTCGGAGTGAAGGCATCTGAGATAATTTATACCTCCGGCGCCAGTGAGGCGAACAATCTGGCAGTTAAAGGATTGGCGCAGGCTTATCGGCATAACGGGAAGCATATTATCTCAACGTGTCTGGAGCACCCTTCTGTCAGCGGAGCGTTAACTTATCTGCAGACACTTGGGTATGAGATTGATCTGGTGGATATTACAAGCGACGGCTTGGTGGATCTGGATCATTTAAGAGAGCTGCTTCGTAAGGATACGGTTCTGGTGACTATTTGTATGGTGGACAGTGAGCTGGGTGTACGCCAGCCTATTGAAGAAATCGGTAAAATAGTATCGAATTATCCGGATTGCTATTTTCATACCGATGCAACACAGGCAGTTGGAAAAATTCCGGTTTCTTTTGATAACATTGATTGTATGACTTTTGCACCGCATAAATTCTATGGATTGAATGGCTGCGGTGTTCTGATCAAAAGGGAGAAGGTGGTGCTGGTGCCATTAATTCATGGCGGAAACAGTACAACTATCTACCGGAGCGGAACGCCTGTTCTGGGGTTAGCAGCCGCTATATTGGAGTCTTTGGAAATATCCCTGCAGCAGCTGCAGGAGAGGCATGATTATGTGAAAAAGTTAAATGATAAGCTTCGTAAAGCCCTGCAAAGCTACAAGAAGGTAAGAATTAACAGTACCATGTATTCAGTACCCCATATTCTTAATATCAGTGTGCAGGGAGTGAAAGCAGGCGTATTTCGGGAAGCACTGGAGGAAGAAGGTATTTGTGTCTCCATTAAATCAGCATGTTCCGTAACCGGTTCACCCTCACGCCCGGTATGTGCCGTATCAAAGGATAAGAAAAATGCGATGTGCTCCTGGCGGATCAGTTTAAGTCATCTGACGACACACGAAGAAATAGATTATTTTCTGGAAGCTTTTTCAAGGTGTTATGAGAAGCTGACGGTTTAGAAGAAAGCAGGTTCCTTCTGGATATTAGATAGGAGGAAAGAATATATTATTAGAAGAGAAAGTGGTAGGACGAAATGGAACGTTATCAGGAGATAGAGAGAAGTATCATAAAAAAATTCCGTAAGCCCCTATGGAAGAAGTTTATTAATGGTGTAAATGATTACAAGCTGATTGAGGAAGGCGACAGAATTGCAGTATGCATCTCGGGTGGCAAGGATTCCATGCTGCTGGCAAAGCTGATGCAGGAGGTACAAAGGCATGGTGTTATCCCGTTTGAACTGGAATTTCTAGTGATGGATCCAGGGTATAATGAGATTAACAGACAGACGATTATTAATAATGCCAAGCTTTTAAATATTCCGATTACGATATTTGATACGCAGATTTATGATATTGTGGCAGAAGTTGACCAATCTCCCTGTTATCTCTGCGCCAGAATGCGACGCGGCTATCTATATAAGAATGCACAATCACTGGGCTGTAACAAAATTGCTCTGGGACATCATTTTGATGATGTAATCGAAACCATTCTCATGGGGATGCTATATGGCGGACAGATACAAACAATGATGCCAAAGCTTCACAGTACAAACCATCCCGGAATGCAGCTGATCCGTCCGATGTATCTTGTAAAAGAAGCAGACATTATTGCCTGGAAGCAATACAATGATTTGCAATTTATTCAATGTGCCTGCCGCCTGACTGAGAACTGCACACTCTGTGATAATGGAGGAGGCGGCTCTAAGCGCCAGGAAATGAAGGCTTTAATCAAGAAATTCAGGCAGACAAATCCTAGTATAGATATGAATATCTTCCGAAGCGTGCATGATGTAAATTTAAGTACAATTATAGGATATCATGATAAGGAGAAAACCTACAATTTTCTGGATGATTATCATAAGAAGGGTGGTACGGTATGTTGAACCAATTTTCCAGAACAGAGCTTCTGTTCGGACAGGAAGCAATGGAAAAACTGAAAAAATCAAGGGTTGCGGTATTCGGGATTGGCGGAGTCGGAGGTTTTACCGTGGAGGCACTTGCAAGAGGCGGAGTCGGTAGTTTAGATCTGATTGATGATGATAAGGTATGTCTTACAAATATTAACAGGCAGATTATTGCTACCAGAAAAACAGTGGGTAAATTCAAGGTTGAGGTGATGAAGGAACGTATACTTGATATTAATCCTGATGCAGTGGTTGCGGCGCACCAATGCTTCTATTCTGCTGAAACAGCGGATCAGTTTGACTTCTCACAATATGACTATATCGTGGATGCGATTGATACGGTTTCAGCGAAGCTCGAAATGATCCTCCAGGCACAAAAACTAAAGGTTCCAATCATAAGCTGTATGGGGGCCGGTAATAAACTTGATCCCACCAAATTTGAAATTGCTGATATCTATAAGACCTCAAACTGCCCTCTGGCAAAGGTTATGAGGAGAGAACTAAAGGCCAGAGGAGTGAAGAAATTAAAGGTTCTTTATTCCACGGAGCTGCCAAGAAAACCGCTTGAGGATATGTCGATCAGCTGTAAAACCAATTGTATCTGTCCTCCCGGTGCAGTTCGAAAATGTACGGCAAGGCGTCAGATACCGGGGAGCAATGCTTTTGTTCCATCCGTTGCGGGGCTGATTATTGCTGGTGAAGTGATGAAGGATCTGACAGGAATTAGATAAAGTAAAAGATAATACATTAAAATTTATAGATAGAAGTAATAGTATGGGCCATAAGTATACACAGAAAGGATGAGAAGAATGGGAGAGATACCAACCAGAGAGCAGGCATGGGAACTGTTAACAGAGTTTAATCAGGATGAATTTCATTTGAAGCATGCCAGAGTAGTGGAAGGTGTAATGAAATATTTTGCAAGGGAACTGGGGTATGGTGAACAGGAAGAGTTTTGGGGAATCGTTGGCTTGCTGCATGATTTGGATTTTGAGAAGTATCCAGAAGCTCACTGCATCAAAAGTCAGGAAATTCTTCGCGAAAGAGGAATTGATGACAGCATCAATCATGCCACTGCCAGTCATGGCTATGAATTAACAGTTGCTATCAAACCGGAGCATGAGATGGAAAAGGTGCTCTATGCAGTAGATGAACTAACCGGATTAATTGGAGCAGTCGCAATAATGCGCCCTTCTAAAAGCACTTTGGATCTGGAGTTAAGCTCGGTTAAGAAGAAATATAAAACACCTAAATTTGCGGCAGGCTGTTCACGAGAGGTTATTGCAAGGGGAGCAAACATGCTCCACTGGGATTTGGAGGACCTGCTGCAAAAAACAATATATGCTTTACGGGATGTAGAACAGACAACGGGATTAGTTTAGGAGAAAGTATAACCTGACCAAAGAAGATATCATATACAACAAAGCGAGGAAACTCGGTACAGAGATTATTGACCCTGTATCGATAGGAATAAGTGAGGTAAAGCATGGTTGGGTTGGGAACACTTGTAAATATGGCAGCAATTTTAATTGGAGCCGCCATGGGAATTTTATTAAAGGAGATTTTAAAGCAGCGTTTTAAGGAGACGATTATGAATGCTTTGGGGCTTTCCGTTATGTTTATCGGAAGCTGCGGAGCCTTACAGGGATTATTGAAAATCAATAATGGCACCCTTGTCTCTGCAAATATGATGCTTATGATTATATCTCTTGCAGTCGGTGCATTCCTTGGAGAACTGATTAATATCGAAGATAAGCTCGACAGGATGGGAGAATTTATTAAGAAGTCTCTTAAAGTTAAGGGGGAAAAGGGACGGGATTTTGTGGAGGGCTTTGTCAGTAGCTCCTTGCTGTATTGTATTGGTGCGATGGCCATCATTGGGGCGCTGAAGGACGGTTTGTCAGGAGATGCCTCTACTTTGTATGCCAAGGCTGTCATAGATGGTACGGTATCTGTTTTCATTGCCTCCACACTGGGGATTGGCGTTCTATTTTCTATTATACCACTTGGAATTTACCAGGGATCAATAACGTTTCTTGCTAAATATGTGAAAGAATTTTTAAGCGAAGAGCTGATTATGCAGATGTCATTTATTGGGTCTGTTCTGATATTTGGAATTGGCATCAATATGATTTTCGGAAAGAAGATTAAATGTGGCAACATTCTGCCGGCAGTATTAATACCGGTATTTTATGAAATATTCAAGTCTTGGTTCTAGAGAAAATATGTTATGGGTAATCTGTAAATTAATGATTTGAAAAATGTGATTGACAATACAAGTATAATTGTATACAATAAAACAAAGTTATATTTCAAATTAGAATGGAGATCGGTGATTATGGATCAGAGAAAAGTTTTTATTAACCCACATAACAATTTACTTCAGTTAGAGGAGCATATTTACCCTCTGGTAGATGTAAGTGAACCCAATACATTCCGCAACCTGTTTCCCTACAATGAGATTCCAAAGATTGCATTTAATGACCGTATTGTACCGCATAATCTGCCGGATGAAATCTTTATCACCGACACTACCTTCCGTGACGGACAACAGTCCCGGGCACCCTATACGACGGAGCAGATTGTTACAATGTATGATTATTTTCACCGCCTGGGCGGTCCGAAGGGAATCATCCGCCAGAGTGAATTCTTCCTCTACAGCAAGAAAGACAGGGATGCTGTTTACCGCTGCCTGGAAAAAGGCTATGAATTTCCGGAGATAACCTCGTGGATTAGAGCCAGTAAGAAGGATTTTGAGTTAGTAAAAGAAATTGGAATGAAGGAAACCGGTATTTTGGTAAGTTGTTCCGATTATCATATTTTCTATAAAATGAAGATGACCAGAAGGGAAGCCTTAAACCATTACCTTAGTGTAGTCAGAGAGTGCCTGGAGACCGGTATTGCAGCAAGATGCCACCTGGAGGATATTACAAGATCCGATATCCATGGATTTGTAATACCGTTTTGTTATGAGCTTATGAAGCTCAGCCAGGAGTACAATATTCCTGTAAAAATCAGAGCTTGCGATACGATGGGATATGGTGTAAACTTTGCCGGTGCGGTAATACCGAGATCCGTACAGGGTATTATCTATGGCCTTATGACACATGCCGGAGTTCCTTCCAAATGGCTGGAATGGCATGGACACAATGACTTCTATAAGGCGGTAACCAACTCAACAACGGCATGGCTTTACGGTGCAAGCGGTGTAAACTGCTCACTGTTCGGAATTGGAGAGAGAACCGGTAATACGCCGCTTGAGGCAATGGTTTTTGAATATGCACAGTTAAAGGGTAGCCTGGACGGAATGGATACTACCGTTATTACAGAGCTTGCAGAGTATTATGAGAAGGAAATCGGTTACCACGTTCCCTCCAGAACACCGTTTGTTGGTAAAAACTTCAACGTCACCAGAGCGGGTATTCATGCGGACGGATTACTAAAGAATGAGGAAATCTACAATATCTTTGATACGGAGAAATTCTTAAACAGACCGGTGCTGGTAGCAGTCTCCAATACCTCCGGACTGGCAGGAATTGCACATTGGATGAATACCTTCTTTAAACTGAAGGGTGAGAATGCAATGGATAAGTCTCATCCAATGGTGCAAAAAATCAAAGAATGGGTGGATGCGGAATATGAGAGCGGCCGTGTAACCGTAATCACAGACGATGAATTAATAGGAATCATTCATTATTTCGAGAACGAAATGGGTATGAAGATTGCAAATCAATAAGATAATTTTGTATAATAAATTGACAATCTGATGAAAACATCATACAATTTTAGTTAAGACAAATGATTGATTTTTTGTATTACAATTCTGTAAATACAGTATATTTGTTTAGAATCAATTGTATCAGGCAATTTGTTTTGCTTTTGAAATCATAAAACGGAAAGGCACGGTATTATTATGACAACTGCAGAGAAAATTGAAGTAGCAAAAGAGAAATTTGGACAGCTATTGGCAGCTCAATTACAAAGAGTGGAAGATATGAAGGCACAGGGAGATTTTGTTGATTATAAATCTCTGGATCAGATTATTATCGGTGTATGCGGTGGCGATGGAATAGGTCCTGCCATTACGGCACAGGCACAGAGAGTGCTGGAATACCTCTTACAGGAGGAAGTAAAGTCTGGTAAAGTGGCTTTTAACGTAATTGATGGTTTAACGATTGAACGCAGAGCAGCTGAGAATGCAGCAATTCCGCCTGCAGTGCTAGAGGAAATCAAAAAATGCCATGTTATTCTCAAAGGACCTACAACTACCCCGAGAAAGGGTGACCCATGGCCGAATGTGGAAAGTGCCAATGTGGCAATGAGAAAAGAACTGGATTTATTTGCGAATGTAAGACCTGTCAGAATTCCGGAACAAGGCATTGACTGGACCTTTTACCGTGAGAATACCGAAGGTGCTTATGCAGTTGGAAGTAAGGGCGTTCATGTGACAGAGGATCTGGGCGTTGACTTTACGATCGCAACGAACCAGGGTACAGAGAGAATTATCCGTGCAGCCTTTGAATTTGCTAAAGCAAACGGGAAGACAAGAGTTACTGCTGTTACAAAAGCAAATATTATAAAGACTACAGATGGAAAGTTTCTGGATATTTTTAAGGATATTGCCAAGGAATATCCGGAAATTACATCGGATGACTGGTATATTGATATCATGACTGCGAAGCTGGTAGATGAAAAGAGAAGAAAAGACTTCCAGGTAGTAGTACTTCCAAATCTGTATGGAGATATTATTACGGATGAGGCAGCAGAATTCCAGGGCGGCGTAGGAACAGCCGGTAGTGCAAATATTGGTAAAAAATACGCCATGTTTGAAGCAATCCATGGTTCCGCACCCCGAATGGTAGCGGAGAACAGAGATCAATATGCGGACCCTTGCAGCGTAATCCGCGCAGGTGCAATGCTTTTAGCACATATCGGATATACTGGAGAAGCAGAGAAGCTATACCGTGCACTTGATATCTGCACCATTACTGAGAAGAAGGTTGTGACCACGGGAAGAGATACCGGTGCAACCGGAGCTGAGTTCGCTGACTACTTAATGGAGACAATTGAGAAAATGAAATAGTTAAGAACAACGAATAGCTATTTCATTTAAGGAGGGAATTCCTTGGAAGATTTGAACATTCACAAAGATGTGAGCGATAATTATTCTTTAAGAGGACGGGTGTTTAATAAAATCAGAGAGGATATCCTGTCAGGTATTTACCATGAAAATGAAGAACTGAAGGAGAATACAATCGGTTTAGAACTCGGTGTAAGCAGAACTCCGGTCCGGGAGGCACTTCGTCAGCTGGAGCTGGAAGGACTGGTTACGATGATTCCTAATAAGGGAGCCTACGTAACCGGAATTACCTCGAAGGATATACATGACATCTATATGATACGTTCCTATCTGGAGGGTTTGTGTGCGAAATGGGCCTGTGACCATATCACGGATACGCAGATTGAAGCTCTTGACGAGATTTTATATTTATCGGATTTTCATGCGAAGAGAAATCATCATGAGCAAATGGTTGAACTGGATAATAAATTTCACGAGTTGATTTATGAAGCATCCGGAAGTAAGATCTTATATCATGTTCTGTCGGATTTTCATCATTATGTGGAGAGAATTCGTAAGATTACACTTGCCATGCCAAGCAGGGCAACAAAATCAAATCAGGAACATGCCGCTATACTGGATGCAATAAAGAAACGGGACGGAGCATTGGCCGAAGCATTAGCACATGAACACATTCAGAATACGATTAAGAATATTAGTGATCAAGGGTTATAAGACGATAAAAGAAGTTAATAAAGTTGCGAAGATCAGGTGCTTGTAGTGTGGATATATACTATGTGCATCTGCTTCGTATAAACAAATCATTACTGACTTGCCCGGCAAAGCCCGCCATCATATTATGAAGAGGAATATATTCATATCCACCAGGTAAGTGATTTGTAAGATTTTTGTCAGGCTGGTCCTTATATTTATGAAAGATAGCAAGGGGAGAACACAAGGATGAGATTTCGTTTAAAGAAAATTACCGTTGTTTTATTATTACTAACGATTGTATGGATGGCAAGTGTCAGTGAAGCATCTGCCCATAGTAAGACGAAATCCGATATGAAAACGGCGCATATCGGAGAGGAGACCTTTTATCTGGTTAAAACGGAAAAGCAGCTCCGGTTAATTGGGTCAGAGAAATATAAGATGTCGTATAATTATATGCTGGATGCGAATATAAAGCTCAAAAGCGAATGGATTGCTATCGGAGACGATGACAATCCGTTTACCGGTACCTTTGACGGCAATGGCTATACGATCAGTAATCTGAAAATAACGAATAAAAAAGTGAAATACCTGGGCCTGTTTGGCTATGTTGAGGGAGGCTCTATCTATAATGTGACTCTCAAAAATGTTCAACTATCTGCGGGAAAGGGAAAATCAGTCGGTGCGATTGTAGCGATCTGTTATGATGGAGAGATACATGATAATAAGGTAACGAAGTAGGGTAATAGTACGAAAAGCATAGAGTAAGTGCAACAAAAGCAGGCGGATCAAGGAGATACGCCTGCTTTTAAAATACCTGTAAAATCAGATGCTTAACCTCACAAACAGCCTTCGTCTTCCTGCTGGGTGGAAAGTAACAGCATTACAAAAAGAACAGGTAATGTTAAACGATATATTAATCCGATGGAAAGTTTTCTTTAAAGCATAGAAAATGAAAGAAACTGTGCGAAATGTATTTCCTTCGATATAAAGATTGGTAGTTATTCCGGCTTGTTATTTCGCACTCGACTGCTATAATTAAACATATAGAAAGCGCTTTCGATAAAGGTAACTCTTAAAATAAATATAAAATACTTAAAATTTCTTGGTTATAGGCTATTTCTTGGCCTGTATACTTAGATTCCCCTAATTTCATGTTAAGCGTTTTCTTGACGATGGAGGAGGGAATTATGGCAACGATTTACGATATCTCCAAGGAAACCGGATTTTCAATCGCAACGGTATCGAAGGTTATCAATGGCTATAAAGGGGTGAATAATAATACCAGAAATATCATAGAAGAGAAGATTGCGGAGCTGGGCTTTACACCCAACAGTACAGCACGTACCTTGGCTACCAAGAAATCCTGGATGCTTGCAATCATATATGATGAGGAAGCAGGTATGGGAATTATGCATCCCCATTACAGCAGTATCATCCAGGGTTTCAAAAAAGAAGCCGGTAAGTATGGCTATGACATTCTCTTTCTAAACAACTTTCTGGGAGAACGACGCATGTCCTTCCTGGAACATTGCAGATACCGGAATGTGGATGGAGTTTTAATTGCACTCGATAATCCATATACGGATATGGTGGAGGATATTCTAACAGATACTATTCCCAGAGTTTCGGTGGAAACGATTTATCCTAATACGGCAGCTGTGATTTCTGATTATACGATGGGAGCATATCAGGCACTTAGCCATCTGTTTATGCTCGGGCATAAGAAAGTTGCCTGTATTTCAGGTCCCCTGGAAAGTCTTGCGGGTATGGAGCGTTATAAAGGGTATGAGAAGTTCCTACAGGATAATAGTCTGGAACTCAATCCGAAGCATTGTGTCATCGCCTCTAAATATTCAAAAGTTGCCGGTGTGGAAGCAGTCAATACCCTTTTGCAGCAGAGCTGGAATGATATGCCTACAGCAATCTATGCGGCATATGATGATTATGCCTTTGCAGCCTGCGAGGTACTGGTACAACGGGGATTTCATATTCCGGAGGATATTTCTATAGTGGGTAATGATGATTTGCCGATGGCAGCTTATGTTAGTCCGGAGATCACCTCAGTCCGGCAGAACAGAGCTGAGATTGGACGAAAGGCAGCCAAAGTTTTGACTGGCTTGATTGAAGGAAAATCGCCGGAACAGAATGTTATAAGGATTCCGACAAATCTGATCGTAAGACAAACGACATTTAAGAATACCCATAAGGAATAAAAAGTATTGCATTACCGGAAAGCAGTGTTGTGAGGCCGGTAATCGTTCGTGAATAGAATTAAGATCGTGAGAGAAAGAAGAAAACAGAAGCAAATTGTTCAGTAGAGCATCTTGCGCAGAGGCTGCATGGGAAGCTGTGCAGCCTTTTTATTACAAAAATTTAGCAGAGAGGATAATTTATACCATGAGTTATATTATAAATCCTGTATTAAAGGGCTTTAATCCGGACCCTTCAATTATTCGGGTCGAAGAGGATTATTACATTGCAACATCAACATTTGAATGGTTTCCGGGAGTTCAAATTCATCACTCGAGGGATCTTATGAACTGGGAATTGATTGCTCATCCGCTGGAGCGTTTGGCACAGCTCAATATGTTGGGAGAAGACAGTTCCTGTGGTGTCTGGGCTCCCTGTCTATCCTATGACAAGGGGACTTACTATCTTATTTATACAGATGTAAAATCATTTCGCGGAATGTTTAAAGACACACATAATTACCTTGTAACAGCCAAGGATATCAGAGGCCCCTGGTCTGATCCGATTTATCTAAATTCCAGTGGTTTTGATCCGTCTTTGTTTCATGACAGTGACGGGCGGAAATATCTGCTTAATATGTTAATGGATTACCGGTCTTACCGTACTAAGTTTGAGGGAATTGTAATGCAGGAATATTGTGAAGTAAAGCAATGCCTGATTGGTGAGACAAAAATAATTTTTAAAGGAACACCGATCGGATCAGTGGAGGGACCGCACTTATATAAAAAGGATGGATACTATTATCTGGTTACAGCAGAAGGACAGACCGAGTATCGCCATGCGGTCAGTGTTGCTCGCAGTAAAGAGCTTATGGGACCCTATGAAACAGCTCCAAACAATCCACTATTGACAAGCTATCATGTGCCCCTCAATTTATTGCAGAAGGCAGGTCATGCAAGCTTTGTGGAAACTGCAAAGGGTAACTGGTATATGGCACATTTATGCAGCAGGCCGGTGGGCGGACAGCGTCGCTGCATCCTTGGGAGAGAGACGGCAATTCAGAAACTGATCTGGAAAGAGGACTGGCCGTATCTGGCAGATGGTAGTGATGTAGCACGCGAGAAGGTTCCGGCAGAAGAAGGCACGGTCTGTACCCGGACAGAGCCAGCTAATTTTTTTGAAGACTTTGATGAGGAGAAATGGAGTATTCATCTTCAGTCACTGAGAGTGCCCCTTGGAGAACGTGCGTCTTTAGAGGCGCGTAAGGGATATCTGAGATTATATGGTGCAGAATCTCTAAACTCAAAATTCTATCAGTCACTGCTGGCACACCGGCAGCAGGAATTTTATTGTGAAGCATCAACAAAAGTAGACTTCAATCCACGCAGCTTTCAGCAGATGGCTGGTCTGGTCTATTACTACAACACAGAGTGTTATTATTACCTCTACATCAGCAGGGAAGAAGTGCTTGGAAGAGTAATTACCATTCTAAAGTGCGATTTGGGATCGGGTAGCCATCCAATTGGTGCGGGTATAACAATACCGGAGGAGGGGGAAGTCTACCTGAAACTTCAGATAGCAGGTGAAACAGCTCAGTTTTATTATTCTATGGACGGAGAAACCTACTTTCCGATCGGAGATCTGCTGGATGCTACTACTTTATCGGATGATTATTATAAAAAATCGGGACACATTATGTTTACCGGTGCGTTTATCGGTATCTGCTGCCAAAATCTTGCGGGAAAAAACTGTTACGCTGATTTTGATTACTTACATATTACCTAAGATAATGATTGGAGCGTTAATGGCCTGATTTAGGCTATTAAGATGGATATGAGTGTATCTGTATTCATCTGGACTTGTCTTAAACCTATAATTATAGGTAATCGGGAAAGGTACTGTCTGCGCAATATGAAAATAGATACACTTATATCCATCCGGTAAATGAATTTTAAACTTTTGACGCTTTAACATATAATACTTAACGATAAGGAGGATATTTTTATGGAAGGTTTTATGAAAGTTGCGGTAATGGACGGTATTGGTAAGATGAGAATGGAAAAACGTCCTATTCCTCAGGCAAAAGCAAACGAGGTATTGGTGAAGCTCGAGTATGTAGGTATTTGCGGCTCCGATCTTCACTATTATGAACAGGGGAGGATAGGGGATTTTGTAGTGAAACCGCCATTCGTTCTGGGACATGAGCCAGGTGGTGTTGTAGTTGAGACAGGAGCTGCGGTCACCCACTTGAAACCGGGAGACCGGGTTGCCCTGGAGCCGGGGAAAACCTGCGGGGAATGTGAATATTGCAGACAGGGACAATATAATCTGTGTAAGGATGTTATATTTTTCGCCACCCCGCCGGTGGATGGTGTATTTCAGGAATATGTGGCACACGAAGCCGCTTTATGCTTTAAGCTGCCGGAACATGTTTCAACTCTGGAAGGTGCATTAATTGAACCATTGGCAGTAGGTTTTCACGCGGCCAGCCAGGGCGCGGCACATATCGGTCAGACTGCTGTGGTGATGGGATCAGGGTGCATCGGGCTGGTCAGCTTAATGGCACTAAAAGCAAATGGTGTCACCAGGGTAATTGTAGTCGATGTAATGAAGAAACGGTTGGAGAAAGCTCTTGAATTAGGAGCAGATGATATCATTGATGCCAGCTGTGAAGATCCCGTAAACCAGATTATGCAGCTGACCGAGGGCAGAGGCTGTGATCTGGCAATTGATACTGCGGGAATGGAGCAGACCGTAAATCAAGCCATACAAGTACTTCACAAAGGAGCAACACTTGTCCTGGTAGGCTATGGAAAGTCTGATACGATGAATATAAAGGTCAATATGGCACTGGATAAAGAACTGACTTTCAAAACAATTTTCCGCTATCGCCATCATTATCCAGCAGCTATTCAGGCAGTTGAAACCGGAAAGATAAATTTGAAAAATCTTGTGACACATACGTTTGACTTTGATGATATTCAGAATGCAATGGATGAAAGTGTCAGAGACAAGGCTAATATCGTAAAATCTGTAATACGGATCGGATAATTCCGGAATAAGAAGGTAAAGTCTGTTAATTTAGACCTTACCTTCTCTTCATTTGAAGTTTATACTGTATGATTAATGCATCAAAGGTGAATTAAGCTATGATGGATTATACACCCATATTCATCGGGCAAATAAATTTTATGATGCTTAAAAGATAAGTATACAAAACGCATGATACTAAAGTTATGGGGGCAGATAGAAAAGTATTTTGTTATAAAATATGAATTTTACAGGATATATTGGGTAAAAGTGTTTGTTTCTAAAATATCAAAACAGAGAAATAAGGCGGTTAATAATGGCATTTGAAAAAATGAAATTTTTTGATAGAAAATCCTTATATGTGAAAGAATTTATGTCACTGATCATAGCTAGTATAGTTATATTCTTATGTATGGAAGTAACTAGTGTATATTATTTAAACCTCTATAAAAAAAGAACAGTGGAAAACTACCAGAATTCTCTGGAATTATATTGCTCTTATTGGGACAGTGAATTGGATACAATTAATAATGCTCTGGTTTCCATGACAAGTGCTGTTTATGACGATTATTATTTTAATGTCTGCACGTCTGATGACAGGCTGGTATTAGAAACGAGTAAGGTAATATTAATGAAGCAAATGGCTGAAATTGCCCGTACGCATAGTAATCATATTCTGGTATTCACCTATATTCCGGAACGCTCCATATACCTGAAATCTACGAATAGCTTGGTTGAAATAGCGCAGCGAGGTGAACTGGATAAAAAAATTCAAAGCTACAGCAGCAGTTTAAATCGATATAATACTACAGTTTGGGATTATTTTGAAAGCGGAGATAACAAATATCTTATCAATGTTTATAAAGTAAATAATGGATTTGTTGGTGCTGTAATTGATTGTAATACAATTCTTACGGGATTGGTAAAAGAGGAAGATATTGTATTAAATACAGCGTTTACAAATAAGAAAGGAAATACCGTATATGAACTGAAATCAGATGTAACTGATAATCAGAAGGCCTCCTCCTCGTTTTCTGTTGGAATGAAACATCTTAATTATAATATTGAAATTAAAGTAGTGGAAAATAAGCTTTTCAGTGATTTTCGCTTCTTACTATATATTGGTATCGGTGTAATTATAGTTGGAATTATTGTGATGAGTCTGATCGCACAATTTCAGATGAAAATTGTTTTAAATCCCTTAAACCGGTTAAAAAAAGGAATGGAGAGCTTTAGCCAGGGTAACCTTAACTTGCGATTAGAGGAAGATACCAGCAGTAACGAGATTAAAACACTTTATAAAACCTTTAATAATATGGCGGAGCAGATAACGAATTTAAAAATAGAGGTGTACGAGTTTGAACTGGAACGTCAGAAGATACAGAGCGATTTTTTAAGAGTTCAGATACAGCCTCATTTTTATACCAATATTATTAATTTATTCTATGGATTAGCGGAAATGAGGGATTATGTAACAATTCAGAAATTGGCGAAGATGACGGCCGGCTATTTTCGGTATCTTTTGGGAGAGAAGGGAACCTTTGTTTTGTTAAGGGAAGAAATTAACTGTATCAGAAATTATGCTGAGATTCAGAAATTAAGGTATTCGGATTGCTTTGATATGATACTGGAAGCAGAGGACGAAATGAATGAACAGCTGATACTTCCTATGGTATTACAAACCTTTGTTGAAAACTGTATCAAGCATAATATTACTCTAGTGCCGGTACTTGAGGTGAGAATTCAGATGAGGATTGAAGATAAGCAGCTGGTAATGCAAATCAGAGATAATGGAATCGGTTTTCCGGAAGACATGTTAAGAAAATTGAATTCAAATGAGAATATATCAAAAGACGGCGAACATATCGGCATTATGAATGTAAAAGAAAGATTTAAAATGTTCTATCAGGAAAGTGCATCCATTAAAATTACAAGTGTTCCGGGGGATACACGAATACTAATTCGAATGCCCCAGATACTTCCTTGCGCAGAAAAGAAAAATTAAAAATAAACGCTCAATCTCAATTGTTTGGCACCTGCAGCAACTTCGGAACAAAAACTTTGATGCACAGAAAACGTGCACAGGAATGGAGTATGAAAATGAACCTATTACTTGTAGATGATGAAGTGACAACGATCCAGATACTAACAAAAGCAGTTGACTGGAAATCAATCGGAATTAAGCATGTATACACTGCTTACAATGCTGCCGTTGCAAAAAAGGTATTTGCTGAGAATGAAATTGATGTTTTAATCTGTGACATTGAAATGCCACAGGAGAATGGTTTGGATTTGATTCAATGGGTTCAGGGATTGTATCCTAATGTAATTAATATTATTCTTACCGGGTATGCAGACTTTAATTATGCGAGGAATGCGATATCGTTAGGAGTGTACAGCTTTCTTTTAAAGCCGGTAGCCTTTGATGAATTAAAACAGACGGTAAAGGAAGCTATTGTAAAGATAGAAAGTGAACAATTACAGGGTAGTGTCCTATGGTCGGAAATGGATACCGGAAATAAAAAATCTGCGGTAAAACAGGTAAAAGAATATTTGGAAAAGCATTATAATGAGGTAATTACGCGCAATCATATTGAATCCCTAGTGCATCTGAACAGAGATTATATTAATCGTGAATTTAAAGAAGCAACAGGATACTCTTTGATGGAATATATACAGCATTATCGTATATTGATAGCCAAAAAACTGTTGAGGGAAACGGAGGATACCGTATCGGAAATCTGTATTAAAACAGGATATGATTCTCCTGCTTATTTCTCGAAGATCTTTAAGAAAAGAACAGGAATGACTCCGGTGGATTACCGGAACCAGAATACTCCATATCCGAATTACTTATCCGATTCACAGCTTGGAACTAGATAGGGTAGAAGACAGTTATGATAAAGTCGGTTTTGTTATAGGTATGGTCGGATTTGCTATTGTTCGGGAATACTGTACTCTTTATAATGATTAACATAAAGGCGCCTTTAAGAGAGAATGAAAAATAAAAGAAGGATTGAGGAAAAGGCTATGAAAAAAAGAATAAAGAGTCTGATTTCTATAGGGTTACTTTTTTCATTGTTACTTACCGGGTGTTCATCAGGGGGAAAAACAAATACATCATCGGATGACACAAGCGGTACGAAGGTTACAGAAGCTGCATCAGGTCCTGAGGCTGTCCTAAAGGACGGGAAAGAGACAGAACTTAGAGTGGTATTCCCTGGAGGAAGTTCCTCTCCTAAGGATTTAGCTGCAGTTGAAGAGCAGATTAATAGCATTGTTTCACAATATATGGATGCGAAGGTTAAGCTTAATATTCTGGAATGGGGTGTATTTAGCGATCAGCAGAATCTGATCCTCTCCTCAGGAGAAGATGTTGCTTTAATGTTTACCTATAGCTCCTCCAGGACATTCGCTAATAATGGTCAGGTAATGGATATTACAGAGCTGAGTAATACATATGCTCCCGAGGCACAGAAATCCTTTGCGAAATATCTGGATGCCTGCCGGATCGGCGGTAAGCTCTATGGTATGCCTACCTTTCATGAATATACAAAAAGTGCGGGATTGATTGCCAGAACAGATATTTTAGAAAAATTAAGCATTGACCCGGCCTCCATAAAAACATGGGATGATGTGGAAGGTGTACTGCAGAAAGTAAAGCAGGCCAATCCATCCATGAATCTATTGGCTCCTGTTGAAGTTAGTTCTGGTATCCTGGATTATTATAATGAAGGTACCTTTGATAAACTGGCGGATGGAGTAGGCGTCTATGTGAACTCGGACGATGCCAGGGTTATGAATATTTATGATACACCAGAATTCAAAAATCTGGCTCAGGTTGCATATGACTGGAATAAGAAAGGTTATTTTATGTCGGATGCCATCACTGTAACAGATACCAGACAAGAATTACTGGCTGCCGGTAATACCTTCGGTTATATTGGACAGATCCACCCAGGGACAGCAACCCAGGAATATAAGAATTCTGGTGTGAAAGTAACCACTATCAGTGTGAATGATAAGGCGCTTACTACCGGCAATGTTAACTTTGCTCAGTATATGGTACCGACGGCCTGCTCCACTCCGGAGAAAGCAGTGAAGCTGTTGGAATTGATGCTGACAAATAAAGACCTAAATAATCTTCTGATGTATGGTGTGGAAGGTATTGATTATGTAGTGAAAGATGCAGCCAAGGACATTGTTGGTTACCCTGAGGGACTTGATGTATCAAGTGTTGGTTGGAATAATGAAACATGGTTGGCAGGCAACGGCTCACTCTCACATGTCTGGGAATCAGATCCGCCTACGATTTGGAAGGATTATCTGGCTTTTAATGACAGTGCAAAAGTATCTCCTTTATATGGATTTACCTATGATAGTTCCAATGTAAAGACAGAAATAGCTGCCATATCAAATGTTATTGACAAATATGAAGCAGTCATCTGTGCGGGATTTACAGATCCTGACAAATCTGTCAAGCAGATGGTGGACGAACTTAACTCCGCCGGAATGCAAAAAATAATTGAAGATGCACAGAAACAGGTGGATAGTTGGAGAGCGAGTAAATAAATATAGAATAATAAGAAAACGGCTTTTCTAATTTACTGCTTAAGAAAGCCGTTTTTCTATAGAAAGGCCATAATATGAAGAGTAAATTTAGAATAGGTAAATTAAAGAAGTATGTACCTATATATGTCATGCTCCTTCCAGGTTTTATATATTTACTGATAAATAATTATATACCTATGATTGGAATTTCCATTGCATTTAAAAATGTGAATTTCAGTAAGGGTTTGTTAAAAAGTGATTGGGCTGGTTTCACTAATTTCGAATATCTTTTTCGGACACCGGATGCATTCCGGATTACCAGAAATACGATTTTATACAACGTGGCATTTATTATAGTGAATTTGGTAATAGGCATACTATTTGCTATATTATTAAGTGAGATCAGGTCAAAACTGTCGGTTAAAGTCTATCAGACCACCATATTGCTTCCCTATATGATTTCCATGGTTATTGTAAGCTATCTGGCCTATGCATTTCTTGCCGGTGATACTGGACTGCTGAACGGAGTATTGAAATCCTTTGGTTTTGATAAAGTATCTTGGTATACCTCTCCTGCCTACTGGCCGTTTATCCTTATATTCGTTAACTGTTGGAAATATGTGGGCTATGGAACAGTGATTTATCTGGCTTCCGTACTTGGTATAGACCGTGAATTATATGAAGCGGCGGCAGTGGACGGGATTTCTAAACTACAGGAAATAAAATATATCACGCTACCAATGCTAAAGCCAACAATTATTACCATGGTTTTGCTCAACATAGGAAGAATTTTCTATTCGGATTTTGGGCTGTTTTATCAGGTGCCTATGAATTCGGGAGCATTATTAAATGCTACTAATACAATTGATACCTATGTATACAGAGGATTGATTACTCTGGGGGATATAGGTATGTCTTCCGCTGCCGGCGTATACCAGTCCTTAGTCGGGTTTGTGCTAATCTTACTGGCAAACTGGTTTATCAGAAAATATAGCAGTGAAAATGCACTGTTTTAATGGAGGTGGATGAAAATGATGTATCGTGGAGATAAAATTTTTCAGGTAGTTGCGCATTTTATTATGGCATTGGCTGCCATAATAACAATACTACCGTTGGTATTATTACTGATATCTTCCGTAACCCTAAATACGGATATAACCTTATATGGATATAGCTTTATCCCGAAACATTTCAGCCTGGAAGCCTATTCCTATATCTGGACCGAGAAAATACAGATTTTCCATGCTTATTTTATGACTATTCTAGTAACTTCAGTCGGAACGTCCATAGGACTTACCATTTCAATACTGTATGCTTATTCCTTATCGAAACCTTACTTTCCGGGGAAAAAGTTCTTCTCTGTATTTATACTTTTTACTATGCTCTTTAACGGCGGACTGGTGCCTACTTATATTATGTATACGAGATATCTCGAAATGAAAAATACGGTTTGGGGACTGATCATTCCTACACTTCTTATGAATGCCTTTAATGTAATACTGATACGTAGTTATCTGCAGAATAATGTTCCACCTTCTCTGATGGAAGCTGCAAATATTGACGGGGCAGGAGAATTCACCATAGTCAGGAAAATTATTGTACCGTTAAGTAAGCCAATCATTGCTACAATCGGATTGTTTATTGGAGTTTCTTATTGGAATGATTGGCAGAACGGCCTTTACTATATTACAGATGAAAAGCTATACAGTATACAGCAAATACTGAACAACATGCTAAAGAATATTGAGTATTTATCAAAAAACTCAAGCTCCGTGGCAAAATCAACGACTTTGGCAGGAACGCTGCCGGCATCTACAGTGCGTATGGCAATTGCAGTATGCGGAATTCTACCGATTTTGATTATTTATCCATTTGTACAGAAATATTTTGTGAAAGGTATTTCACTTGGAGCGGTAAAAGGGTAAATGGATGTAAGAAAAATTCAGGATAATACAAAGCCTTAATTTAAACATCATCTGTGTTGATGGTGCGAATGTATAGTGAACATGAAATTGCTGAGGGTTTCGCACCTATATATGTAAAGATTTTTATACTTACTGTTTCATTATTTTGAACATCAATAAAGAATTTTATTAAATGTGCACAATTCTTAAAAGTATGATATAATATTATTGTTGGTTTTTGCTGTCGCTTCCCTTGCGGGGAGCGTGGATTGAAATTGCTCCTGAACAACAGGGACAGCAGGAGGATATTGTCGCTTCCCTTGCGGGGAGCGTGGATTGAAATATCATCCATCAGAGTAATTAGGCTGATCGCAATTGGTCGCTTCCCTTGCGGGGAGCGTGGATTGAAATTGTTCGTTGTCCCATGTTTGCCTAAATGTCTTGTACGTCGCTTCCCTTGCGGGGAGCGTGGATTGAAATCAAATTATAATCAGAACACATATCGCTTCTCAACGTCGCTTCCCTTGCGGGGAGCGTGGATTGAAATTTGGTAGCTTATTGTTACTACCTGATATCCTAAGTCGATTCCCATGCAAGGGTGTGGATTGAAATGTCTCGCATAATTCTTTTGAAATTACTTTTTCCAGTCGCTTCCCTTGCGGGAAATCTGAAATTCTGCTTTGATACTTTTTCTAAGCATATTGGCAAAATCCGTTCCCTTACAGGCAATATTGCATAAAATCTGCTCTGACATCTTCGCATTTACATAATCTGTAAAGCTTTTAAGGAGGCCATAAATTGAAAAATAGTGCTTCTAAATACATTTTAATCATAAGTATAGTTACTATAGCAATTGCTGGATGCAGCAAAGATGCAAATCGATGTGCAAAAAATACATACGGATTTCAACCACCGATTGATAAATTGTATTGGGGAATGTCACTGGAAGAAATAGAAGATACACTTTCCATTCAGGATGGAGTTGATAATGTTGTTTACAATTATGATAAACCGATAACAACAATTATACTGCCTGAGAAAATTAATAAATTTGGTTACAAGGCTACTGTTTACCTTCAGTTATGTGATGCACCGGGAGATACAGCGATACCAATTAATAAAATCTGTATTAATCATTCAAGGTAATATCAAATTGTATAGATATAACAGGTACAGGGAATTAAAAAGAGAAAAAAGAAAAAATAACAAGAATAAGAAGCCAGTCATAACTTTTATGACTGGCTTCTGCTTATCCAATTCCGCAAATAGTATTTATTGGTGCTATTATTTTCATTATTATTATAAGAATAACGGTTCGTAGTCAGAATGTCAGAAAATGTGAAAAGTGGAACCAATGCAGGGGCTAGAATATATTCATGATTTTGGATCTGCTATTCATAATATAGAGAAGCATTATGCGGTTTGTTCTGGCAAGCTGCCTAAATTCCTCCCGGTTTTCAAAGTAAGCGATACAAATCATTTGAATGGAGCAGATTACATAGAATACAGCCTGCTTTTCTTCATCCGTCAGCTTGTTTTTGCTGTCATATCCACGCAGAATGCCTAAGAGAATATCAAGCCATTTATCATATTCCTCTTCATTGTTCTCGGATAATATGCCGGTAGCACAATAGCAGACATCCCATAAGCGGATGTTGAATTCACTCAGATCGAAGTCTATGAAGCCGGTCACCTTATTGTTTTCAAACAGGATATTGCCAGGATTGGGGTCGCGGTGAATAAGCTGCTTTGGAAGTTTATCAAATAGTTTTCCAAAAGTATCAATGTAATCTATGAAGAATTCATCAGGAAAACCGATATTCCATTGGGTATTCTGTTGACGTACATATGGAAGTGCCCATTCCAAGACATCTTTGAACAGATCAACCTCGTCCGGCAGGAATTCGTTCTGCACCTCCAGCAGTGCTATATGAAGCCGTGCGATGCTTTCACCGTATTTTTTGCCAAAGTAGGTACGGTTGTTTCCGAACCGATCAGCCTTTGAGAGAGGGCTGCCATTCAGAGCATGGGTAAGGACAAAAATTTCTTTGTCATCCAGATATTCTGCTCCCATCTTCGTCAGCACAGGAACAGAAGAAGTAAAGTCCTGTTTTGAGAGCGCTTTTGCAATTCTCATACTCTTCAGTAGTTTATCACGGCTGCCTGTTTTAAGGATATAATAATTGCCGATCATCCAAACGCTGCCGGACACCCTTGTTTCATCCACAATGTAAGTATTGCCAATCCGTAAGTCTTTATCGATCTCCCAATTCTTCAAAACTTCACGTAAATCTTGTTCTGAATACATAATTGCTACCTCCGGTTTTTTTGGTTTGTGATATTTGTAAATTGAAATATACTTTTTCGGAGAGCAGCCATACATCTTAACAAATGCTTTATAAAATCCAGCATAGGTATTAAATCCATACTCCAGTATAACATCAATAGCCTTGCGCCCATCGGCAATTTCGCTTAGTGCGTGATCGAGCCGGCGCTTCAAGATATAGCTTGAAACGGACGATCCCATCACTGATGAAAACAGGCGGTAATAATGAAAGGTGGAGTAATTGGACATCGTTGCCAATTCCTCGGCTGTAATATTAGTCTTAAGATTTTGCTCGATGTAATCGAGATTGGATTTTATGATATTAGGTATCTGCATGACGTTCCTCCTCCGTACGGTGACTTAAGTATACCGCATGCGGATCACAATAACATTTCCTGTAGTGCGAAGATAATAAAGTGTTTATCAATAATGTACCTATCAGTAGATGGATGCATTGCTGTACTATTTAATCAGAGCTCTTATTTAGCGCACAAACAGAACGGATGCCCCTCCGGGTCAAGCATTGTCACAAAATCATCACCGCCGAACTGCTTGGTAGCTTTCGTTGCACCGAGCCGAATTGCTTCGTTAATTAAGAGGTGCAAATCGTCCACTTGTAAATTGAAATGCATTTGCTTCTGCGGCCTACCGGGTTCTTCCGGCCAGACAGGAGGGATATAATTGACTTCAGGTACGGCAAAGAGTATTAATAAACCTTTATCGTCGATAAGGGCAGAACATCCATAAGCCTCACATTTCTTCCAGCCAGTGAAAGCAGCATAAAAATCGCGTGTTCGAATAGGGTCGGTACAATCGATGGTAATGTCACCGATAGCGATCTTTCTTTTTGCTCCTTTCCCAAAATAATCATCAGCGAGGATTGCGTAATAGGACGCATCGCAGAATCCCTCCTGATTATTATGGTCAGCCTGCCGAAAGGTTCCCTCGTATTTGAGACCTGCTTTTGCCATCACCTTGCCGGAATTCGTATTTCGCGGGTCAAAGCGTGCTTCAATCCTATTTACACCAACTTCTTCAAAGAAAAATCGGACAAGACGTGCAAGTGCTTCACTTGTATAGCCCTTATGCCACCAAGACTTGCCGATGCAATAACCGATATGTACCAGCTTTGTAGTATCTTCAACTTTTACAGCTGCAATACTGCCGATCGGTTCCTGAAGACTTTTTAGCTCAATCGCCCAACTATAATAGCTTTCCGAGTCATATCCGGAGAGCCAGCTTTTGATAACCTCACGTGAGATAGCAACATTTTGGTGCGTAGACCACGTTAGATATTTTGTTACCTCGGGGTCGCTTGCCCAGTTGCAAAACATTGGTTCTGCATCGTCCAACATAAACCGACGAAGAATGAGTCTCTCTGTCTCAAGCGTAATGGTACCTTTGTGTGTCATAGCTTATCCTCCTTATATTCATAGGCAGTGTCACGTATGACACACCATTTTTTCTATTATACTACAATAAGAACATATGTTCAATGCTAATAAAACGATATCTGATGGAACTTACTATACTGGACACGTCTTAACGTTACTAATATCATATCTTCTTGATAGGCAATACATTGGCGTTCCTACAACCATGACTAGGCTGAACTGTAATCAAAAATATCATTTAACATGAAAAAAACAGTTGACAATTACAAGAAACCAATATAAAATAACTCTATTATATAAAAAAGACGTTGAAAAGGAATAGTAACCGTTTGATGATTTTTCAGAGACCTGTTGGCTGGTGTGAAGCAGGAATCAGAGAATAGTGAACTCGCCTTCGAGTTGCCGGCTGAAATAAAGTAGGTTGGGACGGAAGCCCACCGTTATAGGGGATAGATATCGGTAATATTGTACCTGTATTGAATTATAGTATAGAGTGGTCTAGCAGATTAGTATATCTGTCTCTTTGCGGGGGCAGATTTTTTTGTGTGAAAATAGTAAATTATCACAGGAAATATGATCTTAGCCAAAACAATATAAGGTATCGAAAAAGTGCATACATAATGTATGAATTAGAGTGGTACCGCGGAAAGCTCCCTTTTCGTCTCTTTGCAGCAACAAGAGATTAGGGAGCTTTTTTATTTCTAATTCTCACGTGGATTTATATTAACCAAGGTGCTGAAAAATCAGCGTAAGAATTTGATATTAATAATTCATATAAGGAGTTCTGCGGGAAATTTGAAGGAAAAGCATCTTCCCAAATAGAAGAGATATTTCTTCCTGATTCTTGCAGGCAGAATGGAGGCCATTATGGCAAGAAAAATTTATGTATTTGATACAACCTTAAGAGACGGAGAGCAGGTACCGGGAGCAAAACTAAATCTGGAGGAAAAACTTGCGGTAGCAGAACAGATTGCTAAGATGAAAGTGGATATGATGGAAGTAGGTTTTCCATCCTCTTCCCAGGGAGATTTTGAGGCAGTGAAGGCAATCAGTAAAAAAATTGGTCATGAGGTATGGATTACGGCACTCGGCAGAGCAGTGGAATCCGATATTGATGCTGTTTATCAAAGTATCCGCGATGCACAGAATCCTTTGATTCACATTGTACTGGGATCTTCCGATATCCACATAGCAAAGAAATTGCAGAAAACCCGCGGACAGGTAATGGATATGGGAGTGGCAGCAGTGAAGTATGCGAAGAAATACCTTCCCCAGGTTGAGTATTCCTTAGAAGATGCCACCCGGTCGGACTTTGAGTATATGTGGAAGACCATTGAAGCTGTTGTCAGGGCGGGAGCAACCATTATTAATATACCAGATTCGGTTGGCTTTGCAGTACCCGAGGAGTTTGGACAATTAATCTTTCGGATGAACGATCGTCTGAAAAACCTAAATCCAAATGTATTACTGAGTGTTCACTGTCATAATGATATTGGTTTGGCGACGGCCAATACATTGGCGGCAGTACGTAACGGAGCAGATAAAGTGGAATGTACGATAAATGGAATGGGAGAGAGAGCCGGTAATACCTCACTGGAAGAGGTCGTTATGGGAATTAAGCTTCATGAAGATTATTACAAGGGCTACACAACCGTAGATACCGGTAAATTATATGATACCTCGCGTATGGTAAGTGCTGTAATGGGTTTGGATATTCAGGTCAATAAGGCGATTATCGGAGAAAATGCATTTGCCCATTCCTCGGGTATCCACCAGGACGGTTTGCTTAAATCAAAGGATGTATATGAAATTATGGACCCTGGGACGATAGGCGCTCCTCCGATGGAGCTGGTGTTAACCGCCAGATCCGGCAGACATGCGTTTTTGTATGTAAGCCGAAAACTGGGATATGAGGTGTCAGAGGAGCATATCGCAGAGGTTTATGAAAAATTTCTGGCAATGGCGGATCAAAAGAAGGAAATCTACGATAACGATCTGCTGACCCTATTCCGGAGCTGTGAAAATGTGGAGTGTGTTAATCCGAAAGAATTATGGCAGTTAAAAGAATACCAAATCACTGCAACCAGTACTCTACCAACCGCTACAGTAAGAATGGAAAAGGGAGGTGAGGAAGCGGTAGCCAGCGGGAATGGTACAGGGGTAATTGACGCATTATTTAGCTCTATTATGACAGCTACACAATATCCGGTTGAATTAATGGAATATCGTATTAATAATTTGGGGAGAGGGAAAGGAAGCCTGGGTAAAGCAATTACGCAGATTAAATATAAAGATAAATTATACCAGGGAAAAGCGATCGAGCGGGATGTAATGAAGGCCAGCACTCTTGCATTTATTAATGCGGTTAATAAAATTATTTTAGAGGAGGAAACCTGTTAACGGAAACCGAAAAGGACAAATACTTATTCTCACAGGAAATGAAATCTGACTTTTGACCTGGATTTGAAATTGACTGCAGAGCGGGAAGATCAGCGCTCTGGTTACGGCGAGCTTTGAAGCAGACTATTATGCTAAGATGAACAGTAAATTTGGTGCAATCGATTTTCCGGAATACCCTGCGAAGCTTTTGGCATTTATGGGTGTTGCAAAGAATCAGGCAAAAGCAATTAAAATTCCGCAAAAAGAAGGAGCGTAAAACCATCTGATACGAAAATAATGTATTTGACATTAAGTATCACTTGTATTAGTATGTATAATACAAGTGATACTTAATTTTTGATTACAATATTAAAATAAAGGAAAGGACAGGAGGTAAAACAGTGATTATAAGTTTAGATATGCGCAGTAATGTTCCAATCTATGTACAGCTAAGGAATCAGATTGTTACAGGAATAGGCAAAGGGGCACTTAAGGCGGGAGAGGCTCTTCCCACCGTCCGTCAGATGGCTCAGGATGCAGGTGTCAATACAATGACAGTAAATAAAGCATATCAGATTTTGAAAATGGAAGGCTTTATAGAAATCGACAGAAGAAAGGGAGCTACAATTTGTCCCATTTGTGATGCTTCGAAGGAATACCGCGAAAAGTTAACTTCAGAGTTGGAATTATTATGTGCGCAGGCATGTTTGAAGGGAATTAAGAAGCAGGAGTTTATAGAGCTTTGCGAAGAAATATATCTTCATATGAAGTCGGATGAAAATATAGTGATGGAGGGATAAGACCGTATGAATATTATTATGTTTATTATCTTCTTGCTGACAGATATCAGTATAGTTGGTGTATTTGCATTTGTATATAAGGGAAAAGAACAGTATAAAGAGGGAATGATCCTAGGGGTACATATTCCGAAGGATGAAATAATGCGGCAAGAGGTGCAGAATCTTGGAAGTCACTATAAGATAAGCTTAAATAAACTTAATCTATGGAACTTTCTCCTCGGAACTTTGATATGTTTGTTGTGCTTTTGGAATTTTACCTATTTCATAATCCTCTGGATGATCTGGCTTCTGGCATTTATTGCACAAGTGTATCTCCTGATTTATGAATCACATCGTAAAATGTATGACATAAAAATGAAGTATCATTGGGTAAGAGAGGATAACTCACATATTGTTCATATCGATACGGAGGTTTCTGCCGGGATAAAAAAACATCCATTATCACATTGGTGGCACCTGCCGGCAATTATTGGTATTTTAATTTTGATCAATATTCCGCATGTGAAAGAATATTACGGTTCAGATAATATTCGTTTCCTTTTTCCCGGAATGATCGTGGTTATCGCATTCCTATTCTGGGGCTTACACGTGTGGTTCTTTAATCGGAAGAATATTGTATATAGTACGGAAAGTGCCTTAAATATCGCAATCAACGGGCTTGAAAAGCGAACCTGGTCGGTGCTGCTCCTTTGCGCAGATTATCTCAATTTGCTAAGTATCGGCTATCTGATCTTGATGCTTATTATCAAGCATTGGCTGTTTGCTCCGGACTATGCAATTTATATAATATTACAGATGTTACCAGCATTTATGCTGATAGCTGGAATTATTCTCCTTCAGAAGAAACGTACGGAATTTCTTGCAAACGATCACAGCATTCTTCTTATAGATGATGATGAATACTGGAAAAATGGATGGTATCATAATCCGCAGGATAAGCATTTATGGGTACAGGACAGAATGTGCAGTACGAATTATTCTTTAAATATGGCAAAGCCTGCAGCGAAAGTAATAGCTGTCACAACCGGTGCGTTTACTATTTTTATCATCGGAATGGTATTTTCGCTGATTTTGAGCCTTGAAAATGCTCGGATTACATTTCATAGAGATGGATCAGAGGTAACGATCAATGCTGTTATGTATCATACCGGTTTTCAGATAAGTGATATACAATCTGTTAAAATAATCAATAAATTGCCGGAGGACGATTTTATCAGAACAAACGGCGGAGCCACAGAGAAAAATCTGATCGGACATTTTAAAGGGAGAGAAACCGGAAGGTGTATGATGTATTTATACCGCGGATATGAACCCATCCTGGAAATCAGATTAAAGGATGAAATCATATATATTAACAGTAAGAAGCAAAATGAAGTGAAGGAATGGTATCAGGAACTCAAAATTACTTAAAGAAGCAACCTTTTACAAGCAGAATTCGTATTTTTACGAGCCTGTTTGTAATAGGTTGTCTGTATTTACGAATTGCGGTTACTCTTGCGCAGCCAATAACTCCCACTGCTCGAGAAGCTCTGCAAGACGGACTTCAATTTCTTTTTTTTCATTGTTTAGTTCAAGAAGCTTCTGCACATTCGTGAAAATCTCTTCCTTTGTAAGCAATTGGTCAATTTCCTCATTACGGGTCTCAAGCTGGGTAATTTCGTCCTCGGTTTTATTTAGGTCATTTTTTCTTTTCCGGCTTTTTGCCTGTTCTTCCTTTTGCTGCTGCCAGCTAAGTTTATTTTCGCTGTCATTGTCCGGAGCTGGAGAAGTATTTGAATTCAAGGAAAAAGCAGCAGGGAAAACTCCCGGTTTTCCAGAGAGGGCAGTATTAACGGAAGGTGTTATCTTACCAAGATAAGCAGCCTCCATTTCCGGTTTTTTCTCCAGATAATAATCGTAATTTCCAATATAATTAAGCAGGCTTTGTTCTGTCAGATCCAGAATCCTGGTAGCTGTTTTATTAATAAAATAACGATCATGTGATACATATAATACGGTTCCACTGTAATGAGAGAGAGCATTCTCTAAAATCTCCTTGGAGGTAATATCAAGGTGATTGGTAGGCTCATCAAGAATTAACAGATTTGCTTCCGAAAGCATAAGCTTTGCAAGAGAGACCCTGCCGCGCTCGCCGCCGCTTATATCCTTAATTCTCTTAAATACATCATCCTCCGTAAATAAAAAAGCAGCCAGGATATTACGTATGCTTGTATTATCCAGATTGGGGTAAGTATCCTGCAATTCATCAAACAAGGTTTTCTCCGGACTGAGTACCTGATGCTCCTGGTCATAATAACCGTTATGCACCTTACTGCCCAGTTTGATCTGACCGGCATCCGCTTCAACCTGTCCGGTGATGATTTTAAGAATCGTGGTTTTTCCAGTGCCGTTATTTCCTATAATGGCGACTTTCTCACCACGCTTTATCTCAAAATTTAAATCTTTAAATAAAGACAGCGTTCCGTACGCTTTCGCCAGCTCTGATACGGCTAAAACATCATTTCCGCTTACTACGCGGGGTTCCAGCTGAAAATGCATTTCACTGTTTTCGACAGGTCGTTCCACCCGCTCAATCTTATTTAACATCTTTTCACGGCTTTCGGCACGCTTGATGGATTTTTCCCGGTTGAAGGAGCGAAGCTTTGCAATAACTTCCTCCTGATGTTTAATCTCCTGCTGCTGATTAAGGTATTGTTTTAGTAACGCATTCTGCAGCATGGCTTTTTTGCTGGCATAACCGGAATAATTACCTTCAAAGGTCTGACAATTCCCATGATCCAGTTCCACAACCTTGGATACAACCTTATCAAGAAAATAGCGGTCATGGGCAACCACTACCACAGCTCCGCTGTAATTAAGCAGAAAGGTCTCCAGCCATGCGATTGAGATCAGGTCCAAATGGTTTGTGGGTTCATCCAGCAGTATAATATCAGGCTTTGACAGAAGCAGCTTACCAAGCGCAATTCTGGTTTTCTGTCCGCCGGAAAGGGCGTTTACCTTTTTGCTGAATTCTTCCTCTGTAAAACCAAGACCTTTTAAAATACCGGTTACTTCACTCTGGTAGGCATAACCGTTTTTCAATTCAAATTCATGCATTAGTCGGGTATAAGTACTTAACATTTGTTCAAGCTTAGCACCCTCTGCATGCTTCATATCCTGTTCCAGTGTTCGTATATTCGTATTCAGGTCAATTACATCCTGCTTTACAGTCAGCATTTCTTCTAGAATGGAGTGGTCGGAGCATAGATTTTGATGCTGGGCCAGATAACCGATCGTACTGCCCTTTGCCAGGATGACTTCACCGTCATCTGCAGGCATTTCCTTCATGATTATTTTAAGTAAAGTTGATTTACCGGCTCCGTTTATTCCGACAATCGCAACCTTTTCCCTATCATTAACATGGAAGGAAACAGAATTTAAGATTTGTGTGGAACCGAATGCTTTATTAATATTTTGGCATGCAAGTATCATGTAATCATCCCTCATTTATTTCTATTCAGGCGGGAACGCCTGTTTCTTAAGTTTCACTGGTGTATATTTTAGCATAGGAAGCGATACAAGTAAAGGAAGTAGTTCGGTTTTTAGTGGCGATTGCAAATACTCCTTTTTCGGAAATCTTGTCGGATTCACAGCTTGTAATATAATTTGCCTGTAAACAGTAACTAATGATACTTCGTTACAAGAATATATTTGCAATACACTTGACAAGACGCTGTTGGCATAATAATCTAAAAGATAGGGTGATTTTTACTGTCAGGTACTTCTCAAATGGGTTGTGAAAATAAAGCTTCTAGATCATAACATAAGTAAATAGGTCTAAATTGATAAATGAAATGCGGCACAAGGGTTTTTTCATACAAATATTAATACATTAAAAAAATAGAAACGGGGCGGATTTGAATTGTTGAGAGAAAAGATTGTTAAACGAATGCGATATATAGTAATTACTGCAGGTATTCTAACTTTACTGGCAGGTTTGACAGGAGGTGCAAATCCTGCTGCCGGCTATGCTCAAACACTGGGGAAGGATAAAGCCTCTGACAAAAAGCAGGAGCTTACGATGAAGGATATTTTGCTGCAAAAGCGATGGGATAATCTTACACCGATATACTTTAAGACTTTTCGTAATGCGGTTGTGGAGAAAAATAAGGAAGAATATGTTCTTAATTCTAATATCATAATTAAGGTGGTCTATCAGAAGGAAAACTATGAATTACAGATATCCTATCTTAAGAAGAATTCATGCATTGACGGTATTCTATTGGTAAGAAAATCAGATTCGCAGGCAATACTGTTATATTCAGATAATCCCCAATATAAGATAAATACAGATGTTAAGAGCTTCCTGAAAACAAAGGTCAGAATGTCTGATTATTTAACCTACACGCTTCCGGCCTCTTTTACAAATGACAAGTACTCGGCTGTTTTGGGAAATGGTGGGGGTAATTTGTTCCTGAAAAATAGGAAGAAGCCAAAAAGCACAGGTTTTGTGCCGATTGAATGGATCTCTCCCGGAGGAGTCCTGCGTCTTTCTGATGCGGACTGGGGCGATGTATTAGAAGCGGAAGAGCATAATTACGTAGTCTTTCAGAAGGGGAAGCTAAAAAGTGGAAGCCTTCATAATAATCATACTGAGTACATCGGCAAACCGATTGTTTTAAAAGGGCTTAAGGAACAGGCTGTTATTATGGAAGCGGAACATGACTTATATACTGCCTCGGAGATTTATGAGGCGAGCAGTAAGGGCAAGCCGATACCGGTCAAGGAACAGACCGGCATACTCTACGAAATATACTTTGCCAGAGAGAATAGCCAAATATCCTACTGTATTTTTTTAAATAAAAAATACTTTACACTGGAAGAAGCTAAAACATTGGCAAAAAGTGTGAAGTTTACAAAGGCAGCATTCCAGTAATAAATGGATGGAAATAGTGAGCCTCTTATTCATCCACTGTCCCAACATACGGAATAACGGCGCCGATTGCTGTTGCAAAGACAGATTTTTCAGGAATAATAAACTTAACGTCATAAATACTGTTCATACCGCCAAAAATAGTTTCTGCCTGCGGTAAAGTAGACAAAGCTCCAATCAGTACGATATCTCTGATAGTATCATTTTTACAGGCAAAGATAGCAAGAACTCCAATCGTCTGGAATACCATATTGATGAGACCGAGTGCAATATCTGAATCGGTGGCTCCGCTTTTCATCTTACCGAAATTGGACGCAGTCAGATCCGGGGGCAGAGAAGGTATATTATTCTTGCAGATGTCCTTAATTGTGAGATCAATGACGGACAAATCACCGGTATTTGCGATCTGTGACACTATACCGATATCGCTTTCCTGCAATAGCTTCGAGGAGAGGCCAAGTAGTGTACCGCCGCCAACCCCGCTGCCTCCGATATGACTGAAATGATTACCGGATGCTTTTACAATGGCAGTACCGGTTCCCATACTAACTACAATTGCTTCTTTCTTTTGAGAAATATATAGTCCGCCACGGCCGGTCGCTTCAAATTCCGGGACTTTGCAGGTTGGAATGCCATATATGTCTTCCTGGATAAAAGAAGCACCGACTCCGGTTAGTATGATTTTCTCAATATCATCTAGCTGCAGATTGTGTTCCTGCATAAAATGCCCAAGTGCACCATACATTGAGGTGAGTTGATCTGCAGCCCGTACCTGCAGAGTTCCAAGCAGTTTTCTATCTAAGGTATATCCAACAATCTTGGTGGTTGAACCGCCGATATCTATACCAATTATAACTTTCATAAAATATCCTCCTGAATAACTTATCCTTTTTCAATTTGGTCTGTCTGCAATAAGTGCTGATAGAAGTGTTATATTAAATCAAAAAATATATTTACCAAATATAACATAAAATAACAGATCGATCAATGTATTATTTATGTGGAAATGGTTCCCTGTCCGGACAATTACCTGGCAGACCAGATTACTTAGGAGGTTTACTATCAGTATTTACGTTCTTATCTTTATTTTTTCACCCAACCAAATCAAAATAAGGAATAACTATTCTACGATAGAGATCTTATCAATGATACTATCAATCTGTTCCATCTGATATTTTGTTATCGGCCCCAATATCATAGCCATTGCCAGCTCTTCTACCTGCTTTACCGTTCGAAAACCGGGAACAGGGATGGTTCGACCGCTTTTTGCCCATAACCAACCAAGGGCACCCTGAATCAAAGATCTTCCATCTGAAGTTAGTACTTCTCTGATTTTAGCCAAACGATCCAGAAGCTTTAAATTAACCTTACCATTCGTAAAATACAGATTCCAATCTATATCATTCGCACGGATATCACCGGCTAAGACTTCAGAGGTCTTGGAGTATTTAACGCTTAATAAGCCCATCGCTAATGGAGAACGGTTGATACATGCCATATCATAAGCATCACAGGTTTCTAAAATCGTATCTGCATTGATGAAGACATTGAATTGATGCTGGATTGCGCAGCCATTCGTATTCTTAACAAAAAAGTCAATAAAATCCGGATGATCAGTGCTCCAACCATATGCTCTGATTTTACCTTCCTCTTTTAATTTGTCCAGTGTTTCAAAAACACCTCCCGCTTGTTCCAAGGAAACATACAATTCATGACATTGAAATAAATCTATATAATCCGTATTTAATCTTCTTAGGGAATCCTCACAGGATTGACGGATAAAATCAGCCTCTACACTATTACTTAAGCATGTTTTTGTTTCTTCGTCAAAGATAGAACCAAACTTAGTTGCAAAAACCACCTTATCCCTTTGATGGGAGAATACTTTTCCTAAAAGCCGTTCACTGTGACTACAGCCATAAATACTGGAGGTATCATACAATGTGATCCCCAGGTCTCGTGCAGTTAATAATGCTTTTTCTAATTCTTCACCATTCACAGTATCAAATCCTACCAATGTTCCATCAATGGAATACATCGGTCCTCCGATCGGCCAGCAGCCTAAGCCTAGAGAACTGACTTCAATACCTGATTTACCAAGTGTTCGATTGATCATATAGTGTTCCTCCATATTATTTAATCTATAAATGATTATAATTTATGAAGTGGTTCCTTATAAGAACCAATAGTATGTCATTTTCTTGGAACCAATATATTGATCTTGAAATAAGTAATTCACCTAATTGCTAACAAGACGCAGGACTTTGGATGTGTAACAGCAATTTAGTCATAATATTCGGTTTTTCGCCTCTATAGAAAGGTGTTAAAAAATAATGTATTATCTTGACATATTATGGATGTAGTGTATATAATTTAATAGATTAATTATAAAAACTTTATAAATATTTATGAAGTGTGTTAATGATAACCAAGTTTTTAATTTTATAATTCAGAAAACTTATTTTATAGGTATGTTGAATATAACAGCAGCTTACCTATTTCGGCGGACAATCATCGCTGAGATTTACAGTAATACTACTTAAGAAAAATAAACTGGTATCCTTATGCCTGCATTGACAATTAATAGATAGGAGCATGCTTAAATAAATATAGGTAATTGCGAAACGCAAGAATTATATTAATTGTATACACAGAAAGCACATGTTCTGGAGCGGAAGTTAAGCGAAAGGATCGTTAGAGCAGAGAAATATGTGTTTTCTGTGTATACAATTTAAATAACTATATAGTTTCGTAATTGACTATTAAATAAAATATAATAAAAGGGGAAGAGTTATGATAACATTTTTAATTGGACTTGCCATTTTAGTGATTGGCGGATTTTTCTACGGTAAATTTGTTGAAAGAGTATTTAAACCCGATGACAGACAAACACCTGCAGTTAGGATGAACGACGGCGTAGACTTCGTTCCTATGAAGAAAAGCAAAAATGCATTAATCAACCTGCTCAATATTGCAGGTACAGGACCTATTTTCGGACCTATTCAAGGCATATTATTTGGCCCTATTGCTTTTCTTACTATTCCGATCGGCTGTGTAATCAGTGGTGCAACACATGATTATTTATCCGGAATGATTTCATTACGTCAAAATGGTGCACAAATGCCTGCTATCATTAAGAAGTATCTTGGAAATGGCATTTTTCAGGTATATAATGTATTTTTATGCATTCTGATGGTATTGGTTGGAGCTGTTTTTACATATACACCGGGGGACTTATTTGCCGGGCAGATTTGTGGACTGAAGGGTACAAGTGTATGGACATGGGTTATCTATGCAGTAATTCTGATTTATTACCTGGCTTCTACACTTTTACCGATTGATAAGTTTATCGGTAAGATCTATCCTTTTTTTGGGGCTGTTCTATTAGTATCTGCTGTTGGAGTGTTCTTCGGAATATTTATACATGGTGATATTATTAACAATATTGATTTCAGCAATGGGATAGGAGGTTTATTCAATGCCTATCCTTATTGGAAAGGAATTGCAGGAGCGAGTCCTGCAGCTAATTTTATACCGGCCTTTTTTGTTACCGTTGCCTGTGGAATTACCTCAGGTTTCCATTCTACCCAGAACACCTTAATCGGTCGTTCTGTGACACACGAGAAAGACGGAAGATTTGTTTTCTATAGCATGATGATTTTAGAGGGCTTTATTGCTATGATTTGGGCAGCTGCAGCGATGGGACTTTATAATTCAGGCTCTACAGCAGCTGTAACAGGTGCCGTTGGTGAGATTTCAAAAACTTTACTGGGACCAGCAGGCGGGATTATAGCTATCCTCGGAGTTATTGTTCTTCCCATTACGACAGGTGATACCGCCCTTCGAGGCTTACGCTTAGTAATAGCAGATTACTTCCACAATGATCAAAAGAAAGCAATAAATCGTATCATCGTGACAATTTGTATTTTTATTCCGGTTATTTTAATTTTAGTATTTGCTAAGACGAATGCAAATGGTTTTAGCATTCTCTGGAGATATTTTGCATGGGCAAACCAAACTATTGCTATTTTTGCATTTGCAGTAATTTCCATATACTTAATGGCTAAGAAGAATGCGAAGAAGTTCATCTTCTTAATTTCATTAATTCCAGGGACCTTCTACTTGTTTATTATCTCATCCTTCATTTGCTATCAGCCAATTGGCTTTCATTTAACGATTAGAATTTCCTATATTATTGCAGGTATATTAGCAGCCGCATATTTTATTGGTGTTATTAGAGCTGGTAAAAAATATGCAACTAAAAATATAGAAGATTAAGGATTCGTATAAATTAATTGTGTTATTCCATTCATAATTCTAGCAATAATATTTGTTGTAGTTAGTAAATTATTCGAACCTGATAAAATAACGAATTATTAATAGGAGATGCAATGATGAACATTTTGCTGAAAAATGGATGTATCTATGACGGCACTGGAAGTGCGCCTTACATAGGTGATATACTAATAAAAAACGAGAGAATCTCTCAGGTTGGCAAAGTGATATCCGATAGTCTGACAGATCATTTTGATCGTGTAATTGATATGAATGGCCTATCTGTAGCTCCAGGCTTTATAGATGGGCATTCACACAATGATTGGTATGCAATAAAGAAGGAGCCGCTGCCCTATTTCGAGCCGTTTCTTCGTCAGGGCATCACAACTTTTGTCACAGGGAACTGCGGATTATCAGAGACTGGGTTTGACAAAAGCAGCCCCTATGTGGAAACGCTTGGTGGAGGACTATTTGGCTATCGGGATACAACAGGCAAATATGGAACAATCAATGAATTCTTCCAAGCCATTGATGGAAAGACCCCCTGCAATATAGCAGCTCTCATCGGGCATTGTTCAGCCAGGGCAGGAGTTATGGGACGACAGAACAGAGAAATGACGCAGGCGGAGGAGTCTTCCATGCTTGCGGTACTCGAAAAAGGTTTACAACAGGGAGCATGTGGTATTTCTCTTGGCCTTATGTATGAACCGGGCATTTATGCTGATTCTCGGGAACTTAAGAAGGTTGCTGCGCTCTGCGAAAAATATGACCGGCCTATGACGGTTCATCCGAGGGCGAATTCAGCGGTGTCCATGGCATATAAGGAGCTATTTGGCCGTTCGCATTTGTTAAGAGCGGTTGACGAACTTGTTGAAATTGCCAGGGGTACAAAGCTCAAGCTCCATTATTCGCATGCTATTTTTGTTGGGAGAAGGACCTTTGGCGATAAGGATGAATTTATACGTAGCATGCATAATCTTCGTCAAGAAGGCGTGGATGCTATGTTTGATATATATCATGAGCTTATGGGTGTCTCTACGATAACAGTGATTTTACCTCCCTGGTTTCAATCAATGTCCATCAGTGAACGTAAAAAACCATGGAACAGGCTTAAGCTTTTCGTGCTCACTACCGCCACCAGCAAGCTCCTGGGATTTGGTTTCAATGATATCGAAGTTGCCTACGTAGGGGAAGGATACAAGCAATATGAAGGAAAAACAGTCCATCAGATTGCTGCGGAGCTTGGTAAATCTTCACTGGATACCTATCTCTACCTTTGCGATATCAGCAATTTTAAAGGACGCATCAATCTTAGCCCATATAGTACACCTGAAATCATCGAGCAACTGTCTAAGGATGACCAGTGCCTCTATATGACGGATGCCTGGGTCGAGGAGTGCGGTATTCAGAATCCTGCTATCTACGATTGTTATCCGAAATTTCTTAAACATTCCCTTCTTGGCAGAGGAGATACCATGCCAAGAACAATAAAAAAGATGACAGGCGGTATTGCCGACCGATTTGGAATTCCTGAAAGAGGATACTTAAAACGCGGTTATTTTGCTGATATTACTATATTTGATGAAAATAAGCTGAGAGATGGAAATCCGGATCAGGGCAAAGCCTTTGGGATTGAGAAAGTATTCATTAATGGAAAGCTTGTTCTTGAGGGTGACATCCTGAATGAAAAGGAACTAAAAACCTCCGGAGCAGCAGTGAGAGCTAAGTAATAAAGTTAGCTGCATCTAAAGCTAAGAGATATTGCAGGAAGTAGTTTTCTGTTGTTATTCATATTCTAATGTATATTTTAGTTTCATTAAAGGTATGATAGGTGTAATCATTTATTTCGCGAGGTTGAAAGCATGAACGATATTAATAATAACATAACGGATGAACTGCTAAGAACATTGAAAGTACGTTTTGAAAAAAACATGAACCGCCATACAAATCTTGAATGGGCTAGAATACAATCGAAATTGGAAACGAATACTCAAAAATTATGGTCACTCAACGAAATGGAAAAAACCGGAGGTGAACCGGATGTTATTAGTCTTGACAAAGAACCGGAAGAATATATTTTTTATGATTGTTCAGCGGAGACCCCTAAAGGTCGCAGAAGTGTTTGTTATGACCGTGAAGGGCTGGAATCAAGGAAAGAGCATAAACCAGAAAATAATGCTATAGATATGGCTGCAGCTATGGGTATTGAAATTTTAACGGAAGAACAATACCGGGAACTACAAAAATATGGAGAATTTGATTTGAAGACATCGAGCTGGGTAAAAACTCCTGATAAAATTCGGAAACTCGGTGGTGCCATCTTTTGTGACCGCCGCTACGATACTGTCTTTACGTACCATAATGGAGCAGAATCTTATTATGGTGCAAGGGGATTCCGTGGCTTGCTAAAAGTTTAAATTTTCATAATGTTTATTTTTGCAGGAGGGCAAAAGGTAACAGCCATTGCCAGTTCTTCTACCTGTTTTACAGTTTAATCCTGGAACAGGAAGGTGCCAACCTTTTGCCCATAAACATCCAATCTTATTGTCCTAAACAGGATCTAATACAATTTTCCCATTTTTATAAATAATATCTGTAAGAAAGCCTTTTCCCTCAACTTTGAAGTTTACAAAGTTGTCTATTTTATTAATATCAGCGTTATAAAGAGATAGTCCCCCATTATTGTTTTCGGTGACAATCATATCTTTATTCAAATGTGTATAATCAAAAACTATTACTTTTTTTTCAACCGGATCAAAATATGCAATATTGGAACGGTGAAGCCCTGAACCAAAGGAATAGGTGAAATACAATTCCGGTTTTTGATCGCCATTTAAATCGGAAATAGCCATACTGTTCACGCCAAAGCCGCCAAACCATTCGCCAAGCGGGTACACTTTGCCCTCGTACAGGAGAAAGGAAGCAGATGAGGTGTCATATTTGAAGACTGAATAATCGGAGTTTTGCCTAATATAGTTTGGTGTGATGTTATAGCAGGTGTCATTGTCGTATCCGGATTTAAAATCCCGCTGCAGAGACAGAAAGTTCTCTACGTCGTCCTGTGTTCCAGAAATTGTAGCTTTCACAGGCATTTCCTCAATACTTGCAATTTTGAAAATGCTCCAGATATTTTCCTTCATTTTAGTTTTGGCGGGGTCCTTTTGTATTCGTGCCAACCATATCTCATCATCCATACGATAGATTCGATAAACAGCAGAGCCGGAGATTTCCGTCAGTGTGTATTGAAATCTCTCTTTGTATTTGGAAATATCAGGGACATCTAAATCGATCATAAAACTATTATTAAATGCCTGCTCATCCACCTTGCTTTGCTTGTAGGAAACAGAAAATCTTTGCTGGATGCCATTCTCATTTGAAATGATAAGAAGATTTTTGGTAAGTGTGTAATATTCCTCAAATCCATCAAAGGCTATAAAGGAGCTGAGAGGATTCATATATATTTGTTTTTTAAACACATAATTACCATAAGGTAGCTCTCTAGACTTATCTATTGCTTTTTGTTTTTCTGATACATAATTACCGTATGTTTCAATGCCTGATTTTGTCATTGCCTTTTTCACTGGGTTTGCGGCACAGGTAATAACGGTAATAACACAGAGAATGGCAGTGAGAAAAATCACACCTTTATGGGGCGTTCGAAATCGAAGAATGTTCTTTATACGCTCCCGTATACCAGCCTCGCCAAAGGCAAGTGGAGTCGCTGAAGGAAAGCGGTGGTTGGTTGCAAAAGCCAGTAGTGATGTGCTGTATTCATGAATAATATCTACACCGGTTTCTGACAGTACCTTTTCATCACAGCTCATCTCCATATCTTTTGTCATGAGAACAAAGGCAAGCCAGACAAGAGGGTTAAACCAATGAATGGTGAGTACGCAAAAACAGATCGGCTTAAGCAGATAGTCTTTTCTTTTAAGATGAAATCTTTCATGTTGGAGGATGTAGGTACGTTCCTGCGTACCCAGACCGAAAGGAATATAAATTTTAGGCCTGATAAAGCCAAGAATGAAAGAAGATCGAATTTTGTCGGCTTCAAAAACATTACCTTCCAGCCGGACAGCGGTGGCTACGCAATGTTTTAAGCGAATATAGGTGACGATACAGTAGAGAAAGAGTGCAGCGATTCCTGCCAACCATAGGATTGCTCCAAAGGAAATCCATATTTGAAGAGGATTAGTACTGGCATATGGGGTAGCAGAGGGTAGACTTTCACTGATGATGGAATTCATGGTAGGGATACCCACAGTTACTCTCGGGGTTTCCATTTGTCCTAGATCGGCGGGTATAAAATGAAGCGATGCGCCGCCACCTCTTAATGCTGTTGTCATGTCAAATAGTTTCGCTTGAAAAATGCTGCATACAGAGGAAAAGGATATGGGGCAAATGAGACGAAAAAGCACGACTGACCATAATAAATAGGAATACTTTTTCGGGGCTCTTTTCAGAAATAAGCGGATGAAAAATATTGTGAGTATGACATAACCGGCTGTAATGCTCATGTTTAATATCTTCAAAAATAACTCTTCCATGGTTTACTCCTCCTTATGTGCATCAATCAGGCGTTTCAATTCATCGGCTTGCTTTTTTGAGATGGTTTTACCACCGAGAAACGAGGTGAGAAACTGTGGCAGTGAACCTCCAAAAGTCCTTTCAACAAAGTATTCGCTCTCAAAAGCTTGTAATTGTTCCTTGGGGACAATAGAACTGACCATAGTATTTTCGTTTTTTAGAAGTCCCTTTTCACACATTTTCCGTAACACAGTATATGTGGTGGGCTTTTTCCAGCCAAGCTTTTTGGCACACAATGTCACAAGGCGGCCAGAAGCCACCGGTTCGTTCTCCCATACTACCAACATAAAACGATAGTCACTTTCGCAAATCTTCAGGGTTTCCATCCAGATACCTCCTAATTAAGTTTATAGTTATAAACCATATAATTAGTTTATGATTATAAACCTGATTTGTCAATAGGAAAATAAAGTAATTGGCTTACTGAATGTAAAATATGACATAGTTTGATGCTATAACTGTAGAATATCTGAAAAAGCCCGTAGATCATTATTATCTACGGGCTTTTATAGTACGCTTGACGGATCGGTAGCAATTGCGATTGCATATCAACAAAAAATACAAAGTCTCCTGCAGCTTCGGGATGTGGCTGTTCCTGTTCAGTGGAAAAGAAGGAAAGATATTAATTTGTACTTATCTTACAATTGGAAAGGAGAGTTTGAATATGTCCGATATGATTTTCTTGGAAAATTTTATATGGGGGACAACTACATCTGCTTATCAAATTGAAGGCGGATATAAAGAGGATGGAAAAGGCAAATCTGGGTATATGCCATACTTAAGAAGATCATATAGGATATTAACTTCTTACATTCTGTTGAATTCATAACGATATGGTTATGTATATAATTATTTATTGTAATTATACTTATATAAGTCAAAGGTATATAATAAAATTACAGGAGGCTTTGACATGAATAAAAATATAAAATTTTATTTGAAATTATTTACATCTACTTTTTGTTTAAGCGCATTTACCTTTGGAGGAGGGTATGTTATCGTTCCGCTAATGAGAAAAAAGTTTGTTGATGAATATCATTGGATCGATGAGACAGAAATGCTGGATTTAACCGCAATAGCCCAGTCAACACCTGGAGCTATGGCGGTAAATGCTGCAATTCTAATGGGATATCGTCTGGCAGGATATTTCGGTAGTATGATCACAATGATAGCTACGATATTACCACCGTTAATCATTTTGTCAGCTATATCTGTCGCTTATACTACGTTTATTAATAATCTGATGATTAAATATATCCTTAGAGGTATGCGGGCAGGGGTTGCTGCTGTTATCATAGATGTAGTAATTAGTATGGTAATTAGTTTGATAAAAGAAAGAAAAGTATTACCTGTTATTGTTATGATTGGCGCATTTACAGCTGCCTTTCTATTCAAGATCAATGTTATTATAATAATTCTCGCTAGTGGTTTTATTGGAGCAATATCCATGTACTTTTTAGAAAAAGCAAAAAAGAGTGGTGAAATAAAATGATTTATTTACAGTTGTTCTGGAGTTTTTTTCAAGTCGGATTGTTTAGTTTTGGAGGAGGGTATGCTGCTATGCCTCTCATTCAAAACCAGGTTGTTGATGTCCATGGCTGGCTGTCGATGAAGGAGTTTGCAGATGTCATAACTATATCCCAAATGACCCCGGGTCCTATAGGAATTAATTCAGCAACCTTCGTGGGTACTCGTATTGCCGGGTTAGCCGGTGCAATTGCAGCAACGATAGGATGCGTGTTCCCGTCTTGTGTTATTGTACTTATTTTGGCTTATATATATTATAAATATAGGGAACTGACAACGGTTCAGGGAATATTAAACGGACTGAGACCAGCTGTTATAGCCATGATTGCATCAGCAGGCTTGGCATTGGTAGTATTGGCATTATGGAATGGCAAAGCAATATCAACTAAGATAGAAAATATAGACTTTATAGCAGTAATTATCTTCTTACTCGCTTTCGTTATTCTTAGAAAATGGAAAATAAACCCTGTAATTGTGATGACGGGAGCAGGAATTGTTGGTTTATGTTTGTATTCTGTTTTTTTATGAGGAGGTATATGAAATGAAGATACTTATCAAAAATTTTTTTTTCGTACATATCGCATATGATGATCATGGAAAAGTAATATGCAAGATCAAAAATTCTCCATTTGGTAAAAGGCAAAGCTATATTTATGATTCTGATAATAAATTAAGGTTTATAACTGATATGGCTAGTAAGAGAAGCTATGATCAGAATACTGGCTTTCATACTTATCAGATCATCGAAAATATATCTGGAACTAACAGGATAAAAGCTACAGCACAAATGAGTGATACAACAGAAGAAATTAATACGAAGCAATTTTGTTTTAGACCACCATTTATTAATAAACTTATGATTTGTTTAAAAAATAATGATGCAATGATAACAGTACATTTAAATAGAAATGGATCAAGCTCAATTATTGATAAGGAAGGTAAAACAATAGGAGAAATACATAAAAAATTTCTGCAAGATTATCTTACATGGTATAATGATGAAACAATGGATAAATTTTTATTCTGTGCTATAAATGAATTAACGAAATACTTATATTCAGAAAATGAATTTATCATTGTATAACGAAATGGTTGTTAGTTAGGTTAAGGACTTTCATCCAAAAAGCATTCACTTCTGCTCTGGAAGGTGTTGCGCTCTATATTTTGAAGGAGTAATACCATATTGCTCCAGGAAAAGCTTGTTAAAAAAGCTTCGATTGGAATATCCAAGTGCTTCACAGATTTCGTTGATTTTCATATCGGTTTTTAATAATAAATGACAGGCTTGCTTTCACAGGAAGTCTCTTTTATATTCGGAAAGATTTATGCCAATTCTTTTTTTCACGATGCGGTTTATATACTCACTGCTATAATTCAGTCGTTGCTCTAATTCTTCATTGGCAATCTGTCCATGATATTCTTCCAAAATCATAGAAATATAAAGCATGTAAAAAGTGCAACACAGATGGAGCGTGATGCAGTCTGCTGCGGTCAGTATCATGGTTGGCTAAGGAAACGATCGGCAGTCATATCATTCACCATTGCGAACAAACGGGTATTGTTGGCCGCATGGGATGTGTTTTTAGTATCATCGAAGACAACCACATTCATCATATTAACAATATGCAGCAGCTTAGGTGCATTTACTTCGGTTGGAAGCGGAACCGATATGAATGTAAAGGGTGTGAATTAGCCACGGTGAATCCGGTTGTCGAAGTGGAAGCCAAGGAAGATATGGGCTTCATGATGGTTGATAACCAGGTGGTAGGAAATAGTAATTGCGGGACCATTTGCAAGGGTAGAAGCGATACAGAAGAAAATCTGGTGATTAGAAATTAGAGACGAATATTTGTAAATAGTGCACTAGATTAGACAAGGGCTGATGAGTAATACCAATCAGTCCTTGTCTAAATATATGGAATGGCTTGATCGGATGAAGAATGCTTTAGACTATATTGAATTAGATTTGACATGATCACCAAATATTGGCTTGACATCTCAATAGTCAGGTCTATAATACAGTTATGGGCAAGAACCAATAAAAGATACTCTTGTCTGGAAATGTTATATTTACTGAAATTTAACAGACAGATTATTGTACGATTAACCCGGCAAAAGCCTATAATTCATTTATATCATTGCATAAATTTCAACCTTTTACCGTAAGAAACATAAAAAAGAAACATACTATAATAATTAACTGATAACAGGAGGCTATCATGAAATACAATACATTTTTCAAGAAAACTATTTATCTTTTACTTTCATCTATATTATTTACATTAATCACCAGCTTAAACAATGCCGGTACTCCGGCAATTGCGGATGCATCAACTACAACAGGTACAACAAGTATGGAAATGCCTGTACAACATTTTGCTAGTGATTCTTCAATGATATCCAGTAATTCATCATCAGATAAAAAAGATGCATCTGATAAATATAATATAACAGTTTCTGAAAAAAATAATACATATTCTGTTAAAAAAGATACGTCTTCTGAAAAGAAGAATTTATCTTCCAAAAAAAAGAATGCGAAAAAGAAAAATGTAACTTCTGTAAAAAAGAAAGCGCTTGCAGCGTATGATAATTTTCTGGCTGGAAAAATTAATGCGCAAGACCTAAAACATGAGATAAGTGATGGTGTTGTTACAATAAAAGATATTTCGTTGGAACCGGATTATAAAACTTATTATACTTTATTCGATATGAATGGGGATGGAATACCGGAACTTCATCTGCGTCCTATCGTGGGTGGAAGTTATGTAATATTTACATATCGTAATGGAAAAGTTGTTTTATGGCATAATGGCCCTGATTATGAAGCTCCGCTAAATAACGGCGCAATCTTATACGAACGCAATGGTGCAGCTCCGACTCACACAAATTATTACTATTTAGTTTTGGACTCCAATGGAAAAGAGGTCTCGAAGGTATCCTTCTCCAAATATCATAGTGTTGATGAAAGTACATTGACTGAAAGTACCAAATATGATGTATTTATGCTGGAAGATAAAGAGGTATCTGAAAAGAAGTGGAACTCTAAAACCAAGGAATATCTTTCAAAGCCATCTGATTTAATTGTGTGGAATGAATTGTAAATTACGAAGTGGTTAGTGGTCAGAAAAATAGAGGACGGGCTGCAACTAAACCGGTATTAAAGGGAGAATTAATTGCATATGAGTTCCTTCGCTGGTAGAACTTTTTATATTTACGGAATAATTATCTCCATAAAATAAACGGATACGTCTTTTTATATTGTTTAAACCGATACTCCTTCGGTCAGAAGTCGATTTATCGAGTGTGATTTCAGAATGAAAAGCCTTAATCACCTCTTCGGGCATACCCTTACCGTTATCTATGATATCTATTATTAATAGCGTATTGTTTTCAATGGAAAGCCTTACGATAACATTACCATTTTTTGAAATATCATCTAGTCCGTGTAATACAGCATTTTCCACAATTGGTTGCAAGAGAAGGGGTAGTATCTGATATTCGACCGGCAAAAAATTCTCTGGAATCTCGATCCTATAATCAATTCGATCTTCAAATCGAAGCTTTTGAATTTGTAAATAAACATGAATGTAATCGAGCTCCTTATCCAGGGTAGTTGATAAGGTCTCTGCATTTTCCAGAACATAACGCAGAGATTTACCCAGGAGCTGGATGGCACTGGAAACATGTATATTATTTTCTTCAATCGCCAGCATACGGATGGTCTCTAGTGTATTATAAATAAAATGGGGATTTATCTGACTGGCTAAAATTTTAAATTCCATTTGCTGCTGCTGATTTAGCATCTCTTTTTCAAGCAGCTGTGCCTCGTACATTTTAGCCTCCTTATTCTTTAGGTCCAGAACCATATGCTGTAAGTCAGTAAAAGTTTCAGATAATTCATCGTCTCCCCGAAGTGAATCAAGCATATAAAAATCGCCCTTGCTGGCGTTTTTCATAGCCCGTCTTAATGCCAGGATGCGGGAACTGAAAAAATTAGTGTAGAAAACAATTCCGACTAGCGGAATGATAATTGAGAGCAGAGTTATGGCAGCGCACAGGATAACTATATGGATAAATTTATCATTAGCAGCAAAATCAATGGTTGTAACATAAAGTATATCCTTTGACTGATAGACAGGCAGAGAAGAGATATAACCAAAAACTGTTTTACCTTTAAACTTTGCCAAACCATTAAAAAGGAAATACCGTGATTTGTAATCAATCGGCATAGATTGGTGCTTTCCCTGCATGGAACGTGTAGTGCTGAAAAATATAGGTTCTGTATTGAGCGATATCGCTGTGTATAAGGAATTATTTTGAATTTTATTTTTTAAGAAATTATTGCTGATTGTAATAACTAAAATAGCAGAATAATTTGATCTTACCAAGGGAATAGAACGGACCAATAGTAATTCTGAGGAAGTGTTGCCAATGGTCCGGTCAAAAAAATTATATCCCCAGGAACTTCCGGATGGAACAGAAACCTTGGAAAATAATTTTTCTATTATTTCAGGTGTCGCGGTTTTAATATATTTGCCAACTGGAAGAGTTGGATTTGTGGTATATACTGATACTGAAGTCATGGAAGTAGTAGTATCCATATAGTTCTGAAAGCGGTCATAGTCATCTATGGCAGCCAAAGCATCTTCGGGATTGGTATAATATGTTGTTAGTATTTTATGGAGGGATTTATCATCAAGTAGATCAGAGGATACATTAAAAAGATTAATCACACAATCCACTATTATGGATTTTACACGAATATTGTCTGATTCCAGTTGAGAACTGGTTTGTTCGTACAAAGCTTTTACAAAGTAAGAAGTTAATGCAATTCCGATAAATGAAACGGGTATGACAATTAATGGGATTAAGATAAAATACATCTGCATTCTGACTTTTATCCGTAATAAAGCATGTGGTTTCTTGCATGGTTTCATATCTGCTCCTTGTAACAAAAGTCTTTTATATTTAAGATCTTTATGATACATCATCAGGGATTATATACTGTTTGCGGTATTCTGCCGGGGTGATTCCGGTATTTTTTTTAAACTTCATAAAAAAATAGTCTGTATTCTGATATCCAACTTTTTCAGCAATTTCATAAATTTTTAAGGACCTCTTCAATAATAATTCTTTTGAATTTTCTATTCTTACCTTGTCAACATAGGAATTGAAACTCTCGCCCATCTTCAAATTAAAGATTTTCCCAAGATAGGAGCTGTTGTATCCGAAAAGCGAAGCTATATTATCTAATCTTATATTTTCCATATAATTGTGCTGTATATAATATAGAATATCATCAATAACACTATTCCGTGAAAAATTACCAATGGAACTCATAATGACTTCAAATTGTTCGGTGAAAAATAGAAAAATCTCATGCAGATAATTTTTCGTCTGAATAAAATCAATGATTTGAGTATTGGTAGGTATGGTTAATTTCTGAGCGGAGTATAGATTGTTTAATTTATCTTTCATTTCAATAAATAAATCAGTTAAAAATAATTTGATATCATGAATGCTGTCTTGTGCATTATACAATTTAATCTCAAGATTATGGAGGGTATCAGCGACCGCTTTCCGATGAAAGGATTGGATATAAGCAGTCAGATTGGCACAATAATCTAATAACAACTCATGGGTCATATAATAGGTATTTCGAGTGCTTTCCGGAAGCTGTTTATAACCGATGGTATGCTGGTTGATTTCACAAAAAAACCGGCGCTGCAGCAGAAGATAAGAGTCATGATAGGAGATATGGATCTCCTTGGGGGTCGATACAGTACGTCCATAAGCAATAAAAAGGGAATCGAGGGGAGAACCTTTTTGTGGCTTTAATTCCTGTTCAAAACGGTTTAAAAATTCATTGAATTTTCGAATCGCAAATTCCCCTTTTAGAATAATTACTTCATTATTTCCCGCATTAACACTATGAAAAGAGCTGTTATCCTGATTTGTCACTTTCAATAATTCGGAAAAATGATATGTGATATCAGCAATATTTCGGCTGTATTTTTCATAAATTAAAACCTGATAAATAGAGGAAGTCAAATGCAAATCGTAATAATTTATGTTTGCAAAATCAGCTGTACCGTGAAGCAGATCCAATAAAATAGTATTTTCAGCTTTTTCTTTATAATGGCTGATGGTTAAGCGATGTAACGTTTCCTCCTTAATTTGTTCAGAAAGGGAGGATAAAGCAGTCTTTAGCTCATTCACATCAATTGGTTTTGTTAAGTAATATTTTACATCATATTGAATCGCTTCCTGAGCATATTTGAAATCAGAATAACCACTTAAAATAATAACTTTCCCTTTGTATTTATCAGAACGTACTCTGTTTAAAACCTCTAATCCATCCATCCCGGGCATTTTAATATCTAATAAAACGATATCAGGGTTATTCTCATTTATGTAAGCAAGGGCTTGAACGCCATTGGAAACCTCGCCGGTTATTTTGAAACCCAAAAGTTCCCAATCTATTATTTTTTTTAAACCTCTTCTGATAATAGCCTCGTCATCAGCAATTAAAACGGTATACATAATGAAGCACATCTGCCTTTCGCATATTAGGTAAATATAACTTATTAGAACTCATTTACTATTAATAACTAATATTAACAGTATACTCAGCAATTGTCCACCGTAAAAATTCTTACTAATTACTTTAATTTTTAGAGAAATTGGTAAGTTAGTATGCATTTATTAAGGTAAATGCTAGGATATTTTGGGTGGAAGGAATGCAGATGGAATGATAAAATCATTGTAAATCAATAGCATAGACATCAAACATAACAGACAGAATTATGATAACGATGTCTATAAGAGGAGGAGACAGATGTCAGTGTCAGCATCAAAGAACGTCAGAAATGGACATTCAAAACGTGGGAAGCAATTATTTTTATTAACTCTTCCCTTTCTCGTATTAGTATTTGCATTTTCTTATTTTCCCTTACATGGTTGGATCTATGCTTTTTATGACTATAAAGCACCTTTAAAATTATTCCAGACGGAGTTTGTTGGACTGAAATGGTTTAAACTTTTATTTTCAAATAAAATGCAGCTTGAGAAACTGTGGCAGGTAATGCAAAATACCTTTGCAATGAGCACAATCGGGATAGCAACTTCGTTTTTGCCGGTCCTGTTTGCAGTATTTCTGAATGAAATCAAGTGTGCACCCTTTAAGAAAATTGTGCAGACCTTAACAACCATACCAAATTTTATCAGCTGGGTTCTAGTTTATTCGATTGCTTTTAATATATTATCTAATTCGGGACTGGTTAATACACTATTGCAGGAGTGGGGCATTACGAATAACGTGATCAATTTTCTGGATAGTGATAAGCATACCTATTTCGCCATGTGGCTATGGGGTACCTGGAAGGGATTGGGCTGGGGAGCAATCATGTACCTGGCAGCGATTGCGGGTATCGACCAGGAATTATACGAGGCAGCGAAGTCAGATGGTGCCAACCGCTTTGTACTGATGAAATATATAACCATACCGGAATTAATGCCGACTTTTTTCGTATTGCTTATGCTTAGTGTGGCTAATTTTATTAATAATGGTATGGATCAATACTATGTTTTTCAAAATGCGTTTAATAAAGAACATATACAGGTCCTTGATCTGTATGTTTATAATATCGGTATGTCTGGAAGCAGCCTATCCCTGGCAACAGCGATAAGTATGATGAAAAGTATCGTCAGCGTAACATTATTAATTTTTGTAAATTTTGTATCAAAAAAAACCCGGGGACAGTCAATCATATAAAATGGGAGTCTATAATGAAAATTATTAAAAAATTAAAACGAAAAAATTATACAGGACAGGATCTAGTGTTTAACATCTTCAACTATACTTTTTTTACTTTATTTACGATAGCATGTTTTTATCCATTCTACTATCTTATCATTAATTCAATAAGTGCAAATGATTTAAGTGCAAATGGTTTGATCCGATTCCTTCCAAAGAGCATTCATTTTGAGAACTATATTCAGGTGATTAAGCTGAAAGGACTTTCTAGAGCAGCATTGATTTCACTGGGAAGAACATTCATTGGAACTGCCTGTACGGTTATGAGTTCCGCCTTTCTTGGATATTTGTTCTCTCAGGAGGATATGTGGAAGAGAAAATTATGGTATCGGCTTGTCGTAGTAACCATGTATTTTAATGCCGGCTTGATACCGATGTATCTGACAATGAAAAATCTTCATCTGACAGATAACTTCCTGGTATATATCATACCTGTCATTGTACAGCCCTTTAATATCATACTTGTTAAGACTTACATAGAATCAACACCGGTATCCCTGCAAGAGGCTGCAGAAATTGACGGAGCCGGGATATTAACAGTATTCTCCAGAATTATATTTCCTGTTTCAAAACCAATCCTTGCAACAATAACTATCTTTTCTGCGGTGGGGCAATGGAATTCCTTTGGAGATACCCTGATCTATATCACAAACCAAAAGCTCTACTCCCTGCAATATCTGCTATACGTATATATTAACCAGGCCAATTCTTTAGCACAGCTGGTTAAGACAAATAACAGCGCAAGCGTAAATGTTCAGTCGTTAATCACACAACAGACGCCGACCTCTATCAGAATGACGGTTTCAATAATCGTAGTACTGCCGATATTATTTATTTATCCTATATTCCAGCGGTATTTTATTAAGGGAATTATGATGGGATCTATTAAGGGATAATAAATTTATTTTATTATAAAATATATTCTATTTAGGAGGGAAAAAATGAAGAAAAAAATGATTAGTGTACTTTTGTGTCTGGGGATGGTGATATCACTGTTATCCGGATGCGCGGGGAAAAAAGAGGGAACCGATCCGGTTAAGACAAATACGGATGCCAAAACTGCAAACGAAGGTTCTGCTTCTAATAACGGGAATGAAAAATATAAAGATTTCATTACAGTTGATGTATTTGATTCTCTGGCAAATTATCAGGGTATTCAGACAGGGTGGTTTGGAAAAATTATCAAAGACAAATTCAATATGGAGCTAAATATTATTTCCCCTAATGTGGCAGGGGGCGGAGAAACCTTGTATCAGACGCGAAGCGCCGCAGGTAATCTTGGTGATTTGATTATTTATCCTATGTGGGAAGGAAAACTACAGGATTTGGTTGATGCAAAATTGATAGTTGATATGACAGATATGATGAAGGGAGAAAAAAATCTGCAGAAATATAAGGAAGCAATCGAATTCTCCAATCAGAATAACTGTAAGACTACAGGGACCTGGGGAATCCCGTCTGAAGTTTCAGAAAATCCGGCTACTCAGCCGTTAGGGGGTACCACCTTGAATTTTGGTACTTACTTAAGATGGGATTTATATTCGCAGTTGGGTTATCCCCAGATGAATACCATGGAAGATTTGCTTCCTGTCATGAAACAAATGCAGGATATGAAGGTACTTAGTGACTCCGGTAAAAAAACATATGCTTTTTCCTTTTTTAAAGACTGGGATAGTGCATTTATGAATATAGCTACACAGATACCTTCTTACTATGGATATGCGAATACCGGATTTTTGTGGCAAAAAGCAGACGATTCCTCAGAAACACAAAGTACACTCGATGATAATTCCTTATATATCAGAGGACTTAAATTCTTCTACCAGGCCAATCAGATGGGACTTGTCGATCCGGACTCAACAACCCAGAGCTATGACACCGTTTATAACAAATACGTGGATGGCGCTATTTTATGGTCTCCCTGGCCATGGCTGTCAGCCGGTTATAATTCCGATAAACATAAAAAAGAAGGGAAACTGTTTGATACGGCAGCAATTAAGGATTTTAAATTGTATACCTGGGGATGCTATTCCAAAGGCAATCCGGGTGTAGCTATGATGATAGGCAGTAAGGCAAAGGACAAAGAAAGATTAATGGATTTTATTGACTGGTATTATTCACCGGAAGCGATTACCTTAATCACGACCGGAGAAGAAGAGGTTACCTGGAATATGACCGATAACCAGCCACAGTTAACAGATTTGGGTTATCAGTGTATGACGGATCCGGCAAATACGGATATGCCTCAGGAAGTGGGCGGTGGTAAATATAAGGATGGTATGACACAGTTAAATTATAAGACGATATCTGCCGGTGAAAAAAATCCAGAGACAGGCTTTCCTTATGATTATAATTTATGGGATTCCTATACGCAAAAGAGCCTTACCGATATCGAAAAGGATTGGCAGACCCATATGGATGCAAAGAATGCAGTAGATTATTTTACAAAAAACAATCAGATTGTGGTTTCACCGGGAAGCGGTTTTTCCACTCCGGCAGAAGAGACAGATATTACCACTATTAGAAATCAGATTAAGGAAGTAATAAAGGAGTATTCCTGGAAGGCTGTATTTTCCAAAAGCGAGGAAGAATTTAATCAGTCTGTGAAGGATATGAAGGAAACGGCACTGGGTCTTGGCTATGATAAGATACTGGAATTAGACAAGGCAAATGCAGAAGCTCTAAAAAAGGCCAGAGAAGCAGTTGTAAAATAAATACAAATCATGACTGGCATGCTCCTCGTTATGAAATAAAAGATAATGGACTTTACAGGAAATATTTGTTTCTTTTTCTTGTAAAGTCCATTACAATATAAAGAAGAGATTACATTGAGCAAGAGAAACTGTGAAACTTAGAAGCTGGTATCAAAGGATGATTAATTATTAAGAGGATGTTCCTTAATTACGTTAACAAATGAGAGGGAGGAAGAAAGACAGAATGAAATATTTATGGAATGAAGGGTGGAAATTTACAAAACAGGATATTTCAACACCTTTAGAAAGAATTTATCAGGAGGATATCTGCTGGCAGGAGGTTGATTTACCTCATGACTGGCTAATTTATAATACAGAGGACTTATATGAAACCGGAGAAGGCTGGTATAAGAAGAATTTAACCATAGATGACCCAGGGAAGAAGCATTATTTCCTTTACTTCGAAGGTGTCTATATGGATTCTACTGTATATGTGGGAAATAAAATGGTAGGAGAATGGAAATACGGATATTCCTCTTTTGAATTTGATATAACAGATTATTTGGTGTCCGGTGAGAATGAAATAAAGGTCAGGGTAGTTTATCAGAATCCGAATACCCGCTGGTATTCCGGCGCCGGTATTTATAGAAGCGTCTGGCTCAAAGTCACAGAACCGGCTCATTTTATTACCGACGGTATCTATATATCTGCGATTAAGGAAACAGAGGGTTGGAAGCTAAAGGTCCTATCCGAGATAGTAGAAGAGTCCGGACTTCACATGAAGGGTATTCTTCAAAATACAGTTTTGGATAAAGAAGGGAACGCAGTAGCAGTATGTCGCGAGGAAGTTCTCTTACAGAAGGAAGTTACAAGTTACCCGCAGGTTTTAGGAGTGGATAATCCGCTTCTATGGAATCTGCAGGAACCTAATTTGTACGTATTAAAAACAGAGTTAATAATTGAGGAAAGCATTATAGATACAGTAAGTCAGAACTTCGGGTTTCGTACCTTGCGCTTTGATAAGAACGAAGGCTTTTCTCTGAATGAAAAGCGTATTAAGCTTCATGGTGTCTGTGAACACCATGATTTGGGAGCGTTAGGAGCAGCTGTTAATAAAGCCGCTCTTCGAAGAAAATTTGTTAAACTAAGAGAGATGGGGGTTAATGCAATTCGTACTTCCCATAATATGCCTGCGGTTGAGTTGATGGAGCTGGCAGATGAGATGGGATTTTTAGTAGTCTCCGAAGCCTTTGATATGTGGGAAAGGCCAAAGACCGAGTATGATTACGCAAGATTCTTCCCTGCATGGTGCCACAAGGATGTCGCAAGCTGGATCCGGCGGGACAGAAATCATCCAAGTATTATAATGTGGAGTATCGGGAACGAGATCTATGACACACACGCCAGTGAAAGAGGACTTGAAATAACCAGAATGCTTCGGGATCAGGTTCTAAAGCATGATCCTTGGAAAAATGGACTGGTTACGATAGGATCGAATTATATGAGATGGGAGAATGCACAAAAATGTGCCGAGGAACTTCCGGTGGCAGGTTATAATTACGGCGAAGCCCTGTACGAAGAGCATCATAAAAAATATCCTCATTGGATAATCTATGGGAGTGAAACAGCCTCTACCATACAAAGCAGAGGGATTTATCATTTTCCGGCCAGTATTATACTTGTTACGCATGAGGATGAGCAATGTTCTTCTTTGGGGAATTGTTCTACCAATTGGGGAGCCAAAAATACACAAAAAAATATTGTAGATGACAGAGATGCAGCATTTTGTCTTGGTCAGTTCATCTGGACCGGTTTTGATTACATAGGCGAACCCACCCCTTACTTTACGAAAAATTCTTATTTTGGACAGATTGATACGGCTGGTTTTTACAAGGATGCTTTTTATATCTACCAGGCGGAATGGACCGATTATAAAGAAAATCCTATGATACACCTTCTTCCTTATTGGGATTTTAATGAAGGGCAGTTAATTGATATCAGAGTATATTCCAATGCACCGAAAATAGAACTGTTCTTTCAGGAGAAATCGTTCGGTGTGTTCTATATTGACCATAGAAACGGAAAACAACTTAGCGGGGAATGGCAGATACCCTATCAGCCGGGCATACTCAAAGCGGTAGCTTATGATGAAAATGACCGGGTTATCGCAACGGATATACAAAGCTCTTTTGAGGATGCGGCCAATATTATACTGAAAGCGGATAAATCCACGCTGATGGCGGATGGTCTGGATATGATTTTTATAGAAATATCCATGAC
>JAEZZO010000039.1 GCA_023418475.1 Bacillota bacterium
AAATGAAAAAAATTTTTAAAGATACAAAAAAATAAAAACATTGCGCGATTTTTCTATAAAATAAAAAGTCTGGATTGCCCTGTTTATAAGGCTTACCAGACTTTTTGATTCTTCCAACTGTCAAACGTGAGATAATGTCATTAAAGTCAACTACATACCTGAAACTATGATGCGGTATAATCAATATTAATTGAATTTTTATCTCTTAACTAAATAAAAGCTATTAGAAATATTAAAGATTACATTTCAAATTTTTTATTTTCGTATGTATCTTGTATAAGTACTTTTCTTTTATATATATTATATATTAAATGATATCAAGCGTTTTTATATAAATATTCTACCATTCTCAGGAAATTATCATATTTCTATTCGAATCCTGACAGTTTTATTAAATTTTTTATATATAATACCTTAAATACAAATATTAGTGTAAAATAATTGCATTTTATGATAGGTTACGTTATTATTATCTTTAGTAAAAATACACTATGGAGAGAAAACTATGAAAATGAAAGCACTTATAATGGCCGGCGGTAGAGGTGAACGATTTTGGCCAAAAAGCAGAAGGAATATGCCCAAGCAGTTTTTATCCCTTACCGATGATGGTAAAACCATGATTCAATTAACTGTAGAGCGAATACTTCCTTTGGTAAAAATGGAAGATATTTATATATCAACCAATAAAGAGTATAAGGATCTAGTAAGAGAACAGCTCACCGGTATCCCCCTAGAAAATATTATTTGTGAACCAGTAGGTCGAAATACTGCTCCCTGTATAGGCCTTGGTGCAATACATATGGCGAAAGATCAGGAAGATTCTATAATGCTTGTATTAGCATCGGATCATCTGATTAAATACAATAGCATGTTTCTAAATGCTTTAAAGGATGCCGCTGTCATTGCCGAACAGAACACAAATCTTGTTACCATTGGAATTACACCAGATTACCCGGAAACAGGCTATGGATATATTAAATTTAATCCGGAGCAATGTAACGGAAGAGCATTTGGCGTTGACCGATTTGTTGAAAAGCCTAGTCTTGAGGTAGCAAAGGAATATCTTGAGACTGAAGAATACTTATGGAACAGCGGCATGTTCGTATGGAAGGTATCTTCTATCCTTGAGAGAATGAAGGAACTTATGCCAGAAACTTATACCGGCCTAATGAAGATCCAGTCTGCAATAGGAACAAATAACGAAACAGCTGTTCTTGAAAAAGAATTTCATAATTTCACATCTATATCAATAGATTATGGAATTATGGAAAAATCAAAGGATATTTATACTATTCCCGGTAGCTTTGGATGGGATGATGTAGGTTCCTGGCTAGCTGTCGAAAGAATCAGAAAATCGAATGAATTTGGAAATATTGTAAAAGGTAATGTCATTACGATATCTTCAAAAAATTGTGTAATTGAAGCAGGCAAGAAGCTAATTGCTACCGTTGGAATTAGCGATTTAGTCATAGTTGATACCGAAGACGCCACTCTCATCTGTGATAAACAAAACACAGGAGAAATCAAGAAGGTTTTAGAGAATCTTAAAATATGTAATAGAAATGAATATATATAAAATACAATTATGCCTGCAAAATCATGCACAAAGAAAAATAGTGCTATAAATATACGCAGGAATGGAGGATACGATGAAAAAAGCATTAGTTACAGGAATTACAGGACAGGATGGTTCTTACCTTGCAGAATTATTACTGGAAAAGGGCTATCAAGTGTATGGTATTATGAGAAGAAAAAGCGTTGTAGATTATGGCAATGCGGAGCATATCAAAGAAAAAATCAACTTTATATATGCAGATATGACGGATATCGTCTCACTAATTAATGCCATGAAAATATCTCAAGCGGATGAGGTATATAACCTGGCGGCTCAATCCTTTGTTGCAACAAGCTGGGAACAGCCTATCGCCACAGCTGACATTGATGCAGTCGGTGTAACCAATATGCTTGAGGCTATTCGTACTGTAAAGCCTACAGCTCGCTTCTACCAGGCCTCTACCAGTGAAATGTTTGGTCTGGTACAGGAAATACCACAGAAAGAAACTACTCCTTTTTATCCAAGAAGTCCATATGGCGTGGCAAAATTATACGGTCACTGGATTACAAAAAATTACCGTGAAAGCTTTGGATTATATGCTTGCAGTGGTATATTGTTCAATCATGAAAGTGAACGCAGAGGCAAGGAATTTGTTACAAGAAAAATCACAGATGCTGTAGCCCGAATAAAGTTGGGGGTTCAAGAATATCTTGAGCTGGGAAATATGGATTCCAAAAGAGACTGGGGGCATTCCAAGGATTATGTAAATGCCATGTGGCTATTACTTCAGCAGGATAAGCCGGATGATTATGTCATTGCAACAAACGAAACCAGAACCGTTCGTGAATTTGTAGAAATAGCTTTTGGACATGTTGGAATTAATGTTAAATGGCAAGGAGAAGGTGTAGAGGAAACCGGTATTGACAGTGCTACAGGTAAAACAATTGTAAAAATAAATCCTCGCTTTTTCCGCCCTGCTGAAGTAGACATCTTACTCGGTGATCCTTCCAAGGCTGAAAATGTACTTGGCTGGAAACGTGAAATCTCATTTGCTGAGCTGGTTGAGCGAATGGTAAAAAATGATATGGAGTTAGTACAAAAGGAAATCAGGATTAATACATTATAATTGATTGATCATTTGCATTATATTTGCTTTTTACTCTCTTATAGAGGAGGTGACTTATGAACGCGCTTATTATTGGTGGAGCTGGTTTTGTTGGTAATTATCTGATAGAGCATTTAATGAATGACTGTAAGTGGTCAGTCAATGTAACAAAATTACAAAATGAAATCATCGATAACGCTGATGCAGTGACTTATAATTTAGATATCCTGGATAAGCAGGCAATTTCTGACGTCCTTCAAACGATAAAACCTGATTATATTTTTCATCTTGCAGCACAATCTTCCGTTGCATTATCCTGGAAGAACCCGTCCCTTACAATTGATGTAAATATAAAGGGAAGCGTTAATGTACTTGAAGCAATAAGGGAACTTGATTATAAACCAAGAGTATTATTGATTGGTTCCGGTGAAGAATATGGACGTATTCATTCGGATGAGACTCCTATTACAGAAGGCAATTCTACTCGTCCCGGTAATATATATGCTGCTACGAAAGCATGTCAGAATATGCTTGGCAAAATATATGCGGACGCTTATCATATGGATATTATTATGGTAAGAGCTTTTAATCACATCGGTCCTAAGCAATCTCCTGCTTTTGTCGTCGCTGACTTTTGCAAACAGGTTGCAGAAATTGAAAAAGGTATAAAAGAACCTATCATCAAGGTAGGAAACTTAAGTGCGAAAAGAGATTTTACCGATGTCCGTGATGTTGTAAAAGCTTATTCTCTACTTATTCAAAAAGGAACAGCTGGAGAAACCTATAATGTAGGAAGCGGTAAAGCGGTTAGCATTGAGGAGCTTTTAGATACCATTTTGAAATGTTCAGATATGAGTATTAGAATAGAAATAGATGAAAACAAAATCCGACCTATTGATATTCCGATTATAGAAGCAGATATTTATAAATTGCGCGAATGTACTGGGTGGGAGAAAGGAATCAGTTTAGAAAAAACCATAAAAGATACTTTAGAATATTGGAGAGCCTTCAATTATTACTGATGTAATTTTTTCTGTATCAAACTAACGAAAATTACTACTGCTTTTGCCAGGAACGAAAGATTGAATAATCAGCAAAAATGATTTTACAACATATACGCAATCGGCAAAATTTAAATTGCCGATTGCATTTTTTTGTTTACCTTATGGTAGAGCTTTTTCTTCATCTGATTAATCGTAAGCATGTAATAAGATTAATCAGAGAAATGCATAATCATTATAATTACTCATTATTTGAAACATGTCTGCTGTTTTGGTGGATATCTATGTCAAAAGTCTTCTAATATTCTTTATTAATTCATTATAATGTAAAGCACCTTTTATTTCTTCAATTAGTATAGATATGCCCATACATAAGAACACCAAGAAAATATATCGCATAGGATAAGTTATAAAACTTAGTCCGCTGATAAGACCAATCACAACAACTTGTAATAACCATATATTAGCTGATTGCATCCCACATCGATAAAGAAATGAAGCAAACACATTCATTCGTGAAAAAATATATATTTCCAGTTCAATCATTGCAAATGAAAGAAGCGGATCTATGGGTAATGTAATAAATGCTCTCAAAAATAGAGAAATCACAAATAACAAAACAGATATCACAATTCCTTTTTTTGAATTCCATTCTTTTTGTTTACACAAAAATCCTGTTTGGGATAAGTAAATACCCAATGTAAACGAGAATACATAAAATAGCCACCAATCTGTATGCATATTAACATCATTGATGATCAAATAATATATCCATGGAATATATGAAATGACAAGCATACCCCATTTAAGTTTTTGTACCAGAAAGAATAAAATTGGAAATAGAGCATAAAATGTTATAACAGCCGTTAAATACCAGCCTCCAATAAGTATCGTAGAATGAAATATCATCCCCAAACCAAGAATATCAATTATGATATTAATTATGCCATGAATACCAGTTCCATAAGTATTCACAATGGAACCGCCTTGCATCAATTTTACAATATATGCCCATAATAAGATACACCAGTACATGGACAATAATTGTATATAATGAGATAAACAAAATTTAATTTTAGTAAAAAATGTTAAATCATTTAGTTTTTTATAACTCTCCGCCAATCCATATCCGCTTAATATCGTAAGCAACGAAACGCATATTTTTCCTGACTCGGCTATTAAAGTAAGATAATTAGCTCCCTCTACCAAATGAATAGGCATTCCTGGATTATTCGGATAAGTATGATGGAACAACATTGCTAAAATAGCAATACCTTTTACAATGGTAGTATCTCTTTTTGAAAAAGCATAATTCATATTTCTACATACTGTTTGTTAATTATCAACAAATAGCTTCTCCTAATCGCAATATTTTGATATATATCAACAATACTATTACTCAATATCATTAATAGCTATTAACAGTAATTTTTTTACTATGTCTTCTAATTCTTATCATTCAATAAATCTCTTATTACATATAATGGTCTCTCTTTTACTTGAATAAAGATATTCCCCACATATAAGCCAACGATACCAATACTACTCATAATTGCTCCGCCCATAAAAAAGATAGCTATAATCGTACTTGTCCAACCCTGCAAAGACTTACCAATAAAATACTGAATTATCAGGAAAATCACCGCTATAGCTGCTAGAAGTGTAATGCTTACTCCCATTAAAACCGTATATTTTAAGATTTTATCAGATTGTGATATTAATATTTCGCCTGCTAACTTAAGTCTTTTCTTCATATTATACGAAGATTTACCTTCTTTACGCGGATCACAATCCACCTCAATATTTTTTTGACGAAAACCTAGCCATTTAATATATATAACATATGCCCTATGTACTTCTCTCATTTTACAATAGCTATCAATTACTTTTCTACTGCAAATGCTAAAATTACAAACCTCTGGATCATAATAACCATCTGAAGCAAATGAATAAATTTTATAAAATACTTTAGATATAAATTTTTTTAGAAAAGTATCTTTTCGTTTCTTCCTTTTTGCAAAAACCGCATCATATCCTTCTAATGCGGTATGATATAAATTGGCTATTTCTTCAGGCTTATCCTGAAGATCACAATCCATTACAGCAACCCATTCACCCGTGCTATAATCCAACCCTGCTGTTATCGCTTGTATCTGTCCAAAATTTCTTGACAAATTAATTCCTACAATATGCTTATCCTTATTACATATCTGTTCAATAATTTCCCATGAATTTTGGGGGCAATTATCATTCACAAGGATTATTTCATAATCCTTCACCAATCTGCTAATCGTCATCGTCAATCTATCACACAATTCTACTAATGCCGCACGACAACCATACACAGGTATCACAATAGACATATCCATAATTACCACCCCTTTTATTATAAATAGAATACCAAAATTCCAATAAGCACCAATATATTGCCAAATATTTTCTTTTTAGTTATTTTTTCTTTCAAAAAGAAATAACTAAGTATCATTACCTGCATATATCCCAAAGACTCTATAATAGGCCCATTCTTATATTCAACGCCAAAGTGATAAGCGATAATATTAAGAAGCGTAGCTGCAAACATCATAACGTAACCAATCATTACATACAAATTTAGGTATTCACGAATAAAATTAGTATACTGTTTTTGTGTGCTCTTTTTTAATAATATCTGTGAAAAAGAGGATACGATTACAGCCAGTACCATAATTAGTAAAAATTTATTCATTATCACTATTCACTATGATTGTGCCAATTATAACAATCAATACTCCTATGATATTTTTCACTGTTATTTTCTCATGAAATAAGACAGCCGCCCAGATCATTGACCATAATAAGGCTATTGATCGATTTGCATAAGCAATTGATAATTCAACTTCTTTAAGAATTTGCTGCCATAACAGTGCATAAACTCCTAATATAACTACTTCGATTCCATAGAAAAAAACAAATTGCTTAACATCTCCTCCAGATGCATACTTGCCTGCCACACCCGATAGAGTATAAACAATAACAATAATTTGCAAAAATATAATATTAATTAATGTAATTTTCTTTTTCTTCTTAACGATGTATTTACCATCTTCATTTTCAACCACTTCATCATCAGTTTGGTTGTTTCTATTCACACCTTGCATATTTATCATAACTTAGCCATCTCCATTGCTTCTTCCTTTGTATCACATGCCAGAATATAAAATCCAAATCGAGAAGAACTATCGACTATATGGTCTGTATCTGCAATATGAATATCACTAATTCGATAAATTTTATCCGGATACTCTTTCTGAAGCCATGCTAAATTGTTATAATCTTCCTTTGTAAAAATGAATTTGATTGCTGCAACCTTTGGCCTTGTTACTTGTAGCATATTAGGCTCTTTCCCTAACGCAACTTCAATTGTCATTTTAACGAAGTCATATCCTGTAGAGATTTGAACTAAATCAGATCCAATACAATCTCCACCCATACGTGCACCAATTTCAATAATTCTGATATTTCCCTCACGATCTATTTTAAATTCAGCATGAGAAGCCCCATAACGTATTTCTAATGCATCTAAAGCCGGAAAGATATGTGCTTTTACCTTTTCAATTATTTTATTATCTAAATCAGAAGGTTCCAGATGTCCTGTTTCAATAAAATGTGGATGTCCTGTTGTGAACTTTTTAGTTACCGTCAAAAAATGATGTACTCCATTAAAGGAAATACTTTCAAAGCTATATTCATTTCCTTCAATATATTCCTCTATAATAGCCTTTTTTTCAAAAGAATTATTAATCGATTCAGTAACTGCTGTTTCCAAGCCTTCAAAACTTACTAGCCTGGTAATACCTCTGCTGCCTGAACGATCAGTCGGTTTTACAATAACAGGAAGCTTCAGTGACTTTCTAACTATCTCCAAATCACTATCCGCACACACCTCTACAAATCCTGGTGTAGGCACACCCGCCGCTCTAAAAGCTTTACGCATTTCATATTTATTCGTAGCTACCAATATATTACGACTACTATTTCCTACTAACCCCATTTCTCTTGCTAAAAAATTAACTGTAATACCTGCCAGATCCGAACCAATACTCACAACTGCAGCCGGTTTAATTTTCCTACATTCCTCTAAAATTTTTTCTTTCTCTATGATGCTTATTGGATAAAAAAAATCTGCTGTATGTTCACCAATGGAACCATCCTCCCATGCAAAAACATGAGTCTCATATCCCATTTCCTTTGCCTTTAATATTAGTGGATTTTGATAATTGTTTGCTCCAATAATAACAACCTTCTCCATATTGCCTCCGCTATACTTCTGTTCGTTCAATCAATCTGATCCAACGTCCACTTTCCAGTTCTTTTTTATAATCAATCATGATATCTTTATATGAGGTATACTCAGGTATAAAACCAAAGTCTTCTTTTGCTTTTGACATATCAAACAAAAAGGACGGTGTGTTATTTGTTTTATCAGGGCAATACACAATTCTTGATTTATTCTCTCCTCCAAATACTTCAATAACTGCTTCAGCCTGGGCTTCCAAATCTAGTTCCGTACTGGAGGTCATATTGTATAACCCATATGTATTATCACTTTCCAATGCCAAAGAAAAGGCTCTCGCAACATCTTTTACATAAATTATGTCTCTGGTGATATGCGGATCTCCCCAAATTTCGATGTCTTTTCCTTGTTTTGCATTATCAATAAATGTCTGTATACCACTTTTGTATTCTTTACCATTTACATATATTACAGAATGAGGTCCAACTCCATATACCGGAGGTAGTCGGAAGCAAGCGCATTGCATCCTATGCTGTTGATTATAATACTCCATTACATCATTAGCTGCATTTTTAGAAATTACATATACTGCATGATCTCCTGTAAAAACAAAATCACGTGGCTCTGTTTCCTTTATTGGGACACCTTTTCTCCACGAATTTCTGACATCTGCATAGGAGCAAGTGGAAATAACCTTGCGTATTCCTCTCTTACGGCAATATTCCAATACGTTAATTGTACCATTCACATTAATTGTAAAATAATCATCTGCATTTTCGTCCTGACTAATATCGACTTTTGAATTTGCTGGTAACAAGCCTGCCAATAAGATTACACCTTCCACATCTGTCTTTGGAAGTTTATTGAAGTCTTCTTTATTCTTAATATCTAATTGCAGAAAGTTTGCACCCATTTCCGTCAACATCTTACCCAAATGGTCATTTCTTCCAGTTGCTACAACCTGTTTCCCTTCAGAAATCAATTTTTCTACTGTATACATCCCTATAAATCCAGTTGCTCCAATCACAACTACCATATTATCCTCCATCTGCTGCGTATCTGGGATATAAAACTTTACCAGAAATCACACTACATACTTTTTGCCAGTTGAAAAAAGCATTTCTTTTCAACCAACTTCTTCTGTTATTCTATTTTTATATTATAAAGCACTTTAATTCTATATTAATCAAATCATTTATAAAAATCATTGATAGACCTAATTACACGGTTAGTATCTACTTCTTTCATTCCATAATACAATGGAAGTCTCAACAGCCTTTCGCTTTCTTTTGTAGTATACTTATCTTCACCAATAAATTCTCCATATTTTTTTCCGGCTGGTGCTGTATGTAATGGCACATAATGAAATACTGCATTAATACCATTTGATTTTAAAAACTTAATTAAATTTGTTCTTTCCGTCAAATCCTTTGTCTTAATATAAAACATATGTGCATTATGCTTACATGTATCCGGAATATATGGTATTGCGATTTTCTCATCCAGTGCAAGCTTTTCCAATCCACATTGATACATATTCCATGTAGCTATTCTATCTTTTAAAATATCCTTAGCTATTTCTAATTGCGCCCAAAGATAAGCAGCATTTAATTCACTAGGTAAATAAGATGATCCCGCCTCTACCCATGTATATTTATCTATCTGCCCCCGGAAAAATCTACTTCTATCCGTTCCCTTTTCACGAATAATCTCTGCCTGTTCGACATTAGCTTCATCTTTTATAACGATTGCTCCACCTTCACCCATGCTATAATTTTTCGTTTCATGAAAGCTGTAGCAACCATAATCTCCAATCGACCCTAATGCATGTCCCTTATATGTACTCATAATTCCTTGTGCAGCATCTTCAATTACTAGTAAATTATGACGTTTTGCAATATTCATTATAGCATCCATTTCACAACTAACGCCAGCATAATGGACAGGCACAATTGCTCTTGTTTTGCTCGTAATTGCCGCCTCAATTAAATTTTCATCGATGTTCATTGTATCCGAACGAATATCTATAAACTTAACCTTTGCACCGCGCAAAACAAACGCATCCGCTGTAGAAACAAATGTATAGGCTGGCATAATAACTTCATCACCCGGCTGTATCTCTGTAAGGATTGCCGCCATTTCTGTTGCGTGTGTGCAGGAGGTAGTCAATAAAACTTTTTTTCCACCACTCCAATTCTCAAGCCAGAAATTACATCGTTTTGTGAACTCACCATCTCCACTTAATTTTTTGTTATTTATTGCTTCTCTTACATAATCAAAAGCTTTTTCTACTAATATTGGTTCATTAAAATTAATCATGTTTACCTCCGTAAATGAACATTAATTATACAATTTTCTATTTTTTTAGGTCGACTTGCAGTTTTATATCAGACTGTGCTAGATTTAATCGATTTATCAACCTTAATCTCTCTTATTATTACACAGATCATAAAAAGAAGTGATAAGGCAGATATTATAGCTCCAATAATAATTGATACCGGTATGAATTTAAATTCTATGAAATGATTACCAGAAGGTACTTCAATACCTTGAATCAAACCATTTACCATATAATCCTTAGTTTCTTTACCATCTATATATGCTTTCCAACCAGGGTAATAATTTTGAGAAAAATTAATAAATGTTCTACCCTCCGTTGTAACATTTGCGGATATAGAATTTCTTTTCCAACAAATGTCTTTTAGCGTTCCTGCTGCTGTTGAAAACCCATCCATATTTTCAATATAACTAATATCATCTAAATCATAACTATACACATTATCATAAATATCCTCAACATTTCTAACACTTTCAACGGAAGTAGGTATATATAGTATATCTTTTGCATTCGTATTTATATAAACCCTGTTAGCATCATCGACATAATATTGCTTATACGCTCCTGCTTTCATCTGTGCATGCATCTTTGTAACTTTCACATCAGTAATCATAATTTCTGATGTTGGTATTGTTACAAATCTTAAATATATCTCATTTGATACATTACTATCTCCCGAATTAAAATAAGCGCAATGACTGTTCTGTCCTTTCTTTATACTAAAAGACATATTTTGTTCTGCATTATCGTAAGTATTTCCTCCATATAAATCTGCATAAAACGATGTTTGATCCGAAATAGAATTTGTATGAAAAGATATTTTATAAAATGTATTTGGCTCTAATTTAATAGGCTCTTGAAAAACATACATTTGTCCATTCGTATATGGTAACTCCACTTTATCTTTCGTATAAATCAAAGAATCGTCTATCATTGAAGATACAATATCTCCATTATCGGAAATTAATTTAAGTGGATCCAGAATAAATTTTACTCCTAGCATAGATAATAAGTCATTTTGTAATAATAGATTCTTATACGCATCTGGAAAACCTGTAAGTAATCCTGAATAATTATACTTTGGTTCCATAATATTTTTATTTGTGAATAATCTAAAAAGTCTCGGATTATTAAATGCAATATAAGCGTTAATGGCAGGTATTTCCATAGAAACATTTGAATTAAACTCAATAATGCTACGATACCCTCCATCAATCGTATTATTAGCTAACCATAACTTCTTATTATCTATCTCTTTTTTCACTTTTTCTGTTACTATTGAACTTGCTTTAAAATTATTAACTGAAGTCGGATCATTCAAAAAGCTAAAACGTGTTGTTTCAAATAATGTAATAACAAACATTAACATATTGATAATTAAATATATTGATTTTAAATTATTCTTTTTACATTCTCTTCTCTTTTCCAGTCCAACAAATGCTACGGATAAAATCAACAAAGTTATCAGAGGCATTATCAACGTCAACTTTAAATTATTGCTTCTTGAAAGCAATGCATCTCTTGACAAATCACTGGATAGTAAATATAAAAGAGGAGACATTACAACTAAAACACCACATATAAAAATAAATATTTTTATAACAAAATCTTTTAACCCTTTTAAATCATCTTCTTCTCGAAGCTTTGTAAGTGCAACTGCAAATAATACATATCCAAAAAAGATAAATACAAACAATGCTCTCCCAGCACATCTTAAACCGCCTAATACTGGAGTATGATATACAAATTTATTCAATATTGGTATATGAGCACAGGAAGCATAGATAAATGATCCTAACATAAATATGCATGAAATAATTACTCTTTGATCTTTTCGATAATTTGCAATAGCAAAAAGAATCATCATTAGTATTCCGACACCAAGAAATATCTCAATATCCATTTCAGATGAATAATTAGCTCCTAAAGGCTGCATTACCTCTGTACCAAATAAATTAGGAAATAGCATCATAATTATTTTAATAGGATGAATAGAATAGGATGCAAAATAATCATAACTTATATCCCCTGATCCAGCTTGTTTATAAGTTCTTAATAATTCCATTGATGGAAGCAATTGTACGGCAATAAACGTTGCATACGTTATTCCAAGTAAAAATAAAGCTTTCATCATTTTTTTGAACTGCACTTTTGTACAATACATTCGAAATATCAAATAAACAAATGCAGTTGCATCAGTATATATACCGTATTGAACCCCTCCGCCCAGGAATTGTAATCCCATTGCCAGCGTAACACATAGAAGATAACGAATTTTTTTGTCTTTCACATATTTTTCAATAAAATACAATATTACAGGAAGAAACACTATGGCACAGATAATACTCATATGTGATTTTCTATAACCACCCAGATGAATTGACATAATATAAATAAAGCTTGTACCAATCGCTACAACTTTATCACAATTTATCTCCTTTAAAAATAAGTATATAAAAAAGGCTCCAATTGCTAAATGAAGTGAATAGTAGCAATATATAAATAATTTAGCCGGTAATATTGACAAAATTAAAGAAACAGGATAAAAGACTCCATTAAAATCTGCTGCAAATGGTACTCCATTGGATAGATAAGGATCCCATAAAGGTAATTGCCCTGATTTAAGAGCATTATTTATAAATAATTTCATTGAGAAATATTGAACTCCATCTCCTGATAACGGAACCATATTTTTCTCAAATAAATTAAAATAAACTATAAATGGGATCATAAAATATATTAAAAATAACAATATATTAAAATACTTACTATCATAAAATTTTATTATTTTTTTCATCATTTTCCTCGCTTATATTTTGTATAAAACGATCTGCAATACAAATTATTAAATATGCTCTAATTTGTAATATCGAAATATGTAATAGGTGTATGATTTTTCGTTTCACTATTACTAATGATTTATCATATAATTATAAATATTAAATCCTACAATTTCCGGTAAACAATTGTTTTTAACATATTCTAGTGCCTTCTTGGTAATATTCATATAATTCTTATCTTTAAATTGGCAAATCAACTTTTCAAGATTATCAACGGTTACATCTATTGGTTGTTTTATAACAATTTCATTCGGTAACTCACTAAACCAACCTATATTTGTTACAACACATGGAATTTCCAAATCCATACATTGTATTAACGTAGCCGATGATTCCCCATGATATGGATATCGTAGATTCATAATTAAATTACAAGAATATATTGCTTTAAAGAATTCCTTATTATCAAAAAATCCCGTTTTATGTATATATGGATCTAATAAGTGATCAACATAGTTGCCTTCCCCTATCATAACATAATGAATTTTATCCACGTGACTTTCATTATATTTCTTTACTGCAAGACAGGTTAATTCATTTTGTTTTGTTTCCGCAATAAATCCAACTGCTCCAATAATAAATGAAGCTTCATCCAGTTTATAATATCTATGTAAAAATTTATTATCATCAGATTTTATAGTCTCACATTTTACTAAATGTATTTTATGAGTATTAATATTTTTATAATTCTCATTAATAAGGTTTTCAGTATAGGCAGAATGTACAAAAACCCCTTTTGCTTTCTCTAATACCTCACGATTCATGGGCAACTGCGATGCTATTTTCTTATGCTGCAATAAATCACATGTATCATTTTCTTTCAAACTTGCCTTAACAATCTGAACTCCCCTTATCCCCTCTAATTCATATATCTTTTGAAATAATTTATTTCTTTCCTCATAATAACCGATTGTAAGATAATATAAAACAAAATCATGTAGTATTACATAACCTGGATACTTTAATATCATGTCGTACATATAACAATGATAATATGGATTATTACCGAAATTATATATTATATAATCATAAAATCCATAATTTTCATTTTGATTATATATAATAATTTTATATGATTCTTGAATTGTTTTATTTTCAATCTTATAATCATCGATAATAAGCGTGATATCAAAATATTTTATTAATCCTATTATTAACGCTTCACTGTATTCACTAATTCCACTCTTTTTAGGCCAAAACGGACTTGCATAAAGTAAGGTCGGCTTTTTCAAGGTGACTTCCTCCTATTGTAGTAGTTTTTCTATTACATAATCCCAGTTAATATGCTTTGCTAATAATGATTGATAACCTTTCTCACCCATGATTTTAGCTTTTTTACGATCCAAATATAATTCATCAATCTTTTTAGCTAATAACTTTGCATCATCATCAATTATATATCCATTTTCATCATCAACAACAAATTCCAACGGACCTCCAGAATCTTTATGAACAATCACTGGTTTTCTGGAAAAGAAACTTTCCAGCGTAATATATCCATAATCTTCATCATATGCACCAAAGTATACACACAGGCATTTTGCGTAGTAAGAAAGCTTTTCCTCCTCGGAAATAAAACCCGCCATTTTTACTTTGCTTTGTAATTTACTATTTTTAATAATCTTATCGATATAATCCAACTCATTTTTACTTCCCGATCCTGCAATTACAAATTTCACATCCGTTTTTGTATATCTAGCCGCTTCCACCATTAAACGTTGACGTTTCATAGGATCAATACGGCTTGCATAAAATACAAAGTCACCATATTCATCACAATGCATTTTTTCATAATTTAATGGCGGATGATATAAAGCCTCAGCTTTAATTCCATTAAATTTCATGAGTCTGTTAGCAGTATTCTGTGCATTGGTATAAACAGCTTTTGCTTCCGAAATATATTTATTATCATGCTTCATAATTATATTCCGGATAAATTCTCCATCAGGTAAATCATGGAGATCTCCATATTTGGTACCCCATAAGTCATACGCCTGTCGATGCTGGTGCAATAACCAGAGTATTTTATTATCATGTTTTACATAAAAAGCTGGAAATTTCATTGCAATTACTCTATCAATCTTTTCTCCGTTCACCTCAGTAAGGTCCATAGTTCTTCCCATTAGCATGCAATCTAGCAAAGAAGAGGTAGGATACCATTTAAAGGGAATAGTAACAATATCCGCTTGATGTCCTCTCTTCTTCAGCTCATCACGTAACATTTCGGCATGTATTTCCGCACCGCCTTTTGTAAATGGTACCTGAACCATCGCAATTGCAATTTTCATATATTTACCCCCAATTTTTCCTTGAAAATAGTCTGAAAAACTCTGGTGATTTTATCATTTGTAAATCGATCATTAAAATTTTTCAAGCCATTTGCTTGTATAAATTTGTAATAACTATTATTATTGTTCAAAATATGAATTGCTGCAGCATACTTTTTTATGCTTTCATCCAACACTATTTGATTTTTTCCTATTGTTTCAGTAATAGCACTAGTAGCACGTGCTATAACTGGCAGATCAAAATATTGAGCCTCGGGAATAGGCACGCAAAAGCCCTCATGTTCACTCGTACATAAGAAAATATCGCTTCCAAGATAATAAGATGTTAACAAGGCATCATTAATCTCACCTATAAATTCTATATTATTTTCCAATCCATATTTGCTGATCCTATTTTCAATTTCTTGATTATAGCCCGGTAATCCTTCATCAAATTTACCAATAATTCGAAGGATAATATCTGTTCCAAAGTTTACACAATAATTTTGCAAAATATCAATCATGAAAAGATGTCCTTTATTTGGTGCAACTCTTCCAACAAACAATAAATTAATTCTTTTATCGTTTAAGAGTGTCTTAAGAACCTCCTCATCAGGGATTCCTCTAGCCCATTCTTTTATTTTATTAAAAGGAGGACATACTGAAATTTGACTTTGATCGACATTTTTTAAATCCTCTCCATTATAAATAGAATCTACAATCCATAATGCATTCTTATAATCATTTACCAACCTATTCGTTTGTTTTCTTCCTTTGTCACATTGTTCATAGTGAAAATCGTTATAAGGTTTAAAAAATTCCGGAGGTGTAATATTATGATATCTAAAAATCAGCTTTGCCTTTATCTTTTTGATCAATCTCTCGCCATATTCCCAATTCACACTATGATGATAAATAATCAGGTTTTCTTCAGCGTCCATAATTCTAGTTAATTCATTTTCTTCTATATACTCCAGATTACTATTCAATCTATTTTGTGCATAAGCCTTACAGGTATGCTTCTGGTTTAGTATATTGTACATTATTTCAATATCATTGCCTATTGCATCATGATTTGTTATTGTCTGATGCATAATCACTATCATCATTATTCATTCACCGCCAATATAGAATATGCTTGCTCCATATTAAATCTATAAACAATATCCTTAATAGGATCTTCCTCCTTATATATATATGGAACAAAATCCAGAGGATATAACAAAATCTTTTCTTTTACCTTAATACCGCTTTCCTCAACGAAAAAGGCCAACAATTCTGGAGGTATCGGTTTATTATGTGTTGGATCAAGATGGAAATAATAAGTCGATGTTAATATATTTAAGGGATTTGGAGTTTCCAGGATTATAATTCCACCTTTTTTTAATACCCGTTTACATTCTTCTAATAGCCTGATTAAGCTCATCATATCTAAATGTTCTACCATATGAAGCGATGTTATTAAATCCTGGGAATTATCATCAAGACTTTTCAAACAGGAAAAAGCATCCATTTCTGCAATTTCTATTTCAGGATAATTAGTTTTCACCTTATTTACAACCAAACTATTACTATCTACTCCCTTAGCTTGATAACCATTTTCCATCAATAATTCAATCCATTCACATTCTCCGCAGCCTAAATCAATAAGTGCTAATTCATTCTTATTTCTATTAATAAAGTATAGATTTAATTTATCAATATAAATCTTCGCACGACTTTTAACTTCTTCTCTAGTATCTATCATGAGACTTTCATTATATCTTAGATAAAATTTATCCATAATGTCTTTTTCTCTGTGCTTATTTTTTTCTGCTTCCTCCATTAACAAATTATTATCAACAATGTATTTCTCTATTGTTTCCACTTTAGTATTCAATTCAATCTGGTAATTCTTTAATCTAGTCTGATAGCTTATTAATTTTTCTTCTTTCCCATGTAGTTCCATTAATACATTTTCATAATCTGTTTTATCAGATATGACACTTTCAATATTAACAGCACGTGTATTTAATAACTTAATATGATAATATAAATCTTTCAGAGAATTTTGTATATTTCCTATTTTTTTTGGCAATAGTACTATATTTAAAATCCATCTTATTGGATAACCAAGTACTGGGAAATCATATATCCTACTTTTTAAGCTTAATAAAAATCTTTTGCCCTTAATTCCCTTAATTGTAATATTATAATTTTTCGCTTCAGGTGCTTTGCTGAGACTATAGATAAATCCAACCTTATTTAAGCTGTTTCCTGTTACATAGTTTAGAGCATTCATCTTTCCTTCAGCATCTGGTTCTCTAAATAGTATACTTCTATATACAACATCAACAAACTCTTCATTCTCAAATACCAACAATTCTTTACCGTTTATATATTTTTTATTATATATTCTATCTATTTTATTCCTTAAAAATGGTCTGCATTTATGATAAATTGTAATCTTGTTTAGCTTTCTATCAATTTTTTTTAGATTTCGTATAAATGAAGAATTATGATTCGCCTGTGCCCGAACATCCTTTCGTATATGGATTTTTTCATTACTCTGGATCATATTTTGAGATAATTTATCTATGTTATTCATTATTATCCCAATAGAGACATCTTCAAATTTATCCGTGAGATCCAAATCAGATAAATATCTGATGGTATCTCTTGTTCTTTCAAGAACGTTATCTAAATCAACACTTTCCATAACAATCTCCCTTAATTGATTATCCATTCATGATCTAATCTTGTAATTCCTATATCACTTAAAACAGAATATACTCTAAAGCTTTTTGCTTCTTTTATAAAGTCATAAGCAAATCCATCTTCAGAATGAATTGCTATGTCAAGGGAATATTCTCCCTCCAATAGATTATTTTTATTAATAACAAACTCTATTATTCCCGAATTATTAAGCTTTACTTTCTCGTTCCCGTCAACCATAGTATTTGTACCATAGCAATGAACTCCATCATTTCTGAATATTCCAATTCCTATAACAGGCTGGCTAACCTCCCTATGCTTTAAATAATTTAATTTTATAACCATTTCTTCACCAGTTCTGTAAACATCTTTCTCTACTCCTGCATGATTACATAATTGATAATTTATTATCTCAACATCCTTATTTCCCCATCGCTTTTTATCTGGTATATCCGAAGATTTCAATGGATCATCCGATGAATTATTATCCGGCAAAGTCTCTGGCAACAGATGATTTTTTTCTCCCATAAATTCCATATAAACCGGATGAACTTCTCTAGGTTTTCCAATTTCTCTTACTATACCATTATCGATCCATATTGTTTTATCGCAGATTTGCTCGATTTGTCCCAATGAATGTGAAACAATTACAATAGTTGTACCTTTCGCTTTAATCTCTCTTAATTTATTAAAGCATTTTGCTTGAAAATTTACATCTCCAACCGCTAATATTTCATCTATAAGAAGTACATCTGCATCAACATTAATTGCTACAGAAAACGCTAATCTCATATACATACCAGAAGAATAAGTTCTTACAGGATTATCCAAATATTTTCCAAGTTCAGAGAAGTCAACAATATCCTTCATTCTTTCATCAATTTCTTTCCTTGTCAATCCAAAGATAGATGCATTTGTATAAATATTCTCTCTTCCGCTCATATCTGGATGAAAACCTGCACCAAGTTCAATTAAGCTTGATACTCTTCCATTAATTTCAATTGTTCCTTCATCTGGATACATAATTTTAGTTAATAATTTCAGTGTTGTACTTTTCCCACATCCATTTTGACCAATAAGTCCGATAGCTTCGCCTTTTTTTACTTCAAAATTCACTCCATTTAGAACATAACGTGTTTCATATCTGTTCCTATTTTGAAATAATACTTTTTCTTTCAGACTTCTTCCCTTATCCAAATATACTTTAAATTTTTTCTTTACATATTTTACTTCAATAGAATTTTCGTTTTTCATTTTATAATTCCTCCGCAAAATGTCTTTTTAATTTTGAAAATGAAAAACAACCAATAATCATCACTATAATACCCATTATTATTGCTTGAAGTAACGTATTGACTTTAGGAATTTGTCTATAATAAAGAATATCCCTATATGCTATAATTACCGGTGATATAGGATTCATATTAAATATAGGCCTTATATTCTCTGGAACAATATCCTGTGAGTACATAATAGGTGTTAAATACATCCATGCCATACTAATAATACCCAGAATATATTCTAAATCACGAAAATAAACAGTTAACGAAGAAGTAAGCATAGTTATTCCAATTGCAATAATAAATTCTATTAGCATAATGAATGGTAGATATAATAATGCCAAAAAATTAAATCCATTTCCAGAAAATATTATTGCAATTAATATAATAATAAAGGTTAAAAGCATATTAATAAACTGACTGACAACAAAAGAAATTGGTAATACTTCACGTGGAAAATAAATCTTTTTTACCATGTCTTGTTGTGCCCATATACAACTTGATCCTGCTGTAAGGCTCGTAGAAAAAAAAAGCCATGGAACAAGCGCAACAAACAAGAAAAGATAATAATCTGTGATCTCTGTTTGTAAAATAACAGAAAAAACTATAGTATAAACAATCAGTTGAAATAAAGGATTTAGAAATGTCCATAAAAATCCAAGTACAGAGCCTTTATATCTACCACGTAAATCTCTCTTAACCAAACTATATATCATTTGACGATATGCGTAAAGTTCTTTCAATGTTTTCATAATTGTCTCCGTTCCAGTAGTATAATTTACAATATTATGTATAATATATCAGGAAGTCTTATCACTACTAAAGGAAATCTAAATTAATTTTATTTTTTCATTAGCACTTCTCTATGAATGTAATAAATTTCTTATTACACACTTCCCAAGTATAGTTATTTTCAATATATTTTTTGGCATTATTTTGAAGCTGATTGTATTCCAAACAATGATCACTTGTTAAAATTTCAAATGCCTGTTCAAATTCAGTATAACTATAAAAGCAAAAACCTCCACCACTTTTTTCGCAATGACCCTTTAAGACTTCACAATCGCCATTCACCAAAATCGGTGTTTTAAGTGCCATCGCTTCAAGAACAGATATAGATAAACTCTCATATTTTGAAGGTAGAATTAATGCTCTCGCATCAGAAATACCGTTAAACTTATCTTCTTCGCTAACATAACCCAAGAAAATAATATCAGGACGAACTGGAATATTCATCATATTATTACCTATTAATACCAATATAACTTCATTGTCAGGATGAATATTTTTATAATTAATAAAATATTCAATCATAATATTACAACCCTTCTCAGGATCAATCCTTCCTGCATATATTATGTATTTCGAATGAATATTATATTTTTCTCTAAATGATTTAACACTAATACTCCCAGGAATATCTACCCCTATTCCTATTACATCATGCAAGATAAGATCCGTATCAAAGGTCTTCGTAACAAAAGTGTGTTCTTCTTCCGTCAAATAAATAATCCCTTTCGGAAGCCGAAATATTTCTTTGAAAATATCAAAATAGATGCACTCCTCATCATGAGCCGTCGGAATCAATATCGCTTTATCCGCGACAAGAGGTAATCCCTTTACTGTCGGATAATACAAATATGTAACAAAAATGAAAAGATCATAATCATTCTTATGCTTTTTAATATATCTGATTAATCTTTTTGAAACAGGTCCCTGCAATCTAATCCAGATTTCTTCCATAAACGGATATCTGATATGCTTAATAAGAGAATTAAATTTTCCAAATATAATCCTGTTTCTCTTATAATTAACTGAAAACCTTCTAACCCTTATTCCATCTAATTCTTGTATTCCTTCTGGATAATAATTTTTCCAGGTGTCATAATTTAATGCTGTTGTTGTCAGAACCTCCACATCATAATTCTTATGAAGCATCCCTGCAATTAATCTTGTGTAGTATTCTGAACCACCATTTACTTCTAAGCCGTAACGCTGATTAATGATTGCAATTCTTTTTTTATCCATATTGCTCCATAATTTCGTTTATTCTCTCTTGGATTAATCCAGTCGCGCGATCCATACTAAGCTTATCTGTTATATGCTTTTTCGCATTTAATGCAATCTTGCTATAATAATCCCTATCCACATACAATTTTTCCATGTATTTGGCTGCTTCCGACAAATCCGGATCCGCCCAACGGTTCCCCTTTTTAAACGGCCCCATATCCTGATCCAGTTCAATTAGTTTATAGTCTACCATACAGGAAACTTCATGGTTCATAAATTCTGTATTCGAGGACCAGTTTGTAGCGATGGTTGGCACGTCAAGCAGCATCGCTTCTGCCAGTACCAGTCCAAACCCTTCTGCCCGGTGCAAAGATACCAGAACATCACTACATTTAATCAGACTATTCACCTGATCCTTATTTAACGTCTCCGAGAGGATGTATACATTCTGATACCCTTCCATCTCCTGTTTGATTAAAGCAATATCTTCCTTTACCGCATTATTTATTTTAATGATAATTCCAACGTTACGATTATTTTTGTCAAAGGCCTTTCGGAAAGCTTCCATAGCACCTTTCGGATTTTTGCGTTCACAAATGCTATAGCTGTCATACATCATTAGAAATAAAAACTGATCTGCCGGAAGTCCGAAGAAATTTCGGTCATACTCTTTGTTAATCGATACATTCACACTGTAGGGAATGGTTTTTACAGGAATTTGCGTTTTCTTTCGAAGGCTTTCCGATATAAATTCCGACGGAGTCCATATTTCATTTAAGCAGGAGATACATGGAACCCATTCCTCCGGAAATTCTTCTAATTCCCATAACCAAAATGCAATATTATAATGGTAATCCCAAACGGAAGACGGTAACTGAGCAAATGCAATTCCGAACTCATACGGATTAATATGTATAAGATTTATGTTATAGGGAAGATCAGAACTTATTCTATCCTCCCATTTTGAAGTATCCTCTTTTACATTACCTAATTGACTATAATTGTAAATCGAAAAATCTAATCCACTTTCCAATATTTCATTTGCAACTAATCGACAACTTTGTCCCAGTCCTGATAAAGCTTTAATATTACCAATCAGATTTATTCCATTTTTATACTTATCCGGCTCAAAGGGTTTAATTTGTGCATTTTTCATGCCATCAATCGTGTTATATACCATCTTTTTCTTCACATTACGAAGTAAATTATGAGGTACAACTTTTAACAGTACCGGCTTTAATCGGTTTGTAAACAATAATATCATTCTCGTTAAATTCATCTTTATACCTTTTCTTATATTCAATTAATCACTTAAGAATTAGTCACTATCTTAACAATCTAATCGATCTGTTATCATTATTCCTGATAGATTGCAAGCACTTTACCAAGCATATCATTTGTCCTGAAATCTTGTTTTACTCTTTCTCTTGCCCTATTTCCCATCTCAATGCGTTTCTCCGGATGATCTACCATCCATTGCATTGCATCTGCCAAAGCACATGCATCATGCGGTGGTACTGTAATCCCGGTAATCTGATCAATACTTACATAAGGAGCTCCGCTTGGCAGTTTTGTATTAATAACCGGTTTACCATATGCCATTGCTTCAATCTGCACAATTCCAAAAGCTTCACTTTTATAGATAGATGGTAATACGAACACATCACAACTTTCAAATGCAGCACTTAACTGATCATTATCAACCTGCCCCATAAATTGAACCCGATCCAAAATCTCGTATTCATTTGCCGCTTTTTTCAAGGACTCTTCCAGTTTCCCTGTACCGATTATCGTTAAAGTAGCACCCTGTATAAATCGAAATGCATCCAATAATACTTCACAGCCTTTATAATATACAAGCCTTCCAACAAAGAGAAAGTTAACAGCGCCCTTTATATTTTGTATATGTAGCCTACCAGCTTCTTCTTTTGCAATATACTTATCTGCTTTTTTTTCAATTTCCTGATCTAAACCATAAGGAATGATTACACATTTCTCTCTATATTTTGGAAGATAATCCGAGCCGTCAATATGTCCTTGTGTTGCTACAATAATAATATCAGCTCTTTTTAAGAACTTCTCCATAATTGGCCGGTAAAACTTCATCAATGTCTTTTGTCTGACCACATCACTATGCCACCAAACAACAACCTTTCCCTTAAAACCAGATAAAAGGCATCCAAGATCACCCAAAGGGAAGGGCATATGAAATTGTATTACATCCTTATCACGGGACAATTTACGAATATACCATAGAAAGGGAATGGAGATAGGCAATGAAAAAAGGACTCCCAGACTTCCTGCCCTTACCACCGGGACTCCATTCAAATTTTCCCTTTGTGTCAAGCCACGTTCTCTACAGGCTAACACTTCCATATCAACTTCATCCTTCAGGCCTTCTGCCAATTGTTGTACAACCTTTTCAATACCTCCAGTATAAGGATATAGCTTATTAACCTGTAAAACCTTCTTGAATTTCATGATTTACTCCAAACATTAATAATTAAAAGGGTAACATAATACTATAAATCATGCTACCAGATGTATTATCTTCCGTCAATTAATATATAATCATTATTCTTATAAGTTAATATCACTCAACAGCTGACTCATTTTTAACCCCAAGATACCTATCATTATATAGCTTCATTCTATTCATAAAGCTTTCCTTATAAGCATTCCTTTTCTCTTCTGTCATATTTATATAGTCAGTGTAATCGATATCAGTCAATATTAAATCCGTACCACAATGAAAACAAATAGCGTCTGGTTTTCTTGATACCATTCTGAAATTATAACATGTAGGACATATGTAAATTTTCAGCATGACATGATTTCCTCCTATATATTTCTTTTGTCATTATACTATTTATAAGCTGGAAAGTAAATAAAATCTACAAAATTCGTATAATTTAGTAATTTAACCCGATAAATTTTATTATTTTGATTATAAACATTCACTTTTTTATAGTTCGTATCCTTCATATCAGTACATATTTGAAACATTTATTATCATAATTTCAGCCAATTTGTAAATGCTATAAATATGCCAGTAATTTATTTTTTTTCATTACAATTCAACCTCAGGAGGTTCCTATGCATATTTTTAAGATAATTATTTCCTCATTTGCTTCATTGGGTTCCCTCTTTATTTTCACCAAATTAATGGGAAACCGTGAAATGTCACAGCTTAGTATGTTTGATTATGTCAGCAGCATTGCTCTGGGATCAATTGCCGGTGAAATGGCTGTAATGTCGACGGACAGTGTTATTGAACCCTTAATTTCCATGGCTATATTCGCAGGATGTACTATTTTAATCTCCTATATCACCTGCAAATCTATATTCTTGCGAAGATTTTTTGAAGGTCAGCCTATTCTACTCTACCAGAATGGACAGATTTACGAGAAAAACCTTCTGAAAGCTACAATGGATATGGATGAATTCTTATCTGTCTGCAGGATTTCAGGTTATTATGATTTGAATGATATACACACCGTATATCTTGAAACAAACGGTAAAATAAGTATTCTTCCTTCTGTTGCAAACCGTCCCGCAACTCCTTCGGATCTCAATCTTAATCCTACACAAAGCCTTCCACTTGCAAATATTATTATCGATGGAAGAATTATGAAGGATAATTTAAAGAGCACCGGCAAAAACGAGAAGTGGGTGGAAAAACAGCTCCAGGCAAATGGAATAACAAATATTCATGATGTAATTCTTGCTAATTATGACAGTACAAAGGAAAAGCTTAATATATACAAAAAATTTCATCATAAAATGCTTCGTGATATATTTGAATAAAGAAATACGCTAAGTACTATTTACAAGAAGATATTATCACCTGCAGACATTTACAAAATAAAATAACAAAAACAGTTATGAATAAATTTTGAGAATCATAAAATGTTACAAGTTGTAAATGCATAAAGGTGAAAGAGAATGATGTCAAACATAAAAACCCGGTATATTGTTATCTTAGAAATATTTTGTTTACTCGTCCTATCGATCCTATCAATCAGAGAAGGATCAAAAAAGGATGCACAAACCTATGCATCTATGTATAATACCGAAAAGAACTTCATTAAATGGGTTAGTTTTGATATCTGCAGTGAAGCATTAGAGAATGCTTATAAATATGACATAAAATCCCAATCAGAAGAAGTCAAGATTAATTGGATTGAGATTCTAGCATATTTGGGCTGCAAATACGGAGGCGATTTTTCCCGGTACAAAAGCAAGGACATGGATGAACTTGTCAAGAAATTAAAAAATAAGGAAGTAACCATAAAATCTCTGACAGATGGTATGAAGTATTATAATTATTATCACGATTCTTATTCCGCTGTATTAGGAGGTATGGTAGGTAAGTATCGTATCGAGGTGGCTGACGATGCCGCTCCAGGCGGAAAACGCTGGGAAGATCTTTATGGCTTAAAGGTTTTTCTACCGCTGGCAAAAAATTATCCCTATAGCCACTTTGATGATTTTGGCGTTTCAAGAAGCTATGGATTTCGCCGGAAGCATCTAGGTCATGATATGATGGGGCAGGTTGGAACCCCGGTAATTGCAGTTGAATCCGGATATATTGAAGCACTTGGCTGGAATCAATATGGTGGTTGGCGTATCGGTATCCGAAGCTTTGATCAGAAGCGTTATTATTATTACGCACATTTGAGGAAGAATTTTCCTTACAGTAAAACTTTAAAGATAGGTGATATTGTTCAGGCCGGCGATGTAATTGGTTATTTAGGCAGAACAGGATACAGCAGCTCAGAGAATGCGAATAATATTTCTACCCCGCACCTTCATTTTGGACTTCAGCTGATATTTGATGAATCTCAAAAAGAAAGTAATAACGAAATCTGGATCGATTGTTATGATATCATTCAGTTTTTGAGCAAAAACCGATGTGAGACAGTAAAGGATCCTGAAACGAAGGAATATCACCGGGTTTATCAATTCATTGATCCAGTAGCGCAGTATTATATAGATCATAAGATATATAAATATGATGATAACGATATCAAGATCAGAATATATGAATAATATTCAATTCTATTACGGCTTCTATTTTATTATAATGCACAACTAAAAACATCCGGGCTGTGCATTATATTTATTAAAATTGTTTCTTTATCTTCTTCCTTTTTACAAAACAGAGTAAAGCCAGCAGCAATGGTATTGCATACTCAAAGATCAGATTAAGATTAACAATAACATTTCGGTACAAATAGTTAAATTCGAATTGAGTACTGCTTACATAATACGTAAGATAAAAAATTAGAGTTGCCAGCGGTACATAAAGATAATTGCATTCCTCAAGAGCAAACAGCCACTGAAAGCACCTCTTAAGCAGAATAGCAAAAATACAGATAGCAATAAAATCCGATAAAACACAGATAAGTGTAACCAGAACTTCAAACCGTTCAAATATGTTAAAAAAGGAAATACTTTTTACGGTAATATAAAACGGAAAAGGAAGGTTTTTCGTCAGGCTTGTACCGGATATACCAAAGGTGAATATTGTAATTACAAAGGTAAGTGCCGTAAAAGTTAAAATCCCAAACCAAAGCTTTCTGATCTGCTCCTTTGTAACAGATATACCAAATTTATCAGCAAAAAATAATGCGATAATAATATTCCCTCCCACTACTATTACATTTTTAGAAGCCATAATCGTCTGTTTTAAATTAATCGTTGATACCGGGAGCAGATAGTCCGATCTTATTCTGCCGATCGCACAGATAAACATGACCGTAAATAATACTAATACCGTACTTAGCGTAAGCTCAGAAAACCGAAAAATCGTCTTCACTCCCCTTATTAATGCATAAAATACAAGCACCGCCAATACTGTCATGAAGAAATCTGATCTGGTTTTGGGCATTAGAGTAAATTGCAATGTAAGACTATAGATTGTAACCTTGGCGATAATTCCCAGCATAATCCATAACAAATATAGCAAAATAATGATTTTTGATAGAAATTTACCAAAAGTATGAACCATCATTTCATAAATATTTAATCCCGGATAGGATTTTATTAATAAAATCACAATGGCGGTAAGCGGAACAGTTGCTACAACGGACCAGAGTGGACTTAAATAACCGCTTCTGCCTGCTTCCTGTGCCAAAGCTTCCGGAATCTGCCTGAGAATTGAAGAGATCGAAATAAATAAATACATAAAGGTTATTTGACGAAGTGTTACTTCCCTATTCATGGCTGCCTTGTATGATGTATTTACAATAGATACATCAATACACTCCTTTCAATTATTCTATAAATATATAGGAAATTCGAAAAATATTAACACACCTATTTCAGATGCTTTTCCATTATCACAGAAAGGCTGGGAAGATAAGGATTTGTAAGATATACCACTCCAAGGGAAACCCCCATTATCGACAATACCAGGTATATCGCAAGATTTCTCTTCTTACTTAGAAGTTTTTCTCTTTGTGTAATTAAAGTATAAATCAGTGTAATTGAAAAAATATAAATCATAAGTGCCTCCATTTTCCTAATAACGGAATATATTTGCAAGCTTCCTGACTAAAGTATCCTACACTATGCGATCTTAAAATAATCATAAGATGCTTATTTTTATTAATCCATTGAATTTTTCAGTTTCCCAGGATAAAGGATTTGGATATTCTGGATTTAATCTCATATTCATAGTTAATTTTACTTATTTTCTGAGCCCAATCGCCTTTGATCCCTTTCCATTCATTATAATTCTGGTTTTCAACAATACGCGCAAGATTAAGAATATCAAGTCCTGTTGTTTTGGAATAGTTAATTGCTTTATCGAGAACCTCTTTAATGTAGTCATTCTGTTCCTTTGTTAGCTTACCAAGCTCCTCCTGTGTGAAGATATCTTCATTGGTCAGTATTTCCTTTACCGAACTCTCAAAGTTTAATTTCACTATAACTGTGATATCGTTGTTACGTAATTTCGCACTTAACTTCGTTTTTGTATAAGATACCAGCAGGCTCACTTTATCCTTCAAATAAATGGGATATTGGCGCATAACATTTTTAATAAAATCAACACCGTCAGAGGTTTCTCTATCCAGATAATCCTTCAGCTTATATTGATCAAAAACAGCATATCCCCGGATTAAATAACCGGATTTATCAGCTGTCAGATAGGGGATCAAAACACTTGATAGTGTCTGATCCATGTCATTTAACATATTAACAACCGTATTATCATTTCTGGTCAGGTTTTCTTGCTGCTTTTGTTTAATTGCTTCTAAATCCTCATGAATTGTCTGATTATTTTTTATTCCCGTCTTAATAAAATCAGAAGCGCTCATATCCTTAATCACATAAATTAAACCTTCCATTTTAATAGTTTCATCCCTGGATAAAAAATCAAGACTTTCCTTAAGTCCCTGCTTCGCTGCCCCGTCTCCTATCAGGAAGGAACCGGTATGAGCAAGTGTGATCGACTTTTTGTTCTTTTTCTTTAAATCCTCTAAAGCTGCGTATGCCGTTTTCCCTTTCCCCTGCGCTACTTTTTCATCTCCTGAGCCTTTTTTCTCAGGATCGGAACCGCCCCCCGAGCTGTAAAGAGCACTTAAGGTATAATCTCCGTTTACATAATCAATCCCAATAACAAGCGCAAGATCCACCTCATCTATTTCTTTTCTGCTGAAATCATGTGTACACCCGCACAGTACAACGGGTACGAGTAGTAAAGGTATGAATAAATATGCTAATCTTTTCATAACGTCTTCTTCTCCCTGTTATTTTTGCTTCGTATGGTTTTCAGGAGCTATTTTTTCCGAACGTTTTCTGAAATACTTTATCGGGAATCGAAAGATTGTATCTTTATGATTGCTTTCATTAATATCCACAAAAGGGGACAGGTAAGCGACACCATAATTATCCATGCTACATAGATGGGTAAGAACTATAATAAGTCCTACCGTCAGTCCCAGGAAACCTCCAATTGCCGCTAATACGGAAAACACGAATCTTATCACACGCAAACCACTGCTCAAATCCTGATTAGGCATAATAAAACCGGCAATTCCTGCCAGCGCCACTATAACCACCACCAAAGGAGACACTATATTAGCAGTAACCGCTGCCTGCCCAACTACCAGACCACCCAGAATGGACATAGCCGTACCCACTGTTTTTGGCAGCCGCAGTCCCGCCTCAATCAATATCTCAAATGCAATTAATAGTCCAAGTACTTCCGTAGCGGAAGAAAATGGTACATTCTGTTTGGCAGACTGCGTTGATAATGCCAGCTGCACCGGAAGCATCTGATTTTGATAGGTTGTAGCCGCTATATAAAAAGCCGGTAAAAACAAGGTAACTATCATAGCCAGATACCGTATTCCTCTTAATGCCGAACCTACAAAGAAGTGATTTGCGTAATCCTCCGGTGATTGCATCAGCATGACGAGCTGACATGGCAAAAGATACACGAAGGGGATACCATCTACCACCAACGCAATTCTTCCATCCGAGAGATTGGCAGATATCCTGTCCGGTCTTTGTGTATACATAATCTGTGGGAATAAGCTTTTCTTATTTTCGATCAGATATTCTTCGATAAAGGCTGGTGTTGAAATATTATCAATATTAATAGCCTGTATTTTTTCTCGTATTTTGTTAACCGTATCCATATTAGCAATATTGCTGATATAACAAAGTGACATATCGGTTTTAGATACTTTTCCGACACTAATGCTTTCAACCACAAGGTATTCCGAACGGATTCTTCTTCGTATCAAGGCTGTATTTGTACGCATTACTTCAATAAAAGCATCCTTTGCACCTTTTATTACACCTTCTTCGGTTGGTTCAGATATAGATCTTTTGTCAAACATTCGAACATCATATACAATTGCCTTCTTCTCACCATCAAAGATCAAAGCAACCATACCGCTTAAGACATATTTGAGCAGCAATTGGTAGTCTGCTTCCTCACTGGTAAAAACATGATATGCTCCTCCGCTCAGGAGATAATCCATAACAGCTCTCTCTGTCTTAAATTCCCCGATATATTTATCTAAAGCCATTGTCTGAAAAATTGCCTCATCAACCTGCTGGGAATTAATCAGACCATCCACACAAAAAATATGAAAGGTAATATTATTCTGATTGATTTTTATGGCTCGGACTAATACATCACTGCTTTTTGAGAATAATTCTTTAATTGCCTTTGAATTAATATCCATTCCTATTCCTGCCTTCTTCCTATTCCTGCCTTCTTCCTGTTCCTGACAAATGCACTCATTCTGTTAGTTTTTTATTAACAGATAGGATAAATAACTTTCGAAACAATATTCTCTAAATTCCATACTTTCCCTTAGGGATTACCCATCCTTATATATATTTCGCAGAATTGTTCATGCTACCTTAGATATTCTTTCTGAAGATTAACTGTTTTATTCATTACAGTAAACATTTTCCTTTTGTATGCAAAACATTTTGCGTCTATGATTTATTTCCATTAAAAAAGGCCCTCCCATAGCAATAAGATTTTCTTCCGTTTGACCCGGTAATCTTAATAAGGGATAGCCTGTTTTAAGTCACATTCATTATGTAGTCCTATGATACGTTCATGATATAATTCATGCGTATTACTTCATATCAAGTGAACTAATCCGTTCATCTTGTTTTCCCAAAATAGTCTTCTTTCATATCTTTTATATGTATCGGTAAAACCCTTCCTTTCGCCATCAGCTCCAGGAAGAATTCCGCCTCTCCTTCATCTTCCGTAATGTTCTCTACAAAACTATAATTATTCTGTTTTCGATTGCCTTCTATGTAGCACTCAATACTATACAAAGCGTTTTTAAAGATAAGATTATACACAACCAGGATGTTTTCCACAGTAATCCTCTTAGTTTTTAACTTTAGTGATTGTTCTATCATGTACGCCACCCTTCTTATTATTTTCGTGAAACGACTACATAAAGTGATATCTTTTGACTATATCATTATAGCAGTAAATTTTTTATCTTACGAGTATATAATAATGGAAATACCGATGTAAATAATTGAATATTGTCCTTATATTTCCACAAATTTATAAGCTAGAAAATATCCTTTTTCATAGAAAAGCTCCCTGAAAGTATATTTTGCGTATTACTTTCAGAGAGCTGTTCTATTAATAATATCATAACTCTATCAGTCCATCTTAATTTCAATTGGCTGAGCTTCTGCCATTTGTTTATAGATTTGATATTTTTCCTTTGCATAGATTTCAGCCTGTGTAAACAAACGCTCCGCTTGCTCCGGAAATGCTTTTTCCAGGGAGCTATAGCGAACCTGTCCCATAATAAATTCACGAAAACTTCCGGAAGGTTCCTTGGAATCCAGTGTAAACGGATTTTTTCCCTGCTCCTTCAGATCCGGATTATACCGGTACAGGTGCCAGTAACCTGCATCAATTGCTTTCTTAATTGTGGCCATACTTCTGCCCATACCCTCCTTTATACCGTGGTTGATGCATGGTGCATATGCAATAACAATAGACGGTCCATGATATTCCTCTGCTTCCCGAAAAGCTTTGATCAACTGACTATTATCAGCATTAATACCCACCTGCGCTACATATACATTTCCATAGGTCATCATCATTCTGCCTAAATCCTTCTTGCCCTGTTTCTTACCGGAGGCAGCAAATTTTGCAATTGCCGCCGTCGGAGTCGATTTTGAGGCTTGTCCGCCGGTATTGGAATACACCTCTGTATCAAAGACAAGAATATTGATATCTTCACCGGATGCCATAACATGATCCAAACCACCATATCCGATATCATAGGCCCAACCATCTCCGCCAAGCATCCAAACAGAGCGTTTTGTAAGATAATCCTTATTATCTTTAATACTCTTTACCAGTTGTGTCAGTTCTATATCAGTAGAGACAAAATGCTCCAAAACATCAATCACTCTTTTGCTTGCTTCCTCAGAGGCCTTCCCATCTTCTTTATAGTGAATCCAATCGTGACAAGCCTCTTTAATCCGCTCCTCCACATTACTGTCAATCAAGCTGCGCATATCATCTTCCAGCTTATTTCTTAACTGTTTTACCGCAAGGTACATACCAAAGCCAAATTCAGCATTATCCTCAAACAGGGAATTAGCCCAGGCGGGACCTTTTCCTTCGCGATTTGTGGTGTATGCCGTGCTTGGTGCTGAGGAGGCCCAGATAGAGGAACAGCCTGTTGCATTGGCAATCATCATTCTTTCTCCGAATAACTGGGTTAAAAGCTTAATATACGGAGTCTCTCCGCAGCCGGCACATGCTCCGGAAAATTCAATCAGTGGTGTTTTAAACTGACTGTCTTTATATACCTGGCCATAAGCCAGGTTTTCCTTGAAGCTTACATTCTCCGAAGCATATTTCCAATTAATAATCTCCTTTGGAAGCTGAGTAGCAATCGGCTGCATAATCAAGGCCTTGCCCTTTGCAGGACATACATCGGCACAGTTTCCGCAGCCGGTACAATCCATCGGACTGATTTGTATCTTATAATGGTATCCTTCGAAGCTTTTTCCGGTAGCTTTTTTCACCGCAAAGCCTTCCGGTGCTTTACTCAGTTCTTCTTCATTTAATAAAAATGGCCGGATGACTGCATGCGGACAGATATAGGAACACTGATTACATTGTATACAGCGTTCTTCAATCCATTCCGGCACATTTACCGCAATTCCTCTTTTTTCATAAGCTGTCGTACCGGAAGGAAATGTACCGTCTTCCAGTCCTGCAAACGCACTGACCGGAAGGTCTCCACCCTTCATTTCAGACATTGGTCTCATAACCTCACGAATAAACTTAGGCTCTTTGCTGTCGGCTGTATGCTTTGGCTCAAGCTTTGCCCAGTCTTTTGACAGCTTTACCTTTTGAACAGACTTTATTCCCTGATCCACTGCTTCCTGGTTCATGCTAACTATTTTTTCGCCCTTTTTACCATACATTTTTTGGATGCCGGCTTTCAATTCTTTCACATATACCTCTTCCGGCAATACATTGGTTAACTTAAAAAATGCACCCTGCATAATCATATTGATACGGTTGCCAAGACCGATTTTATCTGCAATCCCTGTCGCATTAATCGTATAGAATTGAATATTTTTTTCAGCAAGCTGTTTCTTCATAATATCCGGTAGATTTTTTTCAAGCTCTTTCCCTTCCCATTGGGTATTAAGAACAAACACACCACCGTGCTTGATGCTCTGCAGTAAATCATACTTATTGACATAGGACTGATTATGGCATGCCACATAATTAGCATGTGTAACCAGATAGGTAGACCGGATCGGATCCTTTCCGAAACGAAGGTGTGACACGGTAAGTCCGCCTGATTTTTTAGAATCATAATCAAAATATGCCTGTACCTTTAAATCAGAATGTTCTCCTATTATTTTAATAGCCTGTTTATTAGCACCCACAGTTCCATCCGAACCAAGGCCCCAGATCTGGCAGGATATCATATCCTCCGGTTCAACCTTTAATCCCTCAATAGGCTGCAGGGATGTCTTTGTTATGTCATCCTTTATGCCAACCGTAAAGTTTTTCTTTGTTTTCTCCTGCTTCAGATTATGAAAAACTGCTGCTATATGACTTGGATTCGTATCCTTGGATCCCAGACCGTAGCGCCCCCCATAAATCTCCGGCGCATTATCCGTACCACGGTAACAGGAGCATACATCCAAATAAAGCGGTTCTCCGACTGCACCCGGTTCCTTGGTCCGGTCAAGTACAGCGATCTTTTTCACGGATTTTGGTACACATTCCAAAAAATGCTCCACTGAAAAAGGACGATACAGCCGTACCTTAACAAGTCCATATTTTTCTCCCTGGTTATTAAAATAATCGATGGTCTGTTCAATCGTCTGTGTAACAGAGCCCATAGCCACGATAAGATATTGTGCATCACTTGCTCCGTAATAGTCAAAGAGCCGGTAAGACCTTCCGGTATATTCGCCCATTTTTTTCATATACCGTTCCACTATATGAATTATTTCCTGATAAAACGGATTAGAAGCTTCCCTTCCCTGAAAATAAATATCCGAATTCTGTGCGGTACCCCGAACAACCGGATGATTGGGAGAGAGGGCGCGTTCACGGAATTCCTTCACTGCTTCCATATCTATCATTTCTGCATAATCTCGGTACTCCAATGCTTCGATTTTCTGAACTTCATGAGAGGTTCGAAAGCCATCAAAAAAATGTACAAACGGTAATCTTCCTTGAATTGCTGATAAATGTGCTACCGGAGCCAGATCCGCAATTTCCTGGACCGATCCCGACGCAAGCATCGCACAGCCTGTCTGCCTGGTCGCCATTACATCCTGATGATCGCCGAATATACTAAGTGCATGTGTTGCAATCGCTCTTGCGCTGACATGAATGACGCCGGGGAGCAGCTCTCCCGCTGATTTATACATATTCGGAATCATGAGTAATAAACCCTGTGATGCTGTAAACGTTGTCGTCAAGGCTCCTGCCTGCAAGGAACCATGAAAAGCTCCCGAAGCTCCTGCTTCCGACTGCATTTCAACTACATTTACTTCCTGTCCGAAAATATTCTTCCTGCCATTCGCTGCCCATTCATCTGTGGATTCCGCCATGCCTGAAGACGGCGTGATCGGATAAATTGCGGCTACTTCAGTAAAGGCATAAGCTGCATATGCAGCCGCTGTATTTCCATCTACAGTCATTTGAATTTTCGCCATGATAATCTCCCTTCTTACTATAATTTACTTCCGTTATCGACCCAATCCTTTGCATCCATCACCGCATCAAGGGAGGGCTTATTGACCTGATCCACTTTATATTCTGTTTCCGAATTCTGCCATGCAGCTGTCTCCTCACTATTTGTTGCATCCAAGGTATGAAGCCGCTTATTATCTTGTCCCTTTAAATGATCCTTCCTGTTAATTAGCATGTAATTGCCTCCATTTCTAATCATATTGATCGACGAAATATTTATACCGTCTATATAGCTTCAATTCTTTCATTCTGTTACATTGTTTCCATATTTTCATCTATCTATTACGAATTTTAGGAATAAAAAAGCAGAAAGCAAAAATAAAAGGATAACCTTCTTAGAAATAAAAATCCGAAAGTTATCCTTTTTTATCATTATCTTAATGCTAAAATACCAGTTCTTCCATTAATGCTTTTACAGTAGTCATCTGCTTTAACCGGTGGACATTATCTCCGCAAAAGATCAATCCATTGTCTATATTACCCTCTACTGCATTAATCAAAGCTTGCGTAATGCAGTAAGGTGTTTCTTTGGGATTACAATGCTCCAGGCAATGAAAGCACTTTGTGACCGCAATACTCGTTTTTCCCACCGTTTTTAAAAAAGGGTTCATGATTGCCCGACCAGGCATTCCCACCGGACTGATTACAATTTTAATATCCTCCTTCTGCGCTGACAAATAAGCATTTTTATATTCCTGACTTGCATCACATTCCTCTGTCACTACAAATCTTGTTGCAATCTGTACGCCCTCTGCTCCAAGTTCGAATGCATGCTTGATATCCTCCCGGTCATAAATACCACCTGCTAATACAACCGGTATATTTCTCTGATATTTTTCCTCATATTCCTTCTTACATTCTATAATTCCTTTGATTTCAGTATCATAATCAAGTTCTTCCATATGCTCCAGCTGTTCTTTTGAAAAACCCAGATGACCTCCTGCATGAGGGCCTTCAATTACAAGAAAATCAGCAGTCGTTTTGTATTTTCTATCCCACATTTTTAGAATAACGGAAGCAGCCTTGATACTGGATACGATGGGAGCTATCTTTGTTTGAAAGCCTCTTACTAACTCCGGTAAAGAAACCGGAAGACCTGCTCCGGAAATAATTACATCCGCTCCTCCCTCGCAAGCAGCCCTTACATATCGGTCGAACTGCTTTGTTGCTACCATGATATTCACTCCGACAATTCCTCCTCTGGCAGCAGCTTTCGCAAGCTCCAAATGCTTTTTTACTGCAAG
>JAEZZO010000026.1 GCA_023418475.1 Bacillota bacterium
AGCTGGATGTGGATGGTGTCGTCGGGCAGGCCTTCGTGGCCGTAGCGGGTGGCCACCGCGCCCGACAGCATGGCGCCCACGCTGCGGTTGCGGTTGCGCACAGGCACAATGAACGACACCTTGTCGCCGCGTTCCAGGGCCGGCTTGCTGCGCTCGATCAGCTGGTGGTCGAGTGCGTTGGCCAGGCCGTGGTCTTGTTCGGCCGTGTGATGCGCCTCGTCTTGTGTGGGCACGTGCTGGAACAGGCGGCTGAAGTCCAGCCCGTGCGCCTTCCAGTGTTCGATGCCGGGGCGTGTGTTGAGCAGCTCGACGCGGCCCACCAGCTCGTCGAAGGTGCGCACGCCCAGCTGGGCCATGATTTCGCGCACTTCCTCGGCCACGAAGAAGAAATAGTTCACCACGTGTTCCGGCTTGCCGTTGAACTTCTTGCGCAGCACGGGATCCTGCGTGGCCACACCCACCGGGCAGGTGTTCAGGTGGCACTTGCGCATCATGATGCAGCCTTCCACCACCAGCGGGGCGGTGGCGAAGCCGAATTCGTCGGCACCCAGCAGGGCGCCGATGACCACATCGCGGCCGGTTTTCATCTGGCCGTCGGCTTGCACGCGAATGCGGCTGCGCAGGTTGTTCAGCAGCAGGGTTTGCTGGGTTTCGGCCAGGCCCAGTTCCCAGGGCGTGCCGGCGTGCTTGATGGACGACACCGGCGAGGCGCCCGTGCCGCCGTCGTGGCCGGCAATGACGAGGTGGTCGGACTTGGCCTTGGCCACGCCTGTGGCAATGGTGCCCACGCCCACTTCCGACACCAGCTTCACCGAAATCGACGCCGTCGGGTTCACGTTCTTCAGATCGTGAATCAGCTGGGCCAGGTCTTCGATGGAGTAGATGTCGTGGTGCGGGGGCGGCGAGATGAGGCCCACGCCGGGCACGGAATAGCGCAGCTTGGCGATGTATTCCGACACCTTGTGGCCGGGCAACTGGCCGCCTTCGCCGGGCTTGGCGCCCTGGGCCATCTTGATCTGGATCTGGTCGGCGCTGGACAGGTAGTCGGCCGTGACGCCGAAGCGCCCCGAGGCCACCTGCTTGATGCGCGAGCGCAGCGAATCGCCTGCCGCCAGCGGCACGTCGGCCTCGATGCGTTCGGCACCCAGCACGGAAGCCAGCGTGTCGCCCTTCTTGATGGTGCTCTTGCCGGCCATCATTTCGGGGCGGTAGCGCAGTTCGTCCTCGCCGCCTTCACCGGTGTTCGACTTGCCGCCGATGCGGTTCATGGCCACGGCCAGCACCGAGTGGGCTTCGGTGGAAATCGAGCCCAGCGACATCGCGCCGGTGGCGAAACGCTTGACGATTTCCTTGGCGGGCTCCACTTCGGAAAGCGGAATGGCGCGGGAAGGATCGACCTTGAATTCGAACAGGCCGCGCAGGGTCATGTGGCGACGCGACTGGTCGTTGATGAGCTGGGCGTATTCCTTGTAGGTGTTGTAGCTGTTGCTACGCGTGGCATGCTGCAGCTTGGCGATGGAGTCGGGCGTCCACATGTGCTCTTCGCCGCGAACGCGCCAGGCGTATTCGCCGCCGGTGTCCAGCGCGCCGGCCAGTACCGGGTCGGGGCTGAAGGCGGCCTTGTGCACGCGCAGGGCCTCTTCGGCCAGCTCGAAAATACCGACGCCCTGGATGTTGCTGGGCGTGCCCTTGAAGTACTTGTTCACCAGGTCGCTGTTCAGGCCGACGGCTTCGAAGATTTGCGCGCCGGTGTATGACATGAACGTGGAATTGCCCATCTTGGACATGACTTTGTTCAGGCCCTTGCCGATGGCCTTGATGTAGTTCTGGATGGCCTTGTCAGGGTCGGCCAGGGTTTGCAGTGTTTCCAGGGCCAGGTAGGGGTGAATGGCCTCGGCGCCGTAGCCGCCCAGCAGGGCGAAGTGGTGCACTTCGCGGGCCGAACCGGTTTCCACCACCAGGCCGGTGCTGGTGCGCAGGCCGCTGCGAATCAGGTGCTGGTGAATGGCCGACAGCGCCAGCAGGGCAGGGATGGCCACACGCTCGGCATCCACCTTGCGGTCGGTGATGATGAGAATGATGAAGCCGCTGCGAACCGCATCGGCGGCGCTGGAACACAGCGCGGCCACACAGGCCTCGATGCCTTCGCGGCCCCAGGCCACCGGGTAGGTGATGTCCAGTTCCTTGCTGCGGAACTTCTGGCCGGTGATGTCGGCGATATTGCGAATTTGCGCCATGCCGGCGTGGTCGAGCACCGGCTGGGCCACTTCCAGGCGCAGCGGCGGGTTCACGTTGTTGATGTCGAGCAGGTTCGGCTTGGGGCCGATGAACGACACCAGCGACATCACCAGCTGTTCGCGGATGGGGTCGATGGGCGGGTTGGTAACCTGCGCGAACATCTGGCGGAAGTAGTTGTACAGCGGCTTGGGCCGGTTCGACAGCACGGCCAGCGGGGCGTCGTTGCCCATCGAGCCGGCGGCTTCTTCGCCCTTTTCGGCCATGGGTTCCAGAATGACCTTGTAGTCTTCCTGCGTCCAGCCGAAAGCCTGCTGGCGGTCGAGCAGCGACACGCTGGAGGTGTCGGGGTCGGCCGGGCGCGGTGCAGGCAGGGAGTCGAGCTTCAGGCGCAGGCGTTCGATCCACTGGCGGTAGGGGCGCGAGCTGGCCAGCTGCGACTTGATTTCCTCGTCGTCGATGATGCGGCCCTGCTGCAGGTCGATGAGGAACATCTTGCCCGGCTGCAGGCGCCATTTCTTGACGATGCGGTGTTCGGGAATAGGCAGCGTGCCGGCCTCGGACGCCATGATCACCATGTCGTCGTCGGTAATAAGGTAGCGCGCCGGGCGCAGACCGTTGCGGTCGAGCGTGGCGCCAATCTGGCGTCCATCAGTGAAGGCCACGGCGGCCGGGCCGTCCCACGGTTCCATCATGGCGGCGTGGTACTCGTAGAAGGCGCGGCGGTTTTCGTCCATGTCGCCATGCTGTTCCCAGGCTTCGGGAATCATCATCATCATGGCGTGCGCCAGCGAATAGCCGGACATCACCAGCAATTCCAGGCAATTGTCGAAGGTGGCCGTGTCGGACTGGCCTTCGTACACAATGGGGTACAACTTTTTCAGGTCTTCGCCCAGCACGGCCGACTGCATCATGCCTTCGCGGGCGCGCAGCCAGTTGAAGTTGCCCTTCACCGTGTTGATCTCGCCGTTGTGGGCGATCATGCGGTAGGGGAGGGCCAGCGGCCAGGCCGGGAAGGTGTTGGTGGAAAAACGCTGGTGCACCAGCGCCACGGCAGACACCGTGCGGGTATCGGCAAGGTCTTTGTAGTAGCTGCCCACCTGGTTGGCCAGCAGCAGGCCCTTGTACACCACCGTGCGCACCGAGATCGACGGCACGAAGTATTCCTGGCCGTGCGCCAGCTTCATTTTCTGGATGGCGTGGCTGGCCGTTTTACGAATGACGTACAGCTTGCGCTCGAGCGCGTCGGGCACCATGATGTCGGGCCCGCGGCCGATGAACAGCTGGCGGATGACCGGTTCACAGGCGCGCACCGTGGGCGACATGGGCATGTCTTTGTCTACCGGCACGTCGCGCCAGCCCAGCACCACCTGGCCCTCGTCGCGCACGGCGCGTTCCAGTTCCTGCTCACAGGCCAGGCGCGAGGCGGTTTCCTTCGGCAGAAACACCATGGCCACGCCGTATTCGTCGGGCGGGGGCAGCGTGACGCCCTGGGCGGCCATGTCTTCACGGTACAGCGCATCGGGAATCTGCAGCAGAATGCCGGCCCCGTCGCCCATGAGTTCGTCGGCACCCACCGCGCCGCGGTGGTCGAGATTCTCGAGAATTTTCAGGCCCTGCTGAATGATGGCATGGCTTCGGCGACCCTTGATGCTGGCCACGAAGCCGACACCACAGGAATCGTGTTCGTTTTCGGGGTCGTACATACCCTGCGCACCCGGGGCCACCGATACCACAGTGTCGTTCGCAGTTTGGCGTGCCACCACGGTGGGCTTGCGTTGACCGGCCGGCGCCAGCGCGTCGGCGGCAAGGTGTACGGAAAGCGGTGTTGTAG
>JAEZZO010000031.1 GCA_023418475.1 Bacillota bacterium
ATACACTCTAATTACACAAACTTTCAAAATAATATCACATCAGACTTTTATATCTGCTTTCAGTCCCAGAAGTTCTTTATTTTCCTCAAGTATTGGCGAAATAACATCAAGAACAAACTCCTCCGTCTGCTCTTTCGCACGCCCGGTATACTTTGCGGGATCCATCGTACTCTTTAATTCTTCTAAAGTCATATTAAAGGCCGGATCTGCTGCAATCAATTCCAGAAGATTATTCTCCAGACCCTTTTCCTTGACATTACGCCCAGCTTCCATGGATAAGGTACGGATTTTCTCATGCAGCTCCTGTCTGTCCCCGCCTGCTTTTACCGCATCCATCATGATATTCTCGGTAGCCATAAAAGGCAGCTCCTGCATCAAACGTCTCTCAATTACCTTTGGATACACCACCAGTCCGTCTACCACATTCATATACAGATCAAGTATTCCGTCAACTGCTAGGAAGGCTTCCGGAACACTGATACGCTTATTGGCAGAATCATCCAATGTTCTTTCAAACCACTGGGTAGCTGTCGTGATCGCCGGATTTAGGGCATCTACCATCACATAATTGGCAAGTGATGCAATTCGTTCGCTCCTCATCGGATTTCTCTTATATGCCATAGCGGAGGAACCGATCTGGTTTTTCTCAAAAGGTTCTTCGATTTCCTTCAGATGCTGTAATAATCTGATATCATTGGAGAATTTATGTGCACTAGCGGCAATTCCTGCAAGTACGTTTAAAACTCTTTGGTCAACCTTCCTTGAATAGGTCTGTCCAGATACCGGGAAACAGCCTGTAAAGCCCATTTTATCGGCAATGATCTGATCCAACCGTTTAATTTTCTCATGATCCCCGTCAAATAATTCCAGGAAGCTGGCCTGCGTTCCGGTTGTACCCTTGGAACCAAGTAATTTCATACTGTCAAGCAGATAGCAGATATCATCATAATCAAGCTTTAATTCCATCAGCCATAAAGCAGCTCTCTTACCAACCGTAGTCGGCTGTGCGGGCTGAAAATGGGTAAACGCAAGGGTAGGAAGTGCACGGTATTCCATCGCAAACTTTGATAGCTCTGCCATTGCATTTACCAGCTTTTTCTTCACAAGTTTCAAGGCCTCTGTCATGATAATGATATCGGTATTGTCCCCTACATAACAGGAGGTTGCACCGAGATGAATAATTCCCTTTGCCTTAGGACATTGTTCTCCGTAGGCATATACGTGTGACATTACATCATGACGAACCAGAGCTTCCCGCTTCTTTGCCACCTCGTAATTAATATCATCCTGGTATGTCTTCAGCTCTTCAATCTGTTCCCCCGTAATCGGAAGTCCAAGGTCCTTCTCCGCTTCTGCCAAAGCGACCCAAAGCTTTCTCCAGGTTTTAAATTTCATATCCGGTGAAAAGATGTACTGCATTTCCTTTCCGGCATAACGCTCAGATAAAGGACTTGTGTATTTCTCGTTACTCATCTTTCAATCCCCTTCCTTTTTGAATCTCTTACTTCATGAAATATATGTCTATATATTAGTTATATTGTTTTCTATTAATGCCAGCTTATTAATATATTTCTTCAGAATATTTTATTGTATTTATTCCCAGTCACAGATTTCCTTAAGCTTTAATACAAGTTTTTCAGCCATCTTATTGTGGGTGATTTTACTCGGATGCCAGTCAGAACCAATACCATCCTCAACTCTTTGCAGATCAAATTTCATATAATAAATCTGATCTTCCCCTTCCATGTTAAGCTTCTTGACCTGACGCTCAACCTCCGGACATAAATCCTGTCCCATTACTCCTAAGGTACAGAGAATTTTAACACCCGGATTTACACTTCGAACCTGTTGTACGAATTTATAGTATTCTCTTCCAAACGTCTCAACCCTATCAGGTATGCTTTTGGTATAGCTTGCATCATTTGTACCAAGATTTAGGATGATACAATCAGGTACAAAATCTGTATTATCCCATAATTCCAGCTCTGTATTTCCAAGAAAAAGATCTGTTTCCTTATCGGTATAAGAATACATTCCCGGCATCAGCCAGACATCATTTGGCACATCCTGATCGGTCCAGTTAGAAATAATACCTATTCCGCTCCAGCTAATCAACTGGTAATCTGCACCTAGAGTTCTCGCGGTAATAGCAGCATATGCCTCCCATGGATTTTCTTTAGCCGTACTAAAAATATCCGTGTTCCAGACCCCTTCGTTTCCATAACCGCAGGTAATTGAGTCTCCAATAAATTCAAGACGTCTGGATTTCTCCGGTGCAGGTTGCAGGGTACTCCCGTCGATAATTATTGATTTCACTCCAACTTTTCCGAATGCAGCTTCCGAATATTTTACCATTCTAATTTTTGTCGGTTTTATTTCATTTCCCTCATAAAGAAGATAGGTTTCTTCTTCCTTATTCAGCGGAAAACGTCTGGAGGGTTCCTCTTCATCATCGATAAATACGGCTATCCATGCGGTATAAATATCTTCCAGAGATGGTGAATTCGTCCAAAGCACTGCTTGTGCCTTCTGTCCGGTGAATACAAACTCTATTGCAGAGCAGGAATAGCCAAGATATCTGATGTTATTTTGAAATAAGGTTCTCCCTGTCACCTTCACATTATTCTTCTCTGCTATAAATTCCATACGAATAACCCTTCCCTTTCCAAAGTCTCGCGATCTGTGCTATGCACAAATTGCCGTGTGAAAAATTTATATTCACACTTCCAATCATAATGCCGCAAAGCGGCATCTCAAATAATTAGGGAAGAAGCCTGGAATGGACACCGCTGTGCTCATTCCGGGGTTCTTCTTAGTGTGAAGATGTTTTTTTCTTCACACTCCCCCATCTGCAATACATGCGATATATTACTAACCACAGCAATAACCCGTGATGTTTCCACCACGGAGCTATTCTGTCATAGTATCAGTATTCTATAAATCATGTTCCCCGCGGATATCCTCCTTGGGCGGTTCAATCGGATAATTACCGGTAAAACATGCATCACAATATCCGGTATCTCCTCCGATCATTTCACTTAGACGGTCAACCGACAGATAACCAAGACTATCGGCTCCGATCATATCCCTGATCTGTTCTACGGTATTATTATGGGCAATCAACTGATCTCCGGTCGGGACATCAGTTCCAAAATAACAGGGATGTAAAAATGGCGGTGAACTAATTCTTACATGAACCTCTGTTGCTCCTGCTTTTTTTAACATTTTAACAATCTTCTCACTTGTGGTTCCTCGGACAATTGAATCGTCAATCATGACCACTCTCTTGCCTTCAACTACCTCTGGAAGAACATTCAGTTTAATACGAACACTGGAGGTTCGCATAGACTGCTTCGGCTTAATAAAGGTTCTGCCGACATAACTATTCTTAACAAATGCCATTCCAAACGGAATTTCTGACTCAAGAGCATATCCAAGCGCAGCCGCATTACCGGAATCCGGTACACCAACCACAACATCCGCCTCCACCGGATGCGTCTGAGCCAGAATTCTTCCTGCCATAATTCTTGAATTATAGACACTTACGCCGTCAAAACGGGTATCCGGTCTGGCAAAATAGATATATTCAAAGATACATTTTGAAATATTAGGGCCACACTGGGAGGTATCGGAATGAATTCCTCCTTCGTCAATCATAACTACCTCACCCGGCTTCACATCTCTGATAAAATCGGCATCCGCAGCGTTTAATGCAGCGGTTTCCGAAGCCAGAATATAGGCATTATTACGTTTTCCGATTACCAACGGATGAAATCCAAACGGATCTCTGGCACCGATCAATTTTCGCGGACTCATAATTACTAATGAATAGGCACCGCTAATCTTCTTCATAGCCCTAGCTACCGCCTCTTCAACCGTAGTACTGTTAAGTCTCTCTCTTGCAATATGATAAGCAATTACTTCGGTATCAATCGTAGTCTGGAAGATAGCACCGGTATATTCCAGTTCTCTTCGAAGCGCCGGCGTATTCACCAAATTACCGTTATGAGCAAGTGCCAGCGTACCCTTCACATAATTGAGAACCAAAGGCTGGGTATTATTGATATTACTCTCTCCGGCCGTGGAATAGCGGACATGGCCTACTCCAATGTTACCTGCCAGCTTGTCCAGTTGTTCGGGAGTGAATACCTCACTCACTAATCCCATACCCTTCCAGGCCTTCACTGCACCCTTCGGACCCTCCGTGTCACTCACTGCAATACCGCAGCTTTCCTGTCCTCTGTGCTGAAGTGCAAATAAACCGTAATATATAGTGGATGCGACATCATTTCCATCCAGATCATAAACTCCAAATACTCCGCATTCTTCATGTAATCCTTCCGGACTATAGCTGTTGTTTTCCATATTCATGAGTACTGATCCATCCTCTCAAAAAAGTCAACAAGAGGCTGCACCGAAAATTCTTCGAACAGCCCCTATTACAATGAAATCCGTCCGCTGTTTTACAAGTCCTGTTAATTAACAGGCAAGACAGCACGTCTTTTTTATCTTAATTGATACCCAAACGTTTAAATACTTCCTGATAAGCATCTTCTACGTTTCCAAGGTCTCTGCGGAAACGGTCTTTATCTAATTTCTCATGTGTCTTACTATCCCAAAGTCTGCAGGTATCCGGAGAAATCTCATCCGCAAGGATAATCTGTCCGTTGTATCTGCCAAACTCTATCTTGAAATCGATTAATTCTATACCAATGCTCTCAAAATACTTGCACAGTACTTCATTTACCTTAAACGTATATTTTGTGATGAGATCAATTTCTTCTCTTGTAGCAGCGCCGATTGCAATTGCATAATAATCATTAATCATAGGATCGCCCAGTGCATCATCCTTGTAGGAAAATTCAAGGGTCGGACAGATTAATTTAATTCCTTCTTCCATGCCCAGCTTTTTAGCGAAGCTTCCTGCGGAAACATTTCTTACAATAACCTCAAGTGGAACAATCTTAACCTTCTTCACAGCTGTTTCTCGGTCACTTAATTCCTCGATATAGTGAGTAGGAACTCCTTCCTTCTCCAGCAAACGGAAAACATGATTAGACATTCTGTTGTTAATTACACCTTTACCAACAATTGTTCCCTTTTTTAATCCGTTAAATGCTGTGGCATCATCCTTATAGTCCACGATATAAACGTCTTCCACATCCGTTTTGTAAACCTTCTTCGCTTTTCCTTCATAGAGCATTTCTAATTTTTCCATTGCAACTGCCACCTGTCCTTTACTATATTTTATTTATATAATATTTTAAGAAGCCTTCCGTTACTCTTACATATTATAATAACTCATTCTGAATTCGCAATAGCAATTTTGTCGTTTTGATGGATATTATCGTAAATTTGTCTATATGCACAAATTTAATTAACAAATACTATGATTTTATATTACTTTATTTGTCCTCAAAAAAGCCCGAAAGCCCCATTAATTAAGCGCATTTATGCTATTTATTAATGCTGGTTATAAATGATTTTAAATGCTTTTTTGAATACCTTCCGATGCATAAAATTCACATTGAGAATTGCTGTAATTTGACAGGAGGTGTTACAGTTCACTGCCCATCGAAATTCCATTGCAGAACATCCGGTAAGTACTTCCGAAGAGGAGCCGCTCTCGCTTATTGCATTACGCAACGGTACATAAGGACCTAAAACACAGGACCTAAGTACCGGTGAATGCAAATACTCCCTTTCGGAAGCACTTACCGAATGTGCCGCTCGGAATTTCGATGGGCAGTGAACTGTAATCAGGAGGCCGAATTGTATCTACGAATACTATAAAAAAGATTGCTTTTTCGGCTCTGCTGCGTTAGAATTTTGATCGGGATAAATTGCTTATATATTTTATTACAAATACAAGACAAATGAAGGACATAATAGATGAAAATATTACTTGCGAAAATAAATGATTTTATTCATACGGAAGCTGTCTTAACCATATCTGCAGCGGCGGCCTTACTCTCTATGTTCTTTGTCCCGCCTTCTGCAGCTTACTTCGACTACATAGACCTGCGGGTACTTGGTCTGTTGTTCTGTCTGATGGCGGTTGTTGGTGGATTTCAGAGGACGGGCGTATTCTATATGATATCTGAAAGTCTGCTAAGAAAAGTAAATTCTGTCAGAGCACTTGGCTTCGTACTAATAATGATCTGTTTTTTCAGTTCAATGTGGATCACTAACGATGTAGCATTAATTACATTTGTCCCCTTCGCGATTATGACTCTGTCCATGGTAGGACAGAAAAAACACATTATTCGGATCGTAGTACTGCAGACAATTGCGGCTAATCTTGGCAGTATGCTGATGCCCATCGGAAATCCGCAGAATTTGTATCTTTACTCGAATTTTCATCTTCGTATGGGTAACTTTTTAAAGATTACCCTTCCGTGTACTGTTGTTTCTTTCATCCTTCTCTGCATTGCAGTATTATTTTTAAGAAAAGACCCCATCGGCCCCAACACGGCTAAATATAAAGAAATACTCCCCAAAAGAACGCGCCAAATCACTTTATATAGTATTCTATTCCTGCTTTGTATAGTCACTGTTCTGCAGCTGCTGGACTATAGAATTACTTTTCTGATTGTAGTATTCACAATTCTTCTGGCGGACATACAGGTGCTGCGAAGGGTTGACTATTCACTTTTGTTAACCTTCGTCTGCTTCTTTCTCTTTGTCGGGAATATTGGAAATATCAGCACAATAAAAGAGTACCTTGCCTCTTTACTAAATGACAGGGTACTCCCGGCATCAATTGCAATCAGTCAGGTCATCAGCAATGTTCCCTGCGCTGTGCTGCTATCTGCCTTTACAGATGACTATAAAGCTCTAATTCTCGGTACCAATATAGGTGGTTTAGGTACATTGGTTGCTTCTCTGGCAAGCCTTATTTCCTACAAATTCTATTGCAAAACAGAGAATGCCAGACCTGGAAAGTACCTTCTTGTTTTTACGATTTATAATCTATTGTTTTTAGCAGTGCTTTGTTTGGTATTTATCAGCTGATCCAACTGTCTTTCCGGCTGATATTCCATAAGCCCTTGCGGTAATTTGCTTTTACCTGATCAGCTCCGACAGCACCATCGCCACTTCTCCATTTCGCAATCGAATAGGTAGCCTCTTCTTTTGCATCACTTAGTTTCATATTGGATATTGTAATTAAGATACCTTTTGGAAAATATAATTCAGCCTTATCAATCAGCTTCTTTTGGACAAGCTCATCAAAGGTTCCTTCCATAATATTTAATTTATATTTTTTTTTCAGCTCCGCAAATAGTATCTCCTTCTCCCCTTTCGAAATTCCAGCCCAGCCGGTTGTATCGAAAGCAATCATTTCAATGGAATCATTAAGCGCGGTATCTTCTTGATAGATATCGTCAATCATTGCCAGATATCCATCAATCAATTGGTTATGGCCAGTGACTTTTATGGATTTTGCACCAATCTGAGCCGGATAGGATTCTGCTATCATACCGTTATAGGTGACCTCAAGAATATCTCCGGCCTTTATAGCACCACTTTCCATCTTTTTTCCATTCGCATCAACAATATCACATTTTACAAGTCCAACTGACATAATATCTGATGATTTATATTCACTACTTTCCTGATCCGGTGTAATCAGAAGGGTATCTCCCACACTGATCACCTCTGCCTGAAAGCTATATTCTTCTTCCAGGTTATTTCCAGTAATTGTTCCTCCCTCATTGCGCTTGTCATTCACATTATTTTCGCTATTTACCGCGCTTTGACCACTATAGCCGCTATCTTTTGTACTGCATCCGCTAAGCAGTAATGTAATCAGCAGTATCATTGATATCATCATGATTCTTCTGTAAGTATTTTTCATAAAATCAACTCCTTCTAATCAATAGACGATATCAGCAGCCGTAGCGTTTCATTTATTTGAAATGCAGAGGTAGTATTTTTTAAAAACATCAACCATGCCCAAAGCCTTCAATTTTCCAGCCTGTTTGGGGAGACTCGTAAATCATCCTGCAATCCCAGGATTGTTCACCATTATCTATGCTAACCACTTTGTGATACTGTAAATTTACATTAACTCGATAGGTTTCCAGACCATTCGATTTTTCGATCAGCTTAATTTTTAATAATTCTGCCAATTTTAAATTATCAAAACTGGATTTGGCTCCTATATCTGTGTTAGTGAACGGTAATTCTATCCTCTCATTAAACAATCTATCATTTGGCATATTTACTGTCAGATCTTTCAGCATTGTCTTTTTTGAGATACAGTATGTTGCACTCTTTGCATCTTTCTTGCTCAATGCCGTGAAGTATTCCTTGATAACTTGTTCTGGCTCTAATTTGGATAGTCTTTCTTCGATACTATCCGCCTTTACTTTATTTGCAATCCATTTATCTAGCGTTATTCCTGTCACGCTTTCGAAGTTTTTTCCGGTCAGACTGCACGCACTTAATGCACTGTGCCGTCCTGCGCTAATGAATGCGCCTATGATCCTATCTCCGGTTTTAATTACAATTCCTCTGCAATCCTGTATTGGGTAGAACTCCTGGGGCATACTCTCATGAATTCTATAGATCTTCACATCAAGGTCTCCGTTATTAACGTATTGGCTCATGTCTAGACCGATATCCTTGGAAAGCTCATTGTTATATGCAAAATAATATGCATTCGGATTAAAATAAGATAAAGTATTAAAGTTATTCAATTTGTCTTTCCCGCTGCTGATCTGATAATCAAGTGTCCATCCATACTCCTTAAAAAGTGCCTCATCCGTTTTTTCTATACTTAAAACTATATTTGTATTTTCAAAAAAGGAAGCAATATAACGTGCAAAATCTGTTCCTATTGCACAAAAACCACCGTCCTTTACAATGTAAGCTTTATCATAAAGTGTATCATAGAATAGTTTACAACGATTACTACCGATCTTATTTGATAATTCAATTGTATATTGATTTGTATGGTTGTTTTCCAGATCTTCTTTCCGCTTGGAAGCAATACCTGTTTTTAATGCCGTGTCAATGAAATCTACTACCAGAGGATCGCTCGCCACAAATACATTTGGCGAATAAGTAACTCCATTTTTGGAGAGAACAGTTATTTTGACGCTATTATATTCTGAAGTGTACACAGCTTCTTGTGTCTCTGATGCTTCTGCTCCTTCTGATGCTTCTGGTCCTTCTGGTGTTACGGAGGGAACGGATGCTACCGCATCACCTTGATACAGAGAATTTGCAGGTACCGCATCCACTTTTTTACTAACGATAAGAGCAATACTGACGACAGCTACAATTGCAAATGCTATGATGCTTAATCCAATCGCCGGTTTTTTATATTTCAACACATTTTTGACCCGTTCCTTTACTCCTAATTCTCCAAATGCGAGTGGGCTTAGAAGTCTGCTCTTTTTGATAGAAAGTGTCAATAGTGAGTTGGCATAGTCCCCCCTGATATCAAACTTGTAATGTTTCATTACACTCTCATCCGCTGATAATTCCATATCCTTTACCATGAGTGAATAAGAAAACCACACAACAGGATTAAACCAATGCAGGGATGTGATCAGAAAAGCCAGCGGCTTTATCAGATAGTCAAGGCGTTTAATATGTATTTGTTCATGTGCAGTAACATACTCTATCTCATTTTCTTTCAGCGTTGTTGGGATATAAATTCTCGTATAAATAAATCCTAACACAAACGGTGTCTGAATAAGATCTGTTTCATAAATAGTATCTCGAACCCTAATTGCAGTCGCAACCCGTTTTTTTAAACGTAGATAGCTGACTATTCCGTAAAGCAGAAATATTAGAACACCCGCCATCCAAAGATACATACCACTCTCTAGTACAGCAGGGACAGGATTAAAACTGTCTGTTGAATTTGGTTGTGGAATTGATCTTTCGATCGCATGATTAACGGCATGATCCACAGTCTTTACTCCACTTTGAATAGCCGGTTTCTCGGAATAAACTATGTCGTGCGGTATTATCTGCGGCTGAACAGGAACGGCGCTTACCGGCAATTGGATTGTAAATGGGCAAATCAACCTAAAAAACAACACTGCCCAGAGCGCGTAGGAATATATTTTAGGCATTTTTTTGAAAGCCTGTCGTATTATCATAATGATCAGTGCGACATAGCTTGCGCTGATACTCATGTTCAGGATTCCAATGAACAATTTGCTCATTTTGTCGCCTCCTCGATCATTTTTTTAATTTCATCCGCCTCACTTTGCGTAAGTTTCTTATTCTTCAAAAATGCAGTAATAAAGCAAGGTAAGGAGTTGTTAAATGCTTTTTCAAGTATCTGCTCACTCTCGTATTGTTGAACGTGAATTTGTTTCACAAGAGCTGTCACAACAGCATTTTCATTTTTTAATATACCCCGTTCCGACAACCGTTTTATTACGGAATAGGTAGTAGATTTCTTCCACCCAAATTCGTTTTGACATAGCCTGACAAGTTCCGTTGAATTGACTGGTTCCTTTTCCCAAACAATACACATGAAGCGATACTCTGCATCAAATATTTTTATATTCTCCATTTTGCTTCCCTCCTAAAAAGTCGAATGCATTCGACCCTGTATTTAGTCTAATTCATTCGACCTATAATTGTCAAGAGGAAATTAATATTGGGAAGCACCTCATAACTGCCTGTGAACAATAATAAATACGCCCCATTCCCAAAAAGCAATTGAGAATGAGACGTATTCTTTCTGTATGCAGTTAATAGGTCTGTATATCAAACATAGATTTCACACCCATGGTATGTAATCTATCTATTACATAAGCAATAATATTTCATTTTTGTCCTTTAGGATGGATTCCGGTATATAATTATTCTCCAGCTTCTCACCGTTCACATAGAATTCCTTGAAACCGCTCTCAGCACCATCCGGATTTTGGACCTTAATACTTAAATTTTTACCGCGGAAGGTTTTCTCAATCGAAAATTCCTTCCAGTCTTTTGGAATACTTGGTGCAACCATAAGCCCATCAAGATCCGGTCTCATTCCGAGGATTCCCTCAACGCAGCCAACCATAACAGTAGAAGCCGTACCGGTTAACCAGTGTGTATGTGATCTTCCGTAAAAAGGACTATCGGTTGCCTCCGTAAACTGTCCGTGTGCATATGGTTCAAGCACACGTACCTCAGCCTTCTCATTCTGTGCTGCCGGACAGGATTCCATAAAATATGTAAAAGCTCGTTCCCCATGACCCATCAAGGCTTCCGCCAGGATAATCCAGCCCTGTGGCTGTGAGAAAATACCGCCGTTTTCCTTGGTGGAAGGATTAAAGAGCAGTGCCAGCGCACCTTCAAAAGCATGATCCACATAAGAGGGAGCCATCAGCCTTACCCCATATGCCGTATTTAGCTCACGGTTAACACTTTCCAGTGCCTTCTCTGCCTGTTCCTTCGTCGCCAGACCGCTGATAACCGCCCAAGACTGGGGGTTTACCCACATGCTTGCCTCCGGATCCTTCTTAGAACCGATTACCTGCCCATCCTCTTTAAAACCGCGGATAAAGCGGTCGTCTTCCCAGCAGTTTTCATTGAGAGTATCCTTCAATTCCGTCTGTACCTTATCAAGATAAGCAATATAATCATTGTCCTGCTTATCCACAGCAAAGCCCCGGATAATATTCATTGCATAATACAGCTGAAAAGCAACAAAGGTGGACTCGCCTTTCTTACCAAGTCTTAAACAGTCATTCCAGTCCGCATGAAGACCGGCAGGCATCTTATGATCGCTCAGTCTCTCCATGGAGAAATTAATCGCTCTCTTTAAATGATCATATACGGTTCCTTCCTCCTGATTGGCATATGGAATAATCTCCTCCAGGAATTTCTTATCACCGGTTTCGGCCATATACTTATATACTGTCGGGAACAGCCAGAGCGCATCATCCGCACGGTATGCGGGATGTCCGGTTGCCTGTACATAGGAAATATCATCCGGCGTATCCTCATGACCAGCATTATGATTAAATTTTACCAATGGAAGTCCGCCGCCGTTGTTGACCTGGGCGGATAACATAAATACCAATTTATCCTTTGCCGCAGCCGGGTCCAGGTGGATTACACCCTGAATATCTTGAACTGTATCGCGGTAACCATATCCGTTTCGTAGTCCAGCATAGATAAAGGAGGCTGCTCTGGACCAGATAAAGGTGATAAAGCATTGATAAGCGTTCCAGGTATTTAGCATTGCATTAAAGCTCTCATTCGGCGTATGAACCTGGAAATTCGCAAGCTTCCCATGCCAGAAGTCCTTTAATTCCTTCCATTCTTTATCCACCACACTGATATCTTCGTAGCAGGATATAATCTCGGAGGATTCCTTATCATCCTTGCGTCCGAGTAAGAATACAAACTCCTTGCTCTCACCCGGTTCCAGGGTTATCTTTGTATGCAGGGCTCCGCAGCTGTTGGAATTATAGTTTAATACGTTATCACAACTGCCGTCCTCCACAGCCGTCGGATTACCAAAGCTTCTGTATGCGCCGATAAAATGTGATTTATCCCCGTTATAGCTATCTACCTTTGTACCGGCGATTCCAAAGAAACGTTCCTTTCCATTGGAACCAGCATCATTTTTATAGAAATTTTCATTAATCATTTGCATGATCTTATTATCCTTAAAATAGGTTCGAGTGATAAATAAAGTATATTGCAGATTTACCTGGTCATTCTCGTAAAAGCCCTCATTGGTAAATTCAATAAAACCAAAAGCAGATAGTCTGCGAGGCTTGTCACCGGTATTCTTTACACTCACCTTCCAAACCTCATAGGTTTTATTTAACGGAACATAATAAAGAACCTCAGATGCAATATCTGCATACTGCGCAGATATGGTGGTGTATGCGGTTCCGTGACGGCATTCGCTTTTGTAAGTCTCTAAAGATTTTCCAACCGGCTGCCAGGATGCCGACCAGTAATCCTTTGTATCATCATCGCGAAGATAGATATATCTTCCCGGTTTATCCTCCTGGTTAAATATGTAACGCGATATTCTTCCGTTTGCACCGCTCTTTTCAAAGCTGTAACCGCCTGCATTATTGGAGATAATTGCTCCGTATTCGGGTGATCCCAGGTAATTTGCCCAGGGTGCCGGGGTATCCGGCCTGGTAATCACATACTCCTTGTTTCGTTCATCAAAATAGCCGTAATTCATAAAACCCTCTCCTTATCATATTATTTATACTTAGGATTCGATTGTCAAAAGCCTAAAAATGATTTGCCGGATGAATATAAGTGCATATATATTCACTTGGTGCAGACTGGGTGTCCTATGATCGCCTGCATTTGGCAATTGAATCCTATTATTTATATCTCTGGAATTCATTCCGTTAAAACTCCTGCATTAACTCATTCCGTATGAAACCCTTCTGTAATAAATCAATCTATCATAAGGTCATACTGCTATGATACCAAAGTTACTTATTGAACAAACTTCTGTGTCACAACTTCACAGTCTCACAGCATAAAACAGTGCAAATTGAAAATGCAGGGCGATATAGGGATTTTTGGCACTAACCTCATAGAATGAGTCAATATTGCATAATTTGCTCTATATAAGTCAATGTCAGAATCAAATTTCCAGATTGGAATCCTTGTAAAATAACCCTCATCATTTCCTTAGAATCCCCTTTTATCTTAGCCTTCTTTTCTGGATGGGACAACGTAGTATCTTATCCTGTTTTTGTAATATCTTCGTCACTTACTCCGTTTTAAAATTCCCTTCAGTTCATCAATAGAAAAATGATAATGCTTACTGCAAAAATGGCAGTTAACTTCGATTGGTTCCTGATCTGCGATCATCTCCTCTATATCCTTTCTTCCAATAGAAACAATCGCCTTTTCTACTCTCTCCTTTGTACAATTGCATTCAAAGGCAGTATTAAGCTTATCATTTATATCCAATCCAAATTCACCCAGGATATCTTCCAGTATCATCTCCGGAGTCATTTCCTGATCCAGCAAAGCCGTAATACTGTTAATCTGCTGGACCTTCTCCTCCAGTCTTTCTATCAGATTTTCTTCTGCAAAAGGCATTAACTGGATGATAAACCCGCCGGATCTTTTTACTGTATTATCCCTGTTCATCAGCACTCCCAATGCCACTACGGACGGCACCTGCTCACTGGCGGCGTAATAATACGTTAAATCCTCCGCAATCTCACCCGATATCAGATTAGTCTGTCCTACGTAAGGTTCCTTTAGTCCCATATCCTTTATTACACTTAAAATGCCCTCTCCAATGGCACCTCCGACATCAAGCTTGCCCTTGGCATTGGCAGGAATGATTACCTCCGGCTGGTAGGCATAGCCTTTTACACCTCCATGTGCATCTGCGGTTACCGTAAGTCCTCCAATCGGACCGTTTCCTTTGATCTGAAGAGTAAGAAGATCCTTCTCTCCCTTCATCATGCTTCCCATCATAGCTCCGGCAGTCAGTAACCTTCCCAGTGCTGCCGTTGCCACCGGACTTGTCCCGTGGACACTTCGAGCATATTCCACGAGTTCCTTTGTTGTTGCAGCAAATGCACGTATCTGGTTATCCGCTGCTGTTGCTCTTATCATATAGTCTGACATACTTTACCTCATTTCTGCGCTGCCTTTCGCGCATCCTAAGTCTGTGAGCGTCGCAAACACAAACTTACTGTACAAAAGTGATTTTATCAATTTCCTCGTATGATTTGCGTGTAAAAACCTAATGCAAGCTATGCAGATGAATATTAGTGCATCTATATCCATCCGGCGAATCAGATTTAGTCCTTTTACACTCGAAGCCTATTAATACTAGGCATATTTCATATTTTTAAAATTCGATTGTTACACACTGTACTGTCTTCTTATTCTTTAATTTTATTCCGGTTACTTTAATAATTCCTGTTTCATTCTCTCTAAAATTTTCCGGTTCAAGATGCAAAAACATTGTTTTTTTATCAGTAGAAAAAGTTAAATTTATTTTTAAATAGCCATCTCCCGGAGTATAGGTCGATGTACCTGCATAATTCTCGACTGGAGAATCAAAATATATCGCAATACTTCCATTGTTTTCTTCGATTTCTTTGAATGTGGCACAATCGGATGTACCTAATTCATGCGTGTAGATACGACCTAAATTATCTGAATAAAATTTATTAATTATGATAGCTGATAGTATCATCAGTATCAACATAAATCCAATTGATACTATATCCCCTGCTGTATCCTTTCGTTCTCCTCCTGTCTCTTTCGTTAAGATTTTCAGCATTTCCTTTTTTATTGGCATTCTCCAGATAAGCAGGAATATGAATCCTATAACGGTTGATATCATATGCCAGATATTTGTCTCTTTCCAGCTGGAGACTGCCGTAACAAATATCCACATAAAAAAGAATTCAAAAATATAGCCATAAAACAAGCCGTCTTTCAGCAGCTCGTACTTATTCCCTTTATATATTATGATTATGATATACAGCGCTATTGGTGCATAAGACCACACTATCCCTGAAACTCCGGATCCTGTAGCAAAATCGTTCTCCGTCATCAATTGAAACGCGATGCTATTCGCAATACAGGAAATAAACGAGAGAGTAAACATTCTTCGGTTTCCGAGTACTTTTTCAAGGAGAACTCCAGGTAATATGATAACAGACATATTTCCTAAATAATGTGCCCAAAAAAACCATTTTGGATATATAGAATGCTCAAAATTACCGATAAAAAACTGCCACCAGTAAAATGGAGTATTCCTAAGACAAAATACATTATATAATTCATTGTTAAACCAGGTTGACAAGGAGATAATGCTGCATAAAATAACCAACAGAAATGATATCCAGGGAAACCTCCCCCTCTGTTTTATATATAAATCGGACAGCGTTCCTATTACTTTTGCATCTCTATTCATCTACAAGCTCCCCTTATATATCATAAATAAGTTTCTATGACTAGCCCCAAAAACATCCTTCAGGTTACGAAGATGTATATGAGTGTATATTATTCCTGTGATAAATATAGTTTATTATTTTGTCTCTTCTCTCTTGCAATAATATATACTCTTTCGCTGTCCTTCTTGGGCTTATTTTCTGTCAGAGCATCATAAACTGCTACCCATTCCATACCGGCTTCTTCAATAAGACGTTTTACTGTATCCAAATGATATGCTTTGCGGTAATGTGTTTCCTCCGATTTGCGATATAGGCTGCTGGCAGCATTTTCTTCTGAATTAATGCCCTCTTGTGTGTTGTATTGCTTATGATCTTCGTCCTTTTGCGGGATAAACAAGGTAAGATTTATCTCATTTACCATCTCTTCCTCATAATAATTATTTTCCCATATAAAGCTTCCATCATCACGGTTTTCGGCAATAGTATTATCTCCCAGAATTTCCCGGTAAGCGTATTCCGTATCTAAATCAAAAATGAATAGCCCCTTTGGATCAAGATAATTATTCACTAATCGAAAAACCTGAAGTAAGTCCTCTTCCGAAAGTATATAATTCATACTGTCACAAACACTTATTACAGTAGAAACCGTACCAAAAAGCTCAAATTCACGCATATCCTGGCACAGGTATAATGCATCTGTCTTATCAGCACCTTTCTCTCTGGCGATTTGCAGCATTTCCTCGGAACTATCAATACCTATCATATCATAGCCTCTTGCAGCCATCTCTCTTACCATGCTTCCGGTACCACAACCAAGCTCCAGCATTAGTCCCTTGTCCACATGATATTTTTTCAACAAACTCTGTATATAATCTGCCCACTCTTCATACGGCACATTATCCATAAAAAGATCATATACAGAAGCAAAATCACTGTAAGGCTGCATATTTAATACTCCCTTCTATCTTTTACCGTGTTCTCTTACCACATATAGTTTAATAAAACTGCTTGAGATAGAGAACCAGATCTGATCTATACAACTGGTTTTCGATCTTTCTACCGGTAACCTTCCTACTATTTTATATTTTCTATACAAACTGTCCTCTGCTATAATTTACCGTTAATTATTCTATCATATACATACATAGTTATCAATCAGTAAAGAGGAGGTGGTTTGAAAAGCATTGTATCCCTTGCTGTGCATCCGGTAATTCATTCTATTATATGCTTTACTACACTGTTCTTAACAGAAACAGGCTGGCACAGAAGTATGCTCCGATTCTGATCATACTATTCTGTGCCAGCCTGTTTTTGATTATCTATTAAGCCATTTTATCATACATTTCTTTTAAAGTAGGATAAAGCTGCTTGAATATCTCATATTTCTTATTATATAATTCCACATACGAAGGCTCCTGCTCTGTTGTATCTATCACCTTAATCAGCTTACCGCAGGCTTCTTCTACTGTTGCATATTTACCGCAGCCTACTGCAGCGAGGATTGCGGCACCAAATGCCGGACCTTCTTCCGAATTGATCTTATCAACCTTTACATTCAATACATCGGCAATAATTCTGCACCACAGCGGACTCTTGGCACCACCGCCATTAATACGAATTCTTTCAATTGCAACACCTAGAGATTTTGTAATTTCAAAGGAATCACGAAGTGCAAAAGCCACACCCTCCAGCACCGCCTGTGTCATATCTGCACGGGTCGTATCCATTGTCATACCGATAAAGGTACCTCTTGCATTCGGATTATTATGAGGAGTTCTCTCTCCCATCAGATAAGGCAGGAAGAATACATTATTCTCTCCAAACTTTGTAATTGCCTGCTGCTCCTTGCCATATTCCTTAGTACCAATGATTTCGTCCATCCACCATTTATTAGAAGCTGCTGCACTAAGCATTACTCCCATGAAATGGTATTTACCATCCGCATGTGCAAAGGCATGAAGAGAATTATTATCATCCACAGCAAATTCCTTCGTGGAAATAAATACTACACCTGAGGTTCCCAGTGAAACATTGCATTTCCCCTCACCTACCGTACCGGTGCCCACGGATGCAACCGCCTGATCGCCGCCTCCTGCAATTACCTTAACATTCGTGGATAATCCAAGCAGGTCTGCTGCTTCCTTCGTCATAGTTCCTACTACCTGATAGGACTCATGAATTTTAGCCATCTGCTCTTCCTTCAGTCCACAGATTTCAAGCATTTCCTTTGACCAGCACTTATTCTTAACATCTAACAAAAGCATACCGGAGGCATCTGAAACATCCGTACAATGTACTCCCGAAAGCTTATATGCTATGTAATCCTTCGGAAGCATTATCTTCTTAATTTTTGCAAAATTCTCCGGTTCATGCTTTCTTACCCATAAAAGCTTCGGTGCCGTAAAACCGGTTAAAGCCATATTCGCTGTATAGCTTGAGATTTTCTCCCTGCCGATCTCGTTATTCAAATAATCACATTCTGCCTGGGTACGTCCGTCATTCCAAAGAATTGCCGGGCGAATTACATTGTCCTTCTCATCCAGAATAACCATACCATGCATCTGCCCACTGAAGCTGATACCATCCACCAGTGATTTGTCGCAATCCTTTGTCAGTTCCTTAATCCCGTCTACAAGAGCGGAATACCAATCCTCCGGATTTTGCTCAGACCAGCCGGGCTTCGGAAAATATAGAGGATATTCCCTTGTAACAATACTCTTTATGTCTCCTTCTTCATCCATTAATAAAAGCTTTACAGAAGACGTCCCTAAATCAACACCAATGTATAACATCGTTCCATTCTCCTTTACTGTTTTTTGTAAAGGAGAATGTTTCTCCTTTACTGTTTTTTTGCAAAGGAGATTTTTCTCCTTTGTAGTATAGAACAGGCGATTTCTCTCCTATCCATTTCAGAAAGGAGTTACACTCCCTTCTGACTTACCATCTCACTTTTCTGATCCGGTAAGTTATGATCATCTTAATTCTACTGGTTTTATAATTGATTTGATGAATAAACTAATATAAAACAAATATAACAACTCACTATATTTCTGTCAAGTAATAATACCTCAAATTATTATTTTGCATCACATGCTTTATCGCATCTTTAAAGTATGAACGGCATGCTATGTCTAGTAATCATAAGCACTCTAATATTAACAATATCATATGAAACATTCTGATTTGACAGACAAAGGCCTAAAATTCATTTGCCTTTATCCAAATAAGATTTTATCTGATTAATCAACTTCATAAATAGATAGTAAAAAAATATTCTCTTTCCAAAGTAATTATTCTATGGTAACATAATAACTATTCTAGGAAGTAAAGGGTGACGGTAATGGTAACAGGCAGTAAAGAGTTGATCAGAGATATAAATACAAGATTAGTGTTGGAAACAATTATTAATCATAATTCCATATCAAGAGCTGCAATTGCAAAGCATCTTGGTTTGACAAAGGCCACCATATCTGCAATTGTTCAGGAATTAATCAATAAGAAATTAGTAATTGAGATTGGCAGCGATGATACAAGCCTGGGGCGTAAGCCAATCCTGCTTAGCCTGCATAAAAAAGCCGGCTTCGTGATCTGTATTGATATCGGTGTTGATACCATATCTGCACTGTTGTCTGATTTAGCTGGTGAGGACTGCAGCCTGAAACAGATCAAAACACCAAAGACCACCTCAAATATTATTGATTTCTTGATTCAGTTGATTGAATCCATGAAAATTCCGAAAGGAACACCCTATGATTTAGTTGGAATAACACTGGGAATTCACGGAGTAATTATGAATAACCAGGTTTCCTTTGCTCCTTATTATAATCTAGCCGGTATTAATCTGGCGGAAGGCTTGGAACATCAATTTAACGTGCCCGTATACCTGGAAAACGAAGCCAACTTATCGGTAATCGGTGAGAAAACCTTTCAATATGACTATCCTAACATTGCAAATATCAGCGTCCATTCCGGTATCGGTCTTGGAATTATCATAAACCATCAGCTTTATACTGGTTATAACGGAAGGGCTGGTGAATTCGGACATACAATTATAGAAATCGACGGACGTCAGTGTCCCTGCGGCAATAAAGGCTGTCTGGAGCAATATGTATCGGAAAGAACACTATTGACTGAATATGCTAAGTTAAAAGGTGTTCCGGAAGTAAGCTTTGATGCGTTCCAGCACTCCTACCAGAGCAATGATCCCGATGCAGAGAAAATCATGGCCGACTTTATCAAATATATGTCTGTTTGCGTTAATAATATACTAAATGCCTATAACCCTGATATCGTTGTTATCAACAGCTCTTTTACCATAAATTTTCCACATATTACCAAACAAATTGAAAACGCCTTAACAAGCCGGATGAACAGCTATATCCAGATTGTACCATCCGTTCTTCAAGACACTTCCATCCTTCTCGGAGGTGCTTGTGTAGCAATCAAAGGTTTTCTGGGGATTGATCTGTTAAAACTTAATCACTATAATATCAGAGGGTAGTTCTGTAAATAAAAGCTGTCCTTAATGGTAACCTGTTACTGTATGAAACCTATTTCCGGAATAACATACAACCCGGGATAGAGAATATGGAATAAAATTATCATAGAAAACCAAGGTTGTTTTAACGAATAAAACCTCACTCATAAAAGAAGAACCTGTTAGAAAATATAAATATCTTTCCCAGCAGGTTTTTTCATTCATTTGTAATTTACTTCATTGTTTCTTCTGAAAAAGGATGCGCCATTCCTGCGGCTTCCCTTTCTTTCTTTTTTTGTTCTTCTTTCCTCTTTTTGGTCATAATACCGCCTATTCGCCCCGATTCCTTTGCCGTCAACGATTTCCAGCCTGTTGCCATTACTTTATCCAGATAACCCAGTTCCTTTGCTATTTCATACTTTAATTCTTCCTCTGGCTTGATATGATCCAAATCTATCTTCTCTTCCTTCATCTTTCCCATGGAGACACACCCTTCTGATACGAATTATGCATTTCAATAAGATGCCGGTTTATGGTATCTTAAGTATCCTTAAGTGTTCCCCTATTTGTCTAATCTATTCGGATTTCTTTTCCAAGAGGCAGAGAATATAAGATGATCTCCTTAACCTTCATCTGAAACATCTGCTCCAGAGCCCGCCGGTAATATGCAAGCTGCACCTTATAGCGTTTCACCAGCAGTTCTTCCTCAAAGACATGATCCGATTTGTAGTCCAACAGAACCAATTCTCCGTCTTCTTCAAAAAATGTATCTATAATACCCTGAATAAGAATTAATTCATCACTTTCTGTATTTGGCATCACTTCCGATGCTTTCACGCCAAATACAAACTGCTTTTCCTTATAAAGCTTCTGTGCAACAGCTGCTTTTCTCATACGCTTTGCGGCTTCACTCAAGGTAAAGTTATAGATATATTCCGTATTAAGCTTTCCGAGTTCTTTTGTCTCTATATGTCCATCCTCTATCAGACGGTTTAATTCCTTGAGAAGGTCCTGCTGTGTTTCAATTCTTGACAGATCAATCAATTCCAGTACCTTGTGATATAAGGTTCCTCTGTCTGATCCCGTTAAGACCTTTTCCTTTCCACTGATAAAATCTGGCACTGTCGCTGTCTCCAAATGATCTTTTTCAGCCGTTTTTCGGTACAGATTGACGCTGTGCTCTTCGTCCTGAAACTGTCCTATTTTTTTGAGCTCAGATACGGTCATTTTGACCTTTAAGCCCGCTTCATTCTGATGCGGATATTGATAATGAAATCTTTCCCGGATCGCATCTCTTAGTTTCTGATCATAGACATCCTCCGTATTTGCAGCCAGGAGCTTCTCCTGATCCTTCCCTGAGAATATCTGTTTTGCAACCTCTTCCCAGAGAAACTCCTTTCTGGAATAAACCGTTATAGAGATCTCCCCTCTTCTCCAGAACAGCATATGCTTTCTGATCTCCGGTTCCCATCCGATCCTGTTGATAGTAGCAGGCAATACCCAGTCCAGATAACTTCTTGCCGAGATAATTTCAAAAAATGAAAATGACTTTTTTCTGATCTCCTCCAGAGCTTTTAGATATCCTGTCAATATCAGCTTCTCTCTCGCTCTTGTCATTGCAACATAAAGAACACGAAGCTCTTCCCCCAGATTTTCCAGCTGTACCTTCTTCTGGATGACCTTCTTCATCAAAGTAGGTACTTTCGTTCTAAGCATACTGTCGATATAATCAGGTCCTATTCCCATTTCATTATGAAGGACAATTTTTTTTCTTAAATCCTGTGTATTAAACTGCTTACTCATACCGGCAACAAATACAATGGGAAACTCAAGGCCCTTACTCTTATGTATGCTCATAATTCTTACGGTATTCTCCTGCTCCCCTGAGGTTGATGCCTCTCCGAAGTCCACCTCGTATTTATGGAGCTTTTCAATATAGCGTATAAAATGAAATAACCCGCTGTAACTTCCTTTTTCAAATCTAACGGCCTGGGAGATCAGCATATCTATGTTCGCTTTTCTCTGATCTCCACCTGGCATGGCACAGACATAATAATAGTATCCGGTTCTATCCAAAATAATCTGTATCATTTCATGAATCGGTTTATAGCTTACCATGGAGCGGAAATCTTCAAGCATTGCAAGAAAATGGTCTATTTTGACCTGTAGATCCTGATTGATATCTTCGTTAACACCATGCCTATCGTCTGCCTGGCTAAAACTCAGCAATGCTGTATACAGGCTCACATTTCTCTCATAAGAACGGATGCTTGCCAGCTCTTTTGCCGATATCCCTCCCATCGGTGAATATAATACACCCATCAGAGGAATATCCTGTCTCGGATTATCGATAATACGAAGCATATTTAAGATTGTCATAATCTCAAGCGTTTGAAAATATCCGGTACCCGTTTCTGCGTAGGCAGAGATACCTTCCTGCAAGAGCGTATTTACAAAAATCTCGGACCAGTTTGACATACTGCGCAGCAGGATCACAATATCTCTGTAAATGGCCGGCCGGATGGAAGAAGCGGCTTTATCAAAGATCATCATACCATTTTCCGGATTTGTTAATTCCTTAATCCTGCGGGCGATTACTCTTGCTTCAATTTCTTTCTTCGTATAAATAATTTCATTCTGATCAGCTGTATCAGCTTGCGTATCAGTTTTCACATCTACTTTGGCTTCCCTCTCCTCCAGGCTAACTCCGACTTCCTCCTCTGTTACCAACAACATTTCCACATCAAGAGGCTGTCTTTCAAAACATTGTGCAGCCGCAGTCTCCATACTTTCCCTGTCGTCAAGCTTCTTTGTATCGCTGCCATCTCGGTTATCAGACTTATTCTTTCCGTCATCCTCATATAAACCGCCATATTTCAGGGCTGCTGCTTCATCATAGACTATTCCTCCCACCGGACGCTGCATGATCTGCTCAAATACCATATTAACATAATCAAGCACCAGCTTCCGGCTTCTGAAATTTTTATCCAAATCAATTCTCTGAAAGAAATTAACCTTACCCTCCTCCAGGAAATCCTCACACGAATAAGTATCATATTTTTCCATAAAGATTTCAGGCATCGCCAATCGAAATTTATAGATACTTTGCTTTACATCCCCAACCATGAAACGATTCGGCGCACCGCTCTCTTCCATCGAAATGCTCTTTAAGATAGTTTCCTGTACCAGGTTGCTGTCCTGATATTCATCTATCAGTATCTCTTCAAATTGCTCGGCAAGCTCCTGTGCTGCCGGTGTTGGAACCACCGCTCCATCCTCTTTTGGTTCGCTTACAAGGATTTTCAAGGCAAAATGCTCCAGATCATTGAAATCAATCAGATTTTTCTCTTCCTTCTTTTTCGCAAATTCTGTCATGAATTCCAGCGTAAGTTCGAAAAGTACTCCGATTATTCCTTTAACCGATTGAATATCCTTCAGCATTTCTTCGGGCATTTGGAAGAAAAACTGATTTACCAGTTCTTTTATTCCCTTTTTCATTTCCTCCCGAAGCGCTTTCACCTGCTCCTTCTTTTCTTCTGATACCTCATCCTGTTTTTTGGAAGAGAGCCGTGCAAATGAAATATTCATAAAACTCTTCACCTGCTCATCATAGGAAGAACACGCACTTAATCCTTCCAGCAACTCGGCATCGGATAGCAGCGCCGGCAGATATGCCGCCGGACCACAGCTCTCATTACACAGGGACAGTGCTTCCTGATTTTTATCTGACAGATCCTTTAGGACGGCGCTTACATAAGTCTTCAGTTCCTTCATCCAGGGAGCTGCTGACATTTCTTCGAGCGTTTCCAGCTCAAACATCTTTTTCATCCCGGCAATCCAACTCTCCGGCCAGGGATTACTCATCGAAAAGTTATATAGCATAAGAATTAGCTCTTCAATCGGTATGTCCGATTTGGAATAGGAATAGCTTTCCACAAAGGCATGAAAATCCTCTCTTCCTTCCTCATACCATCGCTCCAGAATGTTAGCTATCACATCTGATTTCATCAAGGTGATTTCCGAGTCCTCCGCTATTTTAAACGAAGGGTCCAGATCAATCCGGTGAAAATAGTTACGGATTACATTCAGGCAGAAGCTATGTATCGTTGTAATTTGTGCACTCTGCAGCAGAGAAACCTGCCTTTGTAAATGCTGATTTTCCGGGTCTTTCATCAATTTAGCATCAATCGCTTTTCCGATACGTTCTCTCATTTCCCCAGCTGCTGCATTCGTAAAGGTTACAACCAGTAACCGATCAATATCAATAGGATTACTGCCCTCTGAAATCATCGAAATAATTCGTTCCACCAAGACCGCAGTTTTACCGGATCCTGCTGCCGCAGAAACCAGTAAATTTTTATTACGAATATCTATTACTTTCTGCTGTGCTTTTGTCCAGCCCATACCTTCTCCTCTTTTACTGATTACCATAATGAATAATCATTGTTTTTTCTATATATAATCATGATTTTCCTGACAAAAGTCATAAATGATTATTTGATATGATTACCTATCTATTTTGTTGCTCCTTCTCTCCCCAAACTTCATTCTTCATCTCATCAGTGGATTTTTTAGATAAATTTCGGTATCCGTAGCCTGGCAGCTTCTTATCAAAGCCGCAGGCACTTTTAAATTCACAGTAATCACAGGCTGTCTCTTCTCCCATCCGATACGGGTTTAATCTTACATCTCCTTCAAGAATATTCCTGCTATCCTCGCAAAGCTTCTGATTCACATAAGAAATCATTGCTTTCATCTGGTTGCTGCCGATTGCTGTCGTCCTCTTGGACAGTTCCCCCTCCTTATTGGTTTCTGCCGGAATTACGTCTGATCTTGCAGATGCCGCTAAGACTCCCTCTGGCCCGGCAAGCTTTTTATCCATCATAGCAATTACTTTTTTATCTTCATTTACCAGACCGTTCATTCGAAGACTCTTATAGATTTCTTCTTCTGACTGCTCGGATTTTGCAACAATCGGATCATCAATATGATAGTAGAATATCCCCGCAGGAATAATTTGCTTATCCTGATATTTACTGCTCAAATAATCCATCGCGGCACTTAGATAGACGGATAACTGCTGCTGAAGTCCATAATAAATTTTGCCGATGTCAAAAATAGTGTTTCCTGATTTATAGTCAATAACGCGCACATAGATCTTCTCTTCTTCCTCATACAAGTCAAGCCTGTCAATCCGTCCCTGCAGGGTCAGAGAAACCTCAGGGGTATGGTAGAATGGCATCTCATAACCTGCCGGTTCAAATGCTCCCTGCTTAATTTGATTACATAATGCCCAAAGCGTTCTTACTGTAATTCTCTCAATCCGCTTTATCATATACTCACTGCGCTTTGAACTTCTTAAAAAAGAATTTTCGTACTCCTCCACCGCATAAGCAACACTGTCCGCTGCCATTGCCTCCCTTGTCTCATCTGGAATGGTATGCCAGGTATATTCGCAAAGATCCAGCTGCTTCGAAAAATGATCAATTGCATTATGAAAAATATTTCCGATATCCGGTATCGCCAGCTTATACTCCACACGTTCTGTCAATGACAAACCATAGGATAAAAAATGCGCGAAAGCACAACCGGCATAACGCTCCAGTCTTGTAACGCTCCCTTTTAACCCCGTGCCATACAAAAGCTTTGCGGCTTCCGCGGAAATGCCTAGTTCAGTATTTACATAAAAGGCGCCCAATCTCATTTTCTCTAGAATTTGCTTCTTTTCTTCCTGTGAACAGTAATACAGATAAAGCTCCTTCCACAAATCTGTTGTTTCCTGCTGACGGTAGTTTCTAAGGCCTTCTGCCAGATAGGTAATTCCCTCGTCTCCCAGCACATGGTCAATATCACCATTATTCTCATCCTCTTCCCTGATCTTTATCAAAGGAAACAGTTGTCCAAACTTACCGATCAGAAAGGAAGGATTTGTCGATTTGCCTTCTTCATTTACTTTATGAAAGGTCACATAAAGCCTGTCTTTTGGCTTTGTCATATTCAAATATATGTAAAACTGCTCTTGAAAGGCCTGCTGCCGTTTCGTTGGAGCAAGCTCAATATCATTTTTTATCAACAACTCCCGCTCAAGATCGGAAAGAATTCCACCACTTTGCATAGCTTTCGGGATAACTCCCTCATTTACTCCAAGAAAGAACAGAGCCTTAATGTCCTTTAATCTGGTACGTTCCGTATCACCGATTACAATTTCGTCCACACCCGGGGGAATTAACCCAACCTTAACCTCCGCCAGACCGGTATCAAGAATTTCTCCAAATTCCTTCAGGCTGCAGTATTCCTTCCCCAAAAGCAGTACCATCTGGTCATACAGCTCCATAATAATTGCATAAACCTGTTCAAATTCTTTCGCGATAAGAGGTTGCTGCTTTGCGATAAATTCTTCACTGCAGGCTATCAGTTTCTGTTCAATCTGAAGTCTTACACCAAGCTCATAGAGTGCCTGCGTAAAATCTTGCAGGGTTTTCTCCCTGTCCTTCAGTACGTCGCAAAGCGGGTTGATATCTTCTAGAAGCTTTACCCTAATCTGATTAAGTTTATCAAGATCAATAGCCTCCCTGCTTTTATATCCTCTGGTAAATGGCTCCTGCCAGCGTTTGTAGCCGCGCATACCGGTCGCAAGTACGTAATTTTCCAGCAAATCGACCTCTTCCGATGTGATATCCGTAAGCCCTGTACGTAAATACCGGAAAATTCCTTCGTAACTGAAATCTTCACTGACAATTACTAGTGCAGAACGCAGTAGCTCCGCAAACGGATTCCCTAGAATATCCTTTTTATAATCAATAAAGCAGGGTATCTGAGCGCGGTCAAAATATCTTTTTGCAATTCTTCCGTATTCTTCCACCGCACCGGATACCACTGCTATCTCCTGATACCGGTAACCCTCTTCCCTGACTAGCCTTTTAATCTCTCTGGCTGCAAATGCCACTTCTCCCTCTGCATCCTTTGCTGCATGAATTGTAAAATCTTCCTGTTCCTTATTATATACTTCATAAGGAAAGCGGAATAAATTATGTTCCAGAAAAGCCAGTGCAGGTGAACTGCGGAAACGATAAGGAACCTTGCTGCTGCTTTCTTTCTGAACATCAACCGGTGATTCAACCTCTGCTCCTACCTCACCCGCTATTTTACTTAGTTTACTAATTGTCTTTTTACTAAGCCCAAACAATAGATGCTCCTGCTTTCCTCCATATAAGGTTTCCCTGCTGTCGATTGTGACAGTTACCATAACCTTCTTTGCATATTTTAGCATTTTTGACAACAGCTGATATTGACATGGGGTAAATCCGGTGAAACCATCCAGACAGATTACAGACCCCTTCAGCCACTTTGACCTGTCAATTACTTCGTTTAGCACTACCAGAATTTCTTCAGCGGTAATATAGCGTTCCTTCATAAAATCACGAAAACCCTCGTAAACAGTAAGTAAATCTGTAAGCTTTGCCTTTAATAATGGTTTTTTCTCTGAGATTTCCTGCATTTTCAGAATATCATCCGTCGTTATGTTATATTGATAAAACTCAGAAAGCAGGGATTTTAATTCATTAACAAATCCAGGCTTTCTGACATTAGTACCAAATAAAATGAGCTCATCCCGTTTCTGCGCCACTACCTTGCGAAGCACCATACTTTTGCCAGTATCTTCAAGTACCGGATAATCTCCGCCTCCTACCTCATCAAAGATTCGGTAAGCGAAACGCAGAAAACTAAGGATATCCACATTCATTACTCCGTGCTTCGGGTGCATCGTAACGATATCCTTCTGCGTCTGCAATGTAAACTGTTCCGGTACAATTACCAGGTAGTTCGTGTCCGGGTTTTTTTTCGATTCTTCTATTACTTTTTGATATAGCTGATAGGATTTGCCTGAACCGGCACTTCCAAGAAACATTTGTAAAGACATTCAAACCTCCGTACTGTGTTGGCCGCATCTATATTTGACTTTGTTCCTTCAAGTTCTGGCGCCCGATCATCATTTTATAGTTTCACAATTTCCTTTGGATTTCTCTGCATAATTTATTACCCAGTATAATAATATATAGTAAGAAATAAGACATGAAGCAAATCATGTTTCGGAGGACGCAAGATGGCAAAAACCAAAATAGTTGTTATCCAATTAAAAGAAATCATATATACTGTGATTTTTGCAGCCTTAGGTATCCTGCTAATACTACTTCTTATCTTTATGTTCCGCGGTGGTAAAAATAAAGATGTAGCCTCTTCAGATACCGTATCCTATACTGCGGGAAAATACACCTCCACCATTACTCTGAATAATACAGATTATAATCTTGAGGTGGTGGTTGATAAAGATCACATCAATAAGGTTACTCTCAAAAACATTGATGAATCCATCTCAACGATGTTTCCGCTTGTAGAGCCTTCCTTGGAGGAAATCAATCTTCAATTATCCAAAGATGTTCCTCTCGATGAATTAAAGATTGATGAAGATAAGCAGCACACCGAGCAGCTTCTGATCGGAGCAATTAAAACAGCTCTGGAAGATGCCAAGAAAATCAAATAATCAAGCTACATAAGAATTGCGCTTTCCCCTGCCATGTAATCATGCAATTCTTTCGAAGATCAAAAGGCACGCTTCCTTTACCAGATGGATACTTGAACGCTGCAAAGTATGTCAATACTTTACAGCGTTCAATTTTGTATCTATCCTCTATAGCTGATCCAATTCATTCAGCCACATCTTTGCCGAAGCATCGCTTGGCATTCTCCAATCACCTCTTGGAGATAAAGAAACCGAGCCAACCTTAATACCATCCGGCATGCAGGATCGCTTAAACTGCTGTGTAAAAAATCGATGATAAAACATTCTCATATCTTTTAATATACTACGTTTATCTATCATCTGCGGATTTTCACCTTTTCTTACTGCTTGCAGTTCTAATGAATTGATATATAAATCATAAATTTTTACCGGACTAAACCCATATCGTAGCATGTAATATAATATAAAATCATGTACATCATAGGAACCAATCGACTCTTCTGTTTTCTGTGCGATCGTACCATCCGGGTTAGGAGGCAATAATTCAGGACTGATTGGCGTATCGCAGATGTCAAAAAGGGTTGCTTTGATATCAGAGGATTGTTTCTTTGCATAGGATTTTACTATACTTCTTACCAGAGTCTTCGGAATGGATGCGTTTACCCCATACATACTCATCTGATCTCCGTTATAGGTACACCAGCCAAGAGCCAATTCGGACAAATCTCCTGTTCCTACAACAATTCCATTGTATTTATTAGCCATATCCATGAGAATTTGTGTACGTTCTCTTGCCTGACCATTCTCATAGGTTATATTGTGAACATTGATATCATGTTGTATATCCTTATAATGCAAGATACAGGCATCTCTGATTGGAATTTCTAACAAAGTAACTCCCAAAGCCTGCATTAGTTTTTTTGAATTATCAAGTGTTCTTGAGGTTGTTCCAAAGCCTGGCATCGTAATTCCAATGATACCCTTCCTGTCGGAATTGTTTAATTTAAATGCTTCCACCGTAACCATTAAGGCCAGGGTAGAATCAAGGCCTCCTGAAATACCGATTACTGCATTAGCACAATTTATTTTTTTGAGTCTTTGTGCTAATCCGGTAATTTGTATATTCATAATCTCCTCGGCACGGCTGTCAATATTATGCGGCACAAATGGTAATACGGGTAATTCCCGCATGGATTTGAATTTATGGGATATTGGTTCAAATGTTCTTGTCCTGACCCAGGTATATTCCTTCTTCTCCTGAATAATCATATACGAGCTGTTTATCGTTCGATCATTCATGCATTTTTCAATATCAATCTCTCCATATGTTATCTCCCGATTCTTAAAAAACTCAGTTTCCGATATTATATAACCATTTTCAGCTATGATACAGTGCCCGGAAAAAGCATTATCAGTTGTTGATTCATCCGCTGTGGAAGACGCATAAATATAGCCGCACATGCACTTTGCGGAATGCATCTTCATCATATCTCTCCGGTAATCAGATTTGCCGATGGTTTCATTGCTGGCAGACAGATTTACTATAATATTGGCGCCATGCAGACAATGGCAGGAAGAAGGAGGAATGGGAACCCATAAATCCTCGCAGATTTCTGCTCCGATTACCGCACCTGATAATTCATCTTCTATCAGTATATTAGTTGTAAATGGATACTTTATTCCCTTTATCGTAATTTCATCATTTATTCTTTCTACGGAAGATTTAAAATTTCTTAATTCATAAAAGACACTATAGTTTGGGATATATGTCTTTGGAATGAAGCCAAGAATTTTACCCTTATGGATCACTACTGCACAATTAAATAACTGATTATCCTTTCTGATTGGCATTCCTGCAATAATAATTGGACTAAATTCATGGTTTGAATTTTCGGCAAATCGAAACAATTCATTCATCGCGCTATTAATCAGTATGGATTGATTAAATAAATCTCCGCAAGTATATCCGGTTATACAAAGCTCAGGGAATACCACTATCCTAGTCTGCTGTTCACCGGTGCTATTTTTTTTATTCACCTCATGAATAAGCTCCAGCATTCTGTCAACATTATAAGTCGGATCTCCGATTTGAATTGACAGGGGTGTTAATGTAGCTACTTCAACAATCCCATGATTAAGCATTTCGTTCATTTTCTTTTCTCTTCCTCTCTTGCAGATATATACAAAATCTATGTTAACGGATCTACTCCTACTTTCAATAAACATATTATAATTTGATTTTCAAAAGCCTGATTTAAATATGAGTACATATATTCATCCAGCAAATCATTTTTAGGCTTATGGCATTCGATAATATTTGGTAATAGCGAAACGCAAGAATTATATTAATTGTATGCACATAAAAGCACATGTTCTGGGGCGGAAGGAGCGGAGAAATATGTGCTTTTTGTGTATACAATTTGAATGTCAATATAGTTTCACCTATAAACATATATTAATCATTCAGTATCTATTTATATTTAAAGCTTATTATAAATTTACATGCTAAAAAAAACAAGTAAATCAAATAAAAATATGCGCGCATATTCCAGTCTAGTCGAATTCCGAGCTGTGTATCCAAGATATAGTGCTTTGTTCCGCGCGCGAAGCTGCGCATCCTCCCGGAAGATTTTTATTACATAGGACGAACTTTCCTATGTAATAAAAAAAGCGGCAAAAGCCGCTTTCATCATTCGTATTATACCCAAAATGCCGTTTCCTGTATTTTGACTCCTAGCCAAGCTAGGTGGGTAACCGCACATAAACTTCTGCCTTCCACTGCAAACGATGGCCTGACATCCACTTACGAATATAGGAATCCCTTATTACATCATGTAGGTTCAAAATAACAAGAGTATCGAACATTCCAGGAATTCATTTTCTTCATTATAACCTATCATTCGCTATTTTTCAAGATTTTTATCGTTAATTTAATTGGAAATTATATGCACCGTTATAACTCAAGTACCGGAAATGTAAAAACAAATTCAGATCCGATACCAGGTGTTGAATTTACCTCAATCGTACCATCATGCTTCAAAGCTATCTGCTTGGCAATTGCAAGGCCAAGGCCGGTACCGCTTTCATTCTGCCGAAGATTAGACTTATAAAATTTCTCAAAGATATTTGAAATATCAGAAGCTTCAATTCCAACTCCCTCATCTCTTATTGATACTTTTATTTTGTCCGTCTTTGAAAGATTTATGTGTACCATTTTATTCTGTTCGGAAAATTTAATCGCATTATCAAGAATTACCATAAACATTTGCCTAATTCGGTCATAATCTCCCAGAATCATGGAACAGGGACTGTCTTTTATTACCTCAATCGCTATATTTTTCTTTTGTGCTATCGTTCCTGCACTACGCATAATATCATCAAAAACCTGTTGAATATTAACCGGCTCCTTCTCGATTGCAAAATCAGGATTTTGCATTTTCGAAAGCGTCAATAAATCTCCCACCAGACGTTCCATTGATTTACATTCAGATAGCATTCTGTTATAATACTGGTCAACTTTCTCACTATCCTGCACCACACCGTCTGAAAGCGCCTCCGTATATGCACGGATTACAGTGATGGGTGTTCTAAGCTCATGTGATACATTAGCAAAAAAATCCAGTCTCATTTGATCCAATTTTTTACGTTCTGTATCATTTTCCAGGAGTTTTTCAGAAAGTACATCTACTGTTTTAGCCAGATCACCAATTTCATCGTTTCGCTTAATGCCTGTTTTGCTTTGATAATTACCAGCAGCTAGTTCCAGGGCGGTAATTCTCATTCTAGAGATAGGCATTGATAATTCCGTTGCAAAAATAATTACTATAACAAATGAAATTCCAAGCGATATGATTATACTGATTACAATGAGTGATAAACTGTTGGATACAATCTCCGGCTTCTCGAAATATGGCTGTTTTACCAGTATTGCTCCGACAACTTCACCATTTTTTCCCTTAATAGGACATCCTACCGTTATTGTATTCACTTCATAAATCTTATCATAGCTTTCTTCGCTGTCGGTAATACCCTTAAATGCATTTTTAATAATCGGAATATACTGGGCATATTCCGGCATATTAAGAATATCCTCATAACGATCTCCGGTAAGCATGTCATCTTTCATCGGCGTGGTAGCATCCGGATTGGAATAAGTCCAGATATCCCAGTTGTTCACATCTCTTAGAGAAGATATGTACTCCAAATATTTTTGATAAATATTCTCATCATTGTCTTTAATATAATCTGTTGTCTTCCTGCTTACTATTACAGCCTGCTTCTTCAATTCAGAAACAATATTTTTTCTAGTCATATCTTGAAATTGCCACATGAAAATAAATCCGATTAAAGCTGCTGTAACAATGAGCATCATGGCATAATTCCCATACAACTTAAAAAACAATCGGTTGTAGATATGTACTTTATTATCCTTAGACATGGATTTCCCTACTTTTCCTCAATTTCAAATTTGTAACCGACGCCCCATATGGTTTTAATATTCCAGGCAGGATGCTCAATCACATCCAATTTTGAGCGAAGGCGTTTAATATGTGAATCAACCGTCCTGCTATCTCCAAAATAATCAAACCCCCATAAACTATCCAGCAGATTATCTCTTGTAAATACTTTATTGGGATTTGATGCCAATGTCCACATCGTCTCAATTTCCTTCTTGGTAAGTGCGATCTTATGATCGCTGATATGTAATGTGTATTCCTCGAGGTTAATTAAAAGATTATTAATTGACAAAATATTCTCCGAGGATACTTCCTTCGTCGTCTTTGTCATTCTTCTCATTACTGCCCTTACTCTGGCCATAACCTCTCTGGGACTGAAGGGTTTTACAATATAATCATCTGCTCCAATATCAAGTCCCATAATTTTATCAAAATCCTCACCTCTTGCCGTAATCAGAATTACCGGCACATTGGATTTACTTCTAATTTTCCTGCAAACCTCATAACCATCTTCCTTTGGCATCATTACATCCAATAATACAACCTCCGGATTATATTCCGAAAACAGCTTAAAAGCTTCTTCACCATCACCGGCTATTACCGGCTCAAAGCCTTCCATTCTTGAATAGGTTGATAAAATGTCTGTTATATCACGATTATCATCAGCGATTAGTATATGCTGCATTATCATATCTCCCTTCACAACTCTGCTTTCATTTGTCATTTGCGTTCATACGAATTCATTATATCTTATAAGACAACTTGAAAACAAGTGCAAAACAATTAATTTCATAAAATTTTAAAATATAGTAATATAAATCTTACTTTCTTAACAATTTCTTAAACTTCTTTATTTATCAGTCAATCAATGCTGATTGTTTCATTCGTATCAAAATTAGATTAAAAAGTTTTGCTATATATTAATTAATTATTAGTCAGTTTCTTTATTATGACACTTTTCTGACAAAAACTTATTATATTATATAGGAAGAATAGGTACGATGTGACATAAGGAATTTCCATAACTGGAGGAATAGCCATGAAAAAGAAAATATTTACCAAATGCTTTATTCTGCTTGGCTTACTTCTTTTCTTTACTTTACTTTCCCCGTATCTTCCAAGTGGTTTAACGACGGTACAGGCAGCAGAAACCGGGAAGGAAAAAAGTAAGAATTATCAGCTTAGTTTATCAAGCGTAATTTTGGCAAAAGGCAAAACAATTTCACTCAATATTTATAATGTTGGTGCTAATGCTAAGGTAACTTACAAATCCGATGATAAAGACGTTGCTTCTGTGAGTGACAGCGGAATTATTACCGGCAATAAAGTAGGTAATACTGTTATCACTGTTATCATTAAGGATGGTACCGATGCTACCAGCTTAATTTGTAATGTAACGGTAGGCCCTGCTGCAATCAGTGTTAAATGGACTCAGTCCCGTGTAATAATCGGTATCAATAATACGAATACTTTAGATGTTATTCTAAAACCTTCTAACACCGGTGAAAATGCAACTTATGATAGTTCAGATGCAACAATTGTATCGGTCAGTCCCGGTGGAAGAATTACTGCCAATGATTATGGGTTGACTTCCATTAATGCTTACATAGATGCTCTGGATGACAGCGGAGTTCAAAAACGTGATACCTGCACCGTTATTGTAACCTCACAGGATAATGTATCTAAGCTGGAGAAGTATTTCAGTGATCATACGGAATTAGATAAGATTTCAACAAGTGATTTAAATACAGCTTTAAGAAAATTCTTTAATACCGCTGACAAGCCTGGCTCTTCCAGTACTATGACCAATGATCTTGATAAGTATTTAAAGAAGTCTTTTGACCTAAAATAGTCACAATACAGTATCACATTAAAGTAGTTAAATCGAGTAGGAGGCGGTGACTAACCGCCGTCCTCTCACAGCACCGTGCGTACCGTTCGGTACACGGCGCTTTCAATAGTTGACGTGCACAGACTGATATGCAGTGGCCAGGTCATAAAAGCCATTGTGTATCAGTCTTTCTTTTGTTAAAGCTATGTTGACCGCCAACGTATGTGTAACTCATATACCTTTACCTTTTCGAGTGCCGGTCGTATGCTCTGAACAGACCTTCGGGAAGAAAGTGCACTATCCCTTTCTTCCCATATCGAGCGGAATGACCTACGCACTTCCACATACCCTTCCTGTTCCGCACTATCTCTTTGCGGACAGTCTCTGTTTTCAGAGTTTTCTGCCTTCATCAGCCATTTCTCCTTTCTCGGTCATACTTGGGACTCCTACTGATTCGGTCCTTCACCTTTCGGTTACTACGACCTCTGCTGACTTCTGTATGTTCAGTATTACCTTGCGATAATAGTTACCTCTTTCAAGGCGTTCCATACAGATCTCCCCGGGTACTCGCACGTTCCTTCTCTCCATCCATCTGCCATATTTACCACAACCGGTTCCGTGTAGTTATTGGG
>JAEZZO010000037.1 GCA_023418475.1 Bacillota bacterium
CAAGTAAAGGAGTATCACGATGACATATAATGAGATATTAGTAAAGGCAAGAACCTGTATAGGAGATAATTGTATAGCTTGTAATGAATGTAATGGAAGAGCCTGCAAAAATAAAATTCCGGGACCTGGCGCTAAGGGAATTGGTGATGTGGCAATAAGAAATTATGATAAATGGAAAGAAATTCGAATTCATATGGATACATTAGTTGAAAATAAAGAAATTGACACAAGTATCCAATTATTTGATCATACGTTCCAATACCCGATTTTCGCCGGTCCAGTAGGAGCAGTTAATCTTCATTATGGTGATAAATATAGTGACATGTCATATAATGATATCCTTGTTTCTTCTTGTGTAAAACAAGGAATACTGGCATTTACCGGTGATGGGACAAACCCGGAAGTAATGAAAGCAGCAACGAAGGCCATCAGAAAAGAACAGGGCATAGGTATTCCAACTGTTAAACCTTGGAATTATGATATTATTATCGAAAAATTGGATTATGTCAAACAGTCAAATGCGATTGCAGTAGCTATGGATATTGATGCAGCGGGATTGCCTTTTTTGAAAAATATGACACCTCCTGCCGGAAGTAAATCGGTAGATGAATTACAGCAGATCATAGCAGCGTGCGATGATAAGCCATTTATTGTTAAGGGGATTATGACGATACAAGGAGCATTAAAAGCAAAAGAAGCAGGTGCAAGTGCCATTGTTGTTTCTAATCATGGAGGAAGAGTATTAGATCAATGTCAATCAACGGCGGAAGTATTAAAGGATATCATTGATGCGGCAGGTAATGATATGAAAATCTTTGTTGATGGTGGTATCCGAAGCGGTGCAGATGTTTTTAAAGCGCTTGCTTTGGGGGCGGATGCTGTTTTGATTGCCAGACCATTTGTAACAGCACTGTATGGTGGAGAAGAGGATGGCATAAAAACATATGTTGATAAAATAGGAAATGAACTGGTGGAAACAATGACAATGTGCGGAGCACATTGTCTTGATGAAATTACTCGTGATATGATTTCAATTCCTTGGTAAAGGAGGAACGATATATTTTCAGATCAATGAATAGGTGGTAAATATTAATTGCAGAGTAAAAAGGCGATGATAGTATACCTTGTGTTTAAAATAATTGTGAAAGGGTGATATAAGATGAGAAGTAATAGTAACGTTAGATTTACAAGCTTAAGGAGGGCGACTATAATTTAACCCTCCGGAAAAATTGGAGGATATTATTTGTATATAAGAAATAATAATTTAACGATTAGAAATGCAACTTCAAATGATGCTTCTATATTATGTAAATGGTGGAATGATGGAAAAGTTATGGCTCATGCCGGATACCCTAATGGACTTGGAACATCAGAAGAAATAATCATACAACAGCTGTCAGGTGATACGGATGAAATTCATCGACGTCTTATTATTGAAGTTGACGGATTGCCTGTTGGCGAGATGAATTATAGAAACCAGGGCAATGAGATAGCATTAATCGGTATAAAGATATGTGATTTTACAAAACAGGAGAAGGGTTATGGAAGGAAGTTGCTTTCTATGCTAATAAATGCTCTTTTTCAAGATTTAGGTTATAAGAAGATAGTATTAGGTACGAATCGAAAAAACCTAAGAGCACAACATGTTTATGAAAAATTAGGATTTAAGAAGATACGTGTAAATGTAGATGCGTGGAAGGATCAGCTAGGAGAGCTACAATCCACAATTGATTATGAACTTGAGAAAAAAGACTTTTTAAATTACACATAATTTATGTTCATTCCCTTCATTCCCAATAATATATCTGAATAATGAAATCATTTCAATAAAGAGCAGGATTCACTTCGTGGAATTTTGCTCTTTATTTATTATTCTATTGATAATCAAACGAAAATATCTCGTCATTTCCTTCTAACTGCACTACAATCGACGCACACTACTAACCTGCCTTCATTCTTTATCATAATGTTTTGCCAATGGAAACGATTTTCTTCTATCTTTGATAAAATCCACTTCATAATACTATGTTCTTTTTCCTTCCCAAAGCCACTGCAGGTGCAGAAATAAATGCCGGAAAATTGGTTCTGCTTAAAATTATCTATGTGATTATGAAATCAAAGCTCAGCTTATCTTGTCTGGCACATTGATAAATGGCTGTCTTTTCTTTTGAGAGAATTTATTCATGTTGTAGAAGAGGTTATAGAAAAATTATAGATATAATAAGAAAATGATGCATTCCAACCCACACCCGGAAAAGGTCAAGTGAAAATAATTAATAAAACAGTTGCGTATAATCAGTCTGCGTATTTGCAATATGATAAATATAAATACAGCATCTCCAATATGCCGGTGAATTGCAACATACTTTTCACTGATAATCATCCGATATCCCATACGGTTTAACCATGAATCTGGTGTCATTGATCCGGAATCAGGATGGTCCTCCAAACGTTCGATTGCATCTAATATACTATCACTGACCCGAAATGCTGTCTCTATATTAAATTGTACGGCATGATAGTCTTCGATAATTTACTGTAAATATCACTAAAAAATACGTTATATAATGGATAATTATAACAAATATTATCTTTTGGATTTACAGATAAAAGCTTATCAATTATACTATAAATATCATAATATCATTTCTACTGGCCAGGATTTTTTCAGGCTGTCATATTAATTTCATATATCATAGGAATTTAGATTTTCATCCGTAAATCCAGAAGAAGGAATGATAATATAATTTAAATAGTAAGCATAGAGGATCATCCTATGTATTAACCAGAGATATATGAATAATTTATCATATTATCCCAGATTACCATTGTAATATCATAACACAGGAAAACTAAAACATACCGATAGGCAATTGCAAAACTATACAATTAATATAATTTTTGAGTTTTGCAAACGCCTAAAACATATCGATAATAGGGGATATGCAAATGAAGAAAATGACAGTAGCTTTGTTGGTGTAATGCCAAAAAGGATTCAATTGTCACCTTTTATGCTATTTATGAACCGGTAACACCTTCCGCAAAAATACATATCAAAGCAGTAGACGTCGATAACAAAGACACTGTCCTTAAGGACAATCTATATGCAGGGTCGGTATCTGCAGGAGAATCATTCAACCAGGCAGTGGACTTAACAGTGGAGAAAGATAAGAAGACCTATACTAAAACCGTAAATTATGCGTACCAAGATAGGAAAGATGGCTCTTCGGTATATACCTCTCTAAAATCAAAAAAAACAACAAACGCAGGAGATAAGCTTGCTTTTACTATTCCCGCAGATGTGAAACCGGGTAGTACGGTGCTTGTCAATGTATATTACAAGTATACTCCACCCGGAACAATTCCGGTAGCCATTATAGCTGTTAACAAATCAACCGGAAAAGAGATACAGCAGCTGGGTAGTGGAACAGTATCAGCCGATTCGGTTTATACGAACACCACAGCTGTTAAATCCAGTCTCAGCAGCTTTGCCTATACCAATGCCTGGGACTGGTCCTATCAATCCCCCTCCGCGGATATTACAACAAAAACCGGAAACGGTACCAGGATTTCTTTCAAAGCTCCCTCGGCTAATAAAATCACCGGAGGCATTCTGGTCAGGATTTATTATGATGGGAAAGTTCCGCAGGATAGCGGATCAATTACACTTCGGGTGATTATGGTCACTGACGGCGGCAGCCTGATTGAAGAGATTTCGAAGGAAACCATTACGGGAAACCAGTCCGTCTCGAAAACAGCCGAAGCTTCAAGGACGGTGAATGGTCTTACCTATACCTACCGGAATAAATGGAACTATGACTATGATACCTCCTCCGGGAGTTCCTCCGCAGGAGGAACCGGTGCAACCGCAGCCTTCCGAATACCATCCGCTGCACAAACCGGAACGATAGTTACATTGAAGTTCTATTATAATACATCCATTCCGGAGATTGTTGTGCCGGAGAAAGAGGCGCCAATTGAGGTCCCCATGGATACCCCGGCTCCTTATGGCGTAATTAACGGTGATAAATATACCTCACCCTATTTTACCTCCAAGGAGGGTATCGCTACTACCGAAAGCCAGCACGTATATGTCAAAACCAAGGATTATTTACTGGGCGTTCTCCTGGAAAACCATACCGGTAAAATAGCTTATTATGTCCCGGTCAGAATGCATTCACCATAAAGTACTTTACAGCTACCCCAGAGGAATACGGAGGACCGAAGGAAATAACGGAAGAAGTAATAGACACGCAGACAATCAAGGTAGAGAGAGCCTATTCCTACTGGGAAATAGCGAAGCTGCAATATTACTATGTAAATACCGCCGAAGTTACGAATTATTCTCTTCCGGAGGGAAAGGTAAAGCTGACCGGTAACAGCAAATACCTCAACATTCCCGCCCTCACCACCTGGCACAGCTCCGGCTTAAGCAGTCATGTAACTGCTCCTAAGCAGGTAACAAGCGGAATTGATGTATATGCGGAAAAACCGATCACATCGGACACCTCTGCCAGACCCGAAATTGAACGTCAGGATTTAACCCCCTACGCCTGGGCACAAACCGATGAAGCACAGGTAAGAAGCGATTCCATTCTATTCGGCGGTAACACCGTCCTGTCTAATGCATACAGTCTGAAAATAGCTTCCGCTCCCAATCTTTCTTATCTTGTACAGTGTAAAACCATATCCGAGGATAAAGGCCTGTATACGGAAGGCAAAGTTATTGATGCACTAAAAAAGAATGGCACCTATTCCTCCAACGGAAGTGTTACCTATCAGCGCCATTCCCAAAGCGTCAATACCATGGTATCCTCCCTGAATTACCATGTCGATGTAAATTATTTTGCATACCCCTGTGATTTGTGATCCGGTTATAAGCGCAGACAATGCCAGGTGGACACAGCTTATAAAGCCGGTAGAAGATGCGATACAAATCGTACTGGACCCGGACACCTCCTTAAATGACTTTACCGTAAGAATTTCAAACACTCTCCAGCACAGCCCGCGTCTTGGCTATTATACCAGGGACTTCTCCCGCTCCTTTATTGATCCCGACAAGGTATCCTATATCGCAAAAAGTAATGGCATCGTCCGGAATGAAATGAAGCTGCCATTTGATATTTATATCGATACCCTGAATGATAAAAACAAAGCAAATGATCAATATATAAAAGCGGGAACCTGGATTATTCTCGGACGATCCACAGAACGATTTTGTATTCCGATGTGGATACAGGAGGGTACCTATACCGTACAGTTTCGAACCATTGCGGTAAACGGCACCGATCAGCTAAATAATACCGAGACAACCAGAAACAGCTCCCGCAGTAATTATGTTGCAACCGCAACAAAGACCTTT
>JAEZZO010000041.1 GCA_023418475.1 Bacillota bacterium
CTTAGGCGGGGCTTATTAAAGTACTTCTAGTCCAGTAACTGCCACTCAAGTACCTTTCAAAAAATAGCAGATTGGCACTTTGGTTAGATTTATTCATTTTCGGACTACAGTTTACGGAAACTCAAGACAAGTATGATAAAATCGGCTCAAATTATTAAACGTGCTCTTCCACTTATTATACCAGAAGGTATATCTCTTTAATTCATTTTCGAAAAAAGTAACCATCTTTTTATCAAAAATAATAGACTCCTGGTCAAAATCGCACTCAAATATTTTGCATAAATATTTAATCTCGTATTTTAGAATTGTTAATTAGAAGAAAAACATAATCCCCCTTTTAACCTTCATTTTTCCACTTCGGGTGTAGACTCTGCACCCCCCTCATTATATAATACTCCATCCACATCACACGTATATGCCTATTTGCTCTTGGTAATGTATCCATTTCAATTATTCGATATTCTGCGTTCATCATAAAACGCCTCCTTATAATTATTAAACAAATAAATATTAACAAAAAAAATATGACTACTCTCTTAATATAGTCATACATATTTTTATTTAACATCTTACCCTTTGCTCAGTATATATGAGCGGTATTTAATATGCTTCATATTATAATAGCAATATAAACTTGCCAATGAATTATTATCGTGATAGGTCAAAGATAATTATTTCTATAATTTCATTTCAAATATATCATAAGCACAATTGCTATGACGAATATCACAGGCATAGAGATGCTCGGAACCTTTCGATAGCCATCCTACAAAGACATTGGGTAACAGTTACCGCACAAAACAACATTTAAACCTCTTTACTTCTATTATTGTTACTGTGCGGTACCTATCACCCAATGTCTTTTCTTACTTTTATTTTTTAAGTTTATAACTATCCTTCGCAATCGGATATTTTGAAGTAAATTCTTTTGTCATAATTTCCTTATATCCGGCGTGGTCCTTAAAGCCTGCTGCATTCTTAAGAAAATAATCATATATTACCTGTGGACCTTTACTCTTATTTGGATCATCCCAAGTCAGATCGATATTATACCACTTTCCATTTACCTTAACGATATTCCAGGTATGATCAACTGTGCCTATTATCCTGCATTCAATACCTGCATCTGTAAACATCCGGTATGCTGCTGAAGCATACCCCCGACATACGGAGGATTTCTCTATCAATGCATTATATGCGGAATATTTTTCATAGGTGAAATCATAGCTGACTCTTTTAATTATGTAATCATGGATTGCTTTAACCTTGCTGTAATCGGATTTGCCCTCCAGCTTTAAGCTGTCTAACACACTTTTTATCTTAGTATCAACCATTTTCTCCTGCTTGAGAGTTGAACTGTATAAAACATTCACTGTAAGTGACGCTTTTTCGATATATCCCCCACCCTTTTTAAACTCCCAACTATACCTCCAACCGATAAGGGAATACATAAGATAATCTCCGTCCTTGGAGGTATCCTTCTGATCAATATCAGTAGCCATTTGTATTACATCGTCTTCATTGCTTAGTTTGCTATAAGTATCACTATTCATTTCGATTGTAAATGTTTCCTTATGCTTTAAAAGGTTGTCCCTAATGATCTTATATACATCATCTACTGTTATATCACTACTCTTTGCATCTACTGTTACAACATCTAAGTTAACTAAAAAGCTTGTGAATATTATTACAAATATTAGAGCTAATATTTTTTTATTTATATCTTTCTCCATCTCTGCGCATACCTTTAGTACTAGCCAAAATTAGTACTATCTTATGTCTACAGCTCCTATACTATATTTCCTCTCGAGTTTATTTCATTATTATGGTTAACCCGACAAATGATATGATATAATACTATTTTATGATACTATCAGATGTGGTAAATAAAGTCAATGGTTAGATAGGAATTGGGAGACAGGGTGTCGTCACGTTATATTCTTTGTATTATCCCACTACTAATTCCTGTCAATCTCTCAATCTGTCTAATTGATAAGCCATACCTTTCCTTTAGGTCTTTCAAGTAAGTTTACAAGATATAAAAAACAGGCTTGAAAACCCGTTAAACACGTTATATAACGCATCTCCGGGCTTCCAAGCCTCCTATCTTTTATAATGCTAAATGCGTGAGGATACATATCTTCAAACATTTTAGGTTCACGCTGTTCTCTGACAGATTCAAATGCTTCTTTTTGATTAATTGCAGCTACAACCTTTTTAACTTCTTTTTCTGCATGATAACGTAATACCGGAGAACCCATTGTCGTTACAAAAACTAAATCACTAAATTCTCCATCGCTTCTGAATCTCTTTCCAAGCTCCTTTTTTAGTTTATCAACTTTTTTCTTTTGTGACAAGAACATTTCTTCAGCTTCACCCATAAATTTTATCTTTCTGTAAGAATTATGAGTCTTTGGTGTTGTTAAGAGAATCTTTTTAACACCTTTCTCATAATTACAAGATAGAGAGCGGTTAATATGGATACACTTATTATCGAAATCAACATCACTCCACTTTAACCCACCAACCTCACCGATTCTCATACCCGTTAGGAACATTATATAAAACATTTCCTTATACCAGTTATGTTCTACCTCGCGCAGATAAGTGTCTTGTTCCTCGTGCGTCAAGAATCTTCTGAGAACTTGCCTATTTTCCCATGGAACGTTAATCTCAAAACATGGATTAACATCAATGATACGATTATTCTTCGCGGACTCCAAACAATCCCTAACGCGGCCTAACGCATCTCTAATATCTTTTCCATCGTTTATAGATAAGTTAGTCAATTTATATTGCATAAAAACTCCCCTATACCTAATTTCCCTATCAGAATATTAAATTAATGAACATTCCATCGTAACCATTTGTTCCATTAACCCATGACGTTTATAAAAGCGTATCCCACTATCATTTGTAGGAAAAACAGATAGCCTTAAATACCCCATTCCATGTTCCTTCGCCCACTTTTTTGAGCCATCTAATAGCTGTGTTCCAATACCTCTATTCCTACACTCTTGTTTTACTACAAAATCTTGCAGATATGCATATTTACATGGGATTAATAAACTTAATCCTTTTACTTCTTTTTCAAAGACTAGCGAAAATCCTACTACATTATCATCGATAACCGCAACTATAAAGTCAGATTCTGGATTATTTATGATTTCAAGCAAATACTCGTCCGTTCTGTTTCCTAATTGAAAATGTTCAGGTTGATATCGTACACTATCTGCATCTAGTTCAATAAACAATTTATTTATATCAACAATATCAGATTTAATTGCGGTTCTAATTATCATAAAAATCCCCCTCAATTCTATTTAATAAAATGAATAGGTACAATCCGGTTGCCCTACCGCGTATTCACATTCAATAATCTCTGCCGGCTTAATCTCTTCTACATAAGTTAATGTTCTTATAACCATCCCATGACACACAATGATAACTTTGTTATAATCTGCATATTTATCAGCGACTTTTCTTACCCGTTCTCTTAAATGCTGGAGACATTCCCATTTTGGTGTTTCTCCATCAGTATAGACTCCTCGATGCTGATTAAAACCTTTAGTTAGTTGTATGCATTCTGAGAATTCTTTATATTGAAAGGTTATATCCGGCATCCATTCATGTAAATCCGTTTCCACCTTTATATCGATTCCTGTTTTCTTAGAAATGATTGCAGCCGTTTGCAAAGCTCTGGTATAGGGCGATGAGACAATAATGTCTGCACCCATTAATCTTACATCCTTTGCTGTCCGTTCTGCCTGTTGTATCCCTTCATCTGACAATGGCGCCAAATCTCTTCCATGTCCGATATATCCTCGTTCATCACAAGGACTATAATCTGGTTGTCCGTGTCTTACAAGATAAAATATTGCCATTCAATGTCTCCTCCTCATTTTCATATCACGCAAGCTAAGCGCCTTCATCCTATCATCTCATTAACCGCCTGCTCCCAACATTCTTCTGGGATATCCGGCCACACACATTTTCCGGTTTCTTCTCTACACAATTCCATAGCTCTTAATAATACTGTTCCATGGGACGTATTGCCACCACGCAAGATATGCTCAGTTATCTTGCTCCAACAAGGAGCATGTTCATCAAGTTTCTCCTCATGCATATCTAAGATTACTCGGTCTACGTCATATTTTAAGCCGATAAATTCCTCCACCCATTTTCCGTCATTTCCATGTAAAATCATAAACTGTGTCTCACCTTTACTAAAAAGAGGTACACCAACCGAGCCTGGATTCAAAACGCATTTATCATTATGTATAAACTTTCTCTGTATATGTGAATGTCCGCATAGTATGATAGGTGTTTCCACAATGTTTATAACCTCAATAGTCCTATCATCATTAGGCAGTAATTTTTGATTATTATTACGTGGTGAACCATGGCATAACGTAATAGCAGGTAAACCAGTTAGCTTTAGTTCCATTACCAATTGAAGCTTTTCAATGAAATCTATATCTCTGGCTTTAATCGAATTATATGCATAGAGTAGTGAACCCGTCGTTGAATCTTTGTCTTTCCAACCTTGTTCCCCTTCAGTTATATAATTGAGCCAATAATCTTCTTTATTTCCTTTGATAAAATAGCATTTATACCTATCATTCAAATCATATAAAACCTGCATAGTTCTTTCAGGGTATGCTAATTCACCAATGTAATCCCCTAAAAAAATAAATATATCAATGTTTTGTGAAAATGCATGTTCAAGGCATCGTTCCAACGCTATATAGTTGCCATGAATATCTGACAAGACTGCTATCTCCATAATGCTTTCTCCTGTTCTAGTGGTGGATTGAAAATGTCTTTTGCTATATTTCATTAAGTCAACAAAATATGAATTACAACCCGAATTCCACTTTCAGACTTTCAAATCTATCCTTTTCATGTAAGTTCACATCAAAAAGTAAGTTATAAAGACAATGTTGCATAACATCAGCATCAATTAACACTTCAGTAAATGATGAATGTCTGGAACCTTTATCACTATGGTTATATATAGCAGAACAAATCATTTCAATTTCATCCTCATTGAAACTCCCTAAAGAGTTAAGGATATCCCTTGTCATGGTTGCCCCCTTATGCGCATGGTCTTTCGTGTCCATAGTTGAATAGGAATAGATGTCATGAAGCATTCCGGCAATCGTTGCCAATTCAACATTTTCATTCCTCTTCAATGCAATTAAGGCACATGCTTGTGATACTCCGTACAGATGAAGATAACCACACCTTCTCTCTACAACATCGGTCATATTTAATAATTCTGAATCAACATATTCCCTTACTTTCTCTATCCTATTCATCGCAGTTCTCCTATCTAATTTTCCAAGCAACCTATATGTTCAGATACCATATCAGCTGAACTTCATCTCTGCACTCTTCCTCCTGATAATAAGCATATTCATCAAGTTTTGATAGAACAGCACCTTGTTTATGATAAAAGTTACATGCGGGTACATTATTATTCTGACATTCAATTTTTAATTGCTTCATACCCTTGTCTTTACACCAATCGACTACCAAATCAAATAAATTTTGTCCAATGCCTATATGCTTATAACTATCTGATACTCTAATATCCCATAATACCGCTAAATCATCTCTCCCATCCAGCATATTAACATTTTTAGTTCTGGATGCAATTGTAACTGCACCTACCGGCTTATCATTATCAAAAGCCATATAAAATCCCCAATTAGATATATCAAATTCTTTTTCATAATCCCCGGCACATTCGTATTCACCCAAGTCTTTCAAGTATCCGTCAACTTTTTCCTCGCTTAACAAAATACCAGCCAGTCCTCTATTTATCTTTTTTAATCGATATATGCTTTTTACATGAACTATCATATCGATTTCATCATATTTTTTAAAGTATTCTCTGTTAATTTCCTTGTATGTAATCATCTTTACCTCACATATTATTAGAACTCATTCAATTCATGAATGATTACCTGCTTATCTGTGGCTATCCCGGTATAGACATTATTCGAATATCTTCCGATAGATAAGTAATGTTGCAATACTTCTTTCGCAGTGAATGGCATTTCAAGTTCAAGTACTTGATTAATTTCAACCCATTTTAATATTCCTTCATTACATTCTGTCAATTGTAATTCTTGATTATTTAAATTCGCAAAGAAATAATAATTCTGGCGTATCTCTCCATTTTTCAATCGTAAAGTAACATATCTAAGTGCTATATCCGAAAGGTCAGATTCAGTTAAGCCTATTTCTTCATTTAATTCACGAAGCATGCCTGCTTTTGTATCATTAATTTCTTCTTTTTCCATATGTCCTCCGATGTTACACCAGGAAGGCTCCACAACTCTTGAACCAATTCTGTACAATAAAAGCATCCTGTCCCTATCTATAATATATACTCCTGCCATATTACGCAGTTTTCCATCCATTACATTTCTCCCTGAATGTATCATTATATTACTCATTAAAAAATCCTATAATATTATTCACACCTGCTAATGTAGCCTCATCATTCACAGCAGGTCTATTATTCGTATCATGACTGATTACTGCAGGCAAAATATCATAAGTATTCATGTGATGAAGTAGACAGCAGGCTGTATCAAATGCCTTATTAAGATTTCCATCTCCACCACCCACTAGAATTACTGCACCTTTTTTAGATTTTTCTATGTCCATCTCTTTTCTAAAGAACTTGGCGCTAAAATAAGTTTGCAAGCGGCTTCCTACATTCAATAATGCACCTGTTAGCTCTGAAAAATAAATTGGTGATGCGATTAAAACATTGTCACATTCTTGTATATATTCATAAATTTCCTGCATTCCATCGTCAATACAACAGCCAGAATTCTTCCAGCAGTACCTACAGTCAACACATGGATGAATACCACAATCATAAGCATTGACAATTTTATATTCACCGTTTAGATTCGCTATAACTTTGTTTATCAAGCTGACGGTATCTCCTTCTTTTCTGGGAGAGCCATTAAATATTAAAGTTTTCATTATAACTCCTAACTTAGAATCATTCGAGTATTTTTTCGAAACATACAGCCTCTGGCATCTCTACATACTTTCCATAATTTTTTATCACTCTATATCCGTGATGCTGATAAAAGGACACTGCCTTTTCATTACACTTTCTTGTTTCCAAGACAATTCTGCTGTATCCAATTTCCTTCGCCTGTTCCTCCAGATGAGCAAGGATTTTGCCACCTACTCCTACTGATTTTTTCTTGGCATACATTCGTTTAATCTCTGCTGTGTCATCAGATACTTCACGAAATGCTCCGCATCCAACCGCTATATCACTTTCCCTTGCAATTACAAATATTGACCTTGAATTATTGATATCGGAGTTGTCAAAACTACCTCTACCGCTATTTCCTGTAATATGTTCAATTCCGCTGATAGTTCATCCATTAATGTAATGGCATCAGAAGAATTAATATTTTCTATTCCTATCGTTATATCCATTATACACCTCAAGCAATTCAGTTAATATTTTCATCGTCATAATAGTTCGTTTTATCATTATTTTTGAAAAACATGCTGGACTGATTATGAATGATTAATCCCGTTTTATCTGAATCTGGATAGCTAACAATATCGGGTGAATTTGTCGTGTCAAAATCTATGTATTTCAGCACTTCACTGCTTGAATTATTGATTATTTTATGTGCTCCATTTTCTGATGGAGGGCAAACAATAATGTCTCCTGCTTTTATGCTTCTGTCACCATTCGGTGTTCTTAAAATGCCTTGTCCACTGATAATATAAAATACTTCCGTATTCGCTGCATGATAGTGATATGGATAATTCGATTTCATCGGAGGAATTTCATAAATCGCAACATAGCACTGGCTAAAATCTTCCCGTGGAGTAACCTCATATTTTATATATTCATAAGGCTCATGCTCTGCTTTATGCTTTCCAATCAAATTGTTTTCATTCGTAATTAGTATCTCATCTTTCATAAGCACCCTCCAATACTTCCAACAAGAAATTACTTAATCGTGTTACAGATTAATCGTATACATCATACCATGACCTTCTTTATCATTAGGTCTTAATCGGAATCCTAATTTCAAATAGAAATCTTCCTTTCCTTTCGTAGCCATCAGTCCAATTGCAGTATGTGCATGTTCGAAAGCATTTTCCTTAATAAACTTCATCATACGAGTAACAATCTCTGTTCCGATACCCATTCTCTGATAATCAGGAGCTATAAATACATCCTGCAAATAGAATATACGTGCTCCATCCCCAACTATTCTTCCCATACCAGCAACTTGACCATTTAACTTTGCTGATACACAAAACAAACTATTTTTTATTGCTTTATCCGCTTGTTCTATATTTGCCTGACCAAATCCTACCGCTGCCTGCAGGTAACATAATTCTTCTGCTGTAACGGAATTTTCATAATATATTATTTCATTCATCGAATCGTCTCCTCATATCTATTATCATCCTTTATACATTTTCAATAACATTATTCTTATAGTGAATTACCACAATTAATGTCAAATGGGGTAATCAGTAGTTTTTGAATCTCTTTCAAATAGGTTTCAAAGAACCATTTTGTTGCTTTGCCATAATTCTCTTTGCTATCAAACTCCCAAAAAGAATAGTATTTAACACATTTTACAATCTTAGTTAATTCTCTTGGTGCTTCACCGAGTTCAATACCATCAATAGTATAGAAGCGTTTCATATATTTGATTGCTATACATCCTTGTTGTTTCATTTGTTCTTTCGATATCGTGTCTGCAATGGCTTCAAATAGTTCCAGTTTCTCAGGTTTCACTTGAAAAAGTTTAATTTCAAAAAATGTTTTTTGCACAAAATTTCCTCTCTAATTTGTCATTGTAAAAACTATTATGGCTTGCTGTACTTCGAGTAATGATTTTTTAAAATCGTACCCTACAAAATATTTACTGCTTATTACATCATCTGTCACTTCTTCGCCTCTGAAAAATGGAGGGCACGGATTTATCAAAGCATTATCATTCGCTTTATCCATCAACTCACATGTAATCTGGTAATCATTAAAATCTTGTAATTGTTCCTTACTTAGAGAATCAGTTAACACAATGTCCTTATCCATTATCGCATCAGCTATATCATAAACAATGTTTGTGCTTTCCATTTCATATCCGCTCGGGCAGCATTGCGTAATTGAAAAATCAAGTAAATCAGAAGCTTCTAACCAAGTCCGACCAATATTGCTGGGTGGACCAATATATAAATATTCTGCTTTCAAATAATCTTTTCGTAATTTTGAAAGTGCATACAAATCAGCTAGTATTTCGCAGGGATGATTGGCTTTTGTCATTGCATTGATTACAGGATTTTTTGCGTATTTTGATATCTCTTTTACAAGTTCTATATCACTATGTCTTACAACAATCACATCTGCCCAGTTATTTAAATAGCCAACAACATCTTCTACCTTTTCCTTCTTTTTTAATGCACCACTATCAAACAGAATTGTATGACCGCCCAATAAATTGATTCCCTTTTCGTATGTAACCCTAGTTCTGATACTTGAACCCGGGAAAAATAGCACCACTGTTTTACCTGAGAGGAAATGGTTATATTCTCCCTGCCTGATTCTATCCACCAGTTTAAATATCTGAAATATTTCTTCTCTCGCTAAGTCCTTCAATTCAACCAAATTTCTCATAACATCCTCACAACTAACAGTATTTTCATTCAATAGTAATCCAATATCTTTGTTCCATAATCCCATCCACAATAACTTCGTTTTCAAGGATACCACCATTTTTCTGAATACTTTTTGTAGAAGCAATATTATCTTTATCACATACCATTAAAACTTTATCTATTCCGATTTTCTTACATTCATTAAGTGCAAGATTAATCATCTCGGTTGCTATTCCCTTTCTTCTTTCCGAAGGTCTCACACCATCTCCAATATGGCCTCCATTTAAGAGTAAGGAATCATTAAGATAATGCCGAATATTAACTGCTCCAACAAAGATATCTCTTCCCTCATCTAAACAGAAAAAAGTAGAATCAGGAACAAAGCCGCTTGTATCATCTTTAATTTCTAAAGCATTCATATATTCATCAAATTGACGATAATCTAATCTTCTTATAGCATAAGGAATGATTTTTTCTCCCGTGGCATACCATTCCTCCATCATATCATTCAGATGTCTTTTATATTTTGTAGCTAACTTTACTAATAGCAGACTCACTTCTGTAACCTCCTCTAATCCCAGCTTGTCAAGGTATGAAAAATGTAATCATTAACGCCTGAATAGTTCATAAAAATCTAGCACATAACTTAATGCATTTCTTTTATCAATCATTGGCTCCGAATGGGAATACTGAAAGCCACATGAAAGCTGCATCTTCTTTGATGCTATATTCTCTGACCTACAGGAACATACAATTTTAATTGCACCTAAATCTTCAAAACAATAATCAACTAATGCCCTCAAAATCTGTTTGCCATAACCACGTCCTACATATTTTGTTCCAATACCAATTCCACTATCTTCATAAACCTTATCTTCTATTTCCTTCATGCCGGCAAATCCAATTGCTTGCCCACTCTCTTTTTCATATACTAAATATGCAATCTTGTCCTTTTGGAATTCAATAGTTTTTATCATCCTGTTTCTGGCTTCTTCAATATTTTTTGTAGGGACCCAAAGCATAAATTTTGCAGTTTCTTCTTGTGACCAGATATTATAATGCAAATCATTCACATCATCCATAGATGCTTTTTTTAAGACTAAATTTTTAGTTTCTAATTTTTCTTTATACATGCAAACAACCTCTCCGCTAAATTAATTTCATCATTTCCCTATAATAAAAAAAGAGCTCTATGTAACTGGTGGTTTCCACAAAGGTGCATCAATAAATGTAGTTTCTTTTACATTTGGTAATTTATTATATATGGAGCATCCTATTTTATTTTCAAAGTATTCCTTTATCTCAAAAGTCGCATTCCATCTTGGAACAGAAGTATCCCAAACATTTAACTTTTATTAACAATGGCGAATCAAATCCTCCTAAAATTTGAAATTTATCACCGTCTCATATTATCCAGTTTTTTGGCTTTTTGAAATGCTAACGATAGAAATTCCCGAATTGATAACTGTTCATAATCCCAATTCATTGGTTCTAATGATGTGGCACCTTGATAGTTTGTTTGTGAAATTCTATTCATTACTTCCGTCCAGTCAATACTACCATCAAATGGTAATTGATGTTGATTATGTTTTCCACCATTGTCCTGTAGATGCAATGCCATCAAACGATTACCAAACTGTTTTAGTAATTCAGTATTAGGTGCATAATTCTTATGATGGCAACTATCATAACAGTATCCTACATATTTCGAGTTATATGATTCTAATACAAACGTCAGATTACTTATATTTCCCAGATTTTCAAATGCAATTTGTATTTCTTTATTCTCTGCTTTTAAAACAATAGCACTCAATCGTTCCATTCCCTTATTATTCAATGGATATGTATCATCTGGTAAATGAATGACCATTGTTGGTATGCTATTTTTTGAACAGTCCTCCACGCATTGTAAATAGTCTTGAAAAACACTTTCTCCATCCAAATTATCTAATGACAAAGAGTTTTGTTCGTGAACTGGAGTGTGGATATAAAGTGGTACATGATGTCAAGACACTTTTTTCAAAATTTTTAGTTAGGTCTTTGAACATCAGTTCGAGAAGTCTGAAAGGCTTACACCTTTCCTTTCCCCTAATTATCCATTACTTATGGATAAAG
>JAEZZO010000048.1 GCA_023418475.1 Bacillota bacterium
CACTAAGAGAGCAAGAGCTTCTTCACAGGCAGAAGGAAGTATTGGAGAGCCTGGGATATGAAATAGAGTATTTTGGTGGAAATGAATTCTCTGTTAGGGCAGTTCCTGCGGATCTATTCGGTATTTCCGAGAAGGAATTGCTGCTGGAATTCATTGATGAATTGGCGGAAGATACGGTAGTGAGCACAATGAATGCCAATTCAATACTGGAACGGGTAGCATCTTTGTCCTGTAAAGCGGCGGTTAAGGCAAATCATGTATTATCGGGGGAAGAGGCTTCTGTCTTAATTAAGGAGCTGCTGACACTGGATAATCCCTATCACTGTCCACATGGGAGACCGGTAATTGTCTCGATGAGCCAATATGAACTGGAACGTAAATTTAAACGAGTGTTGTAAGGCTAAATTCATTCGTCATGTTTCTAAACAAAAAGCAAGAGCCTGCTTGTACGCTTTTACTACAACTAACAAAAGGAGTATCAGAAAGGAAATCTATGAACCGGAAACCATTAATAATTTTAACCGGACCAACCTCGGTAGGAAAAACAGCGTTATCCATTGCGCTGGCTAAGAATATAAATGGTGAGATTATTTCAGCCGATTCCATGCAGGTTTATCGAAAAATGGATATCGGAACCGCAAAAATAACACTGGAAGAGATGGACGGTGTACCGCATTATCTGATGAATGAGCTGGAACCCGACGAAGAATTTAATGTAGTTAAGTTTCAACAGCTGGCTAAGAAATATATACAGCAGATATACGAAAAAAATAAAATACCAATTCTGGTTGGCGGGACCGGCTTCTATATACAGGCAGTACTTTATGATATAGATTTTACAGAAAATGAGACAGATACTGCTTACCGGGCGGAATTAGAACAACTTTTAGAAGAACGCGGCGGGGATTATCTGTATGAATTGCTGAAGGAAATAGATACCGATAGTGCGGTGGCAATCCACCCCAATAACAGTAAGAAGGTAATTCGCGCTCTTGAATATGCAAGAATGACTGGAGAAAAAATATCGGAGCATAACAGGGAACAAAGACAGAAGTCCTCTCCCTATCAGTTCTGCTATTTTGTATTAAATAGAGATAGAGCAAGTTTATATGAGAATATAAATAAGCGTGTGGAGCTTATGCTTAGGAACGGTTTATTGGAAGAGGTAAAACAACTCAAAGATCTGGGTTATACAAGAGAATTGGTATCCATGCAGGGTCTGGGATATAAAGAGCTTCTGGCTTATTTGGAGGGTGAAGTAACGCTTGAAGAGGCAGTTGAAATATTGAAAAGAGATACCAGACATTTTGCAAAGCGCCAGATTACCTGGTTTAAACGGGAAAAGGAAGTAATTTGGGTAAATAAGGAAGAATTTATATCGGATCAGGAAGTGTTAGGCTATATTCTTTATCATTTGCATGAGAAAAATATCCTCATGTAGAGCTTAATATCATATGTTGAAATAAGGAAATAAGTTGTGTGTTGAAAAAGCGATGTTTATATTACATAATACTATTATGTAAACCAAGAAAGAAATATAAAAGTAAAATGTAAGAGTATAATGCAAGATCAAAAATTAAATTGAATACAAAGGATTAAGTAAACATAAAAGTTTATGTAAAACAATTAAAATATATAAGCTATATGTACAAGCTATAAGTAAAAGAAAAATGTAAAAGAAATGAATAAGAGTAAAGCATTATAAAAGAAATAAGTAGTAAAACAAGTAGTAAAACACATGAAGGAAGCAGGTAAGTATGACGGATCATTACAGCAGAATGCGGATCCTATAGTTCAGATAGGAAAATGGAAGATTTGCTTGCTGAAAAGGTCATGTCGTAATGAGAAACCAGGAGGAAAAGATGTTGGAAAAACCGGAATTAAAGGAAGTATATTATACCTTGGGAATCGATGCAAAAGTAATTTCGTTCTGCGAGGATATCGAGAAAGATCTGTCAGAACGATTTAATTCTATTGATAAAACAGCGGAAATAAACCAGATGAAGGTTTTAAAGGCAATGCAGGATAACCGGTTGAGCGATGTGCATTTTGCAGCGACTACCGGTTATGGCTATAATGATATCGGAAGGGATACGCTGGAAAAGGTATATGCCGATGTGTTCCGCGCGGAGGACGCCTTAGTAAGGCCGCAGCTGATCAGTGGAACACATGCGTTGACGATAGCCCTTTCCGGTAATTTAAGACCGAAGGATGAAATATTATCGCCGGTCGGAAAACCCTATGATACCTTGGAGGGAGTAATTGGAATAACTCCTTCGAAAGGTTCTTTGGCTGAATATGGCATCACCTATGCACAAGTTGATTTATTACCGGACGGCGGCTTTGACTGGGAGAATATCAAGTCGGCTATCAATGAAAGAACAAAACTGGTAACTATTCAACGTTCGAAAGGGTATGCCAGCAGACCAACTCTCTCCGTAGAAAGAATTGCAGAGCTGATTCGTTTTGTGAAGCAGCAGAAACCGGAAGTAATTTGCATGGTAGACAACTGTTACGGTGAATTCGTGGATACGATAGAACCCAGTGAGGTTGGAGCGGATCTGTGCGTTGGATCTTTGATCAAAAATCCGGGAGGCGGACTGGCGCCTATCGGCGGTTATATAGTAGGTAAAAGAGAATATGTTGAGAATGCGGCTTACCGGCTTACGGCTCCGGGACTGGGGAAAGAAGTAGGTGCAACCCTGGGGATTAATTCTTCCCTTTTTCAAGGATTGTTTCTTGCACCTACTGTTGTTTCTGGTGCGTTAAAAGGTGCAATCTTTGCTGCTAATATTTATGAAAAGCTGGGTTTTAGCGTGATTCCTAACTCTACTGAGGAGAGATATGATATTATTCAGGCTGTTACCTTGCAGTCTGCAGAGGCAGTGATTGCTTTCTGCAAGGGGATACAGGCGGCGGCTCCGGTGGATAGTTATGTTTTACCGGAGCCTTGGGCTATGCCAGGCTATAACTGTGATGTCATCATGGCAGCAGGAGCTTTTGTTCAGGGTTCCTCCATAGAGCTTTCAGCCGATGCGCCGATAAAGCCGCCTTATACGGTGTTTTTCCAGGGAGGATTGACCTGGTTTCATGCAAAATTCGGGATTCTGATGTCCCTTCAGAAGCTTTTTGAAAGCGGTATAATTCAATTATAATAGAAATGCAGGAACCGGTATAAAGGTTGCGTGTCCACTACAGGCATGTACTGTTTTGGCATTTGGCATGTATAGGGAAAATATATACCGGATGCTTAGCAATTAAAATTTACCCGCAGACGTAACAGTGACATACAGATGAGCCAAATTATTGATTTAAAGTATACAAATTTATAATATTATGGTAAAATGTTATTTGTTTATGATATCAACCTATGAAAGTGATATCCTATTACGAAAGCAAATAATACGGAATGGCAGGAACGGAGATAAGTATATGGCGAGAACAGCGAAACCTTTGGGAAAAAATAACTGGGCGCTTTTTCTTCTTCTTTTACTTGGAATTGTTGTAGGCAGCATTGCAGGACATTTATTAAAGGAAGTAAAATATCTTGGCTGGCTCGATAACGGATTAAATTTTGCCATCGAAGATTCCAAGACGGGTAATGTTTTTACACTTGATCTAGGTGTTATCATCATTTACTTTGGTCTTAGGATTAAAATTACGATTGGAAGTGTAATCGGAGCAATTGCCTCCGTTTTCATTTATAAAAGGTTATAAACGAGTATTCATAATCCAAACTGATTTCCTGGAGAGAAAAACAGGGAGGAGATCTTTTGTAAGAATTGAAAGATAAAACCTTTTGAAGATAAGAAGGTAGAAACTTTTGGAATACAAGAATGATCTCTCTTTCCCTATAGCAGGGAGGATTTGAATGAAAGAAAATTATTTAACGGTGAAAGAATTACCGGTGTCAGAACGCCCTTATGAAAAATGTGAAAAGTATGGTACCGGAGCTTTATCCGATGCCGAGCTTCTGGCGGTTATTTTACGAACTGGAACCAAACAGCGCAGAGCGATTGATCTTGCGGTATCCATATTAAACTATCCATCTGCACATACCGGATTAAAGGGTCTTAATTATCTCACGATAAAAGAGCTGACGCAGATAAAGGGTGTCGGAAGGGTAAAAGCAATCGAACTTCTTTGCCTGACGGAAATTACAAAACGTATGTCCAAGGAAGTACAGCAAGAGAAGCTTAGACTTATCACACCGCAGACGGTAGCAGATTATTATATGCAGGATTTGAGGCATCTGACCATAGAGCAGGTTGTACTTCTGATGCTGGATTCAAAGAACAAATTGATTAAGGATATGATTATATCGGAAGGAACCGTCAATACTTCGATTATGCCTATCAGAGAAATATTTGTACAGGCCGTAAAATATGAAGCGGTCAATATTATTCTTATGCATAATCATCCGAGTGGAGATCCGACTCCGAGTGCGGAGGATTTAAGAGTTACAAAACGGCTATCAGAAGCTGGAGGTTTAATTGGAATTACCTTAATGGATCACATTATCATAGGCGATAATCGGTATATCAGCTTAAAGGAACAGGGTTATTTCTAACTTGATATCGCCTTGTCAAAACATAGTAAATAAGCAATATAGGAGGTTACAGAAAATCATGGCTTCAAAAATATTCGGAATAGATTTCGGTACGAGTACAATTAAGATATATAAGAAGGGACAGGGAATTCTGTTGGATGAACGCAATATTATTGCAATATCCAATAGTAAAAATGTGATCGCCACCGGAAACGAGGCATTTGAGATGTATGAAAAGGCACCATCCAATATTACGGTAACTTATCCTGTAAGAAATGGCGTCATAGCAGATGTTGCGAATATGATGGCTTTGCTGAAAAGCTTTATGTATCAGATAAATGGTGGAAAGCGTTTTGGTGCAGATGATTATATTGTTGCAACGCCCACGGATATTACAGAAGTTGAGCGTCGTTCTTTTTACGACTTAATTGCAAGCTCAGGCTTAAAGGTAGGCCGCATCAGGATTGTAGAAAAGCCGATTGCCGATGCGGTAGGTGCGGGATTGGATGTAATGACGGCAAGAGGTGTTATGATCGTTGATATTGGTGCGGATACAACAGAAGTTTCCATACTGTCATTAGGCGGAATTGTACTCAGTAAATTGATTCCGGTCGGAGGCAATAAGCTTGATGAAGCGATTAAAAGTATTGTAAAAAAGAAATACAATCTTTTAATAGGTGATAAAACAGCAGAAAATATTAAGAAAAAGCTTGCTTGTGCATTTCCGACATTGGAGGCATCTGTAAAATGCTACGGGCGTGATGTTGTTACGGGATTGCCAAGTGAAATGGATATTAACTCGACGGACGTGTATGAAGCAATTTCAGAATATATGTACTCCATTATGGATGCAATAAAGATTATTCTAGAGAGAACTCCGCCGGAAATCTCTTCTGATATTATTGACAGTGGCATCTATATTACAGGAGGATCTGCTAATATATTTGCTTTAGATGAATTTCTTCATAAAGAAACGGATTTAAAGATAAATATTTGTCCGGATGCGTCTAATACGGTAGTCATCGGACTTGGAAAAATCATGGAAGAACATAGACTTTCCTCTCTGGCAGATGTTCCGCGTTCCAAAACATTATTAAATTAGTGCGTAGTAATATTACTAGAAGAATACTGGAAACAAAAAGTTTATATGTGAAGTAGTGAATACTATCCTTCTTCAGAATTAAAAAGATGGAGATATGTTATGAGGCGAAGAACAAAAATAAATTTAAATCCGAAACATGTTCTTATCGCATGCATTGTATTACTGGTGGGTTTAATTATCTTTTCCTTCCGTTATGGCGATAAATTGTCGCCGGTCAAGGAAGGTGTCGGTGTTGTGATAACACCGATGCAGAGAGGAATTAATACGGTAGGAACCTTTATTTCGAATAAATTAGATGATTTTAAAAGTATTAACGAATTGCAGGCGGAAAATCAAAAGCTGGAGGAGCAGATCAATACACTTTCTTATCAAAACAAACTTTTGTTGCAGGATAAATCTGAATTGGAAGGACTTCGTGAATTGTTTAAGCTAAATGATAAGTTTTCAGATTATCCTATGGTTGCCGCACGAGTGATCAGTAAAGAATCATCAAATTGGTACAGTACTTTTAAGATAGATAAAGGAAGCAAAGACGGTATAAAAAAGGACATGAATATCTTGGCGGGTTATGGTTTAGCAGGTATCATAACCGAGGTACATTATAATTATTCGCTGGTAAGAGCCATTATCGATGATAATAGTAAGCTTTACGGAATGTTTCAAAAGACATCCGACACCTGTGTCGTGGAAGGTGACTTAGAGCTTATGGACAGCGGAAAGATTAAGGTTAAATTCATTAATAAAAATGCACAGATAAGTGATGGAGATGAGGTAGTAACCTCTCATGACAGTCCGAATTATTTACAGGGTATTTCAATCGGATATATCAGTGACATAAAACTGGATTCTAATAATATGACAAAATCGGCATATTTAACCCCGACAGTTGATTTTCAACATCTGGAAGAAGTTTTAATTATTACGGAGTTAAAAGAGCCTTTGATAGATTAAGAGGTAAGTTTAGTGAAGCGTTTGATAGTATATATTTTAGAAATCTTATTATGCTTTTTGATCCAGAGTTCATTGTACCATTATGTTAGTCTGGCAGATATTATGCCGAATCTGCTGCTTATTCTTGTGGCTTCTAATGCTTATATGCGAGGAAGAATGTCTGGACTTATGCTTGGGTTGTTTAGTGGATTGCTTATCGATCTGACTAGCGGAAATTCTGTTGTAGGATTATATGCTCTCATTTATATGGTGATTGGTTATATAATCGGCTTTACAAACAAATACTATTCAAATGATGACTATACCTTACCTATTCTTATTATTGCTTTTAGTGATATGGTATATAGTTTTCTTGTATATGTATCTGAATTTTTGCTCCGTGGGCGCTTGAATTTTTTATTTTACTTCAGAAGAATAATCTTACCTGAAATTGTCTATACGGTTGCTGTTTCCGTGTTTTTATATAAGCTGCTGCATGTGATCAATAATCTTCTGGAGCATAAGCCTGATAAGGAGGTATAAGGCTTGTTTGATATTTTTTTGGAAAATTTAAAAAAATTATTAAAGTCGAGGATATTTCCGATTGCTCTCATTTACATCGTTCTATTCGGTGTTGTGATAAATCGTTTGTTTATTGTTCAGATTGTAAATGGTCCGGCTCTGGTACAGGAAAGTGTTTTAAAAGATACAGAAGAGCGCGAGATCGAAAGCACCAGAGGTAATATTTATGATCGTGAAGGGAAACTTTTGGCATCAAATACATTGACCTATACTGTAGTTATGGAAGATAGCACTAAAATTACTTCCAATGAACAGCGTAATGCGATTATTTATAAGCTTCTTAATATTATCGATAAAAATAAGGATACTTTGGATAATGAATTCTATATTGCGAAAAATAAGGAAGGTAAATTAGAATTTACACTTAAGGATGATGATGCAATATCGCGTTTTAAGAAAAAGGTGTTTTCCTGGGTGTTAAAGAATAATGAACTGACAGAGGAACAAAAGAATGCAACCGCAGAAGATGTTTATGAGTTTCTCCGCACGGGAAAGGGTTATGAAAAACAAACCACGATGTTTGAGATCTCTGACAGTTATTCTGTAGAAGATACCTTGCGGATTATGAGTATTCGATATGCCTTATTCTGTAATTATCCGAAATATCTTAAGATCTCGGTGGCTTCCAGTGTTAGTGATGCAACTGTAGCAGCTGTCGAAGAGGATAGTGACGAGTTGCTTGGTGTGGAAATTGAACAGCAGACACATCGTGTTTATGAGGATAGCACATATTTTTCCAATATTATCGGATATACTGGATTAATCAATGCAACAGAGCTTGAAAAATATAACAAGGATACACAGCTGTATAATTTAACGGATGTGGTTGGTAAAACCGGAATTGAATATAAATATGAACCGGAGCTCAGAGGAACGAAGGGCAAGGAAACAGTTAGCGTAAATGCAGCGGACAAGGTAATCGGTGTAATTAAAAAGACAGATCCGGCGGCCGGTAATGATATTTACCTTACAATTGACAAGGATCTCCAGATATCTACTTACCATCTGCTGGAAAAAGAGCTGGCAGCTATTCTCTTGCAGAATATGTCTTCTACTCTTGATTACGGCAGTAAGGGAGAGAGTGCTACTAATATACGGATACCTATTTACGAAGTATATTATGCGCTGCTTAATAATAATATTGTCGATATTGAGCATTTTGAAGCGAAGGATGCAACTGATCTTGAGAAGCAGACCTATACAAAATATCAGTCTGCTTTAAGTAATGTATTTCAAAAGCTGGATCAGTTGTTGAGTATAGATAATACTGTCACCAATAATAATGCAGGTGATATGGAGGATTATCTAGATTATGTGTATATGGTACTGAAGGATAATAATATTTTAAACATAAAGAATATACCGAGTGATGATGTAACTTTACCGGATTACAAAAATAATAAGATTAGTCTTAGTAAGTTTCTAAAATATGCACTCGAAAAAAATTGGGTTGATTTAACTACACTTGGAGTAGGAAATGAGTACTACTATACGGAAGAACTTTATCAAAAATTGATCAAAAAAACGAAGGATATCCTGAAAAATGATGCATTATTTAAGAAAAAAATATACCGCAGCTTGGTTTTCTCTTATAAATTATCAGGAACAGAAATTTGTCTTTTATTATTTGACCAAAATGTGTTAAAATATAATAAGGACGATGTAGAGGGCCTGAAAGCCGGAACAATATCTCCTTATAATTTTATCAGGCAAAAAATTAAAAAGCTGGAAATTACTCCGGGTATGTTAGCGCTTGCCCCCTGCAGCGGTTCCGTTGTTATCACTGATGTTAAGACAGGAGATATACGTGCATTAGTTACTTACCCAAGCTATGATAATAATAAATTTGCCGGAAAAATTGATTCAAAGTATTATAATAAGATACACAGTGATCTTGCACTTCCCTGGATGAACAGGCCAACAACACAGACAATTGCACCAGGATCTACCTTCAAGATGGTAACTGCGGTTGCTGCCCTAGAAGAGGGGAAGACAACACCAGCCTATGAGATATATGACAAGGGAATATTTGACAGAATCACCTACCATCCTCCGAAATGTAACATTTATCCGGGGTCTCATGGATCGGTTAATTTGGCTGATGCATTGTGTGTTTCCTGTAATTACTATTTTTACGAGATGGGTTGGCAGCTTAGTATTGACAACTCCGGTAAATACAATTCTAATATTGGGTTATCTAAGCTTAAGAAATATGCTTCTTTATTCGGACTAAATCAAAAGTCAGGTATAGAGATTGGAGAATCAGAGCCAAATATATCGACAACTGATTCTGTCCGTTCAGCAATTGGACAAGGTAGTAACGTTTTTACTCCAACTCAGATTGCAAGATATGTTACTACGATTGCTAACCGCGGAACCTGCTATGATCTTACATTGTTGGGTAAAATAGTAAGTAAGGATGGTAATGTAATAAAAGATAACAAACCAAAGGTAGATCATAAACTTAATAATGTTAGTGATGCTACCTGGAATACCGTTTTTGAGGGAATGTATGAGGTGGTAAATAAGCCGAAGTTGGGTTCGGCTAATGCTTCGTTTCAGAATTTTGGTACTGAGGTAGCAGGAAAGACAGGTACTTCTCAGATTAGCAAATCTGTTCCAAGTAATGCATTGTTTGTGTCTTTTGCGCCTTATCAAGATCCTGAGATCTCTGTTACTGTAGCAATACCGAATGGCTATACTTCCCATAAAGCTGCTGATCTGGCCAGAGATATTTATGCCTACTATTTTAATCTGGAGGATAAAGATAGCTTAATGAAGAATGAGGTTGATACATCAAATCAGAGTAATAACGGAAACGTCGATTAATCACGAAAAATACCAGGTATGAAAATACAGTATGGATAAATCCGGAAGCAAACTGAATTATCGGTAATTCACATCTGGAAAGGGGAAGAGTAATGAATAATTCGGTTATCATAAAAGGAAATAAATATGGTATTGTTGTGGTTTTAAGTCCTGATGTACCTTTCGAGGAATTAAAGCAATTGATTATAGAAAAATTTACCGAATCAAGCAAATTCTTTGAGAATGCGAAAATGGCAATAAGTTTTGAAGGACGTAAACTGACAAATGAGGAGCAAAGAGAAATCCTTGATATTATCAGCGAAAATGCCGATATGCATATTGTCTGTGTTATGGATAGTGATCCGGAGGTTCAAGAGTCCTTCAAAAAAACACTCGAACAGAAATTAATGGAATTATCCAATAGTACAGGACAGTTTTATAAAGGCATTCTGCGATCCGGAGCTTCTCTGGAGTTTGAAACCAGCGTTATCATAATAGGTGATGTTAATCACGGTGCAAGGGTAGTTTCGAAAGGCAATATCATAGTACTGGGTTCCTTAAAAGGAACAGCGTTTGCGGGAGCTACCGGTAATACTAATTCCTTTGTGGTAGCGCTTGATATGTCTCCTACCCAGATCAGGATTGCAGACACTATTGCACGAGCTCCTGATAAACCCGTAAAGGAAGAAATTAAGGAAGCGAAAATCGCATTTCTTGAGGATGGAAATATTTACATCGAACCGCTGAACAAGAATATTTTGCAGGATATTAGTTTATAGGCGGATAGATGAAGATATAGCTCGGAGGAGAAATCCTCCTAAAAAAACGTGGAGGAGAAATCCTTCAAAAAAACGCGGAGGAGAAATCCTTCAAAAAAAACGCGGAGGAGAAATCCTCCTAAAAAACTCGGAGGAGAAATCCTCCTAAAAAGCTCGGAGGATTAGAAGAAGATGGGTGAAGTCATCGTTGTAACATCCGGCAAGGGTGGTGTTGGCAAAACAACAACAACCGCTAATGTTGGAACAGGTTTAGCAATGCTGGAGAAGAAGGTCGTATTAATCGACACAGATATAGGGCTAAGAAATTTGGATGTAGTAATGGGATTGGAGAACAGAATTGTTTACAATCTGGTTGATGTAATTGAGGGCTCCTGCCGTATCCGAAATGCTCTGATAAAAGATAAACGTTATCCTAATCTTTATTTGCTGCCATCTGCACAGACAAGAGATAAGAATGCGGTAACTCCGGAACAGATGAAAAAACTGGCAGACGAACTGCGAGATGAATTTGATTACATATTAATGGATTGTCCGGCTGGAATTGAACAGGGTTTTAAGAATGCGATTGCCGGTGCAGACAGGGCATTAGTAGTTGCAACTCCTGAAGTTTCCGCAGTCAGAGATGCAGATAGAATTATTGGATTATTGGAAGCAAATGATATAAAGCAGACTCATCTGATTGTTAACAGAATTCGTATGGATATGGTAAAACGTGGTGATATGATGTCAAGTGATGATGTTTGTGAGATCCTTGCCGTTGACCTGATAGGTATTGTACCGGACGATGAAAATATTGTAATTTCAACAAATCAAGGAGAACCACTGGTTGGTTCAGATTCTCTTGCAGGTAAAGCATATATGAACATATGCAAACGAGTAATCGGAGAGGAAGTACCATTTCTGGATTTAGAGGAGAAACAAACCTTTTTCGGAAAACTGTTCGGTAAACGTAAGAAGTAAGGGGGGAGTACAGTGGGTTTTGCAGATTTTTTTAAAAAAAAGGGAACCGGCAGTATCGCAAAAGATAGGTTGAAACTTGTTTTAGTATCTGATCGTGCCGGATGCTCCCCGGAAATTATGGAACAAATTAAAAATGATATTATTTCTGTTATTTCGAAATATATTGAAATTGATATGGATGGACTTGATATTAAAATTACACAGACGGAATCGGAATCGAATAACGGTTCAGTACCTGCTTTATTTGCTAATATACCGATTAAGGATTTAAGATCGACAAAGAAGTAGGCTTGTTATTTAATGCTTAAGTTCAATCAATATGACTTCAAACGGTACTGGGTTATATTGACAATTTTTTAGATTGTTTTAGGTTTCATCGGTGCATTATGATTAAACAAGCAAAACCTGGTGAAAGCTTATACCTAAAGCATTTTATTGGTATTTTGAATGGTAATATTGCTGCTCTCACTATCTCAACTATTTGATTATTATTTTATATGCAGTTTATATATCGTTTTTTATGAAATAAACTCGATTTTATTGGTAATGGAGAAAGTGATAGGATCGTGTTATTTTTACTGCGGGACTTAGTTGGATAAATAATACTACCGTTTCTGATGATCAGAATTCCAAGTGTATTAGAATCTTATGGTATATACAATAGAATAAGATTATTTGTTAACATCGGGGGCTCAACTTCAATTATGCCAAATACGGGGATTCCGCTGTCTTTTATGAGCGAGGGTCTTAGTTCATAACTCAGCGGAATGTTGGCAATTGGATAGGTATTGCATATAAGAATACTGCCAAAACAAGTCAGGGGAAGAGTATAATCGTTATAAGGATAGAATGGAGGTTAAACATGAATATCGGAATGATAGCTCATGATGCAAAGAAAAAGCTGATGCAGAATTTTTGTATCGCTTATCGAGGAATTTTAAGTAAGCATAATCTATACGCCACAGGTACTACAGGACGTTTAATCGAAGAAGTAACAAATTTAAATGTCCACAAGTATTTAGCCGGACATCTTGGTGGAGAACAGCAACTAGGATCTCAGATTGAACATAATCAAATGGATATTGTTATCTTTCTACGTGATCCCTTAACTCCGAAGTCGCATGAGCCGGATGTGAATAATATTTTTCAATTATGCGATAAGCATAATATTCCGCTGGCAACGAATCTTGCAACAGCTGAATTGTTGATTAAGGCTTTGGATCGTGGTGATTTGGACTGGAGAGAATTGTTTAAATCCTGATACAGGAGATGGGTTTACAGATGAGAAGAAATATACTTTGTATAATTGCTGTAGTTTCTGTTTTATTATGCGGTTGCCAGAAATCTGAGGACAGTTTTCTGGCTTATCAGGATGTGGCTTCTACCGGGGCCTATAATTGTGATACACAATTAATGCAGGCAGATTTTTTCGCGAAAGATCTTACAATCGTAACAAAGGATGAGAATAATGGTGGTGATAAAGTCATGACCGCCGGAGCAGCATTACTTATCGACCGGTCAGATCATACGGTATTATATGCAGATCATGCTTATGACAAATTATACCCCGCCAGCATCACCAAATTATTAACGGCGCTGGTGGTTCTTCGGTATGGAGATCTAAATGATAAGGTAACGATTGGTTATAATGCAACTCATATTACAGAAATAGGGGCAAAACTGTGCGGCTTTCAGGAAGGGGATACCATTTCTTTGGAAGCTTTATTAAGCAGTATGTTGGTTTATTCCGGAAATGATGCTGCGGTTGCAGTTGCGGAACATGTCGGGGGCAGTGTTGAGGACTTTGTGAAATTAATGAATGAGGAAGCAAAGAAGCTTGGAGCTGTTCATTCCCATTTTGTAAATCCAAATGGATTGCATGATGCTGATCAATATACAACAGCATACGATCTGTATTTAATTTTTAATAAACTACTGCAGTATGATACATTTCGGACGATAATACCAAATGCTTCTTATACAGCCGAGTATACTGATAAGAACGGTAAGGATAAGAAAAAGACATTTAAAACTACAGATTTATATTTGAAACAGGAAGCTAATACAGATCCTGGTATCATTGTAATCGGAGGAAAAACAGGTACAACACAAAAAGCAGGAAATTGTCTGATCCTGCTTAGCAAGGACAAAGACGATAAAGAGTATATCTCTGTTGTATTAAAGGCAAGAGGCAGAGACGATTTATATACAGAGATGACACATTTGCTCTCGAAAGCAGTATCAGAGTAATCGTAAATTTCACATTAGCAAATGGAATTTTATAGTTGTTTTTCGGCCATGATTGTACTATAATAATTTCATAAATACTTTTCATCGAATTTACAATTTAATATCCGGCACCGCACATTAACGTTGCGCCAACCATAAGGAGGAGATTACAATGATACAGATAATTTCAGGTGAAAAAGGTAAGGGAAAGACGAAAATTCTGATTGAAAAAGCCAACACTGAAGTGAGAGCTGCTAAGGGAAGCATTGTTTATCTTGACAAAAGCAACAAGCACATGTACGAATTGAGTAATAAAATTAGATTAGAAAACATTCGAGATTATTTTATTGAAAATCAAAGTGAGTTTATCGGTTTTATCTGTGGTATCATATCGGGTGATCATGATTTGCAGTCAGTCTATCTGGATAGTTTTCTCAAAATAGCTTATGTGACGGAAAAAGATTTTGAAGCAGCTTTCTCGAAACTTGAGAAATTATCGGAACAATTTCATGTAGATTTTGTTCTTAGTGTATCTATGAATGAAGATCAACTACCAGAGAGCATTAAAAAAAGTGTTCTTGTATCTTTGTAAAAAAATATTAAATCGAAAATAAAGGAGCGTTCGTATAGCAACGCTCCTATTTTATGTCCGTTCAATCAGCGGACTCTTCTTTATTCATTTCTTAATCTGCCAAAGAAGCTTAAAGCATAAAGCCCTGAAACACCAACTAGCGCATAGACGATTCTTGAAATCAAAGTCATGTCTCCAAAAAGCACTCTTACCAGATCAAAGCTGAAGAAGCCGATCAATCCCCAGTTAACGGCACCGATGACTACTAAGATAAGAGCGATATAATCCAATGTTTTCATAATGAACCTCCTTCATTGTCATGATTTTCTGATAATTCTTTTATAAAAACATAAAAGAATATTTCTCCTTTGATAGAATAACCTTTTTCTATATTTTCTATTCATTATGAATGGAAAAATAAGTATCTGATTGGAAAAGTAATCATTTGAACTATTATTGAATTTTAAGATCAATATCAAATCAACGTATCACTTATTTTCCATTAAACTAAGAGGTATAAATATTTGCTGCTATATAAAAATTTTACTTGATATTTTACATAAAATATTTATAATTATAAATAAATGATGGAGAATGGGATGTGAATAATTGAAGATAGGAATTAAGCAAATATGCGATATTACCGGTTTTTCAGCAGCGACAGTATCCAATGCTTTGAATAAGAAAAAGGGAGTCAATCAGAAGACCTCGGAGGAGGTATTCCGTGTTGCCAGAGAAATCGGTTATTTAAGTGGTCTGTCGATCTCTAAAATAAAACTGGTTATTTTTAAAAAAAATGGACTGATCATTGATGATACACCGTTCTTTAGTCTGCTGATTAATGGATTTGAACAGGAATGCCGCTTGACAGGATATGAAATGGTAATAGGTAATCTGGATGCAAGAATGCCTGATTATCAGGAACAGGTAAAACAGATGTTAAATGAACCCGAAACAGCAATTGTTCTTCTTGGTACGGAGTTGTCCGCAGAGGATATGAGCTTGTATCGCGGTGCGGTATGTCCTCTTTTACTGCTTGACTTCTGGAGCTTCGACATGGAGTTTTCAGGCGTGATGATCAATAATGCAGATTCAGCAAGAATGGCGGTTAATTATCTTTATTCCAAAGGTCACAGGGAAATCGGCTACCTGAAGGGAAGCTTTCGAATCCTTGGTTTTGAACAGCGGCAATCCGGGTATTACTCTGCAATCCGGGAAAATAATATAAAGCCTGATCCGGAATATGTGCTTGAGCTGAGCCCCACAATGAATGGTGCCTATAAAGACATGCTTCATTATCTGGATAGCAAGCAAAAGCTTCCAACCGCTTATTTTGCGGACAATGATGTGATTGCGTTAGGGGTAATGAAAGCTTTACAGGAAAGAGGGTATCGCATTCCGGAGGATATTTCAATTATTGGTTTTGATGACCTTCCTTTTTGTGAAATTTCTTCTCCAAGACTTACCAGTTTACGGGTTCCGAAACAGGAAATGGGACGACTGGCAGTCAGAAAGATGATTGAAATGATGAAGGAAGAGGATGACGTTCGTACTAAGATTCAGGTGTGTACTGACTTTATAGAACGAGACAGTGTTAAGAGGATTGGATAAGGCATAATATGGTTAGATGATACATGTAGTTATTTCTGGCCGGAAATAAGAGATAGATTCATAATTAAGAAAGGTCAAAACGGTGACGCTTGACATCTGAAAACAGGATTGTCAGAATGATTTCTATTCAGATCCTGTTTTTGCTATTTCATTGGTAAGTTTGTGATATAAAACTCATCGCGAGAGTGTGCGAAGCAAACTTTAGTTCGTAATGCTGTAAAATTTGGTTGAAATAATATATAAATTGTTTATAATATATATATAAATAGTTTACAAATGTTAAAAATTAATGGAGAATCATTATGAAGAAAGAAAACTTAACAGTAGAGAGATGGGGATGCCTGGAATTGAAATTTCAAGGGAAAGCTTTTTCAAATCCTTTTCAGGAAGCAGTCATAACAGGAACCTTTTTAAATGAACAGGAACATAAAACAGTAGAAGGCTTTTATGATGGAGAAGGCATATATATAATCCGATTTATGCCTTCCTTTCTCGGAACCTATACTTATACAGTGGAAGGAAATTTTGCAGAGGAAGAGTACGAAGGTACATTTACTGTAATCGAACCTTCTAAGAATAATCACGGACCGGTAAAAGTAGCAAACCACTACCATTTTACCTATATGGACGGGACTCCTTATTATCAGATCGGAACAACCTGCTATGCATGGGTTCATCAACCGATGCCGATGCAGGAACAGACACTTTTGACATTGAAGCAATCACCGTTTAACAAAATTCGTTTCTGTATTTTCCCGAAACATTATGACTATAACCTCTATGAACCGATCACTTATCCCTATGAGGGAACACCCTGCAGTATAAAAGGAATTGACAGGGAGAATTTTATGGAATATCTACCTTCCAATCCGGAAAACCAGTGGGACTTTTCCAGGTTCCATACAAAACATTTTCAGATTATAGAGGAAAGAATAAAGGAGCTTCAGGAGCTTGGAATTGAAGCCGATATCATACTACTGCATCCATATGACAGATGGGGATTTTCTGAGATGGGCAGGGAAAATGATCTCTTCTACATCCGTTATGTGATGGCAAGATTTTCTTCCTACCGTAATGTCTGGTGGTCTTTGGCAAATGAGTATGATCTGTGCAAAGACAAAACAATAGAAGATTGGGAGCAGATAGCAGAGACTATTGTGAGATATGACCCTTATCAGAGGCTTCGTTCCATCCATAATTGCCGTTTTCTCTATGACTATTCAAAGCCATGGGTGACACATTGCAGCATCCAGCGTAATGAGATCTATTTATCTGCCGTGAATACAAAGAAGTGGAGAGAACAGTTTGGAAAACCGGTGGTTCTGGATGAGGTAGGTTATGAAGGAAATATCAACTATAACTGGGGCAGCTTAACACCTGAGGAGATGGTACGCCTGTTCTGGACTGCGACGGTACGCGGAGGCTACTGCGGACATGGAGAGACCTATGTGAAGGAGGACAACAAACTGTGGTGGTCTCATGGAAATAGATTGTATGGAGATAGTCCGAGGAGACTTACGTTTTTGCAGCGGATATTATCCGAAGTACCAGGACTTGGCCTGGAACCGGCTAATTTACCGAAATGGGATGATAACGCGGCAACGGCTGCGGACTTAAAATACAAGGGAAAATTTTATCTTTTCTATACAGGATACAACAGACCGTCTTTCCGTGAATTTTTGTTTGAACCGGAAAAAAAATACAGGGTGGAAGTGATCGATACCTGGAATATGACCATCGAGGACAGGGGAATTCATAGTGGAAAATTCTACATTGAACTACCATCCAGACCCTATATGGCATTTCGAATTCGAGAAGAAGTATTATGAAGCGATAGCTGAGTATTACGATAAATAATAAAATTTACCTATGAAGCATAGTATAAGGATTTTATATAGTCCATATGAAAGAAAGGCAAGGTACTATTATGATAAATGGTTTTGACAATCCCTCCAATCAATTTCGTCCCATTCCCTTCTGGTCCTGGAATGATAAGCTGGAGAAAGAGGAGCTGGAACAGCAGATTGCCGAAATGAAAGAGGCAGGAGTCGGCGGATATTTTATGCATGCCAGATCAGGACTAAAGACTCCTTATCTTAAGGAGGAATGGTTTGAAAGTATCCGTACTGGAATTGAGGCAGGCAAGAAATATGGTTTGAATGCCTGGGTTTATGATGAAGAAGGATGGCCGAGTGGTTTTGCCGGAGGTCTTGTTCCGGCAATGTCAGAGGATTATCATTCCAAATTCATGACGATGGACGAATACCCTTCTATAGAAGAATATCGTACAAGGAATGAAAATCATATAAACAGAGATACAAAGAAGACAGAAGTAATTGCTTTATATGCTTATGAGCAGAAGAAAAAGATCTTCCGGAGAATAGAAAATGACAGTACTATTAAGCTGGCGGCGTCAGAGGTTATTCTTGCTGTTAGAAAGCACAGCAATGAATTCTATGTGGATACGCTTAACAAACGTGCGATCGAGGCGTTTTTGCAGGTAACACATGAGGAATATTACAAACGCTTCGGAGACAGCTTCGGAAAAGATATGCATGGCTTTTTCACGGACGAGCCAAGACTTGCCTGCAATCATTTCGGAGAGCTTGCCTGGTCGGACGATCTGCCGGGAACCTTTAAAGAACGGCATGCCTATGATATTGTGGAGTTTCTGCCGGCATTATACCGAGATACGGAGGGCTGTGAGAAATACCGTTATGATTTTTGGGAAACCGTAAGCTATATGTTTTCTGTAAACTATATGAAAACAATTTATGACTGGTGTGAGGAGCATGAGTGCAAGGCAACCGGACACATTATGATGGAGGAAAGTATTTTCAGCCAGATGACAAGTACTGCAGGTGTTATGCCCTTTTACGAATACCTTCACATACCGGGTATTGATTGGTTAAGAAGAATGATCTCCTCGCCGGTGATCGGAAAACAGGTAGGGAGTGTTGCCTGCCAGCTCGGCAAGAAACAGGTGTTGACGGAATCTTTTGCCCTTTGCGGATGGAATGTATCCTTTGAAGAACTCAAATGGATTGCAGAGTGGCAGTTTGTAAACGGTGTAAATCAGATCTGTCAGCATCTTCAGGCTTATACCATCAAGGGATCCAGGAAACGGGATTATCCACCGTCATTATTCACACAACAGACCTGGTGGAAGGAATATCATAATTTCAATGACTATCTGGGAAGATTGTGCGTTGCTTTGTCCGAGGGCGACCAGACAGCCGATGTGCTTCTTCTTCATCCAATGCGGAGCGGTTTTGTCTGCTATGACGGAACCCGAACCGATGCTATTAGAACTCTTGACAGTCAATTTGAAGAATTATCCGGTCTGTTATCCGGTCTGCATATCAGCTATCATTTTGGCGATGAAACAATTATTGGTAAATATGGCAGTATAGCGGAAGATAAATTTGTTGTCGGAAGAATTTCCTATAAAACAGTTATATTACCACACATGTATGCAATCGATGCAAAGACGCTGGAACTGCTTAAGATTTTCATGAAACAGGGCGGAACCGTTATCAGTATGGGAGAGCTCCCGCATTTTACCAATGGAGACAATGACCTGTTGAAAAAACTATGTAAGCAGATCCGAACACTAAGCGCAGATGAGCTTCGTTCTTACCTACTTGACCGGAAGCTGATTACATTCAGTATTGCACAAAACGGAAAGGAAATCAGTGATATTACTTATCTACAGAGAGAATCAGAGGATTGTTCTATCTATTTCTGTGTAAATCATAATCAGAAAAGATCCTTCCAGGCTAAAGTGACAGTGATCGGAAAACAGGGTAAGATTCTCAAGTTAAAGGCGGAGGATGGAAGCGAAGAATACCTTACCTGTCAGATGGAAGATGGTAATACGGTTATCTATTTGAATTTTGAACCGATGCAATCTTATCTGCTTCAACTGATACCGGAGGATGAGGTTAAGTATACGCAGCCTGCTCTTGAGACGGTAACCGTTCCGCTGCAAAATGACTGGAAGCTCGAAGAGATGGATTTAAACTCCCTGACGCTGGATTACTGTGACTACCGCATTGATGACGGTGAATGGCAGGGCAAGGCACCGGTAATTAAACTTCAAAATCTTTTACTGGAGCTTAAAAAACCCTGCAAGGTGGAGCTTTCCTTCCCCTTTGAGGTATCTGCCAACCTTGCAAATAACCGTGAGTTTTATGCGGTGATAGAGGATGCCGGACTTTATCATATGTCGGTAAATGGCAAGGAGCTTCCATATGAAGAGCAGGGCTGGTGGAAGGATAAGAAATTCAAAAAGGTATCCATAAAGCCCTATCTCAAAATGGGCAGGAATGAGATTATACTGCAGACAGATTTCCGGCAGCCGCAGAAGGTTTATGATGTATTATTTGGAGACAATGTATATGAGACTGAAAAAAACAAAATAACGTATGATATCGAAATCGAAAGTATCTATCTGCTGGGTGATTTTGGTGTGGTTTCGAAATCGCCGTTTACAAAAATCGAAAGAAATGCCATGGTTACGAATGGCGGTTTTGAGATTGTCGATGCGCCTACTATTTTACCAGGCAATGATTTTACCGGAAACGGACTTTTATTCTTTGCCGGAAGCCTTGCGGTAAGCCAGCCGCTTACTGTTACGAAGCAGGAGGGAAAGCAGTACCTGCTAGACCTTGGCAAGCAGAACGCTCCTCTTGTGAAGGTATATGTAAATAATGTGTTTGTAAAGACTTCACTATGGGCTCCTTATACAGCCGATATCACACAGGTCTTGAAAGACGGAGAAAACATTATAAAATTGCAGCTATTTGCCTCCAACCGTAATCTTCTCGGACCGCACCATCATATTGACGGAGAATGCTATAATGTAGGACCGGAAAGTTTTACCGGCAAATGGAGCTGGGTAGAAAGAAAATCTGAGGCAGATGCTACGGAGATAACGGATCGAAATAAGAACTACTGGACGGATACTTACAGCTTTGTAAACTTTGGAATATTTAAGGATTAAGGCGGGGAGTTTGAATGGAACATATGCAATTACAGAAGATTATAGAACAATATCAGTATAGTGAATATGAAAATAAAGGAGTTAAGGAACTGCTGCGGGAGGAAATCGAGAAAAATCCATTTAAAATTGTAGTATTGGATGATGATCCGACCGGTGTCCAGACAGTACATGATGTTTCAGTTTATACGGACTGGAATTATGAAAGTGTGCTCCAGGGCTTTCTGGAAGAAAACCGTATGTTCTTTCTTCTTACCAATTCCAGAGCGTTTACAGAAGCTATGACAATAAAAGCACATAAGGAAATTGCTGAAAATATCATCAGAGCTTCAAAGGAAACCGGTAAGCCGTATATGATTATAAGCCGGGGAGATTCTACCCTGCGTGGTCACTTCCCCTTGGAAACAAGCACAATACAGGAAGAACTCGAAAGTCATACCGGCAGGAAGGTGGACGGAGAAATTCTGATACCGTATTTCAGGGCTGGCGGCAGATATACGATTGATAATATCCATTATGTAAATTACGGCGGGGAGCTTATCCCTGCCGCAGAAACAGAATTTGCACAGGATAAGACCTTTGGCTACAAAAATTCTGACCTGCGAGAATATATCGAAGAGAAAACACAGAGCGGCTGCCGTGCCAGTGAGGTTTCTGTTATCAGTCTTAAAAATGTACGAAACGCTGAGTTTGATAGGATGGAGGAGATACTTCGATCCGTCTCTAATTTTGGAAAGGTGATTGTGAATGCAATCGAACCGGAGGATCTGGAGACCTTTTGTGTGGCTCTTTACCGCGCGATGGGAAAGGGAAAGAGCTTTCTGTTTCGTACGGCAGCTGACTTTGTGAAGGCAGTCGGAGGCATCCCCGGGAAGGAGCTGTTGAAAAAGGAAAATATGATATATGATGACCGCAAACATGGCGGTATTATTGTGATTGGCTCCCATACAGCCAAAACAACAGCACAGCTTCAAGAACTTCAAAACATGCCGGGACTGGAATTTATTGAATTTAATTCGGACCTTGTATTAGAGGATAAGCTGGCACAAGAAGTGGACCGGGTGACCGGACTTAGCAGTGCTTTTATTAAGCAGGGTAAAACCGTAGTAACCTATACGAAACGCAAGCTTCTTACTCTGGAAAATGATACAAAAGAAAATGCCTTACTGCGTTCCGTCAAAATATCGGAGGCAGTTCTGCAGCTTGTAAAAAATCTAACGACGGTTCCAAATTTTGTAATTGCAAAAGGCGGTATTACCTCTAGTGATATCGGGGTAAAGGCATTGCAGGTTCACAAGGCTTATGTTCTTGGACAGATATTACCCGGTATCTCTGTCTGGAAAACCGATCAGGACAGCCGTTTCCCTGGAATACCCTATATCATTTTCCCGGGAAATGTAGGGGAAGATAATTCGCTAAGACTTGCGGTAGAAGAACTGATGAGATAGAGATGCTAAAAACAATGCAAGAAAAGCGCCTTATCACTTAAGATACCATGGAATGAGCAAAGCAGTGCTCATCCCAAGCTTCTTTCTCAATGAATAAAGAAGCTGCTTTGCGGCATTATATTTGGAAGGGCTTATGATTTGTGTTTGTATACACAGATTTGAGATGCGTAAAACAACGCAGGAATGAGGTATAAAATGAAGAGAAAAGTAATCCTATCGGTGGCACCGGTAGCGGGACCGGACCCGTTAATTCCGGAGGTTTTGGCAGAGGATATTGCCAGGTGTATTGATCTTGGAGCAGGGATGTGCCATTTACATTCCAAGAACAGGGAAGGAAAACTGACACCGGATATTTCGGTGATCTCAGAAGCCTTTGACAGAATACGGGAGAAAAGGGATGTAGTAGTCCAGGTTTCAACCGGCGGGATTTCGGATATGAACATTGAGCAGCGATGTAATCCTCTGCAATATCAAAAAGCGGAAAGTGCATCCCTAAACGGAGGTTCCACCAACCTGGGAGAAGCTATTTACTGTAACTCCTTTGAGGATATCAGATATTGTGCAAAAGCCTGCTATGAAAGAGGGGTAATTCCGGAAATTGAGGTATTTGATATCGGAATGATAAACAATGTTATGCTTGTGAAGGAGGAATGCCCATTCCGTGATCCGGTTCTATTTAATCTGGTATTCGGACATAAGGGTGGTATGCAGCCGACCATCGAGGCTCTTGCTGCATTTCGTTCCTTCGTGCCATCTGATTGCCTGTGGGGCGTAACCCATTTTGGACGAGATAATTGGAGCTTCCTTGCAGCCGCAATCGCAATGGGCGCAACGATTGTTCGAATTGGTTTTGAAGACAGCAGATATTTAACTGAGAAGGAAAAGGCGGAGTACAATTATCAGCTGGTGGAGAAGCTAGCTAATCTGGTCCGTGCTATGGATCTGGAGCCTGCAACACCACAGGAGGCAAGAAAAATGCTGAAATTACCGCTTTACTAGAATTTCAGAAATAGGTGCCGGCTTCCGGCACAGAAATGGGGAATAACATGAAGCTGCGCCAACGTTTTCAATTGTTCTGGATCGAAAAAATCAATCTTCGGATGCGGATTGCATGTACAATGATTTTTTTAATCATGATCTCAATTGTATCACTCGGAGCCGCTATTTTTCGGATATCCAAAAATACTATCGAGGAAAACTATCAAAGTGCCCATCTTCATAATTTACAGGTATCCAGTAAAATGATGGATATCTATCTGCAGACAATTATTGAGGGCGGCAGAACACTGCTGGAAAACACCTCATTTATTAATATTATGCGGACGGAGAGACAGGATAATGGTTATTTTACAAGCAGAAATATGCTTGCTCTGGATAAAATAATTAATAACGTTACCTCCAATAATTCTTTGATCAATGGTATGCTTGTTGTCAATGAAAGCGGTAACTGGCGTTATAATGCAAAAAGTAAAACCTACAGTGGCTATCTAAGTCATTATTATACAACGGATCATCTTCTGGATGAAGAATGGGTTAAGGTTGCGAGAGCAGCGAAGGGAAAGGAAGTTTTTTATCCCTATGATGTTGTACTGAAAGAGCGTGCAAAGGATTGCTTTTGTTATGTAAAGAATTTAATTGATCCCTTTACCCAGAAATCCTTCGGATTTCTGGTGGTCAGTATTGATAAAAAAATCTGGCAGGAAGCCTTTGGTAAGGATACAGAAGGTTATGCCACCAACCGGTATATGGTTTTATTGCCGGAGAAAACACAGGAAGAAGAAAATGTAGTTTATTTTACAGGAGCAGAAAAGGAAAAAAAGAAGGTTCTGGAGGAATACTTCAGAAAAGATACGAAGGTATACCTGTTTAGCAGCTATGCAAATGATACGACAAAATGGTCCATTATTAATGTCATTACAAAAGATGAGCTGGAAAGCGACAGTGATTATATACAGAAGATATTGCTGGGCGTTATTTTCATCATGACAGCACTTAGTATTTTTGCGGCGGCGGTCATATCCAGTCATATTACAAAACCACTTGATAAGCTCGCACAAACTATTTCCAAGGTTGAGGTTGGTAACCTGAAGGTTGAGACAGAATTTGATAACAGTGAGGTCGGAAAAATCGGCAACCGGTTTAAAAGCCTAGTGAATAATAATCTGGAGCTCAGGGACCACCTGTTACATCTGGAGCTTAAAGAGAAGGACGCACAGCTGCTGCTGATGCAGTCGCAAATCAATCCGCATTTTCTTTATAATACACTGGATGCTTTGTATTTCATGGCGCTTATCGAGCAGGCGGATGATATTGCGGATATGGTACAGGCCCTGTCCAATATGTTTAAGCTTTCTCTTAACAAGGGTGATAAGCTCATAACACTGCGCGATGAAATAGAACATATGAAGGATTATATGAAAATACAAAATTTTCGCTTTCACGACAGATTTACACTTCATATTGATGCGGATGAGGATCTTTTGGATGAAAAAATATTGACGTTTATCCTGCAGCCTATTTTGGAAAATGCAGTATATCATGGTCTTGAATCAAAAATTGGTCCCGGTAATATCTCTTTATCGGTAAAACCGGACGGTAATAATTTAAGCATTTCTATTAAGGATGATGGTGTCGGGATAGAAGATATGGTTCTTTTCGAAAAAGGGTATGCAATCAAAAACATTAAGGAACGTATCAGATTATTTTATGGTGAGCAATATTATTTAACCATTGCGAGTGAACGTAATATTGGTACGACAGTCAGCATTCTGATACCTTATTCAAAGGAGGACAGGGTATGTACCGATTAGTTGTAATTGATGATGAATATATTGTTGTTCGGGGGATCGAGGCGATCATAAAGCGGGAAAAGCTCAATTGCGAAGTGGTGGGAGCCGCCTATAACGGAATTGAGGCGCTTGCCCTGCTTGAAGAGACAAAGCCCGATATTGTAATCACAGATATCCGTATTCCTAAAATGGATGGCTTATCACTGATTGAAGAAGCAAAGGAATTCCTGCCGGATACTTATTTTATCGTGATCAGTGGCTTCAAGGAATTTGAATATGCACGGCGTGCCTTGTCCATGGGCGTGAAGAGTTATATCGAAAAACCGGTTACGATCGATAAGGTGAAGGAGGCCTTCGCCTGGATTGAGAGAGATGAGCTGAAAAAGAAAGCTGCTGCGATGGCAGATGATGAAGTACTTCGCCGCAAGGAGCTTGATCAGTTTACGGACAAGATGCTGGATAGTATTATCGATAATGATGCCGATCTGTTAAAGAAGCAATATGAGAAATTTACTTTGGTAATCCGTGCATATTTTCCCGAGATAGCGGATTACAGGCGTGAATGCCTGCAGTTATTGTGTGTTCTTTCAGAATTCTATTCTGAAAAAGAAAAGGGGAATAATTGGAGTTCCGGAATCTCTTTTGATGAGATGAAATCGAAAAAGACCTATCGTGAAATCGATGAATATGCAGATAAAATTATATCGAAGATAACCGGTAATATGGAAACTCAGAATTGTACCGCCAATCATAAGGATGTCAAACAGCTTCTCGAATATATAGGAAGTCATTATCAGCAGGACATCGGATTAAATGAGCTTGCGTCAATCGTAAATCTAAATCCGGCATATCTGAGTATTTTATTTAAGGAAGAAGTGGGTATGAGCTATATAAAATACCTTACGAACCTTAGAATCAAAAAAGCAAAGGAATACCTGATGGAGGATTATAAGGTTACACAGGTAAGTGAAATGGTGGGTTATAATAATTACAGGCATTTTTGCGATATTTTTAAGAAATATACGGGCCAGTCTCCGAATGAATACAAAGGATGTACTCGAAGTAAAGAGAAATCACAATAGTTATAAATGATTAGCCCGATAAAGGCCTAGTATAGGTTGTGTTGGTGTTTATTGTATATTATTGCAATGCAGGCACGTAAAAATATATAAAATGTGTACAAAACATAAAAAATGCGCAGCTAGTTCTTTCAATGTACATGTGATATTGTATATGTGTAAGCAATACATAGGCAACGTGTTGTGCACAATATAATAACGAGGAGGCTATTTATGAAAAAGAAATTATTATCAGTATTACTTGCAACAGTAATGGTAACATCGTTATTCACAGGCTGCGGCAAGAAGTCTACAGAGACTGCTAAACCGGCCGTTACAGAAACCCCAGCAGCGGAAGCCACCGTAGCACCAGAAGCAACCAGTGCAGCGGCTTCGACAGATGCAACAACAGATCCCAAGCTTGAGAAGAAAATTAAGATACTCTCTATCTGGGCAGAAGATAATGACAATGGTATTTTAATTAATAACATTGCAAAACGTTATCAGGCAGAGGTTAATCCTAACTTTAGCTATGAATATGAATTAGTATCTTCCAGTGATTTGAAAATGAAAGTATCCACTCTTGCAGCATCCAATGATTTACCTGACATTTTTGTATATGAATCAGGTACTCCTTTAAAGGAACTGGTTGATGCAGATAAAGTAGTTGATATCGGTGCAGAATTAGATAAGCTTGGTGTAGCTGATAAAATGAATCCTTCCGCAGTATCTTTGTTAAAAGGATTAGCCGGAACTGATACAATTTATGACTTACCGCTTGGACTTAACGTGGAAGGCTTCTGGTACAATAAGGCATTATTTGAAAAAGCTGGTGTTCAGCCGCCTACTACCTGGGATGAATTTGAAACAGTCCTGTCTAAACTTAAGGATGCTGGTGTTCAGCCGCTTACTTGCGGTGCTGGAGACAGATGGCCTGCAACCCGTCTGATCAATGCATACACAGTTAGACTGTTAGGCGCTGATGCAATGACAAAGGCAGCAAACGGCGAAATCAAGTATACGGATGAGGCATACGTAAAGGGTGCTGATAAGCTTCAGGAATGGGCTAAAAAAGGCTACTTTGGAGAAGGCGTAACAACTGTTGATATGAACACCGCAGGCTCCATGCTTTGCTCCGGACAGGCAGCTATCTTCTATAATGGCAGCTGGTTTGCTTCCCAGCTCAATGATAAAACCTTTAACAAAGCCGGTGAGGATGGAATTGGCTTCTTCAACGTACCTGTTGTGGATGCTGCGGTAAGTGATGCAGATTCCTACTCCATGAATTGTGGTAATGTTCTTTGTCTTAGTAAGGATAAGTATGATGAAGCTACAAGCTGGTTCTTAAAATACTTTGTATCTGAAATTGGAAATGAAGCTATGAGCAAACAGGGTTCTGTTAAGGGTTATAATTATACAGTTCCCGAAGGTGATATGACAGCTTATACTAAGCTTGTACTTGATAAAATTAACAGTTCTAAATCTGCATTTGCATGGTATGAAGCAAAGATGAACTCCGAGGTTTCTACCGTAGCACAGGAAAATGTTCAGACCTTAATCAACGGAGATATGTCCTCAAAGGATTACATGCAGTCAATTCAAGATGCATATGATGCAAGCAGATAGATCGATTTTGACGGAAAGTAATAAAATATGTACCGGACAGGTTTCTGTTAGTAATTGATTAGTTTAGCTGGGAGGTGTTGGAATTGTCCTCACAAGACGTCCAGTACCTCCCTTTTGAATAAAAAGAAGGTAATTGCAGAACTCAAAATTATACTAATTGGATACACAGAAAATATATGTTCTGGAGCGGAGGTTAAGCGGAAGGGGCTTTAGAACGGAGGAATATATATTCTCTGTGTATACAATTTAAACAACTATTTAGTCTCGCAATTGCCTTAATAAAAAGGAAGCAGGTGTAAGCTTTATGAATAAAGTTTTAGGCAATAAGAAAGCAATAGCGCTCTTCATATTACCTCCTCTCATTTTATATGCATTTTTAGTTGCATTACCGGTTCTATGGTCCTTCTATTACTCTTTTTTTAGTGGAACACCGGGACTCAAGTGGGAATTTTCGGGTCTGAAGAATTATGCTAATTTATTTAGGGATAAGAACTTTATTGCTGCATTATGGGTAAATATAAGATATATTGCTATTGTTATGTTAGGTCAGGTGGGCCTTGGACTTGCACTCGCGCTGATGTTTCACTTCTGGCTTAAGAAATTCAAAAGCCTTGTGCGTACACTGGTTTTCTTTCCGGTTGTTTTACCTACCGTTGCGGTAGGCCAGTTGTTTGCGAAGATGTTCGAAATACAGCCAAACTACGGATTGTTTAACAGTATTCTTGATAATATCGGTCTGCACCAGTTTGTACAGCCCTGGATAGGCCAGGCGAAAACAGCTCTTTATTGCCTGAGCGGAATGGATATTTGGGTTGCTATGGGCTTTTACTCTGTAATTTATTATGGTGCCTTGATGGATATCTCAGGAGAAGTTATTGAAGCCGCAAAAATTGATGGGTGTAACGGATGGAACTTATTTAAAAGAATTCTTTTTCCTCTGCTTCGTCCGATTACCATTACTTGCTTAATCTTCAGCTTTACGGGTACCGTAAAAATGTTCGAATCGGCGCTTGCTTTAACAGGCGGCGGCCCGGGAAATGCGACCAAATCATTGTCCATGTACATGTACAATGTTGCATTCACCTATAGCAAGATGGGATATGGCAGCGTAATTGCGATCTTTATCTTTATACTTTGCTTTGTGGGTTCCAGAATCATTCGAAGCTTTGACCGGAAAGAATGATTGAAATGAGAGGTAAGTGAAGAAAAACATCTTCACACTAAGAAGAACCCCGAAATCAGCACAGCGGTGCTCATTCCAGGCTTCTTCCCCAATTATTTGTGACGCCGCTTGCGGCATGATGATTGGAAGAGTGAAAGAGAACCTCTTTTGCTCACAAAGTTAGTGCCTGCGTAATCCTCGGCGAAAACTTAATATGCGCACAATGCATGCGCAGGAATGAGGGAAAAAATGAAAAAAGTAAAATCAGTTTTAATAAAGGTAATGATTTTTCTCCTGTGTGTGATTGAAATCTACCCGATTTTCTGGATGCTGACAGCTTCCTTCAAGCAGCCGTATGAATGGACGGATAAACCAGCATATGCGTTAAATGCCGGTTTCTACCTGCAAAATTATATTGATGCCTGGACAAGAGGACATATGTCCATTTATTTTACAAACAGTTTAATAAATACACTCGTTGCACTTGTTTTTATTGTTTATTTTAGTGTGACTGCGGGTTTTGCGCTTAATAAAATGGAATGGAAATGGAGAGAAAAAGCAGAGATCTTCTTTGGCGCTGGTATTATGGTGCCGGTTGCAACGGCTCTCATTCCACTGTTCCAGATCTACAACAAGCTTCATCTTTATAACACTAGAACCTCTTTGATTTTAGCTTATATTGCGTTTGGCCTGTCTCTTTCTTTCTATTTGGTTGGTGGTTATATGCGTTCTCTTCCGGGAGAAATTATGGAAGCAGCCGTAATTGATGGGTGCGGAATATATAAGCTGATCTGGCATATTGTTGTACCGCTAATGAAGAATGCTATCGTAACGGTTCTGGTATTGCAGTTCTTTTTCAAATGGAATGACCTTATCTTCTCCATGACCTTTATCAGTTCTTCAAGCTTGAAAACAATTCAAACCGGCTTACTTTACTTTTCCGATGAGTTCGGTGCCAAGAACTGGGGTGCCATCTTTGCTTCCGTTTCCATGAGTGTTATACCGTTGCTCCTGATGTATATTGCTCTCAATAAGAAGGTCATAGAGGGTATGACAAGCGGTGCTGTAAAAGGGTAAGAACTCAAAAACAGAGCGAATAATAGACGGCATATAGTAAAAATGGCTTTCGTAATACCTGGCAATGGGCAGAGCTACGTGTTGATAAAATATACTTATACTGATGTGCCGGTTAGTAATTGAATGGAGATTTATATGGAAATAAAAAGGAATGCGGTATTTCGATATATAGAAGAAAATGTAGATAAGGTTTTCAAGGAACCAAGAAGCTTTATCCGGTATCCATTTATTGATCCGGGTTCCGTATATGATGGAAATGTATGGGATTGGGATACCTATTGGTCTGTTTATGGACTGATCTGTTATGCAAGGCATAAAAAAGAGGAAGCCTTTACACAGAAGTTAATCCAGTATGCAAAGGGGAATATTCATAATTTTATGGACCATCAGTTGATTGATGGCTATATTCCAATGATGATTGAAGTGGCAGATTGGCCGGAGCCCTACCTTAACTTAAAGCACAAGGAAGGTATTCTGATGAATATGCATAAGCCCTTTCTATGTCAGCAGATCAGTCTGATTTCGGACTTTGCGGGAGATTATGAATGGAGCAGACAGTATTTATCTCAGATCAGAAAATATTTTGAATGTTATAAGAAGAATTATTATTTTGAAAATTGTGGTCTGTATGTATGGTGTGACGATATTATGATTGGCATGGATAATGATCCGGCAACCTTCGGAAGACCGAAATTTTCTACTGCAAATATTTTTTTAAACAGCTTTATGGTAATGGAATTGAAAGCCATGGCTAAAATACTCACGAAACTGTCCGCCCCACAGGAAGAGATTGCATATTTTGAGGCAGAGAGTAATTATCTTGTAGCGGCTATTCAGTCAGAATGCTGGGATCAAAGAGATGCCTTCTTTTATTCGGCTGATGTCGATATTAAAACGCGCAAATTTGACTGGTTCCACCAGGGACTTGGTGTATTCTGGAAGACACTTCCGATCAAAATCAGGGTGTGGTCAGGCTTCTTACCAATGTTTGCTGGCTTTGCAACCAGAGAACAGGCTGAAAGGTTAATGGAGCATGCAAGGGATGATAAGACCTTTTACAGCCCTTACGGTATTGCATCACTAGCAAAGGATGAGAAAATGTTTGATCTTTCCGTGACAAACAATCCGTCTAATTGGCTGGGACCTATCTGGCTCGTCGTAAATTATGCCATATTTGAAGGTATGATGAATTATGGATACTATGAAGAGGCAAAGGATTTATGCAACAGAACGCTGACACTTTTAGAAGCAGATATTAAAAAATCAGGTTCCATGCATGAGTATTATAATCCGTTTAGCGGTGAACCAATCATGAACGGAGGATTTTTAAACTGGAATATTCTTGTGCTTAATATGCTGGATGAATTGGAGCAGCTGGAACATAAATAATTAGAAATAGAATAGTTTCAAAAAAGCTACTGAAATAATAAATAACAAGAGAAAAACAGTTGAAAAAACATTTAAAACAAGAATTTGTGCAGAAGTTGACAGATCAAATCAGTTAAAGGCCTATGTATCATACCTGATAGGATGATACAGGAAAGGAAGGGCCACGTAACGAAATAGTTTATTTGGTTTATGATATAGAAACCTGTAGTTGCATGATGACGGGTTTTGAAGAAGGGCAGGATACTAATATGAAAATAGGATTGGTTTATACCGGAACAACACCGGAACTGAATGAAATGGTGGAAACCGAAGTAAAGAAGAATGTAGGAGATGCTGCTATGCTGATGTCATATCAGAACGCAGAGGTTTTAGCCAAGGTAAGGGAATCGGGGCATGTAACCGGAGAAGCAGCCGCTTTGTTAGTAGATCTATTTATGCAGGCAATCAAAGATGGTGCCGATGCTATTCTCAATATCTGTTCCTCCGTTGGAGAGGTTGCTGATGCCATGCAGGATTTTGCAAAATACAGTGGTGTTCCTATTGTCCGGATTGATGAAGAGATGTGCAGAGAGGCAGTACGCCTTGGGAAAAGGATCGGTGTTCTTGCGACACTTGTGACGACTATGGAACCCACCAAGAATACGATCCGGCGTGTGGCACGAGAAATGGGAAAAGAAGTGGTTCTGGTAGATGGATTAATCGACGGAGCCTTTGGGTTAAGCCAAGAAGAATTTAAAAAGCGAATGCTTAAGAAGGCCGGAGAAATTGAAAAAGAGGTTGATGTAATTTTATTTTGTCAGGGCTCGATGGCGTATTGTGAGGAGCTTATTTTCCAGACCTATCATAAGCCTGTATTATCCAGTCCAAGATTTGGAGCGGTTGCCCTAAAGGAAGCACTAATTAGGAAAGGAGACCTATAAATGCTTGTTGATACTAGAAAATCTCCTTATGCCAGGGTAGCACCTCTAGAGTGGAATGAAATTGAATTAACGGATGGATTTTGGAGTGAGGTTGTAAATAATACTGCTAAAAGCACCATACCACATCTGCAATCCATGTTTGAAGATAAAGAAATCAGTCATGTCCTTGAAAATTTCCGCATCTGTGCAGGAGAAGCGGAGGGGGAGCATGACGGAACAGTATTTGGTGACGGTGATTTTTACAAATGGATGGAGGCTGCGGTATATGCGGCACAATATACGAAAGATCACCAGTTGTTTGATAAGCTGGAGGACTACTGTGATCTGATTGGCAGGGCACAGCTTGCAGACGGGTATATTTCCACCAAACAGATTATAGGAGAAAGAAGCGGTAATGGCGTCGCGAGAATGGGCGATGTAAACGATTTTGAAATATATAATCTGGGACATCTGTTTACCGCGGCATGTCTGTATCAGAGAGTAACCGGGAGAGACTCCCTGATGAAGGTTGCTAGAAAAGCGGCGGGTTATCTGGAAAAACTATACCATGAAGCAAAGGAAAAGGGAGAGGTGAAAACTGCAGTCTGTCCGTCCCATTATATGGGATTGATTGAGATGTACCGCAGTACGGGGGAAGAACGCTATCTTACCCTTGCAAATCTTGCCATTGAACTGCGGGATACGGTCAAGGGAGGCACTGACGATAACCAGGATCGGCTTCCGCTGAAACAACATGAGAAAATTGTTGGTCATGCGGTAAGATCAAACTATCTGTATGCGGGTGTGGCTGATTTGTATTCCGAAACTGGAGATCCCGAATATCTTACCATGCTGCGTAAGGTTTGGAAAAACCTGATTGAACAGAAAATCTATATCACAGGAGGCTGCGGGGCTTTATATAATGGTGTATCGCCCTACGGTAATTTCTTTGTGGATCAGAAAATACACCAGGCCTACGGCTATGAATACCAACTGCCCAATATTACGGCTTACAATGAGACGTGTGCCAGTGTAGGACTGGTACTCTGGGCTTATAGAATGTTCCAGATAGATCCCAGGGCAGAGTATATGGACTGGCTGGAACGTACTATGCTGAATGTAAATCTGGCTTCCATAAGCTTTGATGGTAGAAAATATTTTTATGAAAATATGCTCCGCAGAACCAAGGAGCTTCCCTATAAGCTTGTCTGGCCCCTGGAGAGAACGGAATACATCTTAAGCTATTGCTGTCCTCCGAATATAGCAAGAACTCTGGCACAGGCAGGCGAATATTTCTACACGGTTTCAGATGATTCCATATGGTGTGGAATGTATGGTGCCGGCAGGGTGAAGATGAAGCTTAATAACGGTGCGGAATTTTTGCTAGAACAGAAAACGGAGTATCCGTATGACGGAAAAGTTGTATTTACGGTCTCAGAGGTAAAGCAGAAGAGTAAAGCCAAGCTAAAAATCCGTATTCCTTCCTGGGCAGAAACCGGTTCGGTGAAGCACGGCGGTAAATTTTATGAGCTTTCGGATAAGGATGAAACAGGTTACCTTACCGTGGAGCTAGCAGTTTTTGAGGGAGAACAGATTGAGGTTCTTTTTGATATGCCGGTAAGATATACGAGCGGAAACGGGATGATTGAAGAAACCGTAAATCAGGCAGCTGTGGAACGGGGTCCCTTGGTATACTGTATAGAGACTCCGGATGCTGATCTGGATACACTCGATGATATTCTCTTAAATCTAAGTGCGCAGTTTAACACAGTTCCTTATGAAATTGGCGGAAGACAGGTAGTGGCGCTGGAGGGGAATGCTTATCAGATGAGAAGAGATCAGTTCAACAAAGCTGCACTTTACCAGACAATTCGTTATGAAGGAATGGATACCGTAAAAATCAGAATGGTACCTTATTTTGCCTGGGATAACAGAGGGTATGGCGAGATGCGGATCTGGATACCGGTGGCATACCGGTAAATACTTCCGAAACGGAGCCGCTCTCGCTTAATTGCATTACGCAGCGGTACATAAGGTCCTAAAACACAGGACCTAAGTACCGGCGAACGCAAATACTCCTTTTTCAGAAGCACTTACAGAATGCACAACTCGGAATATGACTAGCCTGTGAACAGTAACCTAAGATAGAGACTGCTGCGGAATTTTTCTGCAGCAGTCTTTTCTTGCATTCCTTCCTATGCTATAATGAAAATATTCGGACGTGTTTGAATATCAGAAGTCTGATTTAGGCATCTAGTTACATAGGAAGCAAATTACTACAGAGGAGGTTTTGTTATGGCATTAGCAGTTAATCCGATATTACCCGGTTTTAATCCGGACCCCAGTATCCTGCGGGTAGGCGATGATTATTATATCGCGACTTCAACCTTTGAATGGTTTCCGGGGGTACAGATACACCATTCTACCGATTTGGTTCACTGGGAGTTAATCTGTCATCCGCTAGATCGGCTATCACAGCTTAATATGATCGGTAACCCGAATTCAGGGGGGATCTGGGCGCCGTGCTTAAGTTATGATAAAGGAACCTATTATTTGATTTTTACGGATGTGAAAACTTTTAATGGCTTTTTCAAGGATACCCATAATTATCTTGTGATGGCTGATAATATTCTGGGCCCCTGGTCGGAACCGGTTTACTTAAACAGCAGTGGTTTTGATCCTTCCCTGTTTCATGATGAGGACGGACGCAAATGGTTGGTAAATATGCTATGGGATTACCGTGCCTGGAAAAACTCGTTTGCTGGCATTGTACTGCAGGAATACTCGGAGGAAGAGAAAAAATTAATCGGAAAGCCCAGGAATATTTTTGGAGGAACAACACTGATTTGTACCGAGGGACCTCATTTATATAAATATAACGGCTGCTATTATCTAATGACGGCGGAAGGCGGTACTTCCTATCCGCATGCCGTAACCCTTGCAAGGAGCAGGGCCATCGACGGACCATATGAGGTATGCCCATGGAATCCGATCCTAACAGCCTATTCCCATCCGGACAGGACGCTGCAGAAGGCAGGTCATGCCAGTCTTGTGGAAGGTCATAATGGTAAATGGTATCTGGTGCATTTGTGCGGCAGGCCGGTCGGCAGCGAAAGAACCTGTATTCTTGGCAGAGAAACCAGTCTCCAGGAGGTAGTATGGGAGGATGGCTGGCTTAAAATGGTTTCCGGTGATAATTTGCCGAGTGACGCAATAGAAATACCGGATACAGAAAATAAAGGCAGCTTAAGATATATGCTTGAGGAATTCACGAAGGATACCTGGAATATTAATCTGCAATCCCTGCGCATGCCGCTTGGCAAAAGGGCTTCTCTTGCGGAGCGTCCCGGATATTTAAGGCTTTATGGAAAGGAATCCTTATCGTCTTTACATGAGCAATCCTTGCTTGCCTGCCGTCAACAGGATTTCTATGCACAGGTTACAACAAAAATAGAATTCTTCCCCGAAAATTTTCAGCAGATGGCAGGTCTTGTTTATTATTATGATACCATCAGCCATTATTATCTTTATATAACGCAGGACGAGATGGAAGGCAGAGTGCTTAGCCTGTTATACAATATATTGGATGAACAGACACAGCCAATCGGAGCAGGTATAAAGCTGCCGAAGGATGGACCTGTCTGGCTGAGACTTCGTACTGAGAAAGAAACCGCAAGCTTTTCCTACTCTTTGGATGGTAGTATCTTTCAGAGGATAGGAAGCGTTATGGATGCTACTGTAATATCGGACGATTATTACAGCAGGGCTGGTCAGATGCGTTTTACCGGTGCTTTTGTCGGAATATGTTGTCAGGATTTATCCGGCCAGGGCGCTTATGCTGATTTTGATTATTTTGAATACCGTGCACAACAGTAGAACTTACTATATTTCGTGTTATGCATCCGATCAGAATATTCAATGTATATGCTTCTATTAGGAAGTATTTAGCACATGCATAGCACGGAATATGACTGTGGACGCTACTTTCATGTACGGATACACCGGAATGGAGAAATGAATGAAAAATAGAATTTTACTCTTAGAAGATGATATTTGTCTGGTGGATGGACTGAAGTATTCTCTAAAGCGTAATGATTTCGAAGTTGATATTGTCCGTACGGTAGGGGAGGCTATTCATAGCCTCCCTGAAATTGGTAAATATGATTTGCTGCTTTTGGATGTTACATTACCGGATGGAACAGGCTTTGAGGTTTGTGAAAAGGTAAGAAAACAAGGAAACCAAATCCCTATTATCTTTCTGACAGCTTCGGATGAAGAGGTCAGCATCATACGAGGACTGGACAGCGGAGGGGATGATTATATTACCAAGCCGTTTCGGATTGGTGAGCTATGCTCCCGTATCCGTGCTTTGCTGCGGCGAACCGGCTTCTCTGTCAGACAAGATAACGCTTCTCTTGCATGCGGAGACATACGGATTGATCTTTACGGGAGTCGTGTCTTATTAAAAGGAAAGCTGCTGGAGTTAACAAGTGCAGAATACCGCCTGATTTGCCTGCTGGTACGAAATGCCAATCGTGTTACAACAAGAAGCAGTATTTTGGAGGAGCTATGGGACAGTACAGGTGACTTTGTGGATGACAATACGCTTTCCGTCTATGTACGACGTCTCCGGGAGAAAATTGAAGAGGATCCCTCGCATCCGGAGCATTTGTTAACAGCACGGGGGTTTGGTTACCAGTGGAGGGAGGTATCTATATGACTTATTGGCGAGATAAAGAGGTAGGGCATTTTTTAAGCTTTCTGCTTATTTTCATCTTGCTGTTATTACTAAGCGGTATCGGATTGAATGCAGTACAGACAAATGCCGTGAAAGAATTATATGTTTCACATGATAGAGCAGTAGTGTCTTCTCTTTTAGCCCAGGGGGTGTCGAAAGAGGTGATTGCCACAGCGATTACGAATGAGACAAACAATCAAGAAGGCTCTGTTTTTCTAAGCAATATCGGTATTACGGAGGCAACCGCCGTCAGGTTTCTCCCAGAGGTTTTCCGATATCAGCAGAAAACAGGGCTTTTTATGCTGTTTCCCGGAATACTCTTCTCATTCATTCTGGTACTGGGAGCGGGGATGTTCTTTGGCAGACGTGAAAAACTTTATCAAACCGCGGAACAGGTAATAGTAAAATATATGGAGGGAGATTATTCCTGCCATATGCCACAAATGAAGGAAGGATCAATTTACCGTTTGTTCTCCCTTGTGGAGCAGCTTGCTATTATACTAAAATCAAAAAATGAATCGGAGCACAGGATAAAAGATTTCTTAAAAAATACAATAGCAGATATATCCCACCAACTGAAAACACCTCTGGCGGCATTAATTTTATATAATGAAATCATTCTGGAAGAACCAAAGCAGCTTGGGACGGTTCAGGAATATTCTGAAAAGACCGGGCTGGCACTAAAGCGTATGGAACAGTTGATTTTGTCCATGTTAAAAATCACCCGTCTGGATGCCGGCAATATCATTTTTGAAAAGGAAGATTGCCGATTAACAGAACTAATTTCTCAGTCTTACAGTGAACTTACAAGCAGGGCGTTAGAGGAAGGAAAAGAAATCCGAATGGATGGTCCTACAGATATTACGGTTTTATGTGATAAACAATGGACAAGCGAAGCAATTGGAAATATCATCAAAAATTCTCTAGATCATACCGGTGATGGAGGGATAATTCGTATCTTTTGGGAACGTACACCGGCAATGATAAGAATTCATATCTCCGATAATGGGACAGGGATAAGTCCGGAGGATTTACATCATATTTTCAAACGGTTTTATCGAAGTAAAAAATCATTGGATACGCAAGGGATTGGTCTTGGCCTGTCACTTGCAAAATCCATTGTCGAGGGGCAGAATGGAGTAATCTCAGTTCATAGTGACTCGTATGGAACTACCTTTTCTATATCCTTTCTTACAGAAATGTAAGCTGTTATTCATGTAATTGTAAGGTATACCTGTTATTCTTGTCAGGAAAGGAGGTACTTAATGATGCAAATTTTAAGAGTACAGAATTTATACAAAACCTATGGCAAAGGAGATAATCAGGTGGATGCATTAAAAAATGTATCCTTTACTGTAGAACAGGGAGAATTTAGCGCAGTGGTCGGTGAATCCGGTTCCGGTAAAAGTACATTGCTAAATTGTATTGGGGGATTAGATAAACCTACCTCCGGAACAATTTATATTGGCGGGAAGGACCTGTTTTCTATGAAAGAGGAGGAACGCACGATCTTCAGACGCCGTAATATCGGCTTTGTATTCCAGTCTTTTCAATTGGTTGCTGAGCTTACGGTGGAGCAAAATATTATATTTCCGATCCTGCTGGATTACCGGAAACCGGAACCGTCTGCAGTGGATGAGATTTTGGAGGTGTTGGGTCTGAAGGATCGCCGCCGTCATCTGCCCAGCCAATTATCCGGCGGACAGCAGCAGCGTGTTGCAATCGGACGGGCGCTTATCACGAGACCAAAATTAATTCTTGCAGATGAACCAACCGGCAATCTGGACAGTAAAAACAGCCAGGATGTGATGGATCTGTTATTGAAGGCTTCCCGCCACTACAGACAAACGATACTAATGATCACTCATAATAGTAATCTTGCTTCATCAGTAGAACGTGTACTTCGTGTGACGGATGGCATACTTATGGATCTGGGAGGAAACGTAAATGAAAAGCTATCTTGATCTCGTCCAGCTCTTGGCCAGATACCATAAGAGACAAAATAAAATGTCAATTTTCTGTATTATATTAGCAGTGTTTTTGGTCACAGCTATATTTGGCATGGCAGATATGTCGATACGAAGCCAGCTTATGCAGGCACGTAAGGAGGAAGGTAATTGGCATGTGGTTTTCCGTAACATAAGTGAAGAGCAAGCAAAGATGATTGCTGTCCGTCCGCAGGTTACAGCTTCTTCGTGGTATGGTGTACTTAATTATAGAGGAGAACAGGGATACACTTTAGCTGGTAAGAAGATCATTATTGGCACAAGTGAAGAGAGCTTTCTTACGAAGATGCAAACGGATATGATTAAGAGCGGAAATTTTCCTGGAAATGAAAATGAGGCTATCATAACGGAAAATGCGAAAACGACGCTGAACTTAAAAATAGGAGATTGCATTACGATTGATAAGTCAGATGGATCGAAGATACGATTTACGGTTTCAGGCTTTTTGGCAAATGTATCCAATATTATGCAAAATGATTCATATGGAATTTTTTTAACAACCAATGGCTTTCGTTCCATCTATCCGGGAGTAACGAAGGAAAAACCGGCTGATTATAATAGTGTTTATTATGTACAGTTTTCTGAGCATTGCAATATTCAAAAAGTAATTCATGATATAAAGCTTAGTATGATGCTTTCTGACAAGCAGGTTTCGGAAAATACAAAGCTGTTAGGGTTACTTGGGCAAAGCGGTAATGCCTTTATGCTGCAGATCTATGGAACAGCATTTGTACTTTTCCTGTTAGTGATGCTGGCCGGTATTATGATGATTGCTAGCAGCCTGAATAGTAATATTGCTCAGCGCACTGAATTTTTTGGTATGCTGCGTTGTATTGGAACAACACCTAAGCAGGTAATGAAGTTAGTACACAAAGAAGCTCTTAGCTGGTGTAAATACGCAATTCCCATTGGTGTTGCGGCAGGAAGTGTTATTATATGGATCTTATGTGCGATTCTTCGCTATCTAAGTCCAGATTATTTTGGAAGCATGCCTGTTTTTGCAATCAGTCTTCCAAGTATTGCAGCCGGTATCTGTGCAGGTATCCTAACGGTTCTATTGGCGGCCCGTTCTCCGGCAAGAAGGGCATCAAAGGTTTCACCTTTAGCAGCAGTATCAGGAAATGCAAACTATCTGCGTCCTGTCCGAAGAGCTGCTAATACGTTATTCTTCAAGATTGATACCGCACTGGGAATTCAGCATGCTAAATCGAGTAACAAGAACTTCTTTTTAATGGTCGCCTCCTTTTCATTAAGTATCATTCTTTTTCTTTCCTTCTCTGTAACAATAGATTTTATGAAGCAATCACTTAGACCGTTAAAGCCCTGGACACCGGATCTGTCAATTGTAACCGCTGATAACAGCTGTTCGATAAACAGCAGCCTGCTGGATACACTGCGCGGTATGCCTGGTATAAAGCGGGTATATGGACGTATGTTTGCTTATAATGTGCCTGTTACAGTGAATGGCAGTGATAGCAAGATTGATCTGATTTCCTATGAGGAAAATCAATTTCAGTGGGCAGGAAAGTACCTGCTGGAAGGTTCTATAAAAGAGATTCAAGAAGCGAACAATACCGGTTTGATCGTATTTAAGCAGAAAAACAAGATACAAGCAGGGGATGTATTAACATTACAGACAGGGAGAAGTACTGCTGTAATAAAAATTTCCGGTTCACTGTCTTCTTGTCCTTTTGAAAGCAATCCCGGTGTCGGAACCGTTATCTGCTCGGAAAAAACCTTCCGGCAGCTGACCGGCCAGACCGATTATACCATTATTGATATGCAGTTATATAAGAATGCTTCCGAAGCTTATGTTGAACAAATTCGTGAAATAGCCGGTTCCCAAAATATATTTTCGGACAGACGACTGTTAAACCGCAGTGTAAGGGGCTCTTATTATTCCTTTGGATTATTTATCTATGGCTTTATGATTATGATTGCCTTTATTACAATACTAAATATTGTAAATAGTATTGCGATGAGTGTATCGGCACGACAGAAACAGTATGGTGCATTTCGGGCAATTGGACTTAGCAGCCGGCAGCTTGAGAAAATGATTATCGCAGAGGCTTTTTCTTATGCTATCTCCGGCAGTATCTGTGGGAGTATTCTGGGAATAATTCTTAATAAAATTCTATATGAGAAAATGATAACCTTCCATTGGGGAAATCAATGGAATATACCCTATGTTCCATTAGGAATTATTCTCGTGCTTGTATTATTATCGGTTATATTTGCGGCAAAAGAACCAATAAAACGAATTCGAAAAATGTCAATTGTAGATACAATTAGTGCACAATAAACTAGTATAGTAAGCTGAAATGACTCCATCTAATTTGGGGTCATTTTAAATTTTCGGTAAGCTATCATGCTGCAGAATAAGTTCCTCAACCTGATAGGAATAAGTTAATAGAAATAACTCTAGGAAATTAGTATGAATAAGTATCAATTAATAGAGAATATTATCTACATATTAAAATGTTTTTGTTATTTTTATGCAGATTTAGTAGAAATTTATTTAAATACTGCATTTTTATGCATTAATATAAATTATTTTATATAATTAAGTTAATTGAAAAAAGAAATAAGGGGTTTCAATCTATTCAAAAAGCAAGTATAATAATAAAGGTATATCAACAAAGGAGGCGAAAGCTTGGCCGAGAGGAATAAAGTTGTAAAATTTAAAAAACGTAAAAGCATAAATATTGGTATTGTTGTATTTTTAATACTATTTCTATATATTGCGATTAATGTTTATATGTATGCGACAAAGGTAAAACTTACAATCTACGAAGTACAGGAAGGATCAACCGCAGTAGACAACCGTATAACCGGCTTAATCCTAAGACAGGAAAAGCTTTTTTATTCCGACAGAGCAGGCTTTGTTGCATATTATCAAAAGGATGGAGCCCGTGTTGCAAGGAATGCAGCAATCTATTCCATTAGCAGCAGTCCTCCGTATAATGCCCAAACCAGTAACAGTGAACCAATTAAATTATCTGCAAGGAATAAAGATGAATTAAAACACGAAATTCAGACATTTTATAGCACTTTCTCAAATGACAAATTTGATTATGTATATAATTTTAAGGATAGTATTGAGGGTACGATACAGGATATTGTTAATGGAACCATGGTAGAGGATGGACAACCATCCGGCGGTCTTGGAGGATCAGGAGCTTCAAGGAGTGAGCAAAGCGGTATTATTACCTATTCGATGGATCATTTTGAAACAGTTACCTCGGAGAATGTGACAAAGGATATGTTTCAGGAAGATAAGTACCAGAAGGAAAACTTAAGAACAGCTGATAAGGTTTCTAAGAAAACACCAATATATAAAATGATCTCTTCGAATGACTGGGAGATTGTATTGCCCCTAACCGTAGAACAGTATAAAAAATTAGAGGATAAAGAGCAGATTTCCTTTACTATTCTGGAAAATGATATGAGTATGTCCGCTAATCTTGACGTAATCAAAAAGGATTCTGATTATTATGCTGTTCTCACGATGAACAAAGACTTGCCGGACTATCTGTCAGATCGATACATAGATGTTAAACTTAATTTTGATTTTGTCAAAGGCTTGAAAATACCGCGTACCTCAATTGTAGAGAAAGATTTTTATGAAGTGCCTCTTACCTACTTTACACAAGGCGGCGATAGTACACAAACCGGTCTTGTGAAGGAAGAGTATAATAAAAAGGGTATAGCGGAATACCCTTTTGTAGCAACAAGAATATATTATCAGGATAAAACCAATGCTTATGTAGATGCGCAGCAGTTTGAAACAGGAACGAAGCTTAAACTGCCAAATGGAGATAAGCAGTATACTCTGGCAAAAACTATAAAACTAAAAGGCGTTTATAATGTAAATCAGGGATATGCGGTTTTTAGAAGAATTGAGATTCTATATCAAAATGATGATTATTGTATTATAAATAATAATACATCTTACGGATTATCGGCCTATGACCATATCGCTTTGAATGGAAAAGCAGTAGTAGATCAGGCAATTATATATTAGGAAGATAATCAGAAAATGAGAGTAAAAACAAGATATTTTTTCGCATAGCTGCAAAGATATAGGAGGTTGTTATTATGATGAAAGAAAATATAAATGAAATAGAGCATAGAATCCAGGCTGCTTGTGACAGAGCAGGAAGAAAGCGATCGGAAGTCACCTTAATAGCTGTCAGTAAAACGAAGCCGAATGAGATGCTGGAGGAAGCTTTTGCGTATGGAATGCGTCATTTTGGTGAAAACAAAGTTCAGGAGCTGGCCCAAAAATACGAAGATCTGAATGATAAATTTAGTGAAAGGGTAGTTTGGCATCTGATTGGACATCTTCAGAGAAATAAAGTAAAATATGTGATAGATAAGGCGGCATTAATACATTCGGTTGATTCACTCCGGCTTGCTCTGCAGATTGAGGAAGAGGCAGGAAAAAAGAACTTAATCTGTGATATTTTATTGGAAATCAACATAGCCGAAGAAGAAACAAAATTTGGTGTAACTGCGAAGGAAGCAAAACAGCTTTTTTATGAGATTAGCAAGCTCCCTCATATTCGAATCAGAGGGCTTATGACAATTGCTCCTAATGTTGAGGAACCCGAGAAAAATAGGGAGTATTTCAAAAAATTGCGAGATTTATATGTTGACATAAAATCAAAAAACACAGATAATGATGGTAATGAAATTATAATTGACACCGAGAACTTTAATATTTTATCCATGGGTATGACTGGTGATTTTGAAGTAGCAATTGAAGAGGGCGCCACAATGGTTCGCGTTGGGACAGGCATCTTCGGTGAACGTGATTATACTAAGACTGTTTAAAAAATATAGATAGGAGAATAGAAAATGTCTAATATTTTTAAGAATTTTTTAAATTCTATGAAGCTTACCGAAGATGAAGACGATGAATATGAAGATTACTTAAATGATGAGGCTGAAAAAGAAGAGAAGAAAGCCAGACGTTTCGAGAAAAAAGAAGCAAAATACACCCGATTTGAAGAAGCTCCCAAGAATCAGACCTTTACCGCTTCTCAACCGATTTCATCAACAAATGAAATCAAGAGAGAAAGAGTTACGAGAATGGAAAGAAGTACTAGCGGAAAGGTTGTTCCAATCCGAACTACAGCAAAGGGGATGGAGGTTAGTATTATGAAACCTACTTCTTTTGAAGATTCCCAGGAAATATGTGATATGCTTCTAACAGGCAGAGCTATTGTAATTAATCTGGAAGGTTTTGATGATAAGCTGGCTCAAAGAACAATGGATTTTATCTCAGGATCTGTTTATGCGATTAATGGTAAACTGCACCGCATATCCAGCTGTATTTTTATTGTTTCTCCTGATTCAGTCGATATTTCAGGCGATTACCTGGATTTAATACAAGAAAGCGGTTTTGAACCTCCTACATTTCACTCGAAATTTTAGATAGATTAAAAATCACCTTTCTTTATTTCTGATAAAATCCTTGACGGAGTACAAAAGTGTGCCACGAACACTCTCATAGATCATAAAGCTATAATGCACTACTTTTGTTCCGCGCGCGTAGCCGCGCAATTCCCGAAGGGTTTTTCTTACATAGGACGAATATTACTATGTAAGAAAACAATAAATAATAGAAAAATCAAGAATACAGGAGTAGTATTGATGATAAACCAAGAGAAAGAAGAACAGTTACTGCGAAGACGTCTGCTGGATTTAGCTAATACAGCCTACTCCAGAGGAATTATTCTGTTTTCTGATTTTCTGAATATGAATGAGCAAAATATATGTTATAGCCTAAAAAATGAATTACCGATGATAAAGTATTTTGCCTACGGAGGTTTTTTGGATGCCGAAAGGAAAGTACTTTGTTTTTGTGGAGATGAATTGTTAAAGGAACCGGCAGACATTACTTATCCAATTTGTTGTATCAAGGTTGTACCGGTGAATGAAAAATTCAGTGACAAATTGAACCACAGGGATTTTCTGGGCGCTGTATTGAATCTTGGATTAGATCGTGGTAAGATTGGTGATATTCTGGTTGATGAGAAGGAAGGATATCTGTTTGTAAATTCTCAAGTAAGTGATTTTATAAGCAGTGAATTGATTAAGGTAAAACATACTATGGTTAAGTGTATGTTAATTGATCGGAAGGATTTTATTTATCAGCCGAATTTTAGGGAGATTACCGGAACAGTATCTTCCACTCGACTGGACAGTATACTTTCAGTTGCATTTCACAGCTCCAGAAGCAGCTTGACCGGTCTGATTGAAGGCGGGAAGGTAGCTGTGGGAGGGAAGATAGTGATATCCAATAGTTATCAGCTGAAAGACAATGATATTGTATCTGTCCGTGGAATGGGAAAATTTATTTATTCGGGAACCTCGTATCAGACAAAAAAGGGCCGCTACAGCGTGAAAATATTACTATATGTGTAATTGACCGGTAAAAAGCCAGATATAAGAAATGAGCTAATAGGAATTCTTAAAATCCTTTAGAATGCGAGTCATAAATGGATCACTATAGGAGAGCTTTTATATAAAAGCTAAATGACCAAATTTACAATGAAAGATAAATAGATTAGGAGGATAGCATAACCTCATCTAGAATACTTGATACGGTTATGCATTTTTTATGAAAAATTGCCTGACAGTTAATTATGAGAATAAACCTGCATATAATATTGTATTTGAACCGGATTACAATAAACTGCCGGAATTACTTTGTACTTTGGAAGCAAAAAGCCGGAAAATAATGATTGTTACAGAATGTAATGTCGGAAAGTATTATCTTGATGAGGTTAAAGCAGTGCTTTCATCCGTAACAGATGCTGTTTATGATTTTGTTTTTCCGGCTGGTGAAGCAAGTAAAAATCTTGATACCGTCAGTCTGTGTTATGAAAAGCTCATTAAAGAAGGCTTTGATCGGAATGATTTCCTGCTAGCATTAGGTGGAGGTGTTGTCGGTGATTTAACAGGTTTTATCGCGGCAACTTATCTTCGCGGTATCCGTTTTATTCAACTGCCGACATCTTTGCTTTCAATGGTGGATTCCAGTATTGGTGGAAAAACTGGTGTCGATTTTAAAGCCTATAAGAATATGGTCGGGGCTTTTTATCAGCCTAAACTGGTTTATATGAATTTAACAACATTGAATACTCTGCAGGAAAGAGAATACTTATCCGGTATGGGAGAGATTATCAAGCATGGTTTAATTAAAGATGCATCTTATTACTTCTGGTTAAAAGATAATTCAGAGAAGATCTTACAAAAAGATTATGAAGTAATAAAGGAAATGATTTATCAAAGCTGCCTGATAAAAAAAGAAGTTGTAGAAAGAGATCCGAAAGAAAAAGGAGAGAGAGCACTGCTGAACTTTGGACATACCATCGGGCATTCATTGGAAAAATTAATGAATTTTTCAATGCTGCACGGAGAATGTGTTTCAGTCGGAATAGCTGCAGCGTCCTATTTGTCAATGAAACGTGGATTTATAAAGATTTCAGAGTGGGAAGATATTTTATCGACACTTGAGCTCTTTCGACTACCGGTGTTTGTATTGAATCTAAATAAGGAAGAAGTTTATGAGGTTACGAAACTGGATAAAAAGATGGATTCAGCTAAGATTAGATTTATTCTTCTGAACACTATAGGTAATGCAGTAATTGATCCTACAGTATCAAAAGAGGAGATGTCGAATGCAATTCATTCGGTGGTAAGAGAAATGTAGCAGGTAGAAATAGCAGAATATTTATTTTTGACAGGATAAATGTTTTGACGAATATAACAGCTCAGATAAATTTATCATACGGAAGAATATAATGGAGGGTTTATGAAAGAACGAATAAAGCACTTAATACTATTAATTTTACTGGTTGGGATTGATCAGGGAATAAAATACTGGGTTAAAATTGCATTAATGAATAAGGAGCCTTTCATAATTATTCCTAAGGTTTTAAATTTACAATATTGTGAAAACAGTGGAGCTGTTTGGGGAATTATGAGCGGGAGAGTTGACTTTCTAAAAATTTTTACACTGATCATTTTGATTGCAATCATTTATTTTTATTTTAAAATTCCTTCCGGGAAAAAATATAACATACTAAAAATCCTAGCTGTTTTTATTGTTGCCGGAGCTATCGGCAACTTGATTGACCGATTCTTACTAGGGTATGTAGTTGATTTTATTTACTTTGAGATAATTAATTTCCCGCTATTTAATTTTGCCGATTGCTGTCTGACAGTATCCTCAATCTTGCTGTTTGTGCTTGCTTTATTTTATTATAAAGATGAAGATTTTGCTTTCCTGGGAAGTGCTTTTCATAAAAAAGAAGCAGGAAGTATTTCGAAAACAGATATTGTGAGCGGCAATTCTTCTGAAGATACAGCGAAAGCAGATAATAAAAATGAAACAGATAAAGCAGATGAGTAGTAGAATGACAGAAATGGAAAAAGATAAATTTAAAGAGAATGACCCTGAGATGGATTTTACGGAACTTGATTTTGAAGATTTTCAGATGAAGGAAACAAGAATTAATGGGACAGCGAATACAATAGAATTTATTGTTAATGAGCAGCAGAACGGGATTCGTATTGATAAGTATCTTTCACAGATTCAAACAGATTTTACAAGAAATTATATCCAAAAGCTTATAGATGAGAATAAGATTTTCATGGAGCATAAGACGGTAAAGTCGAATACTAAGGTTAAAACGGGTTCGCTAATTACAATTAGCCTGCCAGAATTAAAGGAAACCCAGATTATTGCAGAAGATATACCGCTTGATATCATATATGAAGACAAGGATATCATTGTGATTAACAAACAAAAGGGACTGGTGGTACATCCGGCCGCCGGCCATTCAACCGGTACATTAGTGAATGCTTTGCTATATCATTGTAAAGAAGAACTGTCCGGTATTAATGGTGTATTAAGACCGGGCATTGTACATCGAATTGATCGTGATACCACAGGTGTTATTGTTGCCTGCAAAAATGATAAAGCACATCAATTGATTGCGGAACAACTGAAGATACACTCTATAACAAGAAAATATCAGGCTATCGTTTATCACACTTTTAAGGTTGACAGCGGACGGGTTGAAGCTCCGATCGGAAGAGATCCAAAAGATCGAAAAAAGATGGCAGTAAATCATAAGAATGGTAAGTATGCAGCCACGAATTATCAATTAGTTGAAAATTTAGGCAATCAATATGCTTTCATAGAGTGTTCTCTCGAAACAGGCAGAACACATCAGATCCGGGTTCATATGGCAAGTATCCATCATCCTTTGATTGGAGATACGGTATACGGACCGGGTAAAGATCCTTTTCATTTGGACGGACAGGCCCTGCATGCAGGGGTTTTGGGGTTTATCCATCCAACAACAAAAGAATATGTTGAATTTCAGGCACCACTTCCGGACTATTTTACCAGTATGTTGGGAAAATTAAGATCATAAGGGGTAACTTGCGTTGAAAAGAAAAGCGATTGAGGAATTAATCAAATGGAAGAAACAAAATAATCCAACTCCGGTCTTGCTGACAGGAGCAAAAGGCGTCGGTAAAACATATCTTGCATATGATTTTGCCAAGGCCTTTTTTGAACGTATTTTTTATGTTAATTTTGAACGGGAACCTGAAAGGATGAAAGGTTTTCTTTCCTGCATAGCAGATAAAAAAATACAAAAATTTCAGGATTTTTTTCATATTATTCCGGAGGAAGAAAAACAAGCCCGAATACTTATCATGGATGAAATCAGTTATTGTGATGATCTAAGAAAATATGGACTACCTAAGATATTATCAGAAATTTTTGATTTCATCATAATGATTTCGAGTTGTCCATTATCAAAAGACATTACAAAATGTATGACAAAATTGCCAATCTATCCAATGGAATTTGATGAATTTTTAAGAGCTATCGGAAATGAGTGGTATATAGATCTAATCGGGCTGCATTACATTTCAAACAAAAAAATACCGGACATCGTACATAAAGAGCTGTTGGAACTGCATCAGCTTTATCTTCAGATCGGAGGAATGCCGGGAGTGTTGAACGAATATATTAATCTTTCCTCTGTCATTAATCTATCGGAGCAACATAGTTTTTTAATTGGCACCTATCATGATTATATCATGAGGGATTATTCCGACAGCGATGCGCTGAAAATGAAACAGGTATTTGACAGCTTGAGTTGTCAGCTTACGAAGGATAATAAAAAATTTAAATATAATCTCATTAGAAAAGGCACAACGCATTTGATGTATAAGGATGCTATTCAAAAATTATGTGATATTCACTATGTAATAAAATGCAAGCGAATTACAACAGAACAGTTGAATAAGCCTGGTGATTTTTTTGATCTGAGAAATGATTTTACCGATGATACGAATATTAATTTTAAATTATATTTTCCGGATACGGGGTTTTTATATACAAAGATAACCGAAACGATAGGTATACCTGAGAAAAATAACTTCAAAATTTCTTTACTGGAGAATTACCTAGCACAGTCGCTGCAGGCAAAACAGTATCCTTTTGCTTTTTGGGAATCTGATTCAATGGCTAAAATTGACTTTGTAATTTATAAGGATAAGGAATTATTACCGATCGAGATTTTTAAGGATAATACTACCAGATCGAAAAGTATAAATATTTTAAAGCAGCAATGTGACTTTCCATATGCAATAAAAGTATCTTCCAGAAATTTTGAGGTTGGCAATCATATAAAGTATGTTCCATATTATGCTGTCTTTTGTATATAAGGCCATTCCTATGCCAAGATTATTAGATAATCGAAGTGATTAATATTGACAAAAACTTTCTATTGTTATAGTATATTTAGTACAATGACAGTCTACTATCGTAGATTTATACAAAGGTAAGTACAGATAGTTACTCTACACCGGTAGCCTCATGAATTTATGTGGCATTTAATGACATGTATCTGACATACATGTTTTTACATATATTATTATCTTGATCAATTTTATAGAACAATAGAATAATCAGATCTGATTATTTGGACTCGAATATAAGGATGTAAAATTGAACTACAAGAGTAGAATATGCAAAAAGGGGTGTAGAGGAACATGTCGTCGTCATTACCTGATATAAGGCTTCATGAAGGTGAACTTAATATTATGGAATTATTATGGTCCAACAAAGTTCTGGCTGCTAAGGACATATCAAAAATTATTAAAGAATATATCGGTTGGGAGAAAAATACTACTTATACTGTTATCAAGCGTTTGATTGAAAAAGGAGCTGTAAAACGAGAGGATCCTGGTTTCCTTTGTAGAGCCGCTATATCAAAACGCAGTGTACAGGCAATCGAAACTAAGGTTTTATTGAATAAATTATATAACGGATCATTAAGTAACTTTTTATCAGAATATTTGAAAAACCAGCAGTTAACAAAAGCTGAAGTTTTAGAACTGCAAAGAATTGTCGGAGAACAAAGATATTAATATCCTTATTATGGATTAGAGATTGATGATAAAACAGAGATTAGAAAATGATCTCTGTTTTTTTGTGTTATGGGGCAAAAAGAAATATTTTCATATTTTTTAAGTAAATGTGTCGAATAATATATGTTTTTGCCAGCAAAAATTTATGCATTAAAATACTTTGACAATATATGAATTGGTTAGAATATATAAAAGCAAGCTTGATAAATAATAAATAAAGGTAAATATATATAAATTCATACAAAAAATACATATACATAATATAACAAATATGTTATAATTTGTCTTAGCGGTAAAACAATGAGGGGTTTTATTGTACAATTAGGAGGATAGGAGTATGAATAAGAGGGTTAAGACGAAGCCAATATCACAATTGGTTTTAAAAGTGATGAGTATCAGAGTAAAATTAATGGTAGGATTGCTGATACCGGTTGTTTTATTGGGTGTATATGGTTTGATTTCATACCAGAAATCTAAAAAAGCTATTATCGATAATTACGAACAAAGCTCGGCCAGTACACTGAATGCAATTAGCGGTTATTTAGGATTTGGGTTAAAAATTGTAAATGAAAAGGCAGATGAAATTCTTGCTGATCCTGATGTCAGGGTTTATTACAATAGAAAGAATAATTCAGAAGATGCATTAACTGCTTTTAATGAGCAGTTTAATATTCAGGCGGATATTGATCTTGCTCAGAAAACCAATTCCTTTATTGCGGGAGTACATATAATAGGCGAAAACGGCAAGAACATATCAACTGCTGTTGAAGCGAATGAAACCATTTATAAAGCATTTATGGATTCAGCGGAGGCAAAGCTTTTCGGGGACAATAAAGTCACTTATACCTGGGTCGGGAACCATTCGGGCCTGGATCAGGTACTATCCGAAGGTGCGGAGAAATATTCCTCAGATAATTACGCTTTATCGCTTATTAAAAAAATGAATTCCGGTAATGGCTTTATAGTAATTGATATTTCAAAACAGCAGATTATGGATATGTTTGCTAAATATGATTTGGGCCCAGGAAGTATTATCGGATTAGTAAATAAGGATGGAAGAGAAGTGCTTTCGGGTACGAAAGAGAAAAGCATATTCTCGAACTTAAGTTATTACAGTAAAGCTATGAAAAGCGATAAATCCTGCGGATACTACAATAGAACCTATAACGGGAAAGAATATTTATTTATATTTAGCAGGATTGCTGAAACAGATATTAATATCTGTGCACTAATACCGCAAGACACTTTATTGATGCATGTTACAGATATTAAGAGACTAAATATTATTTTTGTTACGGTTTCCTGTATACTTGCTGTTTTAATGGTGATGATAATAGCCGGAGGCGTGAGCAGAGGAATAAAGGGTCTTATGAAATCTATGTCTCAGGCATCAAAAGGTGATTTGACCGTAAATTTTATGGCTAAGAGTAATGATGAATTTATGGTACTGTCTGATGGTGTATCTAATATGCTTAAGAGCATGAGAAAGTTGATCGGTGAAGTACAGGAAGTGGGTGCTAAGGTTAACGGATTGGCCGGAGGAATTACTGGTACCTCAGAGGAGCTTTTAACGGCTGCTAAGGATATTTCCCACACGATTGATGATATTGAAAAAGGTGTTGTTCAACAGGCTGATGACACAGAACACTGCCTGCTTCAGATGGAACATTTATCTGAACAGATTAACCATGTATATAATAATACCAGTGAAATTGAGAAAATTGCGGATAATACCAAGAGCGTAGCTGGAGAAGGTAAAGTCATCATGAATGAGTTGAATGAAAAATCAAAGGCAACGGCAAATATCACACAGAATGTTATCTATAAAATACAGGAATTTGAACTACAATCTAAAAACATTGCTGGATTTGTATCCAGCATCAATGAAATTGCTGCACAGACTAATTTACTTTCGCTGAATGCCTCTATTGAAGCTGCAAGAGCTGGAAGTGCCGGCAAGGGTTTTGGCGTAGTAGCGGATGAAATAAGGAAATTGGCAGATCAGACGGTTCAGGCTGCTGGACAGATACAAAATATAGTAAGGGAAATAGCTGTTAAAACAAAGGATACCATCGATACTGCGAAAAGGGCAGAGAATATCGTTAACTCTCAGACGATAGCACTTGATAAGACAGTTCAGGTGTTTGATTCAATCAATAATCATGTTAACAATCTTGCAAATAATTTGAATGATATTTCAAGAGGTATCCAGAAGATAGAGACTGCAAAGAAAGATACAATGGATGCAATTCAAAATATTTCAGCCGTATCGGAAGAGACCGCTGCTTCCTCAGAAGAAGTTAGTGCGACTGCCGCGAATCAGATTGATTCTATTGAACGTATGAGAGCTGCAGCATTAGAGCTTTCAAGTGATGCCAGGGCTTTAGAGGAAGCTATTCGGATATTTAAAATAAAGTAATATCGGCTGTTTGCTTTTTCTATTCTTATTTGTAGGCTTCGAGTGTTTACAATTATATCCATTCAATACATCGTTTTAGGCTTTTGATAATCAAATCTTTGCAGATAAATACATTAAATAATTAGATTCAACAACAGATACAGGGAGCTGATTTTTCTATACGATAGGAACCGGCTTTCTGTATTTTTTCGTGATAATAGAAAGTTTACGAAGCGTATTATCGTATCTTGAAAAGGTTCCTGCTATCGACTGAGGTAAACCATCAGCGTTCCTTGAACTATGACTAGGTTGAACTGCAACGGAAGTCTCATAAATTTATTTACTCACTTTCCTTTCCATATTGATTATAGTATAATACTTAATAATATGCCAATTTAATCCACTTCTGGACGCAATGGATCTTATGGTTTACCTCCTTTACAATTGACATTTAAATAAAATCATACTGGAAAACAGAAAGGGGCAAATTATGCCTAATGACTTTACGACCGGAAAACCAATGAAATCTATAGTTATGTTTACTATTCCTATTTTATTGGGTAACTTAGTACAACAGTTTTATTATGTAATAGATTCAATTATTGTAGGACAGTTTCTTGGAATGAATGCACTGGCGGCAGTAGGAGCTACCGCATCCCTTACTTTTTTGGTGATTGGTTGGGTAATGGGTACTACCGGCGGCTTTGCCATATTAATTGCGCAGCGCCATGGAGCAAATGACACGGAAGGAGTGAAACACTATACTGCCGTATCCGGATTTTTGTGTCTCATCATGGCTGTTATTATGACAGTGGGATTATTATTGGGTAACAGATGGATATTGACTGTTATGAATACACCGAAGGAAATATTTGCTGATACTTATCATTTCATTCAAATTATATATGCAGGATTGGCGGCAACGATTGCATATAATATGATTGCATCTGTTCTGCGAGCCCTTGGCGATAGCAAAACACCTCTGTACTTCCTTATTCTTTCTTCCGTTGTTAATATCCTCTTGGATTTATTGTTTATTGACATATTTTCGATGGGCGTCGAAGGAGCAGGGTTGGCTACAGTAATCGCTCAGGCATTTGCATCCTTTTTATGCCTTGTATATACACGTAAAAAATATCCAATGCTGTCAATGAAGAAAAATGATTTCCATATAACCGGAACTAGTATAAGAAAGCTGATCGGGATGGGTACGCCTATGGGACTTCAATTTTCTATCACAGCAATCGGAACAATGATCGTACAAGTAGCGCTTAATGGTCTTGGACCGATTTACATAGCGGCTTTTACTGCATGCGGAAGAATACAAAATATTGTCACACAGCCATTTCCGTCACTGGGCGCAAGTATGGCCACCTATGTAGGACAAAATACAGGAGCTGGCCGTATGGACAGAGTGAAAGCCGGAGTGAAGGCAGATATTATTTTATCCATGATCTGCAGTGCTGTATCCATGGTGGTTGTCTTGATTTTCGGAGACGAGTTGGTAAAATTGTTTGTAAATGATCCCAGTGGAATGATTGCTGAAAAAGCAAGAATCTTCTTTTATGTAGGTGCAGGATTTTACCCGGCGCTGGGTTTGATTTGCGTTTACAGAAATTCTCTACAAGGATTGGGGTATGGATTGCTTCCAATGTTAGGTGGTATTTTTGAATTAGTTGCAAGAATTATAGTAGTTATGCTGCTTTCTAAACCATTTGGGTATCTCGGTATCTGTTGTGCGAATCCAATCGCATGGATATCTGCGTTAATACCTTTAATACCGGCTTATTATTATCGTATTAATAGGTTAAGCAGAGGAATGCAGGAATAACAGAAATGATAATTCTATAAGGAGGAGTATAAATGGAAAGCTTATTATTTTATAAAGTAATGTCAAAAACATATGATATACTTGACATAATATATTTTAAGAATAAAGATTCAAATCCTCGAAAAGCTCTATGTCAATATATTAATCAACAGGATATAAAGATTCTCGATATATGCACGGGTACTGCAACAAATGTTATTACAGTTGCAAATCATAAAAGAGATGCAAAAATTGTAGGTATCGATATTTCGAAGGAAATGTTATCGATTGCGTCTAAAAAAGTTAAGAAAACTGGTTTGGAGAATATAAAGCTTTATCAAATGGATGCAACGAATACAGAGTTTAAAAACAATACATTTGACGTAGTATTAATTTCTTTAGTATTACATGAAGTACCCGAGGAGTTGGCAGAAAAGATATTATTAGAGGCAAAGCGCGTTTTAAAGCCAGAGGGAAGGCTTTTGGTCATGGAATGGGAAGAACCACAAAGTCTATGGAAGAGAATACTTTTTTATATTATAAGAAAATTAGAACCAAAGGGATTTGAACAGTTTTTACAGATGGATATCAGGCTATATTTCGAAAAGCTTGGACTGCAGATCATGGATATGAAACATTGCGATTATACAAAAGTAATAAATATGAAAAAGAAGGTTGTTGAATAATTTGATGAATTTAAAAGACAACTGCTAAGTAAATATATAAAAAAGCGTATCGCTTCCTAAAAAACGATACGCTTTTTTTGTATTAAAAAACAAACCACATTCCAGGCAGATGTATCCCCAACTAATTGATTGAAGAATAGTGTATTGATACGCAAACAAAACAGCTATACACATCAAACAATTACTTTATATGTTTATTAATATATAGACATATATCAATATATATTGTATAATGCAGAAAAAAGATCATAATATTCGTTTTAAAAAGAATCGTTTTCAAACAATAGAAATCACGGAGTGTACTTTACACTAAGGTTTTATACTTCTGGTGCGGTAGATAAAGTTTAGTGTAAAAATATATTATCAAACGACAATTGCTGCACAAATCGCTGGCTCAGGAAAGGGTAAGGTTATAACTATGGAATACAATCATTTTATATGGAATTCAACGGTGGAGGAGATTGTTCTCGGATATCAGGAATGCAGTGACTCATACGTGTGTACCTTATGTGGTAAAAAATATCAAAAAGGATTAATTTTCTCTATCGAAGATACGTTATATGATGCTTTTGGAGCAGTAAACGAGCACCATAAGGCAGAGCATGGATTAACAGTGGATTATATTTTAAACCAGGAGAACACATTAAGTGGCATATCCGATGTCCAACAGCAAATTCTTAAACTCATGTCGGATGGTAAGGATGACAAATCAATTGCGCAAATAATTGGTATTGCACAATCTACCGTAAGAAATCACCGGTTTAAATTAAGGGAAAAAGAAAAACAGGCAAAAGTTTTTATTGCTCTTATGCAGTCATTGGAGGAAAAGACAAAGCGTTCCATTCGGCAGGCGGATTCTGGGTTAATAGAGGAAGTACATCAATCTGCTACTATGATTGATGACAGATATACTATTACGGAAGAAGACAGGAAAAAAACAATTAAAACATATATGAATGAAAATGGTTCCTTGAAGCAATTTCCTGCAAAAGAAAAGAAAAAGATTATTCTGCTCAGAGAAATTATGAAGAATTTTCAAAGTAACAGGGAATATGTTGAAAATGAAGTAAATCAGATATTAGAATGTATTTATAGCGATTTTCCAACGTTACGAAGAGCTTTAATTGAATATGGATTTCTGGAACGTTCTGTTGACTGTAGTGTATATAAGGTAAAATAATATGATTGGCTTGATATAGTCCGATTTAAGCTATGTAGATGAATATTTTAGGGTTTGCAATTACACGGAAGAATTAAAGAGGTGAATTGTTTGGAAAAATGGTTAAAGAATTATTTCAATGCAGAGGGTAAGTTGATGTCATTTCCGTCGAAAAGGAAGCTTAAGATAGCGGCAATGTTTTATCTTGCATCCGGTATTGTTGAAGAAGTAACATATTCAGAGAAGGAGATAAATGCTGCAATAAATAAGATGTGTTCTTTTCAGGATGCAGCTCTATTACGCAGGGAGATGTACAATTACAGGTTTATTGATCGAACCTTGGACGGAAAGATTTATTGGAAGGAGAAAATCCAGCCAAATCCAGAACAATATGATTTGTTAGGAAAACAATAACCTGCTGGATAGAGTCACAATGGCTCACTCGAAAAAGAGCAGACTTCCACATGGTCATCAACACGAAAGAAAACGGAAAGAAGAATCTTTAAGGAGAGACATGTTATGGAAACTATTAATAGAATTAATACGTCGGCTGTTTCTCTACGTACTCAAAACTGGGAATTAATTAACTGGATGAAAATAGAAAGGTATGTGAAGAAACTTCGTCAACGGATTTTTCGTGCCGAACAATTGGGAAATAACAGAAAAGTAAGAAAACTTCAAAAATTTAAATACCAGCATGTTTGAGATAAAGGATATGGTTCTTAGAGGGGAAAGGAACCGTAAGGCTCCCTACCTACTCGACACACAATCATTAAAAGAGAATAGTCTCTATTCCTAATTTTTTACTCATAATTGATAAAATAATATTGATTAATTACAAAATGTGGTATAATAAATCTAATGTCATTATGAGAGATGAAATGGTGTATAAAGCTGATAGAAAGCCATTTCCATTAAATGAGTACACAACCTGGCATGTTATGCGGGTATAGCCTGGGGCTCCCAACCAGTCGAATCATAAAACCTCATTGAATGGACTAATTGACTTTTTTATAGGTATGAGCCAATAGGAACTGGCTTCCTAAGAAGAAATACATTCTTTGTCCTATCCTAGAGGATTATACTTTATGAAAAGTCTGGTGTCTATCAGGGAGCAGTCAGACATGATATTTATAGGATAACAACTGATTAAGGAAGAACTCCTTTTTTGTTATCTGATTTAGAAACTTTTTACTTATATAGCTCTTGTAGCTATATCATTATTATACTAGGAGTAATCATTCATGAAACGAATTATCTCGTTTTTCTTGGTGCTTGTGATGGCACTGCCTTTTACCGCATGTAACCAGATTAAAGGACTGACAACAAACAAAGTACCAACAGAAACTGCAACCCCGATAGAAACTACAACTCCGACAGAAGGCGCAACCCCGTCAGAAGCTACAACTCCGACAAAAACCGTAGCCCATCAGGAAATCTCATGGGATTTAAGTTCTATTTACCCGGATGGAGTAGCGTTAGAAAAGGAATTTTCACAGGCGATGCACCTAATCAAAGTCATTGCCGCCTTGCGCGGTAAGCTCTCTACTGTGGATGGTGTTATCAGCTACTACGAAGGCATTGATGAGGCAGAACGTTTGTTAGGGAGGTTGAACGCTTACACAATGTTACAGGTGTATAAGGATCAGTCCGATAGTGCGGCCAAGGCGCGATCCGGTAGGGTGAATTTGGCTACCAAGCTTTCCATCGACACCGCCTTTGCTCTGCCGGAACTGCTTGCAAACAATGACAGCTTTCTAGACACTGTGGCGAAGGATTCACGAATGAAGCCTTATCTTACCAGGTTCTACCGTGACCGTGTAATGAGCACCTACACGCTGTCAGAGTCGGAGGAACAGCTCTTACAGCCGGTCTATCAGTTGCGTGCTGGAGCTTATAGCCTATATTTTACACTCGTGTATAGTGACTTAACCTTTCAGAATATCAAATTTCCTGATGGGTCCGAGCGTCCGGCGGACAACAACAATTATCCCGCCGCTTGCAATAAAGAGTATCCACAGGAATTTCGTATTGCATACTCCAATGCCATGATGCAGCCTTATAACCAATTTCGCAATACCTTGGCACAGAATATGCATAATTATTATACTGCTGTAACCCAGAGTGCTGCCAGCCACAAGTACAGCTCAGCGCTTGAGGCAAGCCTGATTCCAGAGAATACACCCATTTCAGTTTATCACGGTGTCCTATCTGCTGCGAATCAAGCAAAGCCTGTGTTGGATCGATATTTCACGCTGCTCAAAAAGTCTTTGGGCGTTACAACACTATATAGCTTTGAGACGAACGTAAGCATCGCTAAGGACCCCGGCACAGAATACTCCTACTTGGACGCACAGAAGCTTGTGAAGGAAGCGTTGGCGCCATTAGGAGAAGATTATGTTAAAAGGTTGGACGTAATGCTCTCGGGTGATGCTATCGACGTCTACCCCGCTGAGAAGAAGACCACCGGTGCCTTTACCATGCCGATACCCGGCACGCACCCCTATATTCTGCTTAACTACACGAATGATTTTGACAGTATTTCTTCCTTGACTCACGAGCTGGGTCATGCGGTACATGTGCTATACTCTCAAACCCAAGAGAGTAACTACAATCAGAATGTCATTGGCCTGACCAGCGAGGTGGCCAGCAGCTTAAATGAGCTGCTACTCTTGGACTACTTAATTAAGCATGCCAAGACAGAAGAGGAGCGACAGTATTACACCGCCCAACAAATGTCTACGTTATATAGCACATTCTTCGTTCAGACCTATTATGCCCGATTCCAAGAGGTGGCAGCCTGGGTGGTACAAAATGGAGGTATCCTGACCGCCGACAAGCTTGATGAGTTGTGGACACAAGTTGCTAAAGAGTGCTTTGGAGAGTCATACACCTTAACTGATTCTGATGCTGGCGGCTGGGCGCGGATTCCTCACTTTTATTACGGCTTTTACGTCTACCAGTACGCTGTGGGCATTGCCGCAGCCTGCAATATCGCCGATCGCATTCAGTCGGGCGACAAGAGCGCAGTGGAGGACTATCTTGCCTTCTTGAAGGCAGGTAAAAGCGGTAATGTTGTAGAGATGTTAAACATCGCTGGAGTGGACATTAAAAACGGTGACTACATCAGTGCATTCACCGCACGGTTTGATCGGCTGATCACAGAGCTTGAGGAAAAAAAGTAGTAGCATATGTTGATGGATATAGTCTCCAAGAACAAGATCTTTAGTTGGAACTGTGATGACGGCTATGTCAGTATACTAAAAAATAAAATATGAAGTTATTAAAATAATAAAACACGCTAGGAGAAATAGGAATGCCGAATGTAAATACGATTACTGATTCGATACTGCCTATAAAAAACAGACCTGAATATGATGATAATCCTCCTGGTAAGCCTAAAAAATATTCGAATAAACAACTAAAAGAAGCTCTTACTTTTATTGAAATATTTGAAATAGAATAGTATCCAATAATAACTATAAGATGTCTTGCGGATGTAATCATGAGTATTCGTCATTATATTTGTGTAGATAAACCTAAAGAAAAACTTACACATGATAGAATGAAAACATATGTATTAAAACCATTAATGTTTGCATTAAGACAAGAGAGATTCTGCAAAACAGGAATATATCCTCTTTCTATAAATGATTTACTTGCCTCCTACAGCGACGGAAATAAAATACTTATTGAGTATTTTATTGATAAAGATAAGTTTGAAAGAGACATTGAAAGGAATCACAAGGATGTTTTAATTAATATTCATAATCTAGTATGTGCTTTATGCTGGTAAGTAGGTCTTAAGATACTTTTAGACAGATTTATGTCCGCATTACAACAATTAGACAAATTTATGTCCGTTTATATTCAAAAAAATAATTAATACGGTACGATGTGCTAGTAGGTAATTATTTTGGAAATTCAAAATATCAGCTTTTAGACATATTTATGTCCGTATTCTTATTTAGAAGAGTACGGTTTATAGTGTATATAACCCTTTTAGAAATAATTATGTCATTGATTTAGAAACTTTTGTGTCCCTCGACACGAATCTTAAGTAGCAGAAAAGTGACATTATAGATTGATGCAACTATTCGCAAAACACAAGTTTAACGAATAGTTGTTTTTAGCAAGGAGGAATGAATTATTATTATGCAATTAACAGGAAAATATCTGATTTCAGCATGTTAATCAAGTAAGTATGTATCATACAAAGATATCAAGAAGTTCGCTTCTGATTTCAAGTCAGTATACAAGGCTCCTAACGAAGACCTGGCAATGTCAGAACTCGAATCTTTAAGAGAGAAATCAGAAAGGTTACTAAGACAAAAAGTTCTTTCACAAATGACACATCTCTTGAAAAAATGCTGTATCTGGCATCCATGAATGTAATAAAAAAATGGACGCAGCGTTATAAGAACTGGGATATGGTATTAAGCCAACTTGGACTCCTGTTTGATGACCGACTGGCTCAGTACCTATAAACAGAAAAAGTAACCGGCGTAAGGTTTGATAACCTGAACCTTTGCGCCGGTAACAATTATTCCGTCGGTATTATATTTATTGCCGTATAACCCATATTTATTCCAGAGGTCGGGTGTGGGCAGAGCCCACATTTACTTAATATGTCTGAAAATAATAAATACATGAATAAATATCCATTAAATGGATAACCTATAAATGAACATATATTTCGACATTGGAATACATATTTAGTTCTTGCCATGAGGCGGGATTTTATTAACAAATCTTAGCTTCGTACACAACATTTTTTACACTCTCTTATCAAAACTTGTAACAACGTTATTTCTTTATCATAGTATAGGGATACCTCTTAGCTATAAATTATATGATACTGATACGCTCACCATTCTCCGACAGAGTAACATACCCTCTGCTTACAGCCTTATCAATCCCGCGATCTACAGAGGCTTCTATAATACTACCCAATCGTGTAAATCCAAATGCTTTTGCTGTCTCACGGATTAAGTCGGTTCTGGATAAGCTTATCTGCATTTCTACGACAGATTGAATGGCATTTGAAACTTCTTCCGGACAGATGTCATCCATGCTCCTTTTGTCATCATTTCCATCAGCCCCACGAAATATAGTATATCGTTCGGGTATTTGATCATGATTCCAGTAAAATGGCATACTACTCGAATGGGTCATCTGAAAGCTAAATGTATTCAGTATATGATCCAGGATATTCTCAACCCTGCTTCCTGACCGGGTAATACCCCAGGCTGCCAAAACCTTTTTATAGAGTAAACGTTTGCTGATAGGGGATTCTTTCTGAATGATTTCATTCATACAATTCCTTATTTCCGTTACTGCAATCGGACTATAGAAATTCTCCTGTAAACCTCTGACTCTGAAAGGCGCTGTTTTATATTCTGTTTTATTACGATAACCTTCAATTTCCTCCATAACCTTTTCAAAGACAATTTTATTACTTTTATTCTCAGTGGCTTTTATTAGCGAATCATTTACAACTGAGTCGTTTACTACTTTACTATTTACTATTATATTGTTTGGCATTGACTCATCTTTTGCTGACAATTTACCCACTGCATTTTCTGTTACTGGTAATTCACGCTCTACTTTTCCTGTTACTGATATTTTACTTACTGCATTTCCTGCTATTGGAAATTTACCCATTGCTTTTCCTGCTACTGGTGTTTTACCCATTGTATTTCCTATTACTGACGTTTCATCTTCGGATGTTTCTGCTAGAGACTCTTCAACCACTGTTCTATTTATGACAGACTCTTCTGCCATGAAGTTTTCTGTTATAACTTCTAGTGCTGCAATATTCTTTTCTATATCACCTTTTCCCGGAAGATTTGCTCCTGTTATGGTTTCTGTTTTAGTATCAGACGAAGTTGAGAAAGCTTGTTCCCCATCTGTAAGCACTTTGCGTATAACTGCTTCTATATGCTTAAGTACTTTTTCCGGATTGTCCAACCAATCCAGTGTCCATACAGAGAGAATATTCCATCCCAATCCTTTTAGAACATTGGGCTGCAGAACATTCCTATCTCTTGCTGTTTTGGAGCGCTGATAATTGATACCATCACACATGATCCCTAATATGTAAGTATCCTGTTTATCGGGATGAAGGATTGCAAGATCTATTTTATACTCTGAACAACCAATATTACATTTAACATCATAACCTCTTTTCTGTAAGCACTCAGCAATGATATTTTGTATATGAATATGATTCTCAGTAAGTACTCCATTTCTTATGGCAAGAACACTCTTCCCTTTGCCGGCAAATTCAAGGAATCCCTTTAATCCGGCAACTCCCTCCGATCGAGTCCTGGACAAATCAATTTCTTCCGGTTTTAATACAGCGTAAACAAACATTTGTTTCCTGGCTCTGGAAATTGCAACATTTAATCTTCTCCAACCGCCATCTCTGTTGAGCGGACCAAAATTCATTGATATCTTACCTTCCTTGTCTGGTCCATATCCAACAGAAAATAAAATAACATCTCTCTCATCTCCCTGTACATTTTCTAAATTCTTAATGAAAATGGGTTCGGAATTTTCATTATTAATTTTCTCAAGCTCCGGTTGCTCATGAAAAGCTTCCATCAGCAGGTCATCAATTAGTATCTGCTGCACCGAACTGAAGGTTACAACACCGATACTATCCTTTCTTAACTCCTGATCGGATAATCTTCTGACTATTTCAGCAACCACTGCCTCTGCTTCTGCTTTATTCTGTTTCGATGCGCCTTTATCATAATAACCTGTTATGGGAATTAGCTTCACTTCTGATTTCACATCATCCGGTGAAGGAAAAGTGTATAATTTATTATCATAATATTTCATATTGCTGAAAGCGATCAGACTTTCATGTCTGGAACGGTAATGCCATAACAGATGTTCCTGTGGCATGGATAAAGCAAGACAATCATCCAATAAGCTTTCCAGATCCTCTTTCTCATAATTATCATCATCTACCTGATTGGAGGAAAAGAAGCTTGTCGGCGGAAGTTGCTTTGGATCTCCAACGATGATTACATTCTCTCCCCGTGCTATTGTACCAACTGCTTCACAGGTGGGCAGCTGGGAAGCTTCATCGAATACAACCAGATCAAATTTTGGAAACTTCGTATCTATGTATTGCGCTACAGACATGGGACTCATCAGCATACAGGGACAGAGTCTCCGTAATAAGGTGGGTATGCTGTCGAAAAGCCTGCGAATGGACATCATTCTTCCGCCACTTTTGATTGACTTCTGGAGAATTCCTATTTCAGAGGAACCCGCCATACCGGAAGACAATCTGGGAAGCTTGGAAGATAGACGTGCTGCCATTTCCTTAATCGTAAGAATCTCATTTTCTGCGAGTATCTCCTTATACCTGGCAATTGTTTCTTCAAATTGAGTTCCCTGAAATTTGGATAAGATCTCACTTTCGCTTAAGATCATACCGATAATCGTATATGCTATATTGCATTCATAACCCGGTAAGAATTCTATCTCAGTTACGTTTCCCGAATGATAAGCATCTACGATATCCTTTAGTCCTTTTGCTATCATTTCATCCTGTATGAGCAGGAAAGTGGTCCATTCCTTAACACCATTTATTTCCTGCAATAGCTTGTCTGCATATAATATCGCATCCTCAATCCATTCTTTATTACTCCGAAGCTGATCCACTCTTATTACATAATTGTCGCTAAGCACCTTCTCCACTTTCATTAGCTGTTCAACGAGGAGTGAATAATGAGGTAACCTTTCCCGGTTTGCTAACTGATAGGAGCTAAGTTGATCGGCAAGCTCACAGATACGGTTTTGAACAGCAGCTCTTTCTTCCCGGTTATGGGCTATTTTATGCAGTGACAAATTCAGGGATTTACTGTGTCGATAAACTTTTGACAGCTTTTCCCAATCCGGATGTCCAAAATTCCACAGCACACCAAACTGTTCTATTGCCGCTGCATCGACTGAAGATATAAGCCGGTAATTTTCTGCCCTTATAGCCAGCTTCTGATAAAGCGTCTGGATATTTTCCTTCTGAATGTTCTCTTTATTTTTAGAATATGACTGGATTTCCTTTAACAATTTCTTCTGTTCCAACCATTTTGGGAGGAACCATGCTTCCTCCGTCTTCTTCCATCTACGGATTGCCATTTGTATATCATATTCAAATATTCCCGGCTCAAAGCTTTCTTTTAATTCCTGTTCAATTTTTATCATAGATTGACCGTTCTCAATAATACTGGATAAATAGGCATCGGATACCTCAATATTCTGATTTTGAATAACAGGTTTAACGATATAATCTGTGCTCATAAGCTCCTGAAAAATATTTGATAATGTAAGATAATCCTCATAATTTACTTTGAATTGGAGCTTTAAATCTCCGGTAAGCTCTTTTCCGGCAATCTTAAGCTCCTTCAGGATCTCCAGGTAATCACTTAAAACCCCTTTCATGGAATCACGAAATTCCATGGAGTAGATCCTGCTTTCATTGAAACGGAACGGGGTATCTTTCACTCCGCCGCATTCTAATGCCGCAGCTTTATAACGGCAAAGAAGCTCCTTCCATTCGTGATCCTTGTCGGAAGTAAGCATGGAAGCGGCTTCCCGGCTGAACTTCACCTTACCGTAATAAGGCAATAATGTTTCATATTTTACAATGGCATCATATAGAGACATGCCGTAGGAGCGTTTTTTATGGAGTTCATCTACTACTTTATTTAATTCTATTCTGAATTGGTGCAGCTTATCTGCAGTCGCCTCATACTCTTCCGGCTTTTTAAGTAATCCGACTTGCAGGGTTCTCTCCAGCTGATCCAGTACATTTTTCTTTTGAGCTTTATTGGAATGCAATTCCAGACAGAATGGAGCAAGTCCGATCGCCTCCAATCTTTTTTGAACAACCGAAAGTGCAGCCATTTTTTCCGCAACAAATAAAACACTTTTCCCTTGATAAAGTGCATTTGCAATCATATTTGTAATGGTTTGAGATTTTCCGGTGCCCGGAGGGCCGTGAAGGACGAAGCTTTGACCAGCAGCGGAAGCACAGATGGCAACTAGCTGCGAGGAATCCACACTGGTAGGAATTGCCATATCAGCGGGTAACAGCTTTGTATCCAACTCCTCTGCCGAAATGCATTTATTGGAGGGGGTCCATTCCAGCTTACCAGAGACGAGACTGGAAACAACTTTATTCTGCATAAGTTCGTCTGACCGGTTATGAATATCGTTCCACATAATAAACTGACTGAAGGAAAACAATCCAAGAAATGAGAATTCTTCAATATCCCAACGTTTTTTTGCCATGACAGCCTGTCGCATTGTATTAAAAATGAAAGGTAAATCAATGCCGTTATCGTCTGCAGGCAGAGGATCCAGACCGCCAATCAGGATACCGTAATCCTGCCGGAGCATTTCCAACAGAGTGATGTTCATTTGAGGCTCTTCATCCCGAAGACGGATAATATAGGACTTATCTGCAACTTTTCTTATCACATCAACTGGCAATAGAATTATTGGTGCATATCTTGGTTTTTCACTCAGATCTGTCTCGAACCATCTTAAAAATCCAAGAGCCAGATAAAGAGTATTAACACCATTTTCTTCAAGACTTAACTTTGCCTGACGATAGAGGTTTTTCATAGATTGCTCAAGTTCAGTTTCTCCTAAAAAGGTTCGTATCCTTTTACTCTTAAATTCTGACTGTGCAATGGAATTGATTAAATCTTTTTGATTCTCAATTTCATATATTTTAGAATCCATCATAAAATTTACCAGATCCATCGGACGAGGTAATACTTTGAATTCTTCTCGTTGTGCCAATGCATCTTCTGTTAAGGACAAATCAGAAATCATAAGCTGAATTGCATTTTTGGTGATACGGAAATTAAGTAGTGTATTTCGCAAACTTAAATCCAGTAATTTTCTTTCCCAGAGCTTCTGTTTGGTAATTTCTACTTTTCCATCAACAATTTTATGACGGGACTTTTCTAATTCTTCCGGTGCATCTGTAATATCTCCTGCATTTCTTTTCCTGTAATCCTGCATGGTATACTGACCGTTTTCAGCAACACGTATCGGGATTGGCCGTATTCCGCTGCCCCGGCTTCGTATAATATCGACAGCCAGAAGAAATTGCTCCGTTTGGAGAAAATGATGATTGGCATGCTCTTCTGCTTTGTCAAAGCTCACACTTTTCCCAGCCACAAAATCGGTACATTCAATGACCGCAATTTCGTCTATTCCTTTGGCTAACCGTTTTGTTATGGCAGCCAGGTCATCCTGTACACAATCAGAAAAGGTATCCTCCTCCAACCAGCAGCCAACAAAGGCATGACCAGTAATAAAGATCAATAGGGGGTGAAGGCCGACCGCTTCCAGACAACTGGCATATAAAATAGAAAGATCCAAACAGGTTCCCTTCTTCTGTGTCAGAACGGTATCCACCAGTCTTATTCTCTGCCCAGTCTGTTCGTAACTTGCAGGCGGCATATGGTATACTATATTTTCGGTTTGAAGAACCGCATATATTGCGGCCATCTGTAATTTTATGTTATGTGGATTATTCGTCTGATAGCCCGAAAAGGAGGGGTCCTTTGTCCATTTCATTAGATATTCTTCTGCCTTTTGAAGCAGTTCTGCTATTTTCGGATGATTAGGGGTGATAAATGCAGATATTATTTCCGGCATCGCAAGCAAACCGCTCCACTCATCATAGGCCAATAACTCTATCGTGTCATCCTGTATATAGATGCATTCTTCTCCTTCCATCAGTTCCATATGTATGATTCCTACCATCTTCTCCGTTATGGATAAGAAATATTCAGGTGATAAAAGGATAGAAATCGGTGTTATTTCTACCGAAGTATCTGGTAATAACCGCTCGATTTTTGTCTCATAATGCTTCGCAAACTGTGGTTCAAAGGAGATTTTCAGGGTAAGGTTTTCCAGATTATTCTTTGATGAGTTATAAATCCGTATGTACTTTATAATCGGAATATAGTTTTGCTGCATTGCAAAATTAATAGATCCTGTAAACTCACCGCTCACCACTACTTGGTTAGTCATAAAATTCACCTACTTTCTGAATTTACTAATTTAGAAATTTAGTTATATTATGTTTTTACGTAAGTCACCAATTGATTTTTAACAAACCTTGATATGATATGTTCCATGCTATTCATTACGGCTTTCTTGATTGAATGTTTTCTTGAATGTGGGAAAGATGATAAAGGATAGAAAAAATAAAATGCAGGAATTTATTTGACAAGCGGTTTCCATAATGGTACGTCGATGAAGGTAGTCTCTTTTATAGCAGGAAGGATATCATACAAAGAGCAATTAATCTGTTTTTCAAAATACTCTTTCATTTCAAAGGCTGCATTCCAGCGTTCTACGGTAAAGGGAAAAATACCATAACGTCTTGCAGTATTAACAAACCGTTTTTCTAATATACAAAAGCCTTGGGCATCTGCAAGTGAATCACAAACAATTAATAATTTATCATAATCGTCATAAATTATTTTGTTTAAATAGTTCTTTACAAATTCACTTTCTTCATCACTCATATCGTTCTTGCCGATCTCTTTGTCAAAGTCAGGAACGGGGAAAGAATGAGTCAGACAAATTCTGCTCACTTCATCCCATCCTTTTTCCATCATATATTGATAACCGTCAAAACTATGTCTTCTCGCACTCAGTCCATATCTTCTGCCGATATCATGAAGAAGTCCTAATACGTATGCTTTGTCCTTATTAAGATTGCATTTTTCGGCAATCATTTGAGCCGCTAAACCTACATTCCTGGAATGCTCTATCCATGGACCAGGATATAATTGCCCTGCTAATTCTAATTCTTTTTCTGCTAACGCTCTATTTGGAAACATAGTTTTCTCCTCGATATATAGTATCATTTTCCTTATTATTAGAAAACGAATACCTAAAGTTGCTGTATAGCATTCTATATATATTTTACACAATTTCTAAAAGACGCTGTAATAAGAGCTAGTTCCTACACAACTCTTTTCCCATTTATGAAATATATGAATGGTATTTCAATACACAATGTTTACTAGCAGTGTTATACTTTATTGTATGAAAAAATTGGATCATTTGTTGGTACCTAACTTAATAGAATTATATTTTATGAAAGAAACTTGTAATTATGCTAACATACTGTTCCGGGTATAACAAGCTTATCCCACCATGACCAAGTCCTTGGGCAACATATAATTCACTATCAGCAATTAACTCATGTAAATGAATAGCTGATTTCTTCATTATACCAAGTTCTATTTCACCTACGATGACCAAAACTCTTGCTTTTGTATCAGAAATAGAGCTCTTTAAGCGAAAATCCGCATTACTTATTGTTATATTTATAAGAGATTCCTTGGTCATATTGAGACTATCCTGATAATATCGCTCAAACATCTTCTCTGGAACACATAGTGTTTTCGCTTGCATCTTTGAAAACCATCTCTTTTTAATTAATCCATAGAAGAGTTTGTAGGCAGGAACTATCATGGATGCTGCGCCTTTCATGGGATAAACCAATGCACTTTCAATGATTGCATAATCTGTAATATTATTTCTTAACGATATTACCTCTGTCACAATCTGAGCTCCTATGGATAGCCCTCCGATTGCAAAAACTTTTCCTTTATATTGATGATCAATATATTCTATCAATTTATGAGCGGAGCTTTCTATACTGACGAAAGTGTCTCTGCCGGCTTCCCCGTGCCCTTCAATTATTGGGGTTACAACATGAAAATTGTTTTTTAGTATTTCAATAATCGGTTCTAATGACCACCAGGATAAGCCACCGCCATGCAACAGTATTATCGTTGGAAGTTCTTTGTTTTCGGTTTCTTTCATAATCATTTATTTATCCCTTCACAACGGTGTAAAGATTTTACTTGAATATTAATCAAGAGAATAAGTAGTCAGATCTGAATTATTACACCACTTATTTAACCATTTCATATACTTTTGGAATACAGTGCTTCAATACTTTATTATCATCCAGTCGGTATATTACAGCAGTATTCCCCTGCCCTATCATTTGTTCCTTCGTTATTTCCCTATTAGCCTCTTATATACAGATATTTTGTTGTTTCCAAGGAGATATCCCACATTTTTGATATATTTCCATCACCACAGGCTCTTTGCCTTTTATTTTATTAAATTCCTTCGCCCATTTCTCATCGTAGGGTACAACAACAATTGTAGCGGCATAGTTTCCTCCAACCTTTATATTCTTGCTTGAATCATTAATTTCATAGCATCCATTGATCCGCTTTACCATCAGCAAAACAGGTCGCATATATATTATATTATGACGAATTGTAAAATAATACAAGATAAATTTCCTGTTATCCCCATGAATAAATAAACAAGATTTAATAAGTGTTTTTCCGCCGGTGGAATTGAAATAATCCCCTGCACCCATAGAAATGGATAAAGCTCCAAAGACTCCCCAGTAACGTAGATAAAGAATTACTCCAAGAAGGATTATTCTAGGTTGTTATTTATTCTCCTATCTCCCACCGGACCTTACTTCCCTTATCGTTTTTCGTAACAATCAGCTTCGTTCCAATCTGAGCTTTTAGCTCCGTTACATGGGATATAATTCCGACGAGCCTCTTGCCGGCTGACAGTCCGTTTAAAATATGAATTGCCTGCATTCTCGTATCATCGCTTAAGGAGCCAAAGCCTTCATCTATGAACATGGTATCAATATGTATACTGCCGGCTGTATTCTGTATAATATCCGCCATTCCCAGAGCCATTGCCAGTGCAGCCATAAAGGATTCACCGCCGGACAGTGTCTTAACATCTCTTGCCTGGTCATTTACCATGCTATAGACATCCAGATCAAGTCCAACCTCACCCTGATTGGACAGGTCCTCAATATTTCTGCACTTTAAGATAAATTGACCGTTCGACATAAGTATCAGTCTCTTATTTGCCTCACGAAGGATGGCATTAAAATATCTTCTTTGAATATAAGTCTGAAAGTTCAAACGCTTTTGTCCTGCTTTCCCGGTAGCGGTATTCTCCAGTCGACTCAGGAGAGTATATTCGTTTTTCTTTTTCTGTCTGACCGCGTAGAACTTCTCTGCGCTTTCCCTAACCTTTTCATTTCTTGAGCGGATACCGAAGATGGACTTTGCCAGTTCATCCTGGACTAGCTTGACTGCCTCCAGCTCTATCTTTTTTTCTTTTATGGAATCGGTATTTATTTTTGACTTTCCGGCAGTTAAATCAGAATAATTTTTCAGACTGATATCAGCCTGGAGTACTTCCGTGCAATATTGCTGATAGGTATGCTCCATTGTATCAAGCTGTGCGGCAGGCAGCAGGAAAGTATGGTAGTTGTCCACACTGGGAAAGCCAAGTCTTATTAGTTCATTCGAGAAATCCGCCTGTAGTATTCTCTCCTCTTCGGATAATCGGATCAGACTGTTTTCCTCCGTTTTCCGATTTCCCTGCTTTTGATTGGTTTCTTCCAGCAACAGCCGGTAACTTTTTGCGGAAGTATCCATAGCTGCTTCAAGGCTTTGTGTCTGCACCATCGAAGCGGCCAGCTCTTTTTCAGCAGCCTGTTTTGTTTCGTATATTAGTGTTGCTTTCAGGCTATTCAGATTAGCGGAGGCTTCTGCGAGTTTGATTTCTATTTCCTTAAGTGCTGTGGCTGCTGTTTCTTTCAGTAGTAAATTGCGGTCCAGATTATCCTTTAACTGTTGGATCGAAGTTTCATTTCTTTCATATCTTTGTTTTTGAAGGACTGCATTACTTTTTTTCTCCGTCTCTTCCTGATATTTATTCGTGCATTCTGAGATAATGTCCTTTAGATTCGCTAAGGATACCTGAGCAACAGTAAAGTCCGGACGAATGCAGCGTGTTCCCTCCAACTCAGCCTTTACCCTCTGATTTTCGCAGTTTTGCTTTGTTTGCTGCAGGACATCTTTCTTTTTTTCCAATTCCTTTTCTGCAATGTCCTTGGCGCTTTTTGCAGCCTGCAGATCCTTCTGGGTGATTGCGTTCTCGGTAAAGGCAGCGATCAGTGGATGGTGTGTTGAGCCGCAAACAGGACAGGGATAGTCCTCCTTTAGCTCATGTGCCAATATACCGGCCTGGCCTTCAATAAACCTCTGATAGATGTCATCGTAATAATCAGACTTATTACAGACAAGTGTTTTTGCCAGATGGCATTCTTGCTCCGCTTTTTGATAAGCTTTTTGATATTTTTGCAGTTCCTGCAGGGTAGATTGCAGAGCTTCGAGACTGATTTTTCTCTCCCCCAGCCGCTCAACCGATTGGGAAAGCAGCTGCAAATCCTCCACGGAGGATCTAAGCTTCTGTTGTTCCAGGTTAAGATTATTCTGTGAGATGGTTATGTTATTAATATTTTCGAGAATTGTATGAAACTCTTTTTGAGCAGATTGGCGGTTTTTCGAAATGGCTTCATACCCCTCCTTCATTTGCTCAAGCAGCTGATATTTTGGTAAAAAATCATTGATTTTACTGATTTTTGCCACCAGTTCGGGAGCAGACTTCTTATATTCCAGTTCTGCAGCTTCCTGTTTCTGTCTTCTGCTTTCCAGGATCGCTTGGTTTTTCTCCAACCATTCTCTGATCTCTACTATTCTGTGATCACAGTTTTTTCGCTCTTGCTGTTTGTTTTGATAAGCCTTTTCCTTTGGCTCGGCTGCAGCAGCTTTTTTGGCAGAAGCAAGCTTGCTCTTAAGACGCTCCATTTCCTCTGCCTTTTGGTCAAGCATTTCTTTTCTCTTCTGCTCTTTTTCTAAGGCTGCAAATAGTTTATTTGTCTCTTCTGCCTGCTGTAACTGTGCTATAACTAGATTTAAGGCTGAAAGATTTTCACTCTGTTCCCTGGTGACGGTGCTTTCCTTTTGTTTTGCCTCTTCTATGAGCTGCTGTAACAGATTAAGCTGCAAGGTGGGATCACTCTCGGAAAAATGGGAGGTGGCATTCCATTCGGCTTCCAAAGCACTGCCTTCCATACATTGTACATGATCCATCTCACGGAGAATATCCTTGCGGTTATCCTCCAGTTCAAAATATATTTTCTTGGCAGCAGCTTTCAGCTCCTCTTCCACTCGCCAATAAATTCTTGTATTGAAGATTTTCGCAAAAATATCCTTTCTCTCCTTCGAAGGCGCATGAAGCAGCTTCAGGAAATCTCCCTGGGCAATCATCGCAATCTGGGTAAACTGGTTTACATCCAGGCCGATAATATCTATGATTTTCTGGTTTGTTTCTTTTATCTTTCCGCGGTAAGGCATTCCATCCGGCAGAATCAGCTCGACGCTGGGCTGGTCCACTGTTTTTGTATATTCACCGTCTTTATTCTTCCTTTTACTGACGCGTTCCTGTCTTGGATATCTGGTTATGAGATAGACTGCTCCGTTATAGAGGAATTTCAACTCGACAAAGGTTCTGACATCGTCATCGGCAAATTGACTGCGCATCATTTCACCGTCACGCTTTCCGCCGCTAGTCTGGTCGAATAAAGCATATGTAATCGCATCAAAGATGGTTGTCTTACCGGCACCGGTATCTCCGGTAATCAGAAATATTCCATGACTTACATCCGTAAAATCAACGGTCTCTTCCTTGGCATAAGAGCCGAAAGCAGACATTTTCACGTAGAGCGGTTTCATTAATTCTCAGCCTCCTTTACTTTGTCAATGATTTCTGCAATAATTTTTTCTTCCTCGCTGTTCATCGGTTCACCGTTGATCTCCTGATAGAACTCGCGGAAGGCTTCTAACGGATCAAGAACAGTTGCTTCTCCTGCCGTGCCCTCCAGCTGTGCTCTTGTTCTGGTATTTTCTACTTTAACCTCGAGGATGTAATCATAATATTCCTCCAGCTGTTCCTTTGGCTTATAAAGATCTGTCTCATCTGTTAAGGTGATGCTGACAAAATCCTTCCGGTTCTCAGGAGTTACCCTGTGTATTATATCACTTAACGTACCCTTTTCCCTTCGGACATCCTGTAGTGCAGGAAGTGGAAGCATATCGATAGAGATTTCATCGCCTTTCGCACCGATTGTTACAAGGGTAATAGCTTTCTTATGCTTTTCCTCACTGACAGAATACTTCAGGGGAGTACCGCTGTACCGGATATGCTTTTCTCCAAGCTGTTGAGGACCGTGCAGATGACCCAGTGCTACATAATCAAATTGCTTGACCGATGCAATATCTACGCTGTCGATACCACCAACCGATAAATAGACCTGTTCAGAATCACAGGTCTCTGGCTGCATGTCCCCAGCTATGTAAAACTGATGGGAAAGGAGCACATTGCGTTCCCTGTAATCTATCTGTTCTCGCTCCAATAAAGCAGAGATTGCCTTGTCATAACTGGTGATAGTCCCTTCCGTAAATAAATGACGCACATAACCTGGTTTTGTAAAGGGGAGCAGATAGAAGTTCACCGTACCATGGTTGTCCTTTATAACAACTTTTTTAAGTCTCTCCTCTTCTGTCTGAGGTGGCAGTACGGATATGTATATATTATGCTTCTCTAAAAAGCTGCTGGCATAATTTAGCCGTTCCGCCGAATCATGATTTCCTGCTATGATCAGGACCGGAATAGACGGTGTGATAAAGGATAAATCCGTTAAAAACTGATCAAATATCGCATAAGCTTCTGCTGAGGGAACGGATTTGTCATAGACATCCCCTGCAATGAGGATTGCATCCGGATGATGCTCTTCTGCCATAGCTACAATCTGGTTTAGAATTTCGACCTGATTATCATGAAGACTATAAAAATGCAATTGTTTACCGATATGCAGATCGGAAATGTGAAATAGCTTCAATATTGTTCCCCTTTCTTAATTCGAATAGGATTTGATTTTATATAATACCATTTCATAATCCATCAATTTTCCGGCATATTCCGGATTCCATTCATTGATATGCGTTTGTACAAACTAAAAACCGGCACTCTCGTAATTTCTTTGAGTACCCGGCAAATCTTTTTTAGTCTTTTGACATTCGAATCCTTCTATATTATTGCGAAGATCCTGGAATGATAGGATATCTTATAAATTTTTGATTTGGATAACCAAATTCGTGTATTAATTCATCTTCAACAAAACCAAATTTCTTATATAATTTTCGTGGGGCAATACCCTTAGGATCTCCTTCTCGAAAGGTGGAAACAGATATTAGTTTATTATTATCAAGCTGCCCAAGTGCAGCCTGGAGTAATAAATTTGCGATACCTTGTCTTCGATATTCTGGTAATACGGCAAGGCAGCATATCATATTGTGCTTTCTTGAAAATAACAGTACTCCAACAACCTTATCTATGTCTTTTACACAGACTGCTGTTTGCTCATCCATAAATTTTAACACAGTGCGTTTGTGCTCCTCTATACTTTCTGATGTCTCTAAGCCAGGAAATTCAGTGTGTACCTTCTGTATAAGCTGCATCCATGAATTAATATCATCACATTTTCCATACTCTACAATACTATTTTCCATTTATTCTAATTCACTTTCCAATTTTTATATTACAGTATGTTTGTCTCAAGTAAGTAAAATATATGAATGCCTCACTTCTTACCCGCTATAATCATACACTCTTCAAGTGGTTTCGCCTTAACCGCCTCGCTGCTTACTATTACAAATCCATGGGCTGTAACAAATTCTTTCAGTTCGCTTGTTTTCCATTTATGATAGGTATGAAATCCTGCTTTTTCCATTAGCCATATTAATACTTTATTATAATTCCCATCATAAACAAACGTCGGTGCAAACAAACTACCTCCCGGTTTTAATACCCGGTTAATTTCTGACAGTGCTTTCTCTGGATCTGGCATAATATGCAGCGCGTTTGCTATCACTACGGCATCAAATGACTGATCCTTATATTGAAGTGCAGTCGCATCTGCAACTTCGAATTTAACCATTTTATCTTTTCTGAGTTTTTTCGCTTCTTCGATCATCTTTGGAGAAAAGTCAGTTGCATACCAGGATTTTACAGATGAAGCAAGACGATATGTCAGCTGACCTGTACCACAGGCTAATTCTAAGACCGAATCAGTTTTCTTCAAATGTTTTCGAATTTTGCTGCTCAGCTCAGTATAAGCGCTATCATTCTTTTTCATAAATCCCGTATATAGAAATGCAAACCTTTCCCAGAAGCTCTTGTTTGACTGATCCATAATTTTCCCCCCCTTTGCTGTATTACAAATTATTATATTAGTATGATTTGAGAATCAAAACTCAGCTTTCGATGTCAAATAATTTCATCAGATACCCATAGCCTTCCTTCTCCAAATCATCCTTTCGAATAAAACGTAGAGCTGCACTATTAATGCAATAGCGTAACCTGCCAAGCTCTGCCGGTCCATCCTCGAATACGTGGCCAAGATGTGCATCACCGATACGACTTCGTACCTCCGTTCTTATCATACCATGAGAAAAGTCTTTCTTCTCCTTCAACACATCGGAGGCAATCGGTGTAGAAAAGCTTGGCCATCCGCACCCGGAGTCAAACTTTCCCTGTGAAGTAAACAGAGGTTCTCCACTTGTTATATCAACATAAACTCCCTCGTCAAAGAAATTATAATATTCATTTTTAAAGGGAGGTTCTGTAGCATTCTTTTGAGTAACTGCATATTGTGTTTCGGTTAAACTTGATTTTAAGGTTTTCTCGTCCATCTTATGATACAAAGAGGAAGCTGTTGATGTATTCTTTGCCTTCTCAAAAACCTGAGGTTTAATATGACAATAACCGGACGGATGCTTTTCCAGGTATTTTTGATGATATTCTTCGGCTTTAAAATAATTCACCAGTCTATTAATTTCAATTGCAATAGGCTGGTCATATTGTTTTTGTAGCTTTAAGATTGATGATTGAATCACGTCCTTGTCCTTATCGTCTACATAATAAATTCCGGTGCGATATTGGATTCCGGTATCTCCGCCTTGCCGATTTACAGAAACCGGATTGATTGATTCATAAAACAAGCCCAAAAGATTTGACAACGTTATAACTTTTTCATCATATATCACTTTTACCGTTTCCGCATGGCCCGAGCCATTACAAACCTCTTCGTAGGTTGGATGATCTTTCTTTCCATTTGCATATCCCACTTCGGTTGCACTGACACCGTTTATTAATAATAAATATTTTTCTGTTCCCCAGAAACATCCACCTGCAAGGTAAATAACTGCCATATAGTCGTTCTCCTTCTCTTTCATCATTATAATCAATAGGATTTAAGTTCAAAAATCACATTTAGATATGGGACAAAATAAGCTGAATATGTCTCAGCCATATAAAAACTATATTTGGAGTTGATCTTTGTCATTCAAATTTTATATAGTAAAGTGTTATGTATGATAGTATTGTCATTTTCCTGTAACGATATTAAATAGATAATAGATGTGAGCTTTCTTACAATTGCTATCCTTTATTAAGCAGAATAAAAGAAGATTAAATCTGGCAGATCAAAAACAACTTCTTACAGCGTATAATCCTTCATAAGCTATCTCTCAAATACTTATTTCCAATATCGTTCCTTTAAATAAAATAGTAGATTTTGATATTGAGGGTTTTGAATGGGTGCCAGTAAAGATTGTGGAGAACGCAGAATATATTTATCCTTATTTTTAAGGCAAGAATACCACGACTTTGACATCGCTTTATCACTGCACTTGTAGATTTTAGCAAGTAATTCATGATTTCCATCCGGAATTACATGTATATGAATAAAATCATCCGCTTTTATAGTCTCTATATCTTTATGAGCTATCATTTGCTCAGCCCAAAGGGTTTGGCGCATTAGCTGGTAAAATGGTTCATTTGAATAAATACAGCTGTTATTCGTGTTTAATTGGATTGAACTGTCTATCAGTTTGGAATAAGGCTGAATTCTCGTCTTTTCACCAGCTGCCAGTATCTTTGTACTATTTGAATAGTTTTCTACATACTTCCATTCTATCGGGAATAGAAATTTTCTTCCGTCTCGATGTTTCCCATAGATCAGAGCATCAATTGAGGTACAGAAACTTCCCCGTGTGGAGTTTTTCTCATTAAGATGGTTGTGGTCACTGATTACCTCAAACTGAATGAATAATTTCTCAGATTGTTCTACAGTATCCGAAGGATTTTTAGATTGTATTGGAAGAACCTCTGTGATATTCGGCTCGATCTTCCGGATAATATCCAAAACCGCCTGCGCATCGCAGCGAAATGGGAATAGATGATTTAAACAGGCAACTTGTGATGAAAGAGGATGGTTTGTAAGTCCACCGTTCCACCAAGCAATATGATTTTGTGAAAAATACTTCTCACAATCTTCACGTATTTCGGAATAAAGGTTATTCTGATTGTTCTCTAAAATAAAAGGGTATGATTTGTTTCTGAAAATGCCATTCCCCTTATCACCATTAAAGATATGGTTCTGTTCAATGAGATTTATCACGTGATCATACTGCTTTTGTTTATAGTTCATAAAGCTTACCTTTCTTTTAACTAACATAGGGTATTATTTACTACTTATTTTACAATTTGATTGCCTTAATAATAAACGATGTTTAATCATTTCACTTTATAATTTGAATTAGACTTTTGTGTGAAATCCTGTTCCTGGGCAAGAATGCCTTTATTAGTTTCATATATCAACTTATAAATTTTAAATCCAGCAGATGCAAGTCATTGTTATAGAAAGAATACAAAATTGAATATAAAATGCTGCTATAATAAGTGCCTGCTGAAAGCCGATCTTATGCAATTACCTCTAGTATTATGTCAACAAATTGGAACTTATGAATAAGATCCTAATTGAAGCAAACCATCTCTAATTAATGTTCCTAAACTAGCGAGTCCAGAAGCAATATTATCACTTCCAGCCACTATAGCTTGTGAAATCAGATATCCAGCGATGATAATCGCTATTGAAATAATAATTTTCCCTATTAAATCTTGATATTCTCTCATTACTTTACTCCCCTGTTGGAATATATCTTATTCCTTTTGATTCATTATTCATCATGAAACTCCTGTAGGATGCTTAATTCGCAATTTCTTAAATTATATAGAGTATGACTTTATATATGTTAAATTTTACATGGTATACTTCTTAAACTGCGCATTTTCCATCTGCCAATGATAGAATTCCTCGTTTGTCACATCTTCAAAATATGTATTGATTATTCTACAGACGCCTCCGTGACTTACTAATAGAACATTTTTATCATGATATTTTTCTTTTATATCATTTAATAATCCATATATTCTGTGAGCTACCAGCATCATTGATTCTCCACCAGGATATTTGAAAGCAAAATTCTTTTTATTATTCTGAAAATCTATATTCTTACTATCAACACCTTCATAGATACCATAATTCTGTTCAATTAAACGATCATCGGTAATTACTTTTATAGAATTAATATTTCCAATAATTTCAGCAGTTTGCCTTGCTCTTTTCAACGGGGATGAAATAATAAGGTCAATTTCTTTATTGTCCTTAAATATTTGGTTTGCCAATTGCTCTGCCTGTTTTAAGCCTTTATCTGTTAAATCGACATCTGTTATGCCACATATTTTATTCGCAGCATTCCAGCTTGTTTGTCCATGTCTTGTGATATATAAATTCATAGATAACCTCCATTTAGTTAATGAAATTCTTTCTGTGTATATCTTAATATTATTCTTGAGTTTCGCAATTGCCTATTTTCTCTCTATTCTATCCATTAGATAAACTCAAATTTATTTATATAAGTTCATTATAAGATACTATATCAGATAGCTGTTTCATGCTGGCATGTCCAGGAAATGGTCTTGCATCTTCAGCAGGATAGCCCATAGCAAGTAGACTGACAGGCTCATAATTCTCCGGTAAATGAAATTCTTCACGGACTGCCTCTGGTATAAAATGCATGATCCAGGTTGAACCTATTCCCAGATTTGCTGCTTCTAGCATCATATGGGTGGTAACGATGGAAGCATCAATATCACCACTCATTTTCCCATCATATTCTCTTTTCCAGCAAAGACTTTTATCATAACAAGTAAGAATTGCAAGGGGTGCATTGAAATGACATACCGTACATTTCCTATACTTTGCCAGAGCCTCATCGCTTTGAATTACTAATATTTTCTGAGGCTGATTATTACATGCTGTCGGAGCTACCTGGCCTGCTCTTAATATTGCATCTATTTTTTCCTGTTCAACCTGTTTGTTTGTAAAACTTCTAACGGAAAACCGCTCTTCTGCTAATTGTAAAAAATCCATAATGTTATTCTCCTTTAATTTAGTTTTATCCTTGCATCATACAAAATCCTTATACAAATAAACACCATCTAATGCCATATTTATCAATGAAATCTGCCACAAACGGACTGTATTCACAGGGCGCAAGAGGCATCAAAATTTTAGCACCGGTTTTTTATACTTCATATGCTTTGTGTACCTGCCCCTTGTTACCTTCCCCATAATGTAAACAAAACGGCATTACATTGCCTGTATCTGCTACCTCGCTAACAATTGCATATTCAGAATTTCGTTCTGACACAGCTAAAATTTCGCCTTGAATATCAAGCTCCGAATGAAAATATGTTCCATCTTTATTGGGAAAACTACTAATGAGAATAGCATCAAAAGTTTCTTGATAAAGAGCTACCGCCTCATCACTTCTTGTGACATATGCCTGCATCATTGATCTTTTTATAACGAATCGCCTGGTTTACTGTACTATTTATTTTCTGTTTCTAACGTATATATGTTTGATTTTACTATTACTCGTATCTCTCTCATCGATTTCAAATTGTTTTAAAGTCCTTATTAACGGAGTTATTTTAGTAAAACCGAAATTACGCACATCAAAGGCCGGTTGCTTCTTTTGTATTAAATTACCAACATCTCCAAGAAATGCCCAGCCCTGTTCATCCGCTACGTCAGTAATACTATTAGCGATTAGTGATATAACATCTTTACCAATTTTTATGATGCTATCATCTGATTGTTTATTAGTAATATGATTTTTAGAGCTTTCGAGATCTTCCACATCATTTACTATCTTTGATCCAATTATTTCGATGTATATGAATTTGTCACATGCTACAATAAAAGGATTAGGTGTTTTTCTCTCTCCTATTCCATAAACCTTCATTCCGGCTTCTCTTAACCTTATCACAAGCCTTGTGAAATCACTATCGCTGGAAATAATACAAAAACCTTCCACTTTATCTGAGTATAAAATATCCATCGCATCTATGATCATTGCTGAATCGGATGAATTTTTTCCGCTTGTATAACTATATTGCTGAATTGGTGTTATGGCATTTTCTAGTAAAACACTTTTCCATCCGGAAACATTTGGTTTCGTCCAATCACCATATATACGCTTTATTGTAGGAATTCCATATTTAGCAATTTCCTCCATAATTTCTTTGATATTACTGTGGGGTACATTTTCAGCATCAATTAATACTGCGAGTTTTATATCTGTATTTTCCATAATACAATTCTCCCTATTCTCATTGGATTTTGCTGTGTTCCATATTGTGACGGTATTTATCATCCATATGTCTTTCATTCTCATATTTAGATAGGATGGCATACTTGCCGTTTCATTGAGCGTTTGCAATATCATAATAACATATTGGTGAGCTGGATAAAACCAGTAACCAAATTACCTAGCGGTTGAGTTTCACCCTTCTGAAACAGTACGGTATGCATACCAATTCTACCTGCCGCGTCTAAATTCCCTTCTCTGTCATCTATATATAGGCAATCGGCTGCTTTACGATTACACCATACATATCCAGAATGATTGCTTTTATATGAGAACCTGAAACGTAATCATTCATCGAACTCACCTTCTTTTGGCGTATAGGCTCCTGTTACCTCAATAACATTATTATCCGGATCAATTATTTGAAAATAGTAATATGGACTGACATTGCAGATATATTTTATCTTGGTAAGAAGCTCGGATATTTTTAAGCTTTTTATTCTTTCATGCTCTTTTGCTAAATCTTCAACCCAAAAATTCAAAACAAATTTGTGTGTATTGGGTGCAAGCGCGATACTTTTCAAGTCATCAATCGTATCGGTGTAATCACCTTTATGGACAACCTTGTCAGGATGGTCGGTGTCAAAATGGCCATTCATGATCGAAATATTATGACCTTCAAAAACAAATTGAGCAAACCGGCTCATATTTTTATTTGTAACCGGTATCTCAAGTAATTTTTCGTAGAATGCAATTGATTTGTCAAAATCATTTACGATTAAGTATATTGAACCTAAATGCATGGTGTACCCCCTCTTAATATAGTCATAAGCTCGAAACAATCGACACGTTCAAGTTTATTCTCTACCTGACACTAAAGTTCATATTCCTGCACTGTTAGGAATTCTTTTCAATATATATTTTTAATGCCTTAATTGCTAAAACTAAAGCATATATAACCAGTATAACTAGCACAATCATGACTCCATAAACAAGTAGAGCTAATTAAGGGTAAAATACCAAATGCATCTATCATTTTACAAATTCTCCTTCCTATCATTACATATATTTAGCAAATTACTATCTATTTCTGTAATAGAAGTATTTTCAGTCTTAAACTTCATCATCTCTACAAAGGGAGTATTTGTCAAATAGCACTGGATACACATTATTACTGCACTATGCGTTACTATAATAATAGTATTACTATAATCTTCTGAGACAATCTTACGAATAGAGTTCAAAACACGTTGTAACATATCTTGATAGGATTCACCCTTGGGAGGTTTCGTATTTCTTCTATTTATGTACCAATTATTATATTCCATCGGATACCTATCTATAATTTCTTTCCATGTTAGTCCTTCCCAATCACCAAAATTTATCTCTTTTAGATCATCTACTAATACATATTTAACATTGGCAGCTGCACTTAAAATTTCTGCTGTTTGGATTGCTCTTTTTTGTGGACTTGAGAAAATCTTTGAAATGGAATATTCCTTTTGCAAGATATTTCTACTCAATTCTTCCGCTTGAAGGACACCTTCATCATTAAGTTCAATATCACAAGATCCTTGTATTTTCCCATTCTTATTCCAATTTGTCTGTCCATGTCTTATTAATAATATTTTCATTAAGTAACCCCTCCGGGTCAATGGTAAAATCATCCTCACGTACAGCGTTCTAGAAACCAGACAAGTCAATAACTGGTATTTATCTAGAAAATTTATGGATGTATGAAATCTTACAAATTCAGATGATAATGCGTAGAAACTGTCTCAATATTTTTTACTATGTCGTTATCATTCTCTATTATTACAACTTTCAAATCAAGCTTTTGGGCTTCCTTTTTAATATATTTCCCAAAGGCTAAGTCAAAGTTCATATAAGTATGCAAAGCCTGTTCAGGGTTTTTACATTCATTAATTCTATCATATAATTCTTTTCTTTGCATTTGATGCAGGCTATAAAATGCTTCATCAGCCACTAACCAAATCGCATTATTCCCTTCCCCGATGATATCTATCAAGAGTTTTGGAAGTAGGTTAATACCTTCTACAAGCACAGGTTTATCACTTGTTTGTGTATCCAAATCTTCTAGTATCATTTGAAATTCTTCAGAAAATGTGTCCATAATCCATTTTAAATATTCATCCTCTGGCATATTTATAATATCTTCCCATTTCAATGTTGTTAATTTAAAAAGATTAGGATGTTCTTCAGCATTCGATTTTTCAATATGTTTACCTAAATATTCATCACAATGGTATACCATAAATCCATAGTTTTCAGAAAGATAATTTGAAATTGTGGTCTTTCCTGCACAAGTCGATCCTCCAAGCCAATATACGGATGAATATTTTGAAATTAATTCTTTTTTCATTAATATCAAATCCCTTCATAAATTTATTGTACATTATTTAAAAAGTTTTCTAAAAACTCTTTTTGTGCTTCTGTACAATCATATTTACCAATAAATGACTACTTTGGCAATTAGCTTTGCATTTGTTCCCACTGAAGTGCTATGTTGTCCCCATGCACCTGGTGTTAAAGCAACTCCAATATCTAACTGTTTTTCTGCTTCGCAAGTGATAGTATCATAATAATACATCTTATCTTAAGGTGGAGATTTCGTAACAGATACAATTTTAATAATGTCCAATAACCGGTTTATCCTTTGATCTATGTTTTCTGTTTACATCATATTTCTGCCAATAGACTGCTTTTTCATTATATCTGCATCGTCCCGGTTCTTGATGGGAACCATGCCCAAAATATATCATTCCTAAAGGCTTTACATGTTCTGGTAAATCAATCAATTTTTGCATAATTGCCATTCTGGATTGTATTGGATAAATACCGATCCATACACTTCCAAGGCCAATATCAGTTGCCGCCAGTAACATATTCTCTATTGCAGCACTGCAATCGCATACCCACAAATCTTTATCCTGACTCTTCAGTGCATATTTCATGTTTCCGCATACTACAATTCCCAATGGAGCATTATATCTGGCAAAAGGCATTTTATCCCTGATGTTGTCTAAAATCCCTTCTTCGTTAATAACAACAAATTCCCAGGGTTGTGCATTAACTGCTGTCGGTGCCGAGAAGGCTGCATTCAGCAGAATTTGAATTTCTGCATCTGTTACTGATACTTCTGTGAAATTTCTGATACTTCTACGATTGAATATGGCATCTAAGGTTTCCATAAATCTATTCTCCCTGCTTTTTAGCGTTTTACTATGAGTAATCTTGATATTATTATTATTTCTCCATTTCCGACAAGTTTTTATTCTATAGGAAAGGCACCATCCACAGCCTGAAACATTTCTCCTGTAATATCAATAATCTCTCTGACCGGAATCTTTGTTCCATCCTGCATAACAACAGTACGCTCATATCCATCAATTTTCTTTACAATACCCATATTTGAGATATAAGACCCACCTGATTTCTTCTCATCCGGTTGAAAAAATACAATTTCAATCTCCTGTTGTCTGCTGAGTTGTTCTTTCACAATTCTTAGTTTTTCATCCAATATGGTCCGGGCAGTTTCATCCAGCTCAATTCTCTGATCAGTCAGTCTGGAGGTCTCGAGGATTGCTCCATCGAAGCCTGTTAGTGCTGCAAATGGAGAAAATTGTGCTGCACGGTCATGGATAGACATCTGCGGATGATGCGTGGAGACAGGATGTGGTAAGTTGATAATATCGTCATACGCGTGAATGTCTTTATTCACTTCCATCATAGCTTCCCTCCTTTTAAGCTTTATGTCCTCCGATTTGCTGGTTTCTTTCCTTCGTCATGGCTCCTTCTTCCAGGTTGATACCTTTCAGTATGGCGTTTTTTCCGTATTTTTTCTTGATATCAAGAATAGCGAGCTGCATATTCTTCTCCCGCAGGCGATTAGCAGTCTCTTCGTCTTTTTCCTTTTGTTTGGCTTCATAATCTGTAAACAAATCAAGCTGTTCATAGGACGATTCTTTTACAGCAAGAGTTTCATTTAAAACATGATTTGCGGTTACGTTTACTCTTCTAACTAATAAGTTCTGATCTACTATTCGGGTATATAAATCCATAACAGCATCAATAATCAGTTTTGTAGAGGAGGTATGCCGGTTAAGATTGGCTGTTCCATGGGCGTGCTTTGGAACTTGGCGTCCATAGTGGTCTGTTGTTATAGGTCCGTGGTATTTCTTCCTTATCTCTGAATTACTTAGACTTTCAATATCATAGCCTATTGTCAGGACCATTTGATCAGTGACGAGACCTTTATCAACTAGATCAAGTACAAGCAGATCTGTCATCTCATGAACAATAATTTTTGCTTTTTCATAAGAATAGGGACACTGCAGAACCTGTCCGGAGCTAATACTGTTTGTACTTGGCTTATAAGCCTTTACATCTGCAATAGTGCAGGGTTCATATCCCCAGGCATGATCAATTAAAAGCTCTGCATTTATGCCAAATAATTTGTATAGCAAATCTTCGTTATAGTACGCATTCTTCTTACCTATGGAACAGCGTGCGATATCACCCATTGTAAACATTCCGTGTTCTTCTAATTTCTTTGCATATCCTCTGCCGATGCGCCAGAAATCTTTCAGTGGTTTATGCGTCCAGAGTATCCGTCGATATGACATTTCGTCCAGCTCAGCAATTCGAACGCCGTCTTTATCTGCCGGTATGTGCTTTGCTACGATATCCATGGCTATTTTACATAGATAAAGATTTGTACCTATTCCGGCTGTCGCGGTAATTCCAATCGCTTGATAAACCTCCTGAATGATCTTCATTACAAGCTCTCGTGCGGAGAGCTTTACAGATCGCAGATACTGCGTCACATCCATAAATACCTCATCTATGGAATAAACATGGATATCTTCGGGTGCAACATATTTCAAATAGATATTGTAAATTTGTGTACTACATTCTATATAATCGGCCATTTTCGGTGTGGCTGTAATATAATCCAGGGACAATTCAGGGGAGCGTTTTAATTCAGTGTCATTATAAGAAGAACCGGTAAAGCAATGTCCTGGAGCTTTGCTCTTTCGGATTGCGTTTTCTTCTTTTACTCTCTGCACTACCTCAAATAGCCTTGCTCTTCCCGGAATTCCTATTGCCTTTAAGGATGGAGATACGGCAAGGCAGATTGTTTTCTCCGTCCGGCTTGCATCTGCAACAACAAGATTTGTGGTTAACGGATCAAGTCCTCGTTGTGCACATTCAACGGAGGCATAGAAGGATTTGAGATCAATTGCAATATAGATATGATTTTCTTGTTCCATCTTATGCCTCCTATCTTTATGGGTTTATATTTTATATCTTTACTCTTAAGAATATAATTTTAGTTTTACTGTCTCATTTGCCTTTGGAGTAACGTTCTAATCTCTCCTCTAAAGTTCCGGTATGCAGTTCAAATAAATGATTATCATAATCATAGAAGTAAATCGAACGCCCTTCTCCATCAACACGGGAACGTTCTGGTATTATTTCTGCACCAACATCTTTAATTCGTTTCCTATATTCGTCAAAAGAACTGTCCGGTATCTTAAAAGCGATATGATTATACGTACGCTCAAGAAGTGACTTACCCTCCATAATGCAAATCCATAAACCATTCATGAGAAAGAACTTTTCTTTTGAAAATGAGAAGGTTTCATCTCCACTTGAATAGACTTCACTTGCATCAAAAATTACTTCTAAAAATTTTGTAGTTCTCTGTAAGTCATTTACGATCATTGTGATATGGCTTAATCCGGAAATCATCTGATTTTCCCCGTTTCTGCATTGCTAATGCGTATCCTAAGTTTGTATGATAAAATAGAATAAACTTTCTGAGCGATTTGAAAAAAATGCCTATTTTTTTCCTACAATTCTGTTGTCTGTTATTACCTTGAACTGTTCGAGCTTATTACGAAGAAAATGATATGACAGAACTTATGTTCTTGAATACCATTATACCACTTCGAGAACATATGTTCAATTCCCCTAATATAATTTGCCGAAGTAAAATTGAATATAAAAAGATATTTTCGAGTAGCAATGTCAAATCTGCTTGATCTTTATTTTCCCACTAATATTAAAATTAATGTGATTTTCCTGCAGATCATAGAAAATTATATAAAATCTGTTTTAGTAATATATTAGGATTTGAGTGTCAAAAGTCATCAAAATTTATAATTCGATGATTAAAACTGACTTTTGGTACTTTAATCATATCATCTGATGACGAATCAATATCAATACCGTTTCATCACAATAAGCTTTCTGTGATTCTTTCTAGTGCAGTATTCCAGGGCCTTGCTTCTATTACTTGAATACCGTTTTGATTACAATTTTCTGCAATCCATCTGCTATATGCAATACTAATTTCAGCCCGGTATTGTTGTAAATCGCCGCCTTCTCTTGCTAAATAATTCTGCATTATTTGATGGACATCCGGTTCATTTACAAAGATTGCTTTTACCTCTGGCTGATCAAAGAATTGTATTATTTCAGGATGGATAAAATCACCTTCCATTATAATAGGCACTTTATCCTCAACATGTCTTTCGACTAGCTTTTTAAGAACCGGAAGCAATTCTTTCCCTACCTCAATCAACCAGTTTACATTGCCATCAACTCCGATATCCTCCCAATTTACTCCGGTACCCCAATAATGTATTGCAGGAAAATTTTCCTTTGTTGTGACAGCTTCAATAGCCAGGTGAACATCATCTATTTCCAATACATTTATACCATAATATTGAGCAATTTCATATGCTATGCTTGATTTACCGGTTCCAGAAGCTCCGCCAATCAGTAAAACAGTCCAATCTCTGTCAGGATACAATTATTAATCCCCCTTGATTTATTTATCCTATTTATTTGTAGTAGTTTCTTTCATCGCATAATATTCAGACCTGGTAATGGAATAAACACTGGTCTTTGAACTTTTTTCATCAGGATATTCTTCCCGCAATGACATACCCATCTTCTCCGCCACTTTTCTAGATGGGAGGTTTGTCCATTTTTGATAGGAAAAAACCTCATCAAAATCCTTTATTTCAAAAGCATATTTAAGACACGCTTTCGCTGCCTGTGTAGCATACCCTTTACACCAAAACCGTTTATCAATATGATAGCCGATTTCAGGAAACAGTCTGCCATCCCCATGGATATTCTGCATGGTAATTCCGCAATCCCCTATGAACTGATTGGTCTCCTTTAAAATAATAGCCCATAATCCAAAGCCGTATTTACTATAGTTATCAAGATTCCAGTCAATCCAGCTCATTGTTTTATCCATATCAAACACTTTCGGGTAATATTGCATGGTCTCCTGGTCCGATAATATCTGATGCCAGAATTGAAAATCATTCTTTGTCAGTTCTCTTAGGGCGAGTTGTTCTGTTTCAATAATATATTTTTCCATGGTATTATCCTTTCCTATGTACAATTTTATTGAGAGTAATTATGACAGAAGCTTTTTGCTAAAATCAACTTCAACTGATCGTATTGCCGTCCCATTAATCCGTCTATAGAAACAATATACTCATAAATTTTCAGATAATCTCTCCAAAATTAATATCGAGTTTATATTCATTATCGATTAGTATGTAATCACATCCGTATTTTTCGCACATCTTAAAAGAAGTTTGATTATCTCTTTGTAACAATTCTTTTTTACAATCATCTTCTCCTCGTTCTTCGATTACACAGGCATACTTTTTTATATCATCATAATGTTCCTCAATATATCTTGAAGACATTACTAAGCATATAAAATGAATATGGCTGGAATACTCCGGTTCAAAGTATGTCTTCCAATCATATGGAAAATAACAACCTTCGATTATCATGTTCTGGCTATTCTCTATAGCTGTTTTGATCATTTCTTTTACAATTGGCCAAAGAAAATCTGTCATTTTATCGTCATCATATGGAGTAAGAGTTGTCAGCCCGCTTCTAATCAATCCCATTTTCAAGTGATCAAGTGACAAGCATGGATAATGATATTTCTCTATCAGCTTCTGTGCCAGTGCAGTCTTACCAGTGTGTGTACTTCCTGCAATAAGTATAATCATATTTCTCACATTTCCGCGTAAGCTTTGTACGCATGTATTTTCCCAATGGCTTTAGTATACTCAGAATAGTTAACTTAAAGATCTTGCCTTCTTAACTAAGAACTTCAAATGTAAACCGACAAGGCTCTTCACCGTTTGTATTAAGTGGTGATGATTTAATCTCTTTCAATTTCAGCTTTACACCCAAAGCGTTTTGATAATGATATAAAAAGTGCCCTGCACAACAACCACAATAGGTAGATGATACCGAAAAGGGTTGTTTTAATTTTTTGATCGAAGCACAGGCGCAGGTTGTCTTACCCATATGTACACCATTTTGATAACCGCCAAATGAAACCGTAATGGTACCGTCTTCATTCAGCCAAGGAGACATCATATACGGAATGTTAGCTATCAATGCGAGCTTTTCAGAAAAAGGGGTGTCAGTGTGTTCAAGGGCAAATGCCCTACAGTCCTTATCACGCTGTCCTCCCTTGCAACAACCTTGCTTTTCCATAATGGAGAGACATTGCTCCCTGGTCAGCAGTGTATCCATTTTGTCAATAACAGAAATAATATTATGTGTATTATTGCAGTCAGCTTCAAAGTCCATTTGTTCCATAATCTCTTCACTTATTTTCTGCTTTTTCATTGTGTCCCTTATCTTTTTTAACGTTGGCATTTTTTCCTCCTCATATAATAATTATTAAGTATTACGGATATCATACAGTTCATAAATTTTTCATCAAGTAACTATGATTTATCTTTAAGTGTAACCTTGGACATTTGAAATATCTTTACCTAAAAATAATATTTACATTATTCTTTTAATGATAACAGGCATAGAAATTCGGTTATCATAAAAGAAACTAACATAAGAGGAATGATTAATAGCTTTTGAGAATTTGCTGTAAAAATATACATTACAATAAAGATAATAAAAGCTTGCATTAGAAAACGGAATAATTTAATTGGTTTGCTATAATGGAGGTAAAATTTTTCGTTACAGGAATTGCATCTCTCTTTCAATAATAACATAAATTAAATTCCTGTTTTTGGTTACATATAGGGCATCTTATTTTCATTAATTGTATTCTCCTGGTATCATAGTGATATAGCTATTACAATAGCTAATAAGTTTCATACCATTTATTATTGCTTTTCAAGGGACACATGCGCTTATTAAAGTACGAAGTCTGAATTAATAATATGAATGGTATTTTCCTTACGTCGCGGGGGAGAAGACTCCTTCCCAATATACCCGATTGCTGCAGCAGCGCATATGGTATGTTCCTTCGGAATACCGAGTTTATACAGGAAGTCGCGTATGTCAGGATCACTTCGCAGCCAGTGCAATTGATTGATATAACAACTTCCGAGGCCAAGGGAATGTGCTGCGAGAAATATATTCTCAAGAGCAAGGGCACAATCTGCCATCGCATTTTCATATCCCGGCCGATTAGAAGCTATAATCAGGGTAGGTGCGTGATAATAAAAATTGTAGTCAGGCTTTTGTGAAACTGTTTTGGCATTTAACTTACCGGGATAATCATCGTCCGGTATCCAGTGTTGAAAACCTTCCTTGACCAATTCGTTCAGTTTCATCAGAAGTTCCTGCTTCTGAATCGCAGTGAAAAGCCATGACTGATTATTACCACCGCTCGGTGCCCATATGGCAGCATTGAGAATGGTATCCAGCTGCAATACGTCAATCTGCTGTTCCTGATAATTTCTGGTGCTTCTTCGTGCAAGAATACAGTTTAATACTTCATTTTGAATTAGGTTTGTATCGTTCATTTCAGGTCACCTCTCTCTTTATGATGAGGAGTTCATCATATTCTATAGACTGGTTACAAAGCTTTCCATAAAAGTTGTTTCTTTAATTCATGTGCCTATTATTCTTACCGGTTTTTGGAACATAAGTCTTAATAAATATTATTCCGAACATTATTTAAATAAAGTCTCATATTCTCTTCCTCGTTCTTGTTATAGTGATAACCACAATCTTCTGCAACCTGCAGCGCAAGAGAGCCAAAAATATCACATGCTATAAATAACGCATCCCACAGATTATTGTTATCACTATCGGAATAGGTACGTAAGTATAATTCATAAATCTCTGCCGGTAGGAAGTGTTTAAAATACTTCCCCATTTTCCCGGCTGAGACAGTAAAATTAGTTGTTGTACCAATATACCATGCGATCATATCATGTAATTCCTGCTGGACGATTTTGTGATACATCATCATGGCATAAGGTAATTCATTACGGGCAATTCCTTTTGCAACGTTTTGAAGACACCACCAAAAATTATTGCAGCAAGACAGATAAAATAATTCAGAGGGCCGCTTTGTAATATAGTCAACATCGCTTGCCTTTGGAAATGGCGGCAAAATTCCATCCTTATCCATCAATGCGATGGTCAAGCTATCTTCTTTGATAAGCTCAGGTTTTTGAACAGGAATAAGGGTCAAATCAAGACGATTGCCATCGGTAAATAACATCATCCAATTAAAATGTCCTTCTCCACTCGGATAACGCATTGTCTCAGGCATTTGCAGTATCAGTCTCTCCCCAAAAACATCAATCCAGTTTTTGTCCGCAATAAATGTTTCTAACTCATTCACAACATATACAATATCATAATCCTGATAAACATCCTTGGGTGCATTTGAATTTGTACGTGAGCCATTCATATAGACTGCCCGTATACGTGAATCCTTCTCCGCAATATTTAATATTAATTCGAACATTTCTTTTTCTGATCTCATATTACACCTGTCCATTTCTGCTGTTTTCTTCCAATAATGGGAAGTCATTTTTGCCTATTCTTCATACATATCATCTTCATTTCAGGAACGCCGATATCCTCTGCTATTACCCTGCATTTTGTCATTAGCAGAAAATAAATATTCTTCTTTTCATTGCTTAAACATTCATAATTTGCCTGCCCTTTTGCGATCACAATATCAGCATTCTGATATACTTCCTGAAACTGCTTTGACGTCCTGTGCAAAACGGTACCCAAAGACGAATCCCCATTACTTATTACAGTCGCATAACGATCAATCCCAACGAAATAAGCATCTTCTTCCACAGAATCATTTACGACTGATTCACCTCTCGTCGCAAAGAAAACATGACAGGAGGGGTTTGATTCTTTCATTTTCTGAATTAAAATTCGATCAAGACAGATTTCACCACAATTATCTCCCAAATATAGAAGCGTACCAGCATTCATAATTTCCTGCATCAGGAGATTGGAATCGTTAATTTCCAACGGTTCCCCCTTCAATTGCAAAATGCTGGTTTCGATATCAGAAAGTAAAAGATTATGAATGGGATTGAAATCTATCAAATTACCTATAATGGCATATTTGATGGCTTCTAAGAAAGGATTTCCGGCACTATTTATCTCCTGCTCTAAATCAGGAATTTGCTCCATAAACATCTTATTATAATGAATTCTTGTTTCTTTGTAGGGATCTTCATTCCCTGTTTCTTTCTTAAATATTGTAAAAATCTCTCCAATCAGTTCCGGTGTTGAAGAAGCTTTAAAATCTACCTGGCTTAGATAGGTGAAAACTTTTCTTAATAATTCACTTTTATCTGCTATACCGACCATATCTGCAACCTTTATGGATTGATTGACGACACATGGTATACATTTATCTTGTATTCTCATATATAATTGTCCTTTGCTGGGTTTATCATACATATTATATTTTAAATTGAAAAACTTGGTTTTATTTGGTTGCTTTTAATGTAAACCATTGCGGCAAGGCAGCATATGGATTTACTTCCCAATCATAATAATCATTGATTTCTTTTAAATTCATCCTAGCTCTTGCTTCTTCATAAAACCAAAAGTGACCAATGTCCCGGTCATCTCTCATTTCATCTAAATGTTCAAATCTAAGACCTGCTGACGCAACTGCATTTAATATATCTTGCATACGCCAATGATAAGTCACACCATCATCAAATGGTCCGGTCATATCATATGGTTTTCGTACAAATACTTTCATACTTTCGGGTTTTCCGTCTTCATATGCAAATGGTCTTGTAAACGGATGTATTTCGCAATTGATATAGACACCACCTTCTTTTAGTACTCTGGCAATATTTCGATACATCAAATTTAAATCATTTATCCAAACATGAACCCCTTCCGATGTATATACCATATCATATTGATTGGATTTGACTTCCGTAAGCTCCATTGTATCTTGAACAAAAAATTCTATGTCAAGATTATGCTCCTTGGCTATCGTTTCGGCATATTTCAGTTGCTTTTCACTGATATCACAGGACGTGACCTTAGCACCCAGTGCAGCAAATGCAAAGGCTGCATGATTATTTCCACTTGATGGTACACATACTTTTTTCCCTTGTAGATCTTTAAAAGCAGAGGTTATAGAATTCCAGGTTTGCTTATAAAATATTGTTTCAGGTTCTTTGATTAACTTTTGAATTACTTTATCTGTTCGGTAACTCATATACCATTCTGAATCTGCTATTTCATTCCATTCGTCTGTTACCTTGCGCAATCTTTTATCCATAAAGGAATTACCTCCCCAGCTTACGCGCTGCACTCTTTCCTATCATCCACAGTCACATTGCATTTAATCATTCGTTGAAAAACATATATAAAAAATTACAGAAGCTACGATCCATGCTATCATTCCAATATAGCAAACAATATTGTCCATCCACATAGAATATAGACTCAGAATATTAAGGTCTGCCACAAACTTACCCAACAAGCCACCAAGTAAAGGGCTGAATAAAATTAGTAATATAGAAATTATTCCTACAACTTTTTTCTTCATAATCATCTCTCCTATTCTTGTTCAAAATATTAGATTATATTTATTTATTCTTTATTACCCTATACTGCAAATCTCTATTGCATAAACTATCTATTTGCTTAATAATTATGGAAAGTTCGTTATTCTTAAAGCAGCGGAATTAATACATATATTTATACGATGTACCTATTCTCAATACGTTGACCTTGATAAACAGAGCTTGCAATATATTCAACTATATGGTTGTTATCATAAAGCAGTTCAAATTCAGTATTATTGTATAAGTTATCCTTAGGTATAATGCCGGGATACATTACGACTTTAGATAAAACATCGTTTGTATATTCATACTCTTCAAATTGTAATGACATCATATCCTTAGAAATACCATCAAAATAACATACAGTTGCATAATTTCTGATTTTGTTATTTTCGTAGTCACATTTTGTCAAATAGCTTATGTCCTTACTAGCGTTATGATAAGTGATTCCGTATTCAATATTATCTTGTCTTATGATGAACTCTGTTGTATAAGGTGACAAATTAGAGGCTTTTATAAATTGATTGATACAGAGTAGTTGCTGATTATGATCAAAATAATATTGATAATATTCACTCGATGCTTTAGCAGGTTTTTTAATTATTCTTCCTCTTTTACAACCTCCAACTACTAAATCAAAGGTAGGACTCGGACAAAAAAAGCCTCTGTGCAGTGATTTACTTCCTGAAGCATATTTTACCTCAACAGTTAAATTTGAGAATTGATTACTAAATAAATTATAGTTTTTATATTTTTGAGCCAGGTTATATAACTCATCAATTACAGCTTGAAAGTAATAGACTTTTTCATTGTCTATATTAATATTTGGGCAATTTTTATGCTCATTAATTATTTTCATCCTCCTATCCTTCCTCCATATTTTGTCTGTAGCTACATCGTATTACAATGTACTACTTTCTTAACATCCCGCATTTGTTTTCCGGTAAGTATTCAAAATGATGTTTTTTATATAATAAGTCAGCCGGACGGTTAGCTATCAAACAAATATAACTGTCATCATGTGTATTCTTTTCAAAGTAATTATCGATAGCATTCATAATCTGATCTGCAAAACCCCTCCGTTGATACTCCGTATCCACCATAATATCGCTAACAACGTAAGTGATGCCACCATCTCCCACTACTCTGCCAAATCCGATCAACTTTTCTTTGTCATATAGGGATACTGTAAACAGAGAATTAGCAAGAGCAACTTGGCTTCTTATGAAATCTTTGCCTCCCATCCCGGAGCGTAGTCGAAGGCTTACATAGTCTTCGGCTTTCGGTGCTTTATAAACTAGTTGTATACTCATCTTTTTGCCCATCTTCCATTCCCATCCATCATAATAGTAACTGCCTTGGTATCTAATTTTTGGCATTAACGTCTATTATCTTTCTTCATCTCCATGTATATTCATTAGCATTTTCTGTCGGAACAAATCATCTCACCGCGCATAATCTCACCATTCATTATTGAATTTATCGTTCCCGTTTCAGGTAGACCATATCAACAAGCTGCTTCCCGTCTTCAAACATTGGATGGTCGTAGTTATCCGTGAAAAAGTTATAGATACGATGTGATTCTGCAAATCCGCAGTTCTTGTAAAAACCGAGCGAAGAAGGAACGTCACCTGTTCCGACAAGCATCGTATTACAATCGGTATAATATAAAAACACATAATCTATCAGGCATTTTCCATAGCCCTTACGCTGACACTCAGGCATAACTGCAATATTCTTAAGCTCATAGATGCCCTCTTCTTCTTTTGTAACCACACATTCGGCTTTTACTCCATTGTCATCCAAAACGAACATTTCGCCGCGTTCAAGGTACTTGTCTATCATGTCTTCCTGCTCGTCAGCCAATAACAGCAGGTCAATATATACTTTCTTATCTGTTAAAATTTTTTTGATATTCATAAGTGAATCCCCCTATTAAATTGAAATATTGAAGTGATTTTTTATAAACTGATCACCAAACTATCCTATGAAGCTGTAGTACTTATAAATTTTGCTTTCATAAATATCACCTCATAGCATACTGTTATCACAATGTTTCTTCCTAAACTTGTATCGCTTCTGAATTTGCTCTCCTCGATACCGATAATCCTAAATCATACACACAATGGCAATTCCTTAAACAAATTCAATGTCTCAATTTACTCGCCATAAGTAAAACTATATTCTCATTTTACATCTATTCTATAAATTCTGGAAGCTTCTCCTTGCATATCATTCATGATCTGATAGAACGAATATCCGTATTTTTCATATAAACCTGTCTCGCCGGTCGAAATATAGATCTGTTCGGCGCCCTCGTTTTTGGCTGCATCATATGCATACTTTAAAAGGCTTTCCATATACCGATGTCCCCTGTATTGAGGAAAAGTGTAAACAAATCCAATCCACGGAGTAAGTCCGGTATCTCTCACATCATCCTCCTCTGCCAGAGTGCAAAATGACAGTAGCTGCTGATGATCCGTTAATAAAAAAACCTTCGTGGTCTCTCCGCATAGCTCCTTTAATTTGTTTTTGCTCAATAAGTCATGCAAATATTGTCCGGCTCCCCAATCGCTCTTTTTAATCTGCTCTAACCAATATTCTTTGTCTACTAAGTTATAAAATTCTTTTACATCCATCTTTTTCTCCTTGTTAAATATCTGCGATAATAATTTGCTTATCCTCCCTATTCATATCTCGTACAATATACAATCTTATAAATACTATGAAAAATGATTACAATATCTTTTAATCTTAGTAAAAGTATAGCGGGAAATTAATAGTAGGACAACTTGAAATTTGTCTAATCATTAACTAAATATGAATTTATAATATCCGTGATACTTTCTCGATTCACATTCCCATCTAACACATTTCCATTTGGCGAAAAACATAATGTCCATACATCATCTGAGTCTTCTTCATAAGGATTGACGTAATCAGTTTCCTTATCAAAAAATTCATCTAAGTACTTTTTTGCATTTCCACTGGGGAAAATAATGTTCCCACTCGAAGAACTAATTCCTAACAAACGAAACTGCTCTAATATTTCTCTGGTCCGCTGATTATACGAATTATCGTCTTCTACACTGACAAGCCATGCGGGATGTGTTCGAATAGATAACCCCCTCTTTAACAATAGCTTTAGCAAAATTCTTCACATAATCAAGTGGAATTGTTTCTTGATGAAAAGCATCAACTAATAATTGATGTGTTTTCAGCTTTAAATTTATCATTTCCTCAAAAGGAGTATTTGTAAGAAAGCATTGAAGACACATTATTACAGCACTATGTGTTACAATCACAACATTATCCGTATTCTCTGTGATTATTTTATTAATCGTAGCTAATACGCGCTGTAACATAACTTGATATAATTCTCCTCTAACCCTTAAATATAAAAATTCGTTCGCTTTTGTAAACTAAAGTGAATTACCAGTCTTCGCTTACACTTAAGCTATACAATAATCATCTTTCCAAAGTTGCACTTCAATATAATAATATTTTTTTGTAATTTCGAGCATATACTCATCGATAGTACCTTTATATTTATGAATCGAATCCAATAACATTTCTTTTGTTACTACAGTTATTTCCCCATTCCTTTCTAAACAAGCTCCGCTGTCCCCATATGTAAAGCTTATGTGCTCAGATGAAATATCCTTTAATAATATTTTTGTTATAATACCTTTGTCAAACCAATTATCTAAGTACTCACTACCTTGAAGAACAAAAGACAATGGGTGCTCAACTTTTGGTTTACCACCAAGAGATTTAAACAATTCATACAACCGTGCATCCTGTTTAATTCTAAGAGAATAATAATTTTCAAAATCTGCAAAACGTCCAAAAGCAGTTGTGTCAGGATTTTTCGCGGCCATTTCTTTTGCTAATAAAAAGGCTTCTTCCTTTGGAAGTCTTATGATATTTTTTAATGGTATGCAATTTGGATGACAATAGTTTACAATATAAAATTCGTCAATATTAACCATCTCCCTTATCTCCTTTCCACAATCGATAACGATTACGAACCAATTTCACACCAGGTTATGTTTACACTCCGAGATAATAATCCCCTTTTATACGAGTCGTTGCCCTGCCGCCAAAAAGAACAAGATTATCTTTACATAATAGGTTTACAGTATTGAAAATCCTATCTATACCACCTTGTTCAATTGAGATTGCACTCCCATTCCAAAGGTTGTTTTTTAGCATATAAAAACCAAATGCACTATTACCCGAACCTGTAGCTGGGTCTTCCAAATAGCCAAATTTGGGAGCAAATACCCGCGTATGTGCTTTGTTTTGTTTGTTTTCAACCTCTAGAGAATAGATTAAGACAATATCTATATCATTATTAAAACAGAATTGCTTTAATAATGGTTCATTTGGGAGTATATTAATTTCATCTTTAAGTGTTGTAATTGGAACAATTAAAGTTTTAAGTCCTGCATCAATTATATCAATTGGAGAGGTGTTTGATATTTGTCTGCTGTCCATGTTTAAATTTGGGGCAATGTTTTCTGCGCATAAGTTTGTTCCGATATATCTAGGCATAGGCGCTGTTATATATACAGAATCATGAGTTGGTATCTCATTGTAAACAATTAGAGCACCTTTCTTATTTGTATGAATTTCAATTTCCCTTTGATTCAATAAATCAGGATTTTCCTTAATCAGATTATACATACATGCAATTGTGCCATGCCCACAGAAATCCACCTCACACTCAGATGAATAGTATACTAGACTAAAAGAAAATGGGGATTTGGGAGAACAATAAACCACCTCGGACACAAAACCTTTATGCTGTTTTGCAATATCAAGCATTTCTACATCTGATAAGGATTGCTCCCCTTCAAAATAAATACACGCCGCAGGATTACCTAGCGACCGACCAGTCGTAAATGCATCTATTTTTCTATATATATATGTTTTCATCTTATCATTCCTTTCTAAACATAAATTATCTTAAGTTCTCAATCGACACCAACTGGGAATAGTTATCCATTTACTTAAACTTTACTAAAAAGAGTTCTCTTAAATACATATCGGGGACTTCAGCACCCATTACCCGATTTAGACGGAATCCCGCTTTCTCGAGAACTCATTGCGATGCTTTGTTATCAGGATCTGTTTCTGCTTCCACATATTTCAGGCCGATCTGTTCACTTGCCCAACTTGCGATTGCTGTTACAGCCTCTGTCATATAACTCTGCCCTTCAAACTCTTCTTTAATCCCATACCCTATTTCAACCAATCTGTTAGAATCCAATCCTTTGAAGGATAGGTCAGTAATATTCTAAGACAAAGTCGATACTATGACCTATAACTTATGCAGAAGTAGTTCCAACGCAAAGTGTCACGTATAAAAATAATAAGAAGTTGGTATACTTCTCAATTGTGAAATATTGTATAAGAAATTTATCAAAGAGTATATTTGCTAGTAATGAATTAATTTATTTAATTATTTTGTTTATGACAATTCAAATTCAAAGCACTCGAAATCCTCTATGTCGTTCCAATCCCTTTTCAATTGAATATTGTCTATAGTTTCTGCATAATATAGTTCCTGCAAATTATTATAATTCTTTTCGTTACTACCATTTACAAACCCGCACCGTTGAAAAGAACAATGGTCTTCATATGCAATTATTATGTATTTTTTACCATACATAAATAACTTTAATTCAGGTTCAAAACCTTTTTCAACTAATTCATTTAACCTTATATTTATTTCTTCAAATGAATAAATTACAATATTTGCACCTCCTGTACAGGCTCATTATGTTTTATTATGGAGTTACCTCTTATTCAAAATGCATTTTAATACCTCCGTAAATTAATAGGTTTTGAGTATCAAAATTATTAAAAATCATATCCATTTCAATGACTAAAATCTGACTTTTGACACTCGAATCCTAAAATGAATGAATTAAGTATGTTTATAAATTAATTACCAAACCATCATATGAAATATGATACCCGTTCTGAATTGCCAAAGACTGCATCTTTTCATGTGTATCATTCCCTTCATGAGATAGATGCGTAGCATATATCATCGTTGTATCTGTGATCACATCCATTTTTTTTAATTGCTTAATAATCTGCTTTACCTGTCCTGCATCCAGATGTCCACCCGAATTATAACCTTCTCCATATGTATGGTCTATAATCAGAAGATCCAATTTTATAGACTGTAATGTTTGATAGGTATCTTCCCGAAAAGCAAGTAAGTCTGTGCCATACAAAACAATTTTTCCCTGATGCCGGATCAGATAAATTAGTGCCTGCTGATTTGCATCATGCATTGAATCCAGAGCCATAATCGTATAATCTCCAAGAACCACCTTTTCAGACGGCGCAATTGAGTTAAGTGAAAACTTTAATTTTATCTGAAAGTTGGTATCAAAAATATCTGCATTTGCATCCTCATCTTTTAGCATTTGATTCATAGCACAAAAAGTCTTTTGGGAAGCTAATACAGTAATGGGGTTCAAATGCTTTGTTGCATATTCCGGATGCCGTGTAATAAAATGCCCCGCATCAAAATGGTCGGAATGCGCATGTGTTTGTAAAAGGTACTTTATTTTAGATAAATCAATATCGTACTGATAACAGGAATTTATGGAGTCCGGTCCCAGATCAATAAGTAAATCATCGTTTATTACAACAGATGCACGTTTTCTAAGATTTTTCCCTTTTAATTTTTTCGCTTCCATGCATATCCTGCAATTACAAAATGGTAGAGGCATTGCAGTGGCGGCTGCGGTGCCTAAAAATGTTACTCTCATAAAATCTCACCTCACAAATAGCTAGGGATTCTCATTCTACTGCTTGTGTTCACTTAAATACATATCTGGGACCTTCAGCACCCATTATTCCGTTTCGACGAAATCCTGATTTCTCTAGAACTCTTTGTGATGCTTTATTATCCGAATCTGTTTCTGCTTCCACATATTTTACACCGACTTGTTCACTAGCCCATCTGGCCATTGCAGTTACAGCTTCTGTCATATAACCCTGCCCTTCATACTCTTTTTTAATCCCATACCCTATTTCAACCCTTCCATTAGCATCTAATCCTTTGAAGCATAAATCGCCGACACTCCTACCTGTTGCATCATTTAATTTCATGTTCCATATAGCATGCCAAATTCTTTGCTCAGGATTTTGTTTACATCCGTCAAGCATTTCTGTATAGGCTTGTTTCATATCTGTGTCTAACTCTGCAACAATCAAATTTTCCATTTCACTATCTGATAACGGATATATGGTTAAACGCTCAGTTTTTACAATATTCGCTTTTTTCATAGTCGATTTCTCCATTCTTTGTTTCTATAAAATCGGATTTTATTGATAGTCACTAAATTCAAATCTTATTACTTGATGATTGGCTATAAAACCTTTACCTCGTATATTGATTATACTTTTCTTAACGGAATCTAAGTCAATAACAAATCGGCACATTCTTTAACAGTATGTAAACTTGTATCAATGCTTAACTCATATTCAATATTTTTATCTGCAATTTTATCTTGTTTTAAGGATTGATTTTCACTTCTATCTCCACGTGAAATATTCCGCTGCTTACATATCTCTAACGGGCAGTGGATTTCATTCTTCAATTCGACCAAATCTCCGGTCTCTTTCCGCATACTTATTAATTGCTTTAATCAATTCATCTTCAGTAAAATCAGGCCAATATACATCGGTAAAATAAAATTCCGTATAGGCCATTTGCCATAGCATAAAATTGGATAATCTTTTTTCTCCACCAGTTCGTATGAATAAGTCTGGTTCCGGGATTTCCCCGGTATCAAGATAGGAAGAGAACTCATCAATAGAAATACTTTTCTTAAGTTCATTTGATAGAAGAATTTTATTAACAGCTCTAACAATTTCATCCTTACCGCCATAATTCACAGCTAATTGAAAATTCAGTCCATCACATTGCTTTGTTGCTTTTTCAAGCTTCTCAATCACTTGTAAAATATCATCGTCTAATCCCATTCTGTTTCCTATAATTCTTACACGCATATTATTATTAACAGATCTCTCTATACTATCGGCCAGATACTTTCGAAACAGATTCATGATACCTTCCACTTCATCTTTTGGGCGATCCCAGTTTTCCGTAGAAAAGGCATATATGGTCAGATATTTTATCCCATATTTATAGGCACTTTCACATATTTTTTCAAGTACTTTTCCGCCTTCTACATGTCCCATTTTTCGCGGCAACATTCTCCTCTTTGCCCATCTACCATTACCATCCATCATAATAGCAACATGCTTTGGAACTCTATCTTTTGATTTTTCATCCATTGTCTTTCTTTATCTCCATGTTTAAGTGTTTTTTAAGCTGTCTCATTACGTATTTTGTTCTCATAATCTAAATTATACGTATTATTATATTTCTCGTTTATATTTGATAACTCAAATTTTCTCATCATTATTTAGAAGTAGTCTTCTCACTTTACAGCAATACTATATATTCGGGAATCCTCTCCATGCATATCTTTTATGATCTGATAGAATGAATAACCGTATTTTTCATATAATACGGTCTCACCGGTAGATATATAAATCTGTTCGGCTCCAGAGCTTTTAGCGGTTTTATAGTTGCATTAACTACTGCATAAGCTTATTCTGCATATTTCATAAAATATGCGTGCTGTTCATCAATGAGCCTTTTAACTTCGTCAATGTCATCTGCAGTAACATTAGGTATTTCCAATACAAATGCACCACACGCTGCTTTCATTTCTTCATTGGGGAAGGTATATGTATAGACAAATTTATCGCCCTTACAGAACCCGCATTCACCACATTTTGCCAGGCGGTTGTTACTTGACAGAATCCGGTCACGTACAACTTCGACAAATTTATCCGAGTAATTGGTACATGACGAAAAACGCAGTCCAAAAAAAGCATTTTCTCTACCCTCTCGAACACCAAACCGAGCTATAACCCTATTATGGGAAAGGTTCGAAAACGTAAGGATATAACCCTTTGTATGTTTCTTCATTGGCGTATAACCCATTTCAATCAACTTGCTAATGATTGGTTGATAGATCTGTTTCTCTTCGCCGCTTATCATCAAGTAGAACGCCTCAATATGTTTTTCCCATGCTTTCATATAATTTTCTCCCATCCTTATAATCCATGTTCTTATTACATTGTTTAATTTACATATTTATACATATGACACATTAATATTTTCTCAGAGAATGTAATTTTTATATTGCAATACGATAAATAAAATGGGTAGTTCAATTAATTTACAATTTTATCGAATGCGTTGTACAACAATTTTGTTTGACGCATGAGTATGTAATGGAACATCAGGGTGTTCCTCTTCAAATACATAAGACTTAAATTGAAGAATGTTCCAATCTTTGTATAATTCCTTTATTTCTTCATCAGAAGCCAAGCCGACTGCAAATGGTGCAATATCAGGCGATGCAGGAACTTTATCAGTAAATAACTGTATAATATGAAAACCGCCAATCATAGTATGTTCTTTTGCTGTTAATAAAAATTTATGCCAATTATCTTTATTAACAAAGTGAAGCGTTCCAAATGAAAAAATCAAATCATATGCTTTTTGAAAGCTAAATTTGCATAAATCATCTACCCATGCATTAATATTAATATCCTCTTTATGAGCCAGCCTCTCCAATTTACTGATTGCGTTTTCTGATAAGTCAAAGGCATCAATATTTGAAAATCCCTGTCTTGCAAGGTATAGAGAGTTCTTTCCGTCACCACATCCAACATCAAGAACATTCCCCGATTTGTTAAACAGATTTTCATACTCTATTATTGTATCATTAGGCTCTGAACCAAAAGTAAAAATATCATCCACCTTGTAAGATTCTTCCCAAAATGGTATCTTCATTCTTATTCCTCCTGAATATTGTTGTGTTTATGGTGCCACTTTTTCCAGATAGTTGACCATTATATATTCTTCTTTATTTTCATCAACGATTTCGAAACCGACATTTAAGAACATTTTCAAGGCATAATTTGCTTTCTGTACCGCTAACGATGTTTTTTTATATCCGATTTTTTTAATAAAGACAGCATTTGTTTCATCATCAATATGACCATAATCATTCATAATTCGCACCCAGACTGCTCCCACAACTTTTCCATCAACTTCAGTAACGAAACAATAATCATCTTTTTGTTTGCCAAAATCAGAAACATACAGTTGTAGATCAGGTTGATTTATTATGCTTTTTGGCGGTGCCGCTACTCCCTCTGGAATATAAATCGCCTCATATATAAAATCATTAAGGAGAATATACTCATTTCTCTTGGTTCCCTAATTATGTAATTCATTTAATTCCTCCGATTTGTTTTTCTAGTATTAGTCTTAATGTCATCTACGTTCTTCATTATTTCATGATATAACATCGTTCCAATTCCTTTATTTCTTGAACCCGGAGCAACATAAGTGTATATATCTGCTTTATTTTTATCCTTACCCCAAATTCGAAAGGTACTAAACCCTAAGATTCCTGATTTGTCATTATCAAATACAATTATTTTATTGCTGGTTATAGTTTACCACTTACATGCTGTAATCAATAATTAAATTCATATCTTCCGTGTCAATAATTAATCCTTGTTTTATTAGATCAGCTAATTGATTTTTATCTTCAGTATTATATTCTCGGATCATTTCTTCACCTTTCTCTGATTTGTTACCCATTTTGTTCCGGCACCTAATAGTTCATTACCTAAGTGGAAAACAATTACTTCATTCGAATTTATTCACCTAAGTCAGAAATAAGATCATTCCAACCTTCTTCAATTTTACATATTTCGAAAAGGCTGTTATAATTTATCGATATTTTTGTTATTTCTTTAGAACAGTATATCTTCACAAAAGGTATTAAAGCTATCCATATTTAGTTTATAAGTAAGACCATCGAATATTCCACCTCTAACGGAACGTATGCCTTTTTTTCTATAGCATTCTTCAAATCCTATTTTTTCAGCTATATGTATCATTCTTTCATTTCCCGACCAAGTTTGTGTAAATATTTCATTTTCTTCATGATGAAGTAAATATTTAACAAAAACGCATAATGCTTGATAGGAATATCCTTTTCCTCTAGCAGACCTATCTGGAATATCAATTCCAACTGCACAGTGTCCTATTTTATCTGTGTAATTATATTCATCATCAATTTTATATGCTGATACCCAACCAATATATTTCTGCCGTTCATCATTAATATCAATTTGAAATGTATAACGTTTTTCTTCTTTTGGAATATGTTGATATTTCTCTACCCATTCATACATTTTCTCGACATATCTATCAAATTCATCTTTTTTTTCGGGTTCTGTCAGCCCATCATATTCCCATGGTGCATCCCATAAATGCCATTCGGTTTCTGCTTTTTCCCAATATATTCTTTTATCTATATCCTTTTCTATAAAATCCCTTAAAATAATATCCTTTGTCTTTAGCATAAGTCAGTTCTCTCCCCTTTACCGCTTTCTTAGCCGTACTAACAACCTCAAGCGTTTCGGCATTTACAGCCTTTATCGTCATATCCTGAGACACCGTATAAATTATTCCGTTATGATAAACAACACTGTATATATTCTTTGTGCACAATCTGATTTTACGGAACGGTTGTATACTTAAATTATCCACTTCGATGAGATCACCGGTGACAGTACCGATATATATGCGGTTTTTGATGACACAATGATCCCAATGTTAGTGTTTATGGTGCCACTTTTTCCAGATAGTTGACCATTATATATTCTTCTTCATTTTCGTCAACGATTTCGAAACCGACTTTTAAGTACATTTTAAAGGCATAATTTGCTTTCTGTACCGCTAACGAAGTTTTTCTATATCCGATTTTTTTTAATAAAGACAGCATTTGTTTCATCATCGCGGTACCAATTCCATACCCACGATATTCTTTATATAGAGATATGGCAAAGGATGGGGTTTCATCATCAATATGACCATAATCATTCATAATTCGCACCCAGACTGCTCCCACAACTTCTCCATCAACTTCAGTAACGAAACAATAATCATCTTTTTGTTTGCCAAAATCAGAAACATACAGTTGTAGATCAGGTTGATTTATTATGCTTTTTGGCGGTGCCGCTACTCCTTCTGGAATATAAATCGCCTCAAATATAAAATCATTAAGGAGAATATACTCGTTTTCTGTTGGCTTCCTAATTATGTAATTCATATAATTCCTCCGATTAATCATTTAGTATACTATGGCGAAGTAAGTTAAGCATATAAAGTAGCTAAAGCTGTTTTCCCATGAGCATTAAGCCATTATAAGACCAAACCTTGCTTATGATAAAAGTGTTCTGTATAATCCCCTCTGGAGGTAAACCGTATTATTTCTTTAACACCTTCTTTTTCATTCGAATTTCAAACTCTTTAAAAATTCAGAGCCAAGACCTTGACCACGCAGTATCTGCTCCTGAGCCAATTTCAATACAAATATTGCATTGACCATTCAATTCCAGTTCAGGTAATAATTTACTCCACCATATTTTAACACTAACAAGACTTGTTTTCAATGGTTTCACTATGGTGCAATTACTAATAAAGTAGGGCTCATATATCTCATCACATTCCAGTTTAGTGGGCTTAGTTGAAAATGATTCAGCCGTCTATCTCCATTGGGTTATTGTAAAACCTTTTACCAAAGCTATCCATTTGCCTTATACCTCCCTATTTTTGATTTTGCTACGCAATACGCAAAAGAAACAAAGGAATATTATGTCTCACTAACCTCATTAGTGAACTTTTTTTCTTAATTGCATTCCTGCACCAATGTTTTCATCAGGATGTATTTAAAGCCAAACTTTTCGTAGATAAGTTCTTTGCTTTTAGCGGCAAATAAACTTTATCTTTCTATTTATATGGGTCAATATAACTTCTAACCATTCAATCCTATGAAATGTTCATAATAAAATGCACATTTACACCAGCTTCTGAAAATCCAATTTTGTTATGGAATAATCTACTTTCTGTATTTGAGAGGTAACAGTCTGAAGCAAGCATGGAACAACCACACTCAACCGACCATTTCTTTGCAAATGCAACTAATTCCCGTGCAATCCCACGATTTCGAAATTCAGGCTTTACATAAATACCCTCCATGTATCCCACAGGGTGTGAATCCATTTTGCCCTCAACATAATCATTCCTGATTGTCAGACTAATAAAAGCAACATCCATTCCGTCGATCTGGTATATGAATTCATTTTTGTATTCTTCATTATTAAATCCATCAAGCATTTCTTTAACTGAAGTATGCGGCCATAATTCATTACAAAGTTCGGCCCAAATCAATGAATTATTACCTGTAACTTTCATAATTGCCATGTTCTTATCCTCCATAAATTTTATTTTGTATTGTAATATAAAACCTTGTTTGAATTCGCTACCGGATTGCATTCAATGATAGGATCTAGTTGTAACAAATGCTTAATTTTGAAGCAATCTTATCGAGGCATCCTCTTTGCTTTTCGTCCCCAGCCATAGCTTATAAATATGAAGTTATGTCCACTTGCTAAAGACAAGTTAATCTATTATAATGCTTGCCAGTTAATTCGTAATATATTATCCAAATAATTTGCAATCACCATTGTTATGTCAAATGAAAGAATGAGAAGGAGTCCGTATGCGCTAAGCGTTCTGAATAGCATTATTTTTTTCATTTTCACAATAATAAATATAAAACAAATTACTGATATAAATATTGAAAATAAAGCCGGAATATATATAAGCCATGGCATTCCCAACCTTCCTGCTAATACAACACCTGTTCCGTATTCATCTTCTATATGTACATTTCCTGTTAGTAATGGAGCTAATACTACCCAAAGACATGGTATTAAACGCATTATACTATTGGTTACTGCAAAGGGTAATGCTGCTTGTTTAATCCTTCTATTTTGAACATTACAAAAAAGTACAGTAGCAACTATCGCCAGGATCAATGTAATCGGCACTCCAAAATCAAATAAACTATCAGATACCAGACTATATTCCTCTCTGAAATTAGTATCCCGCGGATATTTATATATATCACCTACTCGATTAAAACCTGTGCTGCATTCTATACCTCTCAAAGCGTTTGCAAAACCATGTCCACATTCATGTAAAAAAATAGATATTAAAAATACAATGATACATACTAAGCACCATTTAAAAATTTTAATAATTCTTGTAGTCATTTTCAATTTACTCCTTTCAAATATAAACCTACATAGTACATAGGTAAATGCAAAACGCAAGAATTATATTCATTATATGCACAGAAAGCACATGTTCTGGAGCGGAAGGAGCGCTGGAATATCTGCTTTCTGTGTATACAAATTGAACAACTATATTGTTTGGCAATTGCCTAAAAAGATTCGAATGTCATATTCTCACGCTGATTATTCAGTACCTAGATTAATATAATCCTGCGCGAGAATTAGACGGCCTCCGGCGGATGAATATGAGTACGTATAATTAGAGTTGTATCAAATATCCTGACTACAAAAGGCATTTATGAATTATATTTTATACTATCTTTATATTTACATAATTTATTAATTAATGCTGATTTTTCAGAAAGATTTTGAAGCTGTTTCCCTTTATGATCTTGTCAGGGGAAATCAAATCTGCTTTGCTATACTAATCTTCGCTTATTATATAGAGATATGCAATCTCTGTAGTGGTATAATGTAGTTGTAACACCTCAACCTAATAGATATAATATCTATCAAGGAAAGAGGTAACCACATGAAAATTTTTGAACCAGAATTTAAGAAAAACATTGTCCGTCTTCATATAGAA
>JAEZZO010000024.1 GCA_023418475.1 Bacillota bacterium
ACCCAGCTATACCCCGCATCTATATGACGCTTGCAAGCGTAAAGCGCATCGTGTGTGCTTCTTTTTGGTCTGAACCCATAGCTTGAATCACTGAACTTAGGTTCAAAGAGCGGTGTTAGTTGAGTGACGATAGCCTGCTGCACCACGCGGTCAACTACCGTGGGTATTCCGAGCTTTCTTACCTTACCTTTCTCTTTCTTGGGGATTTCCACCCGAAGCACGGGGCTGGGGGTGTATTTCCCACATCTGATTTGATTGAAGAGTTCGTCTGAATGCTGCTCGAAATACTCGTGCATTTCCGCCACACCCATCTTGTCGATACCAGCTGCACCCTTATTGGCTTTCACTTTCCCGTAGGCATGCCGCATGTTGTCCTTATCGACAATCCTCTCTAACAAATCTGTCGGACAGTGCATGTTGGCGTTTTCGGCGGGAATTATCCTTTGGACACTCGACGCTTCAAGTTGCTCTCCTTGTTCCGCAAGTACCATCCCTTGTAAGCCCCACATTGTGAGTTGGCTGTCGTTCATCGCACCCAAAAGTAACCTCCTTTCTACTTACACCGTTAACGGTTCAGCCCTTTCTTGCGCTGACAAGACGCAAGTACTATGGCTTCTGCTGACTCCTCATGACAAGCTTTACTCCGTGCGGGCGAAATTCATCACCTTTACACGTCCATGAGGTCTCCCGAGGTAAGCCACGTTTCTTTCCCTCCATCCACCTGCCGCATTTACACCCTAGGTTCCGTACAGCTTTAGGGCTTCAGTTTGTTATGCAACCTTACCCACCTAGATATGCCTGATGCGGTTTCTGTTCGTCAGGCCAGAGGTTTGCCATCCGACTTCCTTCAGATTCCACATCGCGATGGACACCCTTGTCATTGGCTAGGCGCTTCCCGCTGTCGGGCGCGCTAGGGACTTTCACCCATGAGAAACGTGCGCATGCTCGGCGCAATCGAGTAGGAGGCTAGGGATTATTTCCCTAGCCGTCCTCTCACACCACCGTGCGTACCGTTCGGTACACGGCGGTTCCGCTAGCATGCATGCACTTGTTCGTAGCAGTCCGAGAAGAACAGGTAGCCTTTGCGGCGTAGCTGCTCGGTTTTGATGGCTCTAGCCATGATCGGGCTGTTTGCCACTCGCCAGTAAGCCTTTCGGGTGTTGGCGAACTCCCATGCTTTTCCTTTTGGGATGCCGCATCTCTGCAACATCTTGAATCGGGTGCGGTTCCTCTTCCACTGCTTCCAGTAGATCATCCGGATGCGTCTGCGCATCCATTGGTCGACGTCTCGGAGCAGCGTCTTCATATCCGCCAGCTTGAAGTAGTTGGCCCATCCTCGCACGAACCGCGTAACCGCTCGCGGCCTGCGCTCGTTGGACATGGCGTTGCTGCGTGCGGTGAGTCCCCGAACGCGCCCCTTCATCGCCTTGACGCTTTCGGGGTGCACGCGGAATCGGCACTCCCCTTTATTGCGATAAAAGGCATAGCCCAGGTATTTCACCTGATTGAAGCACGCCACGCACGTTTTCTCTCGGTTCACCTTGAGGAAGAGCCTCCCTTCGATGAACCGGACGATGGATTCGCAGGTGCGCTGCGCCGCCCGCTTCGACTTGCAGAAGATCATGCAGTCGTCGGCGTAGCGGACGAAGCGGTGGCCTCGCCTTTCCAGTTCGCGGTCGAGCTCATTGAGCATGACGTTTGACAACAGCGGCGAGAGCGGCCCTCCCTGCGGCATGCCCACCTTGGTCTGCTCCAAGCTACCGTCCACCATGACGCCTGCGTTGAGGTACTTGTGCACGAGCGATACCACCCGCCCGTCGGTCACGGTTTCGGACAGCACTTGGATGAGCTTTGAATGGCATACCGTGTCGAAGAACTTCTCCAGGTCCATATCGACCACCCAGCCATATCCCGCATCGATGTGGCGCTTGCAGGCGCGAAGCGCGTCGTGGGCGCCTCTTTTCGGCCTGAACCCGTAGCTCGAATCGCTGAACTTGGGTTCGAAGAGCGGGGTGAGCTGGGCGACGACGGCCTGCTGCACCACGCGGTCAACTACTGTCGGGATTCCGAGCTTTCTTACCTTTCCCTTCTCCTTCTTGGGGATCTCCACCCGGAGCACCGGGCTCGGGGCGTACTTCCCATCTTTGATTTGCTTGATGAGTTCATCTGAATGCTGGGCGAAGTACTCGCGCATCCCCGCAACACTCATCTTGTCGATACCAGCGGCACCCTTGTTGGCTTGAACTTTCCCGTAGGCATGCCGCATGTTGTCCTTATCGACGATCCTCTCCAGCAAATCTGTCGGACAGTGCACGTTGGCGCTTTCGGCAGGGGCTATCCCTTGCGTGCTCGACGCTTCAAGCTGCTCTCCCTGTTCCGCAAGTACCATCGCCTGCAAGCCCCACAATGTGAGTTGGCTGTCGTTCATCGCACCCATAAGGTAACCTCCCTTCTACTTGCACCGCTAACGGTTCGGCCCTTCCTCGGCGCTGGACAGCGCTCCAAGTACTATGGCCTCGGCTGACTCCTCATGACAAGCTTTACTCCGTACCGGCGAAGTTCATCGCTTTGCACGTCCATGAGGCCTCCCGAGGTAAGCCACGTTTCTTTCCCTCCATCCACCTGCCGCATCTACGCTGTGGGCTTCCGTATAGCTATCGGGCTTTGGTTTGTTTGGCAACCTCACCCACCCGCTTGCGCCTAATGCGATTCCTGTTCGTCAGGCCAGAGGTTTGCCTCGATGCTTCCTTCAGATTCCACCTCGCGATGGACACCCTTGCACTTGGCTATGCGCTTCCCGCTATCGGGCGCGCTAGGGACTTTCACCCATTAGAAACGTGCGCATGCTCGGCACACCAAAAAGCCCCTCGGCCCGTGAAGGGCGGAGGGGCTTTAGAATCGGGACCGGCGGGCCGGCCCCGGGCAGTTCGAAGTTCGGCGAGCTAGATGGTGTGCACCATCGTAGCCTGGCTCTTGCCGTTGTTGCCGACGGCAACGGTGAACTCCACGTG
>JAEZZO010000069.1 GCA_023418475.1 Bacillota bacterium
ACTCGACACCATTATTCTACTACAAAAAGGATGAGGATTCCTTATATTTTAGGTAATTTCTTAAAGTTGTTTATTACAATACCGATGAAACAAGGGTACTGTGGATAAAACTACGGAAACTCAAGCATACTTGTGTGTTGAGTTCATATCAGTATCGTAGTATAATTTAACCAATATAAAGATCAAGGGAGGAAAGATATATGAAGAAAAAAATATTATTCATGCTGTCATTACTAATGGTATTATGTATAGTAGGAATTCCTGTTGCAACGCAGGCAGCAACTGGAAGAGATGTCACAAAGAGCTTCAAGGACACGAAAAAAGTAGTAAAACTTGTAAATGAGATAAATGATTGGAGTGGTTATCAATATTTTTATTTGTTAAAATCAAAAGAGAAGAAAACGGTAACATTATCAGATCAGAATGTACTCAATATCGCAGCGTTAAATTATTATGAACCGGATCTTGGAGAATATATTAGTGCTACGGATAAAGGTATTCTGTCAAGAACGTTTTTATTATTCGGAAAGAAGCCGGGCTTTGGTTCTCTGAACACTTATAAGGAGGAAGAAGCGACTGAATCAATGAATAGCAATAAAGAGTATATCTGTAAATTGAAAAATGGCGGATTAGCAACCATATATGGTGATTGGGGTACTGCTTCTCCCAAAATGAAGTTATTATCGATCACAAAGGTAGGGAATAATTCCTATCAGGTTAAAGTGAAAAATTCTCTATTTGATGCGGAAGCAAATAAAGCAAAGGACTATGGCATCAGCACTATTACGATAAAGAAATCAAGTGAGTCGAAGTATGGATATATCATTACAGGAATTAAACTACAAATGACAAGATGAGTAATGCTTAGTAATACTTCATGCTAGCATATACATCCGCTATATTTATGTAATAGAGAAATGAGAGTTAAATGAAATAAGATAGAAGTAATTATAGAATATATAATTAGAATAAGCCCTTGAAAACCCAGTGTTTTGAGGGCTCTTCCTACCAAATAGTGTATTAGTTTGTAAGAAAATCACTTTCAAACTATTTATTAAGGCTTATCCCCTTTTTGAAAAAGTCATCAAAAAGTGAAAGGCATGAGTGTAGGTTTGATACAGATTTAAACTAAGTCTAATACAAACATAGGAGAAAAGAATGGCTAATATTATTGTGTTTGACGATGATAAGGACATACAGCGTATCATAGAGCACTCATTGGAGAAACTGGGACATACCGTAACATGTTATGAAGAGGTCACAAATTTTGAGATGATACAGCTGTTGCAGTATCAACTCATTTTACTTGATATTATGATGCCGGATGTAGATGGGTATGAATTTTGTAAAAGAATACGAGATAAAATTGATTGTCCGATTATCTTTATTACATCAAAAAACAGTGACCAGGACTTATTAAGAGGATTATCGATTGGTGCAGATGATTATATTAAAAAACCGTTTAGCATTGTGGAGTTGAGGGCAAGGGTGGAAGCACATTTACGACGGGAAAACAGGATTCATAAGCATGGTTTTACCATTGGAAATATTTGCTTTAATATGGAATCCAAGGAAGTTTACATCCGGGATACGTTAATAAACCTGACAAAGAGTCAATATGAAATCTGTGAGTTTCTTGCTATCAATAGAGGACATACCTTTTCCAAATCCCAAATCTATGATAAAGTTTTCGGTTTTGATAAGGATACTTATGAAAGCGTGGTTGTTGAACATATTAAGAATATCAGAAATAAATTCAATCAGTATGAGGAAACACCGATCGTAACGGTGTGGGGGATAGGTTACAAATGGGCAGAATGAAAACAAAATCTTTTCAAAGTATTCTGATAGAAAATAACAGCATACTTATTATACTGATTATCATATTCTTTATACTTTCTTTAGAAATGGACAGGGCGCTTAAGCTGTATCAAATATTTACTTTTAAAGATGATAAGGGTGCAGCAATTCTATTTCTCATTATGGTTATGTTTGCTGTGATTTTTTTGAACGCTCTGTATAACCGTAGAATTTCGAGGGAAATCAAGATTGTAAAAGATCAAATACATAAAATACAGGTGAAGGACCTGGGGGATACGATAGGACATTCAGGGATAGCGGAGCTGGAAGAAATGCTTCTTGCACTTAATGAATTAAAAAATGAGCTTGCTGCTTCACTGGAGACACAGTGGAGAATGGAAGAACATAAGAAAGAATGTATCATTGCACTTGGACATGATATGAAAACACCGATTTCGATATTGCAGGGAAATTCCGAGCTATTATCGGAGACTTCGTTAAATGAGCTACAGATGATTTATAACGAAAGTAATCTTCAAAATATTGATCGACTTAAAAAGTATATGGAGATATTGATAACAACATTTTATTCGTGCGAACAGAGCATTGCCAAGAAAAAAATGCAAAGCATGAATGTATTTTGGGAAGAGTTATTTCTTAATTATAAAGTACTTTCTAAGCAACATGAGATTACCCTAGTTACGGAAGTTGAGGAGATGGGATCCTTTGAGTTTGATGATTTCTTATTAGAGAGGGCAGTGAGCAATGTTGTTATGAATGCCTTTACCTATTGTGGAGAGCACGCTGTGGTACGTATCAGAGTAAAAAAGGAGCAGGATGATATCTTGATCTCAATTGAGGATTCGGGAAGCGGATTTAGCAAAGAGCTGATGGAACATGCAATGGAGGCTTTTTTTAGAGGGGATAAGAGCCGTAAAACAATTGGAAATGAGCTGCATATGGGTTTAGGCCTATATCAGACAAAGGAACTCATGCGTATACATGGCGCAGAAGTAAAGCTATCAAATTCAGAGGAGCTAGGTGGAGCAAAAGTTATGATTGTTCTAAAATAACCTTATAAATTCCTTATTATTTCTTTGTATATTTGAAAGAAAAATAAGGAGAATTAGGTAATGAAGAAAATTAGGAATGTTCTTACATGGATGATGCTTTCAATTCTATTAGCTTATGGTGGTTTAATTTTTGGGAAATTTATTTCCTTTTTCGCAACAGCTCCTCTTTTGCTGTTGAAAGGCTCTTTGGAAACGGTTATATTTCTGCCTTCTTACAGGAACGTGATTACAGATAATCTTTCCTTTCTGGGAATTATTATTCTGGTAGTGATTATCTCAAAGATCGTGGATAAAAACATACCCAAAATACGAGACTCGATGAAAATACGCTGTACGAAATATCTATCCGGAGTATTCATCAGTATTCTTATGATGGTCGGTCTTTTGACTATTTTGTTAATCACAGATACCATTGAACTTGGGACAGAAGTGAAATGGAAGCCGGTTGGTATCCTGTTAGTGTTGATTTCCTTTATGATACAGGCTTATGCGGAGGAATATTTGTTCCGGGGACTCATACTGGAGAGAATAAGGCGGACGAATGGAATGATAGTAAGTATTCTTTGTACGAATATCATGTTTGCACTATTACATGCTATGAATCCGGGAATGTCAATTATTTCAGTATGCAACATTGTTTTATTTGGTATATTATTTTCGATCATTACTTGGAAAACAGGATCTATTACGGTAGCTTCAGGCGTTCATATGGGATGGAATTTTTGCAATGAGATGGTTCTAGGTCTTCCGAATAGCGGTCTCATATGTAGGGATGCAATATTTCCATGTCAGATTAGCAGGGAAAGTATATGGTTTCATAAAGTAAATGGAGCAGAAGGAGGAATTGCTGTTACAATTATTTTATGCATTACGTTTGGCTTCATGGTAATGTTAATGAAAAGCCAGACAAATCCGAAATAAAAGTATTGTCCTTACATATTAATAATGATGTAGAAATGGAAATAAACCGCAGATTTTTCAATCGTGCATTAAGTACCTAAGGATATTATAAAGAAAGGAAAGTAATCATGTATGACAAGATAACTCAAAAAGATGTAAAAAGAATGGAAGAAGAAATCGAGTACCGTAAACTGGTCGTTCGAAAAGAAGCGCTAGAGGATGTAAAAACAGCCAGGGCGCATGGCGATTTGAGCGAAAATTTTGAATATAAGGCAGCAAAGCAATTTAAAAACCAGAATGAAAGCAGGATAAGGTATCTGGAACGAATGATCAAGACGGCACGAATAATTTCTGAAGATTCTAGTCAAGATGAAGTGGGGTTAAATGACAGGGTTACTATCTACTATCCTGAGGATAATGAAGAAGAAGCAGTAAGAATTGTGACGACTGTCAGGTCAAATTCCCTGCATAAGAAAATAAGTATTGATTCTCCTTTGGGAAAAGCATTATTACATCACAAAGTACTTGATCGTGTAATGGTTCAGGTTAGTGAAACCATTTCTTACCCTGTTATAATTAGAAGAATAGAGAAATTGGAAGATGACGGAGAGGATGAACTGAGAAAATACTAGTAAGAAATTAAAAGAACCAGGACTAGGCTGAACTGTAACAAAAAAGTTGACTGATTATCAACTTTATGTTGACAAATAGTTAGAAATATGTAATTATATCATCATACAGTGTAAAGAGGCAAGGTAATGAGTTACCTTGCCTCTTTAACAAAGTAAGTAAAGTACGGCTATTGCTTTAGTGAAGTAAATCGATAAAGCCGGCGCCTTATCTGAGCGCTGTATACAACATATTAAGGAGGATTCGAATGAGAAAGAAGATTATGGCTCTGCTTTTGGCAGGCAGCATGTGTGCTTTCATGCTTACCGGATGTAACACCTATACAGATAACAAAAAATCATCTGATGTAACTCCGGCAGCCGACAGCTCAACAACAGACAAAGGAGCAACTGAGGCACCAGAAACAAAAACATCTGATACATTAAATATTGCCGGTGGTGTTGCAGTTACAATGAATGAATTTGCCTCACAGGCATCCAATGATTATGATATTTTTTATCTTACCATGAGTTCTCTTGTAAGATATTATGATGGAAAGGTTGAGATGGATGCGGCCGAAAGCTATGATACATCCGAGGATGGACTTACCTATACCTTCCATTTAAGAAAAGGTCTTACCTATTCAGATGGAACGGCAATCACCTCTAAGGATTTTGAATATGCATTCCAAAAGTTTATCAGTAAGGATTCCGCTTCCGCTGAAACCAGTGCATACTTTGGACTTGTCGGAGCGCAGGAATATAACTCCGGAAAAGGGAAATGGGATGCGGTAGGTTTTAAGTGTCCTGATGAGAATACGATTGTATTCACCTTGAAAAAAGCGGATGGAGCTTTCCTGAATAATATCGCGCTCAACGCATTCTTCCCGATTACAAAGGAATTTGCTGAAAAATGGGGAGATTCTCTTGGAAGCTCACCAGAGAGTATTCTTTGTTCCGGCCCATATACATTAACAGAATGGACAGTTGATAAATCCATGACTCTCGTAAAAAATGAGAAATGGTGGAATTCTGCAAACGAGTTTCCTACAAAAAATGTGAATATTCTTCAGCTTGATTCAGCTAATACAAAGGTTAGTATGTTTGAGAACGGAGAAGTTGATATCATCAGTTCACTGGATGCAAATTATTCTGCTACCATAAGTGATAAAGTGAAAACTTATGTAGGCAATACAGAAATGTTGCTCTGGATGAATGAAGCAGGAAACAATAAAGAAACCAATAAGCTTATGAGCAATGAGAATTTCCGGAAAGCACTTACCTATGCACTTGACAGAGATACTATTTGCGGCGCAGTCAGTGCCGGCTTTGTCGGCACCAATCGTGCGGTTAGCTCAAATTATCCGGGTAAATCCGATACCTATGTAAATGAATACCCGATAGATGCATGCCCGGTAACAGGAGATGCAGCAAAGGCGAAGGAATATTTAGATGCAGCGATGAAAGAGCTTGGCTACAGTGATGTATCGAAACTGCCAAAAATATCTTATGTAACTTTTGAGAGGGATGATATGAAGTTACTTGGAGAAACACTTGTTGACAGCTGGAAGCAAGTTCTTGGAATTGACAATATATCCTTTACCCAGTATCCGATTGCAACAGCGATCCAGAATTTCTATACCGGAAAGTACGATATTTTCATGATTTCTGTAGGCTGCACCATTAGTCCTACTGATATAATAGAGGGTTTTGCACCGAATGGTGATTACAGCTTCTTCTCAGCAAGCTGGAAAACAAATATTGCTGATCCGCTTGCGGCTGCAAATGCATGTGAATTCCAGACGGATGAGTATTTTAAGAAGGTTGCGGAGCTTGAAACAGCATTTTTAAACGAATATGCCATTGTTCCTTTGTATAATCAGACCTTTTATTATGCACTTGCGGATGGTGTAGATGGATATATTACGCCAGGAGTAGCTTACAATTACCAGATTAATCATCTGACCGTGTCGAAATAAACAGAAAAGAATAAGGGACACAATGCGATCGTGTTGTGTCCTTTATTTATCTTAGAGCAAAGCACCTGCCGGTTCGGATGCTTTGTTCTAAGATAAATAAGAGCGCGGAGGTGCTCCTTTCTAACTTCTTCACGAATTACTTGAGATGCGCGAAAAGCAGCGCAGAAATGAGGTAAAAATGAGAAAATATATTCTGAAAAGACTTGTAATATCAGTGGTGACAATTTGGCTCATCGCAACCTGCAGCTTTTTTCTTGTACATGCGTTACCAGGAAATCCGATAGCAATCAACAGCGGAAAGATTCTCTCGAAAGAAACACTCGAGAGGATGACCAAATATTATGGACTTGACAAACCAGTGTGGGAGCAGTATCAGATTTTTATGAAAAATTTAATGCACGGTAATTTCGGTTATTCCTATAAATACCCAGGGCAAACGGTGAATGGAATTATAGCAAGTACCTTTCCGATTTCTGCCCAGCTTGGCTTCCAGGCGTACCTTTTATCTATTCCGCTTGGTTTTCTCTTTGGAATTATTGCGGCCAGAAAGAGAGGAAAATCAGTGGATTATATTCTGGTTGCCTTTTCCGCTCTGGGAGTATCTGTTCCGGTCTTTATTATTGCGGCCATGTTGCAGATGGTATTTGCGGTACAATTAAAATGGTTTCCGGTTTCTCTGTGGAGGGGCTTTAGCTATACGATTCTTCCGACTATAACTCTGGCGCTGGGAAGTATTGCTGGAAGGACAAGAGGAATGCGAACCTTAATGCTTGAAATTATCAATGAGGATTATATCAAGACAGCAAAGGCAAAGGGACTCTCAAATTTTGAAATAGTATGGGGGCATCAGATACGAAATGCAATTATTCCTATGATTCCGATGATGGGTCTGGAACTTGTTGGAATTCTTATGGGTTCTTTTGTTGTAGAGCAAATTTTTGCAATACCTGGTATCGGCTCTTTCTTTGTAACCTCGATACAGAGCCTTGACTATACCATGGTATTAGGGTTAACCGTATTTTTTGGCGTTTTTGTGGTGGCGGCAAATTTTATTGTTGATATCATTTATGGTTTTGTTGATCCAAGAATCCGTGTTACAAAGTAAGGAGGCAGGTATGTCAGATAATATGAATAGTGTTATTACAGCAGCAGATTTTACACCAGTAAGTGAAAATGAAAAAGAGAAGGATATCATTGTGCGTCCAAGCATCAGTTATTGGAAAAATGTATTCCGGAAAATGGTGACGAACAAAATATCGATGCTTTGTCTGATTTATACGGTAATTATTGTTGGTTTTGCCATTCTTGCCCCAATACTTAGTCCCTATAATTATGATACGACAAGCCTTAAGGAACGAAATCTTTTTCCGGGTGGTGTACATTGGTTTGGTACGGATGCGGTCGGCAGGGATTTATGGACACGTATCTGGGTAGGTGCCAGGGTATCTCTTCTAATCGGCTTGTTCGGATCCATACTTCCGGAAATTGTCGGTATTATGATCGGAGGAATTGCCGGTTATTTCGGAGGATGGGTGGACATGGTCATTATGAGAGTTATTGATGTCGGTTTGTGTATCCCGTCTTTAGTATATATCACAATGCTGATGCTTTTTCTTGGAGGTGGACCCGTTACCATTATACTGGCACTTGCTTTAACAGGCTGGATGGGTTCGGCCCGTAATGTACGAGGCAGAATTATGCAGTTTAAGAACAGGGAATTTGTTCTTGCGTCCAGAACGCTTGGAGGAAGCTCCATGCGGTTGATTTTTAAGGATATTTTACCAAACATAATGGGACAGCTGGTTGTCGGAATTACCTCCGGAATACCACAGGCAATATTTATGGAGGCCTATTTAAGCTTTATCGGAATGGGAGTACAGTCACCGATGACATCCTGGGGGCAGCTGTCACAGACCGGAGTAAACCTATATAGGATCTATCCCTATCAATTATATATTCCAAGTATAATTATCAGTCTGACAATACTAATATTCTATATTTTTGGTAACTGTCTGCGTGATGCATTGGATCCGAAGCTTGGAAATTAGGAGGGTAAGAAAGTTATGGGAGAAAGATTGTTAACAGTAGAAAATCTGGAGGTATCCTTTCAAACCTATGCCGGAGAGGTGCATGCGGTTAGAGGAGTTTCCTTCCATGTGGATAAGGGAGAGACACTTGCAATTGTAGGTGAGTCAGGTTGCGGAAAATCGGTTAGCATGCAAACCGTTATGCGGTTACTTCCAACACCACCGTCCTTTGTAAAAAATGGTAAAATAATATATAAGAAGGAAGATATTCTTAAAAAAACAGATAAGCAAATGGAGCATTACCGTGGAAATGAGTTTGCGATGATTTTCCAGGATTCCATGACAGCTCTAAATCCTACGATGAGAGTAGGAAGGCAGATGTGTGAAGGAATTATTAAGCATCAGAAGGTAAACAGGAAGGCAGCAAAAATTATTGCTGTGGAAATGCTTGGCAGGGTCGGGCTGCCAAACCCGGAAAAGGTATACTACCGATATCCGCATACCTTATCTGGCGGTCAGAGACAGCGGGTGATGATTGCGATTGCTATTTCCTGCAAACCGGGAATATTATTCGCGGATGAACCGACGACTGCGCTGGATGTAACGATGCAGGCACAAATTCTGGATATTATGAATAGTCTGAAGGAACAGACGGGAGCTTCGATTGTATTAGTAACACATGACCTGGGTGTGGTTGCGAAAATGGCTGACCGGATTGCTGTGATGTATGCAGGTCAGATTATTGAAACCGGTACAGCAAGGCAGATTTTTTACCAGCCAAAACATCCCTATACCTGGGGACTGTTGGGAGCTATGCCTGACACAGGAAAATCCAAGGGAGAACCGCTCTATTCCATCCCCGGGACACCGCCTGATTTATTTGCACCGCCGTTAGGCTGTGCATTTGCGGCAAGATGCGAGTATTGTATGAAAGCATGTATGAAAGAAGCCCCGCCGGAAACTTGGGATGATAACAAGCATATGGCAAGGTGCTGGCTGCTCGATGAGCGGGCGCCGAAAGTAACTCCGCCGCAGGGTGTCATTCCAAAACCAATGCAGCCGCTGGATGAACAGTTTACTGCTAGAAATGAGGAAACGCATGAATGATATTATATTGGAGGTCAACGGATTAAAAAAGTATTTTAACGTTGGCGGGAAAAATATATTAAGAGCAGTTGATGATGTCAGCTTTCAGATCAAACGGGGTGAGACTCTGGGTCTGGTTGGAGAATCAGGCTGCGGAAAAACAACGGTAGGCCGTACATTGCTGCGAATTTATGAACCGGATGCCGGGACTATCGTATTTGACGGACAAAATATAAGTAAGATAAACAGAAAGCAGTCGAAGCAGCTGACAAAAAGGATGCAAATGATTTTTCAGGATCCTTATGCTTCACTTAATTCCTTTTATACGGTGGCTGATATTGTAGGGGAGGGACTTGATATCCATCATCTTTACAAAAACAGAAAAGAGAGAGACGAAAGGATCGCCCAGCTGCTGGAAAAGGTCGGACTTCACAGGGATCATATGAATCGCTTCCCGCATGAATTCTCAGGCGGACAGCGACAGCGCGTTGGGATAGCCCGCGCTCTTGCACTGGATCCGGAATTCATTGTTTGTGATGAAGCAATTTCAGCTCTTGATGTCTCCATTCAGGCACAGGTTGTTAATATGCTGATGACTTTTCAGCAGGAAATGGGACTTACTTATTTATTCATAGCCCATGATCTGTCCATGGTACGCCATATTTCTAACCAGACGGCGGTCATGTATCTGGGTACTATGGTTGAATATGGGGATACGGAAGAAATATATAAGCATCCGTTGCATCCATATACCCAAGGATTATTATCCGCTGTTCCGGTTGCTAATCCAGATTATGAAAAAATACATGATAGAATTCCGATGGATGGGGAAGTACCCAGTCCGATTAATCCTAGGCCGGGTTGCAGGTTTGCAGGAAGGTGCAGATATGCAACAGAAAGGTGCAGACAGGAAACACCGATACTTCGCAAAGCTGCAGGAGAACATCTGGTGGCTTGTCATATAATATGATTAGCCCGACAAAAAACCCCTTCAGGCTATGAAGATGTGTTGGAGTATATCTATATCCATCGGGTAAATAAATTCTAGGCTTTAATCGGATTAATCATAAAATAGATCCAAATACATCATGGGAACGGAGATAAAATGAGATGGAATATGATTTTAATACAAGAGTTGACCGAACTGGTATGGCTTCCATTAGAGAACTGGTAATGCCAGAGACAACAAAAAATGCCGGATTGATCAGCTGCTGGGGAGCCGAATTTGAATTTAAGACAGCACCCTTTGTCATACAGGCAATCAAGGACTGGGCGGACCGGGGACTTGCGGCTTATTGCTGTGAGGACGATGTTTTACTGGAGACGATTACTAACTGGATGAAAATGCATAGAGGCTGGAACATCAAAAAGGAATGGATCGTTCCCACCTACGGGCTTACCTGTTCGGTGGCAACCATATGCAGAGCGTTTACCAAACCGGGAGACGGGATTATTGGGCTTGGCCCGGTTTATCATATGACCTGGGAAGCCATCGAGCTAAATGGAAGAGTACATGTGGATTGTCCGCTGCTTTTCGACGGAAATACCTATATGATAGATTATGAGAAGTTGGAAGTGCTTATGGCAAAGCCGGAAAACAAGGTATTCACCTTCTGTAATCCACATAACCCCATTGCAAAGGTATGGGGCAGAGAAGACCTTATAAAAATTGCGGAATTGGCACTGCGCTATGACAAGATCATTTATAGCGATGAAATATTTGCGGATACCGTTTATGAAGGCATTGAAATGCTGACCTTTGATCAGGTAACCAGTCAGCCGCTCAAATGGATTGTAGCTACTTCTCTGGGAAAAACCTTTAGTATAACCGGAGTTGGTCAGGCCAACCTGATCATTAAGGATAAAAAACTCCGGGAACAATTTATCAAACAGCGAGATAAGGATCACTATGGAAGCTTTAATCCAATGATGCGGGCAGCATATTTTGGAGGCTATACGGAGGAAGGCAGCAGATGGGTTAAGGAAATGATGAAATATTGTTATGAGAATTACCTGTTCCTAAACGACTTTTTTAAGGAAAATATTCCGGAGATGAAAATAATAAAGCCGGAGGGAAGTTATATATTATGGATTGATTGTCGTGGCTTTGGATTTAGAACAGCGCAGGAGTATGATACATTTTTTGAAGAGGCAGGCTTCGCCTGTGATGAAGGATCAAGATATGGCAGTGAACCGGGATTTATCAGAATAAATCTGGCGGCGCCGAAGAAGGAATTGGTCAGAGTTATGGTGACTCTGAAAGCAGCTGTGAAATAATTAGCAATAGCTTGGAGAGAAGGATATGATGAATAAGGAAGAGGCTTATGATTTTTTATACCGTTTGGCAGAAGGAATTTCGAAAATGTTTGGAAATCACTGTGAAACATTAATACAAGAAGTTATTAATGGAGAGATGGTGACAGTTGCCATTTTTAACGGACATGTTTCCGGACGGCAGCCAATGTCCCAGCTTGGTATTTTGGGCGGAGCAATGGATGACGTAGAAATTAATTATGATAAACTAATGATTGATGTCTGCAATCAGCTGGTCATTCATCCGACTGGTAAAAAAATAAAATCATCAAGCTTTATCTTAGCCGGGGATGATTTTAAGTATGCCCTAGGTATCAATTTTGATATTACTCCTTTTGAAAAAATGCAAAATCTGATTGGAGATTTCTTAACCATAGAAGGTGATCTTTATTCTACGCTGCAGCGGGAAAATGGAAACGATCCGGAGAGCATTCTGGACACCTGTTTGAAAATTATGAATAATACCGGAGAAAAGTTAAATAAGGAAGAAAGATTCGTTTTAATAAAGCTATTGCGTGAAAATAATTTCTTTGATTTTCAAAGAAGTGTTCCTTTTCTATCAGAAAAGCTTGGAGTTTCCAAGTTTACAATTTATAAGGATTTGAAAGAACTGGATCAGGATTAATAGGATATGAGTGTAAAAAGTCCCTGAACAGCATTTCAATCATCAATATGCACAATTTATGCTGTTAAGCTGTGATACAGAAGCTTGTTCATTCACAACCCGCTTCCGCTTGGATGAAGTACGTAGTGGTACATAAGGTCCTAAAATACAGGACCTAAGTACCAACGACTTCATACAGTTGTTCATTGAACAAGTTTCTGCATCACAGCAAGGAAGTTGTTTCGTGCATATTGATGAAGTCAAGTTTATGATAGGACTTTTAACACTTAAGAATACAAGGAAGCGTATGCATACCGGAAGGGAGAGATATAGAATGGTTGATCAGTCTCAGATACAGAGTATATTACAAGAAGCTTTAAAAAATGGCGGAGATTTCGCGGAACTTTTTTTTGAAGAAAGGGATGATACGAATATCTGCTGTCGAAACGGAATTGTAGATGGTGTGCAAACCAAGCACATTTATGGTGTAGGACTTTACCTGTTAAATGGCACGAAAAGTGTATACACTTATTCCAATAATACTTCTTATGCAGCATTGCTGTCACTGGCAGAGAAGGCTTCTCAGATGCTGCGCATGCAGGATGGTCAGAGGAATAGCAAAGGAATTGTTTTACAGGAACAGCAGTATCACAATCCAAATGTGATCGTAGAATATCCATCTTCTGTTTCCTATCAGGATAAAATCAGAATAGTAACCCAGGCTTACCGGAATGCGAAGAGTGCAGGCCCGGTTCTTATAGATGCGGATATGAATTATTTTGATGCTGATCGGAGAATTACGATAGCCAACAGCGACGGGCTACTGACGAGGGATCGAAGAGTTACCTCAAGATTAAGAATGGGAATTACCTGTGGGGACGAAACCGGAAGTTTTTATCATTGGGAGGATTATACAAGACCACAGGGTTTTGAAGCATTTCGTAATTCGGAGGAATACCTTGCGTTTGCAAAAGAGCTGGTAGTGCGCTGTGAAAATATGAGAACCGCAAAAACGATGAAACCAGGGGTAATGCCGGTTGTTCTGGCCGCGGGAGCCTGCGGGACCCTATGGCATGAAAGCTGCGGACACACACTGGAAGCAACGGCAATCGCCTCCAGAAATAGTTGCTTTGTCGATAAAATCGGCAAAAAAATCGCTTCTGATAAGGTTACCTTGATTGATGATGGAACCATGCCGGGATACTATGGTACGGATGCTATAGATGATGAAGGACACGTAAAGCAGAAAAATGTTTTAATTGAAAAAGGTATTTTAAAAAGCTATCTGTGTGACAGGCTCCATGGCAGAATGATTGGTATGGAAAGCACCGGTAGTGGGAGAAGAGAAAATTATTCCTATGCGCCGGTCTCACGTATGACCAATACTTATCTTGCTGCAGGGGAGGACGACGAGGAGGAAATAATCCGTTCCGTACCGGAAGGACTTTTTGTGAAGAGTCTGGGCGGAGGCTTCGGAGGAATGCAGTTTTCAATCGAAGTGAAAGAAGGTTTTTTAATTAAAAACGGACAGATTGACCGGCAGATAAAAGGTATTATGCTGACGGGAAATGGGGCAGAAGTGATAAATAAGATTGACAGAGTCGGAAAAACAGTAGGGTTTGATGCTGGGGGCTTTTGCGGTGCAGCTTCGGGTCTGGTTCCAGTTACAAGTATGCAGCCTATGGTAAGAATATCGGAAATGTCACTTGGGTAAATCAATATCTCTATCAAAATGTAATTTATTACAGAGTTAGCGATGTTTTCTTTCACTTGGCAAGTTTGTGTCTGTGCTGGGCACTCAAATATAGGATGTGCAAAAAGCAGTGCAAAAATGGAGGAAATTATGAAGGAATTAGAAGCGTATCGGAAAATAATGAAAAATCTTCCTGATGGAATACGCGAGGCAGAAGCAGAAGCGGAAAAAAATGACCGGATAATAGCGGGAATGGTCAACGGAAAAGAAACAGGTCTTTCGGCCTCCGATAAAACAGCCATTTTCGTCAGAGCCTCCGGTAATAAAACAGGTATGACTTATACCCAGAATCTTGAAGCAGATCCAAGAGAAGTTCTATTGGAAGCATACCGAAATTCGGAATATGTACAGGAGGAGCAGCCGGAACGATTAAATGGTCCGGCTAAGGACGTCTTTGGGCAGGATATAGAGCATGTTACCTTCGAAATACTTCTTAAAAAAGCAGCAGAGCTGGAAAAGAAAATAAAGGAAGAGGTACCCGATGCCAGTCATCTCTCCGTGATGGTATCAGAAAATCTGAAAACCACCGGTATTGTGAATTCTCTTGGTCTTGATAAGACTTGTACGGTAAAGATTGCGGAAGCGTCTTTGTCATTTACCTGTGAGAATGGTATCCACCGTTCTTTGGAACTGGAAACCTCTGCACATTCTGTTGAAGAATTAGAGGACGAATATTTTATTCGTAAGGTAAAGGAGTGGTCAGGCTTACCCGAACAGAAGGCGGTACTTTGTCCCGGCAGCATGCCGGCAGTCTTAAACGGTTGTGTAATGTGCAATATCTTACTGACTGCCTGGCAGATGTTTAGCGGCTATCATTATTTGAATAAAAGCACGCCATTTTATGGAAAACTAGGTGAAAATCTGTTCCCGGATATTCTAAATATCAGTGATATACCGGAGGATGCGATTGCCGGTTACGGAAGAAAATTTGATTGTGAAGGTAGTACTTCACAAAGAGTAGATATCATTAAGGAAGGCAAGCTGCAGGCTCTGATGCATAATTTAACCACAGCCTCAAAATTGGGTTCTGATTATGCCGGTAATGCGGGACGTGATGTGAGTCTGATGGCCGACCAGACCGAATGCAAGGTAATCCCAGCAAATTTCACTCTGTTATCCGGTAGTCAAAAGAAGGAAGAGCTGCTGGCTGATTTACAGAACGGAATTTATATCTATGAATCCTTTGATATGTTTCATTCTGTGAATACAGCTTCGGGGGATTTCTCAATTCCGTGTCAGGGTGTTATTTATCGGAATGGAAATCCAATTGGTAGAGTGGAAGGAATTACAATGAATGGTAATCTGGTGCAGTTCCTTCGCAATATAAAAAAGATTGCGGATGACAGGACGACCGTCTCTATGGTAATGTCGAAAAGCTTAGCGATTACGGCACCATCCATCTATGTGAGCGATTTGTTGGTAAGCGGCGGGCAGGGAGATAACTAATAGCAACATAATAGAATATACAATAGCTGGAAAGGAACAGTTGAATGGGAGATAAAAAAGCAGTATTAGGCAGATATATAGATGTAATCAATGCAGCGGTAATCGAAGACGGTGCTGTTTTAATAGAAGGGAAAAATATAGTCTTTGCTGGTAAGAAGGCAGAGGCTCCGTTAACAGAGGATTTTGAATGCTTTTCTCTGGAAGGGGGTACGGTCCTTCCGGGATTTATTGACTGTCATGCACATATTTGTGGTTCGGAGGATTATCTGGCAGTACCGCGGGACAGGATGGTTTTAAAAGCAGCATGTGATTTAAAAGCACTACTTGACAGCGGCTTTACTGCAGCCAGGGATATGACGCAGATCAGCGCGAATTTAAAATGGGCAGTGGAGCATGGATATATTGATGGACCACATCTGATGCCGGGCGGACAGGTGTTAAGTATTACAGGCGGACATGGAGATATGGATACGAATTATCCATATGAACTTGCACAAAGCAATATACTGACGTATCTGATGGATGGGACGGACGAGTGCTTAAAGGGTGTTCGCAAGCAATTCCGTGAAGGCGCCGAATTTATTAAAATATGCGCAACCGGTGGGGTATCCTCAATGTCGGATGGTCTGGAGGATGTGCAGTTCTCAGACGAAGAGCTTAAAATTATTGTGGAAGAAGCAAACCGTCATGGCTCATATGTAGCGGCACATTGTTCGGGACTTGCCGGAGCAAAGCAGGCACTGAAGGCTGGAATAAAAACGGTGGAGCATGGAATTCATCTGGATGAGGAATGTATAGAAATCATGAAAAAGAATGATTGTTCCCTTGTGACTACCCTTGATATCTCCTTCCACGTGGGTGACATTCCAGGTCTTCCAGAATATATGGCTGCGAAAGCGAAGCAATGTGCGGTTGCAAACCGTAAATCCATAGAGCTTGTACACAAGGCCGGGATTAATGTTGCCCTTGGTACGGATTACAGCAATGATGAGAAGTCCCATACAAAATATAAATATATCGGCAAGGAATTCAAGGCTATCTGTGACGGAGGCTTTACTGAGATGGAAAGCCTCCAGATTGGAACCATCAATGGAGCGAAGGTTATGAGAATGGAAGATAGAATCGGCTCTCTGGACACTGGAAAATTTGCGGATATTGTTATTGTGGATGGAAACCCGTTAGAACGTATCGAGGTTTTAGGGGATGCGGAAAATATCCGTCTTGTCATGAAAGAAGGTAAAATTTATAAGAATACCTTAAGCGTATAATGATAAAGTGACTCTAGGAAAACATTGGTATTATAGGATTGAAATGTCAAAAGCCCAAAAATGATTTGCTAGATGAATATATATATGCACTCATATTCATCTACATAACCCGGATCAGGCTTTTAACAATCGTATCATTATAGTAAATTAAATACTAGGATACTTTTTTTACCACATAAAATACCGTTCATTTTTAACATACATCCATTGCATCTCCTGGCGGGACTTTTTCGAAGCTTCTGCCAGATGCACAGCTTAGAGCTATGAAAGTGAAGGGAAGAAACTATGATCATATTTAATGAAATCATAAGGGCTATATCGAAAAATGAGGAAAAGGACTGAAAGAATGAAACGATTTACTCCGGATACCTTAAAATATATGAATTATCTTTCTATGCCGGATCTGCATCCGGATGGAAAAAAAACGGTGTTTGTAAAAACTGCGGCCGAAGAAAATGGAACCTTTGTTCCCCTTATTTATGAACTAGACCATCTGTCAGGGGAAGTAAAACCTGTTGCCGGCGAAGCTGCCGGGCAGAAGAGACCACTCTATTCTCCGGATGGAAAGCAGCTGGCATATCTCTGTGACAAAAGCGGAGAATATCAGCTTTATCTAAGACGCGAGGGAGTAGACGAGGATATTTTGCTGACCTCTTTGCGACATGGAATTTCGTATTATGACTGGTCCTTTGATGGTTGTACACTGGTTTTTACTGCACCTTTATGGAAGAATGAGCTGGATGAGAAGCTTGAATTTAAACAAATGAGCCCGGAAGACAAAAAAATCTGGCTGGAAGAAAAAGAATGGGCTCCGATTGAAATCACAGAAATTGATTATAAAAATGATGATTGTTACGGAATGCGCGATGGAAGTGTTACGCGGATCGGAACCATTGATTTGGCAGATTATAAACAAAGACTTTTACCTACCGGGGAGATGGAGTGTGCATTTCCGGTTTTCTCCAGGGACGGAAGAAAGATCGCTTTTTATGGAAAACCCTATCCCGGAGTTTATGCCTCAAATGCAGAATTGTTTGTCTGGGATGCCAAGAATGATGATATCAGGCAGATTACAAAGGATCGGAATCTGATGCTCTATTGGAATGTAAGACCACAATTTTCTAAGGTGGGAGACACTATATATGTCAATGCCTATTCTGTTGATGAAAAGGGCGGTTGTGCAGAAACAATTTATGAGGTAGATCTTGCTAGTGGAAAGTCACAACTGTTTTTTGATCAAGAGGATGAGACGGTGACCTTCGGGATCAATTCCACGACAATAGGAAGAACTGTATTCGGGGACGAAAAGCCATATTTTGCAATCGATTATGAAAATGAATACCTATATTTTAAAAATGCCTGGTTTGGCTGGGAAAACCTATATCGGATACCTCTCCAAAAGCAAAGCTTTCTGACGGAGGATGGAAGGAAGAAGAAAGTACGAAGAATAGAAGCTGTTTTGACCGGACGGAAAAATGTACAAGCCTTCTGTCTCCCGCGTAACGGAAAATGCATCTTTACTGGTGGTGATCCGGTAACTCCTGCAGAGGTTTACGAGCTGGATCTGACAACAGGTCAGCTGGAGCAGAAAACCTGCAGCAATGAATGGTTGAAGGAATATAAGCTGGCGAAAACAGAGGAGGTCTGGGTTCCGACAACGGATGGTAAAGCAAAGCTGCAGGTTTGGATTGTTCATCCGGTGGATGAAGAACCCGGAAAACAATATCCGGTTGTACTGGATATTCATGGAGGACCGGAGTGTACCTATGTATCCGATTTCTGGCATGAATTCCAGGCGTTTGCGGAAGCAGGAATGGTTTGTGTGTATACCAATCCAAGGGGAAGTGTCGGTTATGGTATGGATTTCTCCGGCAATGATTATGCTTGGAAGAAGGAGGCTGTTGAGGATCTTTTGCTGGCATTGGATACGGCTACCCGGAAAGAATTTGCTGATCCGGGAAGAGCTGGTGTAACCGGCGGAAGCTATGGAGGTTATATGACCCTCAAAATGATAACCGAAACCACCAGTTTTCAGGCAGCTGCAGCGCAAAGATGCCTTTCCAATACGGCAACCTCTTATGGAACCGGTGATATAGGCTTTCTATCGAAAGGAAGAGAGGATGTAGCAGGAATAAAAATGCTTGATATTCTGATAGAGCGTGCCAGAAAATCCTTGATCCGCAAGGTAGATAATATAAAGATCCCATTATTACTCTTGCACGGCTACAGGGATTACCGCTGTTCCTTTGAACAATCCGAGCAGATGTTTATTGCCATGAAGGAAAGAAATCCTGAGGTTCCGGTACGACTTGTCATGTTTCCGGAGGAAAACCATGGAATAACAAGAAACGGAAATCTGTTTAACCAGATACGGCATTTACAGGAGCTGACCGATTGGTTCTGCAGGTATCTTAAGAAAGGGGAGACTATTCATGAATAAGAGAAATTCTGTCTTTGAAGATATTGACTTGTATGAAACCCTTTCTAATGGAGATTATTATGAGCCTGAGCATAAATTGGTCTATGCAACAGCACATTATGATAAGAAGCAAAGAAAACGAGTGAATGAAATTATTCTTCAGGAGATCGAAACCGGTAAAAAGCAGAGAATTACGGCCGAAGGGATATCCTCCGGCATGGGGGAAGGCAATCCGCAGTTTCGTCCGGATGGGAAACAGGTATTATTTTTATCTGTTGTGCCTGGAATGGGAAGGCAGCTATTTGTAACAGATTTGCAGTCAATGGTAACAAAACAAATTACTGCCATACAGACCGGGGTTATTGATCCGCAGTGGTCTCCGAATGGCAGCGAAATATTATTTGCATCGGTAGGAGATGCCGATCAACCGGAGGAATACTATCTAGTTAGTAACGTTAGGGAGAAGCAGGCATTTTCAGAAGGAAATAAGAAAGAAGCGGTCGTAATTGAAGATTTTGGCTATAAATTTGATGGTGTGGGATTTATCAAACCAGAGCATATGCATTTATGGATTGTATCTTTAAAGGAGAATATTACCCGAAGAATTACGGATGGACCCTATGATTATATGCATCCTACCTGGTCGCCGGATGGCAGCAGTATCCTGTGTGTATCTGCAAGATTTCACCCCAAAAAGGATTCCATTGCAAGTGATCTGATTATGGTTGCTGCCGATGGAAGCAAAAATATGACAAGACTTACGAAAGGGGAATGGGCAGTATCCTACCCCAATCCGGTAAGACCTGTATTTACGCCGGATGGGAAACATGTCATCATGGGCTTTTTAGCTGGTGTTACCTCCGGAGACAGCATTGATACCAGCGGTTATCCTCCTGCATTTTTACATAAGGTGGCAGTGGATGGAAGTGAAGATATCTGCCTGATGGGAGAGACAAAGGAATGCTTTGACGGGGTACAGTTTCCCTATAATGCACATTGCGGCAGAGGAATGGAAAGCGTCAGGATATCCTCGGATGGTGAGTATGCTTATTTTCTAAGTGGCTGGAAGGGACAGGCAAAGCTTTTTAAAGTTAATTTAAACGGAGAAGAGTATGCGGTGACACCGGTTTTGGGCGGTAGTATGGCAATCGGGGGCATTGGAACACCGCAAAAGGGGAAAATGCTGGTTGCAAAATCCGAACCGGATATACCGGAAGCGTATTATCTGCTGGAGGAGAAGACAGGAAGGCTGGAGCTGTTGGTTCAGTCCAATGAGGAGCTCTTACAGGAGGTTTCCTATAGTAAGACAGAGGACATCTGGTTTGACACACTGGACGGAGAAAGCAGGGTACACGGTTTTATACTTCCGCCGCAGAATGCTGTTCCGGGAGAAAAATATCCCTGCATTTTATACATCCATGGAGGACCACATCCCTTTTATACCTATGGTTTTACACACGAGCATCAATGCTTTGCCGGGGCCGGATATGCAGTCATCTGCTGTAATCCAAGGGGAAGCAGCGGTTATGGGAGTGTACACCGTAATTTGGAGCGTGCCATGGATGGTTCTGCTTATATGGACTGTCTGCAATTTGTGGAGGAAGTCTGCAGAAGGTTTGATTGGATTGATAAAGAACGGCTCGGAGTAACCGGCGGCAGCTATGGCGGCTATATGACAAATTATATCGCTACACATTCCAAACGGTTTAAAGCTTATATTACGCAAAGAAGTGTGGTCAATGATCTGATTGGTTATGCATCCTCGGATCAGCAGGGAGAGAGCAGTAATTATCCAAACTTTGAGGAATTTATGATAGCATCCCTTAAGACCTCTGTGATTTCCTATGTAGAACGCGTGAATGCACCCTTCTTAATTTTGCATGGAATGGAGGATTTACGGACACCGGTGGAAGGTGCGCACCAGCTGTTTGTGGCTCTAAAAGACCTTCATCCAAATCTTCCGGTTAAAATGGTATTATATCCGCAGGTCGGACACAACCAACCCTCAAACCCAAAACAGCTCCAGCATTATTATCATGAGATGCTTGCATGGTTTCAGGCATATTTGTAGGAGAAAAAGTGTCTGAATGGAAGGTAAGTAAATATATTGGGAAGACAGGCGATGCTGAATGGATAGAATAGAAGTTTTACTGACTCCTATATGGAGAGAAGAAAGAGCAGCTTTTGTTAAGGTTTGCATTACTATGCTCAAACCGGAAATGGAACAGGACAGTCGCATTTTCCAGCTTTATAAAATTATTGTTGGTGTACCCTTCCTTTCCTTTACGAAGAAGATTCTTTTGCAGGATGAAGCAGGTGAGCTCGATTATGCGACGGCAGAGAAAGAATCTCCCAAAGTTATTATGGAGGAATATTATCTGAAAAGAGATACCAGCGGTGATATTCACATCAGCTATGAGGTGGAATTAAAACCAGTGGGTAAAAACCCCGCTTTTGACCTTGGCTTCGAGGATGGAGGAATGGACGGCTCGGGAATGTCTTTTATGCCTATGTTCCAGGAAAAGGAGTATCAATTCCTTCTGCAATGGGATCTGTCACAGGCACCTGAGGGAACACGCGCAATCTGGTCACTTGGTGAGGGCTGTATAGAAACGGTGCAAAGTGGTACAGTTTTGGCAGAAAGCTTTTATTATGCAGGTAATATCAAAGGGATAGAAAAAAATGGCTGCGGCTTCTACTGGTTTGATAATCCAAAGCTGCCGGGAGAAGAGGTTGGTCGTTTCGTTCGGGATTTGTTTCAAGAGATGAAGGAATTTTTTCAGGATGGCGGTGAAACCTATAGTGTATTCTCTCGTAAAGTGCCTGAAGTATTAACTGGAAGGAATAAAATCGGCGGGCTGGCATTAACCCGTTCGTTTCTATATTTATATCCCGAAGAAAATCCACCAAAGGAGGAGACTCTCAAATTCCTCTTTCCCCATGAAATGGTGCATAACTGGATTAAGATGAAGGATGAGCCTTTTGGAAGCTGTACCTGGTATGTGGAGGGTGCTGCGGAGTATTATAGTATGGTTCTGCCGGATCGTTTTGGAATGATCACAAAAGAAGAATTAACGGCTCAGCTTAATAAAAAAGCCAGGGATTATTATGAAAATCCAAGGCTTCAGGTAACGAATCATTATGCCGGAGAACATTTATTCATTGATGGCGAGGCAACATTAGTGCCTTATGGCAGAGGCTTCTTCTATCTGCTGCATATGGATGATATCATAAAAAAAGCAACCGGCAGCAAGAAATCGCTGGATGATGTGGTACTTGCGATATTAGCCAGAACCAGGACAATGGAAGAATGTGGAAATGAGGTCTGGCTGGAGGAAGTAAAAAGAATATCTGGATTAGATGTAACACGGGAATTTGAAGAAATGCAGAGCGGTAAAATATTTCCTCCGACGGTTTCTTCCTTCCATACACCTGTTACAGTGGCTGACAGCAGGGGAATACAGCGGGAGACCGGAGAGGAATGTATTCTGTATCATTTTGAATAAGAAAGTGTGGATAAAGTATACCGCATAAGCGGCAGATGGAGGTTGAAATGAAAATAATAGAAGCTGCGGAAGTATTCGAGAAATTGACCATGAAAAAATGTATGGAGCTTATGAGGACAGCACTGGCTGATCTTGAAGAGGGAAAAGCGATGCAGCCACTTCGTAGTGTGAACAGACTCCCGCATGATAATTCCTTTGGTTTTATGCCGGCTTATCTGGGAGATCAGGATTACTTCGGTGCAAAAATCATAACGGCCTTCCATAAAAATCTAGGTACAAAGTACCCTTCTCATATGGGATATGTTATGATGTTCGAATCCGAGCATGGAAGTGTTGTTGGTCTTGCAGAAGCCGGAGCCATTACACAGATAAGAACGGGAGCTGTCAGTGGTGTAGCAACTGATCTTTTGGCAGCAGCGGATGCCGATAAACTGGCAATTATCGGGGCAGGAGCACAGGGACGCTCTCATCTGGAGGCGATACTTCTTGTCAGGGATATCAAAGAAGTAACGGTTTACGATCTTAAGCAAGAGAATGCGCTACGTTTTGAGAAAGAAATGACAGCGAAGTTCCATGTAAATATTCGTGTTTGCTTATCTGTGGAAGAAGCAGTAAAAAATGCAGATATTATTTGTACGGTTACACCAAGTAAAGAAGCTTATTTGAAGGCGGAATGGGTAAAACCCGGTGCACATATCAATGCGGTGGGGACTTTCACACCGGTTACCAGAGAAGTAACCTCGGAGCTGGTGGTAAAATCAAAGCTCTATGCGGACCAGATCGAGGCAATGAAAAAAGAGAGCGGTGAGTTTCTGATTCCAAAGCAGGAAGGCTTCATTGACGACAGTAAAATTGCAGGTTCCATCGGAGGATTACTGCTTGGCAGGGCAGAAGGAAGAACCGGCAAGGACGAAATTACATTATTTATTGCTTTGGGACTTGCAGTAGAGGATGTGGCCTGCGGCCGGTATCTATGTACACTGGAATAATAAATACAATAAGAGGAAAAAATCTCTATCCTTCCTAAAGCAGACGTGTATCATGTTAGTTACTTATGGGATATACTTCCATCTTACAGAGGAAGTCTCTTTAAATTTGTTCGTTCCACAGAAAATTGAAAAGGTTGTATAGCAAGTCTGGATACTTAGCCAGACTTGTTTTCTTTTGCAGGATACACCAAGTCCATTTTATCACAGATCTTTTTTTATCCCTGTGTTCTCTTTGTTACGAAAGTGTGATAGAATAGTTAAGAAAAATTGAACTAGGGGTGAGGTTTTGAAAGATGATACAGACACAACGAAGGATATAAATAAGAGTTATCAAAATACACACAGAGAATCTTCCATTACCAAAGTTGATACTGGTAGTGATATAAATATAGATAAAAGATATGAGAAAAATGAAAAGAATGATACAACCGATATGAATAAAGCTATGGTACATAAAATAGAAGATGATAAAATAGAAAGTTATGAAACGGTAAGCAATAAAACAGAAAGCAATAAAACAGAAAGCAATAAAACAGAAAGCAACAAAACGGAAAGCAACAAAACGGATCATAACATAACGGATAATAACAACACAGACAATAATGCGAAATGCAATAAAACGAAAAAAAGCAATAAAGATAATAAAGATAAAAAAGATAAAAAAGATAATAAAGATAATAAAGATAATAAAGATAATAAAGATAAGGTAAGAGAAGAAAATATTAATATTGGTTTGTATGGGGGGAAGCAGGACGGCAGCAGAAGAAAGCGCATTCATCGGATCAAAGTATTAATCGTATTTGTGATCATCCTTTTACTTTTGTTACCGACAATTTGCTGTATTATATTGGGACTACAGGTAAGCCGCCTGCAAAAGCAGGTAGATGAACTGACCATCATGCATGGGCAGTATAATACGTCATATCAGAATAATTACGAGAATTATGCCTATGCAGCAGAAAAAACTGATAAAAACGATATAGACAAGCCAGCTTCGATATCTCCCACAGAATCAGCTGAAGAAGAAATCATAAAAGAGGAGATTGTGCCGCAGGATATCCAAATGAGAAAGAGGTCTGTTCATAAGACAGCGGGAACAACAGTAGAAAGAGCAGAGGCGGATAATACTGTTAAGCCTGGCAGATATAAAGGTAAAAAGATCTATTTAACGTTTGATGATGGCCCAAGCATTTATACCGGTAAGATACTTGATATTCTTGCAAAGCACAATGTGAAAGCAACTTTCTTTGTGATCGGTAAAACAGATGATGCCTCAAAAGCATCCTACAAAAGGATTGTAGAGGAAGGGCACACACTTGGTATGCATTCCTATTCGCACCAGTATCGTATGATTTATAATTCAGTGGAAGATTTTGAGAAAGACTTTACAAAACTATGGGACTTGTTATATGATACTACTGGATACAAGCCATCCATTTATCGCTTTCCCGGAGGAAGCAGCAATACGGTAAATCCCAATGGTATGGATCAGTTTATTCGTTTTTTAAATAAGGCTTCCATTGTTTATTTTGACTGGAATGTCATTAACGGAGATGCAACGGATATTAAATATACAAAACAGCAATTGGTGAAAAATGTATTAAATGGTGTAGCGGATAAAGAACGTTCCATCGTACTAATGCATGATACACAAGCAAAGAAGACAACGGTAGAATCCCTCGGAAGACTGATCGTAAAACTACAATCGCAGGGGGCACAGTTACTTCCGCTGGATAAGGATGTTGCACCGATACAAATGATAAAGGCAGATACAGTAAAATAAATAATTACATAGGGGGTATTTTTGCATGGGTTTTTTCAAAGAATTGAAAGATGATTTATCTCAGGCAGTGAATGAATTGATTCCGGACAATGATAACGATCCGGACAGTACGGAGGAAGACAGCATTGTAAATACCTTGGATGAAGAAGATTTTCCAGATATCTCAAAAGACAGTGAAAAAATGAAAGAATGGCTCGATGATTTTACACAGGACGAGAGTAATCAAAAAGAAAAGGAGCAAAAGAGAAAGGATATTGATCCAGGGGAGGATGAAGATCGGGAGCGTATCGGGGGAGGAAAAGAAGGCATGGAAGATAATGTAGATTTGGAGTTGCTGGAAGCTTTGCATTCTGATAAAATGAATAATCAGGATGATAATACAAATGAAAAAACAACTGCAAAACAGAAAACTACAGCTATGCAAAGTGAGGATGAGGTAACGGTCATTTCTAAGGGGACGACAATTACCGGTAATATTTCAACAGATGGATCACTGGAGATTAAGGGGATTATCAATGGTGATATCGAATGTCTAGGTAAATTGACAATCACCGGTAAGGTGAAGGGAAGTTCTTCTGCAGCCGAGGTCTATGTCAATACGGAGAGACTGGATGGTAATATAATCAGTGAAGGAAGTATAAAAATAGGACTTGGGACGGTAATAATAGGGGATGTATCTGCCACTTCCGGTGTCATAGCCGGTGCGGTGAAAGGTGAGATTGACATTAACGGACCCATTATAATTGATTCCACCGCAATTATTAAAGGAAATATTAAGGCTAAATCAGTTCAGATTAATAACGGAGCGGTGATTGACGGCTATTGCTCCCTTAGTTATTCAGAAGTAAATGTTGATAATATTTTTGAATAAATATGTCTTTTCTGAGGACAGGCAAACTTTTATATGAAATTACTCTGGTAATATGCTTTGTTTTGTGGTAAATTATTATAGAAAATTGGAATGCCCATTTACCGGTCTTTTCATTATGAAATAAAAGATTTACACATTGGAGGCACATTACTGATATGAAAGCATATGAGAGAGTATTATTGAAATTGAGCGGAGAAGCCTTGGCGGGCGAGAAGAAGACTGGTTTTGATGAAGCTACCTGTATCGGTGTTGCTAAGCAGGTAAAGCTTCTGGTAGAAGAAGGTGTTCAAGTCAGCATTGTAATCGGCGGAGGGAACTTCTGGAGAGGAAGAACCAGTGAGACAATCGACCGTACCAAAGCTGACCAGATAGGAATATTAGCAACAGTGATGAATTGTATCTATGTTTCTGAGATCTTTCGTCATGTTGGAATATCAACCGAAGTTTTTACACCTTTTTCCTGCGGCAGTATGACCAGACTATTCTCAAAGGATGATGCTGTTCGCTGCATGAAGCAGCAAGGAGTAGCATTTTTAGCCGGTGGAACAGGACACCCCTATTTCTCGACAGATACGGCAACCGTACTTCGGGCGGTGGAGTTGGACTGCGATATTATTTTAAATGCAAAAGCAGTGGACGGTGTCTATGACAGTGATCCGAAACTAAACCCACAGGCAAAGAAATTTGATGAAATTCCGATGCAGGAAGCTCTTGATAAAAAGCTTGGTGTTATAGACCTGACAGCAACCGTATTATGCGCAGAGAATAAGATGCCTATGCTCTTATTCGGTCTTGCAGAGGAGAATAGTATTGTAAAAGCGGCACAAGGTAAATCAAGCGGTACAAAAATGACCGTATAAAAATAAAATCAATTTGGAGGGATGACAATGGACGCAAAGCTGGAACAATTTAGCGGTAAAATGGAGAAAACGTTAGCAACTTTAAAGGAAGAATATACAACCATACGTGCGGGCAGAGCCAATCCGCATCTTTTAGATAAACTCAGGGTAGATTATTATGGACAGCCATCTGCACTTCAGGCAGTAGCAAATATCTCGGTGCCGGAGGCAAGAGTTATACAGATACAGCCTTGGGAGAGCAAATTAATCAAAGAAATTGAAAAAGCAATTATCAATTCAGATTTAGGCTTAACACCAAGCAATGATGGCAAGACAATCCGACTTGTTTTCCCCGAATTAACGGAGGAAAGAAGAAAGGATTTAGTAAAGGATGTTAAGAAAAAAGCAGAAGCCGGTAAGATAGCTGTCAGAAATATCAGGCGTGATGCAAATGAGGTCTTCAAGAAGCAGAGCAAATCCAGCGAGATCTCTGAGGACGAGTTCAAACGTCTGGAGGATGAAGTACAGAAAATTACCGACCGTTTTATCGCAGAGGTTGACCGGGCGATGGAGGATAAGACAAAAGAAATTCTTACTGTATAATGATACTTTAAAGTTTCAGGGTGTATCAAATAAGGATTATTTCCTTTTGAGACACCCTTATTCTTGAAAAGGAATTCACAAGGAACAGAAAGTATCATAAGAATGACCTTATAATTTTGCTTTCAACCTATCTTTGCAGAATAGGAGAATTAGTATGCAGGAAAATGAATTAAATGTACCAAATCATGTGGCTATCATTTTGGATGGCAACGGCCGATGGGCTAAGAAAAAAATGATGCCCAGAAATTATGGACATACGATGGGCAGTAAAAATGTTGAGAAAATATGCGAAACAGCTTACAAAATGGGAATACAGTATCTTACTGTTTATGCCTTTTCTACCGAAAACTGGAAGCGTCCCAAGGAAGAAGTAGATGCGCTGATGAAGCTTCTTCAGAGTTATTTAGAAACCAGTGTAAAAACGAGTATGAAAAATAATATGCGTGTAAAAATAATTGGAGACAAATCACGTTTAAACGATGAAATCAGAAAAAGTATTGATAATCTGGAAGAAGCATCACAAAATAATACAGGTCTGAAATTCCAGGTAGCAATTAATTATGGCGGCAGAGATGAGATTATCCGTGCAGCAAAAGCTTTAACCAAAGCAATTACAGAGAATAAAACAGATATTGATCAGATAGATGAAGAAGAGTTTCAAAAATATCTAGATACCAGTGACATTCCCGATCCTGATCTATTAATCCGAACCAGTGGTGAACAGAGATTGTCGAATTTCCTGGTATGGCAGACTGCTTATACAGAGTTATATTTTACGGATGTATTATGGCCGGATTTTAATAAGAAAGAATTAGAGAAAGCTGTTGAATATTATAGCAGCAGAAATAGAAAATTCGGAGCAATATCATAGCCGATCATACATTGGAGGTAGAACATGTTTCGAACAAGATTACTCAGCGGTATTGTTTTAATGCTAATTACGCTTACAGTCGTTATTTTGGGTGGCAATTATCTGTTTATTACCCTTTTTGTAATTTCATTGATCGGAATGATGGAATTATACAGGATAGTAAATATTAATAAGTCATTTCCGGGTGTCTTGGGGTATGCGGCTGGGATAATCTTTTATTTACTCGTGTATTTTAGATTGGAACAGTATCATATGCTGTTGTTTGTATCATTTTTACTGTTGTTAATGTTTTCCTATGTTTTCAGCTTTCCGAAATATAAAACTGATCAGATTGCGATAGCATTTATGGGACTATTTTATGTCAGTATTATGCTGTCCTATATCTACCAGGTGCGAATGCTGAAGGATGGAGCTATACTGGTCTGGCTGATCTTTATCGGGGCATGGGGTTCGGATACCTGTGCATATTGTGTAGGTATACTGATCGGAAAACATAAAATGGCACCTAAGCTGAGTCCAAAAAAATCAGTAGAGGGTGGTATCGGCGGTATAGTAGGTGCTGCTATACTTGGCTTTCTTTATGCATGCGTATTCCAGAATAAAATGCAGGCCACCTTTCATCCGCAATTGGTTTTTACCATGATCGGTGCAATGTCAAGCATTATCTCACAGGTAGGTGATCTTGCAGCATCAGCAATTAAGAGAAACCACGATATTAAGGATTACGGCAGATTAATCCCGGGGCACGGAGGAATACTGGATCGGTTTGACAGTATTATTTTTACCGCACCTATCGTATATTTTCTTGCCAGGTTTGCAGAAACACAGCCCTTTTTTCGATAAATGGAAAGGTTGGCAGTATAAAGTTGGTTTGAAGGAAAATTTTTTTCAATGGTCAATAAGCACGGAGTGTGCTTTTCGCTAAGGTTTTACCGCTGGCGCGGTAGATAGGGGTTAATATGAAGAACATTGCAATACTAGGGTCTACCGGATCGATTGGAACCCAGACTCTGGAGGTTGTCAGAGATTATAAAGAACGGCTAAGAGTAACTGCCTTGGCGGCAGGAAGTAATATTGAAGAGCTTGAAAAGCAGGCACGGGAATTTCGTCCGGAAATTGTCTGTGTCTATGACGAGGAAAAAGCAAAACAGCTCCGGCATCATTTAAAGGATCTTTCCATTAAGGTTGTCTCTGGAATGGACGGATTGATTGATAGTGCAACAGAACGAAATACTGATACGGTAGTAGCTGCCATGGTTGGTATGATCGGAATCAGACCAACGATAGAAGCCATTAATGCCGGTAAAAATATTGCCCTGGCTAATAAGGAAACCTTAGTTACCGCAGGGCATATTATTATGCCTCTTGTCAAAGAAAAAAATGTTTCACTTATGACAGTAGACAGTGAACACTCTGCAATATTTCAATGCTTAAATGGAGAAAATAAAAAAGAGGTACAAAAAATATTATTAACAGCGTCCGGTGGACCATTTCGAGGTAAAAAACAAAATGAGCTGCAAGCGATAGAGCCAAAGGATGCATTGAAGCATCCAAACTGGACAATGGGGCAGAAGATAACGATTGATTCAGCCACCCTGGTAAATAAAGGTCTTGAAGTTATGGAAGCTGCTTGGCTGTTTGATATGAGTCTGGATAAAATTCAGGTGGTAGTCCATCCGCAGAGCATTATTCATTCTATGGTGGAATATGTTGACGGCAGTATCTTGGCACAGATGGGAGTTCCTGATATGAAGCTCCCTATTCAATATGCTTTGTTTTATCCGGAAAGAAAGGTTCTGTCACATAGTGAACGGCTGGATTTTGCTAAATTGAAACAAATCACTTTTGAAGAACCGGATCAGGAAACCTTTTATGCATTAAAGATGGCATATGAAGCCGGAAACTTGGGTGGAAGTATGCCGACCGTATACAATGCTGCCAATGAATGGGCGGTGGCGGAATTTTTAAAGGGTAAGTTGCGTTTTCTTGCAATTCCTGAATTAATCAGGGAAGCTATGCAGCAGCATAAAATAATCCAAGCACCTTCCCTGAATGAAATTCTGAATACAGAACAGCAGACATATGATTTTGTAAGAGAACTATCCCAAAGCATGCAATACAGAAGATAAGACGATAATTGTTTCTCCTTTGCAGGCTTAGGATGATCAGAAAGGACTAGTGTAATTAATGAATATTATTGTTGCGATACTGATTTTGGGGGTTATTGTAATTGTCCATGAATTTGGACATTTCCTGCTGGCTAAGAAAAATGGTATTACAGTTACCGAATTTTCGGTGGGAATGGGACCGAGATTAGCAAGCTTTGTTTATCACGGAACCAGATATTCCCTGAAGCTTTTTCCAATTGGCGGTTCCTGTATGATGCTGGGTGAAGACGAAACAGTTGAGGACGAAGGAGCATTTCATAAAAAAGGTGTATGGGCAAGGTTTTCCGTAATCTTTGCCGGAGCTTTTTTTAATTTCGTGTTTGCATTTATTCTTTCCTTAATTCTGCTCGGGGATTTGGGAGTGGATAAACCTTTGGTATCAGAGGTGCAGAGTAACAGTGCGGTAGCGGGAAAGCTGAAGAAGGGAGATGTAATTACTAAAATTAACAGATCAACGATTCATTTCGGGAGGGATATTTATTATCATTTTTATTTCAAACCTCTTACAGGTGATCCTATTACCATTACCTACTTAAGGGATGGAAAGAAGAATACACAGGTAATTACTCCGGAATGGAAAGACACCTATTTACTTGGTTGCAGGTATACTGATGCGAATGAGACGGTAAAGCTTAGCGAGGTGACACCGAATTATCCGCTTGCGTTAGCAGGAATTACTGTCGGAGATGAAATTGTTGCAATTGATGGAACAAAGATCGCGTCCGGCAGGGAATTGAAGGAATATTTTGATAAAAATCCATTATCGGATAAGGAAGTTTCCGTTACCTATCGAAAAGGTGGTAAGGGTAACCCGATTGTGGTTCCCATCACTCCTAAGCTTGAAAATAGCAGCTATAGTATTGGTTTTGATTATAACCTGGCACGCGTTAAGGTTTCTCCCTTGCAGGTTGTGAAATATAGTGTTTATGAAGTGAATCTTAACATTGTCAATACTATTAAAAGTGTTTTTGCTCTGGCGACCGGTAAAGTGAGCTTGAAAGAAATCGCGGGACCTGTCGGAATCGTAAACTATGTTGGAGATGTGGTTTCAGAATCGAAGGGTTACGGAATAAGGATCATGCTGCTTAGTTTGATCGATTTTAGCATATTAATCAGTGCAAATCTTGGTGTTATGAATCTGCTTCCGCTTCCGGCACTGGATGGTGGAAGACTGGTATTTCTTTTGATTGAGGCCATCAGAAGAAAACCGGTGCCAAAGGAAAAGGAAGCAATGGTGCACATGGTTGGTATGGCACTCTTAATGATACTAATGGTATTTGTTTTATTTAATGATATACGTAATATTGTCGGGTAAATGGGAATGTGATTGACCTTTTCAGGAAAGCAGCATTTTGACGATTAACTGATGATAAATCAATTTATCGCATGAATTCTTGAAAAGGTGTATCTATACAGATAGAATACACATAACAGTCCGGTAAGCTGAAAGGTTGTGAAGTAATGTATCGAGATAATACAAAAGTAATCCGGATCGGAGACAGGAGTATCGGCGGGGGAAATCCTGTTTTGATCCAGTCAATGACCAATACCAGAACGGAGGATACCAGAGCAACAATTGAGCAGATACACCGTCTGACAGAGGCAGGTTGTGATATTGTACGCTGTACGGTTCCGAGTCAGGAGGCTGCGGCTGCGCTTTCCGAAATAAAGAAGAATATTACAATTCCGTTAGTAGCGGATATTCATTTTGATTACCGGCTTGCAATTGCTGCGATGGAAAACGGGGCGGATAAAATAAGGATTAATCCGGGGAATATCGGTGACAGTGATAGAGTGAAGGCTGTGGTAGCGGTAGCGAAGGAACGTGAAATCCCTATTCGTGTCGGTGTAAACAGTGGATCGCTGGAGCGTGAAATTATTGCAAAATACGGGAAAGTAACGGCGGATGGACTGGTAGAAAGTGCTCTCGATAAAGTGAAAAGAATAGAGGAGATGGACTATGACCAAATGGTTATCAGCATCAAATCCTCGGATGTTATGATGTGTGTGAAAGCTCATGAGTTGATTGCACCGCTTACAAACTATCCTTTGCATGTGGGAATAACCGAAGCCGGTACAGTACATGCCGGTAATATTAAATCGGCTGTCGGCTTAGGTATTATTTTGCATCAGGGTATTGGAGACACAATACGGGTATCCCTAACCGGAGATCCGGTAGAAGAGATTAAATCAGCAAGAATCGTCCTTAAGACGCTGGGTTTACGCAAGGGGGGTGTGGAGGTTGTATCCTGCCCCACCTGCGGAAGAACACAGATAGATTTAATTAAGCTAGCGACTGAGGTGGAAAGCATGGTCGCCGATATGGATCTGGATATCAAGATCGCTGTGATGGGCTGCGTGGTTAACGGCCCGGGAGAAGCAAAAGAAGCAGATATTGGAATAGCTGGTGGCAAAGGGGAAGGTTTGATTATTAAGAAGGGTGAAATCATAAGAAAAGTTCCCGAAGAATATCTTCTGGAGGAATTAAGAGAAGAGCTGCTCCATTGGATGTAATCGAATGATTAAAGCTTCCAGTCCGGAACCTATACCTACTGTGTTAATCATAGTTTTATTGTATGTAAAACAATTATTTATACAGTTTCATGATTGAAAAGGAGAATACATATGCTGTTTTTTCAGGCATTTGAAAAAATATCGCCGGATCAGGAATTACAGAAGCTATACTCTGATACGGATGTTATGAAGGTTATAGCTTCCAGGCAATCGGGGAATATCTATATATGTTTTAAAAGTACTCGGCTGATCGGCAGATCGCATATAAGAAAAATGGAAGAACTGCTTAACCGGCAGCTCTTTTTACATACAGGGAATAAAGCATTATTGCGCCCGCAATTTGAGCTTTCGGCACAGTATACACTTGACAATCTCTATCCAATCTACAGGGATACTATTCTGGAGGAGTTAATGGAAGAGAGTATTGTAACTTACCATATCTTTAAAGATGCCGAGGTTTCCATTGATCAAATGAAGATGATAATCCGTGTAACTGACAGCTGTGTTGTAAAGGAGAAAATGACAAAGCTTAAGGATTATCTTGAAACACTCTTTCAGGAGCGGTTTGATTATACGGTACATGTGAATATTGAATATACAAAGCCCAGGGAAAAGGATCAGGATTATGAAGAGGAATACAAGGAACAGATGCTTCGGATGTCTGATCGGGAGTTACAGGAAGAAAGTGCAAAGGATGCGAAGGAAACCCGGCATAAGAATTCCGATGCGGTACATCCCGTAGAGAGTAAAACTGATTCCACCAAAGGCAGTGATGCGGTGTCTAAGATAAATTCTACCACTGTGTCCGCACCCGGACATGCCGCAGACCGTCAGGTGTACGATAAGGCAGAGACAACTAAAGCAGGTTCTTTTCCGAAATCAGGCGGAAAAAGTGCCTATGAAAAAGGAAAGGGAAGCTATCGCAAGCTGCCCACCGATCCTTCCATTGTTTACGGAAGAAATTTTGAAGGAGCAAGTATGCCGATTTGTGATATTAATGCAGAAATCGGAGAGGTAGTAATCCGCGGTAAGCTGATCAAGCCAGATAACCGGACAATTGGTAATGAGAAAAGTATTGTTACCTTTATCCTTACGGATTTTACGGATTCGATCAAGGTAAAATTGTATGCCAAAACAATTGAAGTTGACGAGATTACTTCGGTCTTAAAGCCGGGCGGCTTTTTTCAGCTGAAGGGGATAGCGCAGATGGATACCTATGAGAGAGATATTACGATCGGTTCCGTGACAGGTATTCGAACAATCAGTGATTATACCTCCTCCAGAAATGATCTGGCAGCGAAAAAGAGAGTCGAGCTGCATGCCCATACCATGATGAGTGATATGGATTCGGTAGTGGATGTCAAGAAAATGGTGAAAAGAGCCTTCAAATGGGGACATACTGCCATTGCAGTGACAGATCATGGTGTAGTCCAGTCTTTTCCTGATGCAAATCATGCACTTAATCCAAAGGATTATGCGGAGGAAAGTGAGCAGAAGAGAGCGAAGGAATTTAAAGTAATCTATGGAATGGAAGCCTATCTGGTGGATGATATCAAGGAAGTTGTAACGAATGCGAAAGAGCAGAGCCTGGATGATCCGACCGTTGTTTTTGATATCGAGACCACTGGTTTTAGCCCGAATAACGACCGCATCATTGAAATCGGAGCAGTCAAGGTAGTAAATGGCCAGATAGAAGAGAAATACAGCACCTTTGTTAATCCGGAGAGGCCTATTCCTTATGAAATAGAACAGCTCACTACCATAAACGATGAAATGGTAATAAGTGCTCCAAAGATCGAAGAGGTTTTACCGGAATTTCTAAAATTTTGTGAGGGCTGCTGCTTGGTTGCCCATAATGCTTCCTTTGATGTAGGATTTATTAAAAAAAATGCAGAAAGACTTAGTGTGGAAACAAATCCTACCGTACTTGATACGGTAGGATTATCAAGAATACTGCTTCCAAATCTGAATAAATATAAACTGAATACGGTAGCAAAAGCACTGAATGTTTCACTGGAGAATCACCACAGAGCGGTTGATGATGCGGGAGCGACAGCTGAAATCTATTGTAAACTGTGTACTATGCTAAAAGAACGGGAAATATTTAAATTCAATGAAATTGATAAGCTTGGAAAGCTTTCCACAGAAGCAATTCGTAAGCTTCCGGCCTTTCATGCCATTTTCCTTGCAAAAAATGATGTGGGAAGAGTCAATCTATATAAGATGGTCTCCTTATCACATCTGGAGTATTATAATAAGCGTCCTAAGGTTCCGAAAAGTCTGTTAATGGAATGCAGGGAGGGAATTATAGTAGGCTCTGCCTGTGAAGCCGGGGAGGTCTTTCGTGCTGTGCTGGCAAACCAGCCGCAGGAGACGATGGCAAGGCTTGTAAGCCTGTATGACTATCTGGAAATACAGCCTCTTTGTAATAATGATTTTATGATCCGCAGTGAAAGAAGTGATGATAAGGATATTCACTCAAGGGAAGATCTAATGGAGCTGAATAGGAAGATTATTACGCTCGGAGAGGAATACAATAAGCCGGTCGTTGCTACCTGTGATGTGCATTTTCTTGATCCGGAGGATGAGATCTACCGAAGAATTATTCTTGCCGGTAAGGGCTTTAAGGATGCGGATGAGCAACCGGCACTTTATCTTCGTACTACCGAGGAGATGCTTGAGGAATTTTCTTATCTTGGAAAAGAAAAGGCCGAGGAGGTAGTCATTACCAATACCAACCTGATTGCGGATATGATTGAGAAGATTTCCCCGGTTCGTCCGGATAAATGTCCTCCTGTACTTGAAAATTCAGAGGGAAACCTTCGGCAAATCTGTTATGATAAAGCTCATTCCATGTATGGTGAGCCGTTGCCAAAACCAGTTGAGGAGCGTCTTGAGCATGAACTGAAATCAATTATTAATAACGGCTTTGCCGTTATGTATATCATAGCTCAGAGGTTGGTTTGGAAATCCAATGAAGATGGATACCTGGTTGGTTCCCGTGGTTCCGTAGGTTCTTCCTTTGTGGCAACAATGGCCGGTATCACAGAGGTAAATTCTCTGCCGCCGCATTATTACTGTTCCCATTGTCATTTTTATGATTTTGATTCAGAGCAGGTAAAAAAATATGGAGGAAGCTCTGGCTGCGATATGCCGGACCGCCTGTGCCCCAATTGCGGACAGCCTCTGGAAAAAGACGGACACGATATTCCATTTGAAACCTTTCTTGGTTTCTATGGTGATAAGGAGCCGGATATTGACCTTAATTTCTCCGGTGAATATCAAAGTAAGGCACATGACTATACGGAAGTTCTCTTTGGTAAGGGCCATACCTTCCGTGCAGGAACAATAGGTACACTGGCGGATAAAACAGCTTTTGGCTATGTAAAAAATTATTTTGAAGAACGCGGAGAGCATAAACGTAATTGTGAGATAGAGCGTATCGTCGAAGGTCTTGTTGGTGTCAGGAGAACGACCGGACAGCATCCGGGAGGTATTGTTGTTATGCCGCATGGAGAAAATATTTATTCCTTTACTCCGGTGCAGCATCCGGCCAATGATATGACGACAAAGACAATTACCACACATTTTGATTACCATTCAATTGACCATAATCTCTTAAAGCTAGATATTCTCGGGCACGATGATCCGACGATGATCCGTATGCTGGAGGATTTGACGGGACTTGATGCGAAGAAGATAAGATTGGATGATCAGAAGGTACTTACGCTGTTCCATGATCTGAGTGCGCTGGGTGTTACTCCGAAGGATCTGGATGGCTGCGAGCTTGGATGCCTTGGTATACCTGAATTTGGAACTGATTTTGTAATGCAGATGGTAAAAGATACACAGCCAAAATCCTATTCTGACCTGGTACGTATCTCCGGACTCTCCCATGGTACCGATGTATGGTTAAATAACGCACAGACGCTCATTCAGAGCGGGAAATGTACACTGGAGACTGCAATCTGTACCCGAGATGATATTATGCTCTACCTGATCGCAACCGGTGTGGAACCGGGATTATCCTTTAAGATCATGGAGAGTGTCCGTAAGGGTAAGGGTCTGACCCCGGATATGGAAAATGCTATGGTAGCGTCGGGAGTGCCGGACTGGTATATCTGGTCCTGTAAGCAGATAAAATATATGTTCCCAAAGGCGCATGCCTGCGCTTATGTCATGATGGCTTTCCGTATTGCTTATTTTAAGGTTTATTATCCGCTTGCATATTACGCGGCTTATTTCAGTATTCGTGCCTCGGCTTTTAATTACGAGCTGATGTGTCTGGGAAGGGATAGATTGGAGCAGCATTTGGCGGATTATAAGAGAAGAAGCAATATTCTGACCAAAAAAGAGCAGGATACCTTTAAGGATATGCGTATTGTGCAGGAGATGTATGCAAGAGGATTTACGTTCCATCCGATTGATATTTATACGGCGAAGGCACATGCCTTCCAGATCATCGACGATAAGCTGATGCCGGCGCTGAGTACGATAGACGGTCTGGGAGATAAAGCCGCTGATGGAGTGGTAGAAGCTTCAAAACAGGGTAAAT
>JAEZZO010000058.1 GCA_023418475.1 Bacillota bacterium
GGGTTATCCTTTAAGACACCTTTTATGGAAGAAATTTATACAATACCGAAGAATCTACAGTTTTATGACCTACCGGAATCAGATGTCATTACAATGGATAAGAAAACCATGGTAGCTGACAGCTATGTCCTCTGGAAGGTCAAAAATCCTAAGTTGTTTGCACAGACACTCAGTTCTTCCGTAGCTTTGGCAGAAAGCAGAATAGATACAACCGTATATAATTCCATCAAAAATGTAATAAGCAGTCTATCTCAGGCTGAGGTCATCAGCGGAAGAGATGGTACTTTAAATAATGATTTCATGAAGAATATCGGTAAAAGTATGGAACAGTATGGAATTGAACTGATATCAGTTGAAACAAAACATCTGGATTTGCCCAGCGATAATAAAAATGCCGTATTTGAGCGTATGATTTCCGAAAGAGGTCAGATTGCAGCAACATATACTGCAGAAGGAGAAGCAAAGGCACAAAAGATAAAGAATGAAACAGATAAACAAGTAGCCATTAGTGTTTCAAATGCCGAAGCGGAGGCTGCTAAAATTACAGCGGAAGGGGAAGCTGAGTATATGAGGATTCTTTCCGCAGCTTATTCCAATCAGTCAAAGAGTGAATTTTATACCTTTGTCCGTTCCTTGGAAGCAGCGAGGGCATCTCTGTCCGGGGATAATAAGACATTAATCTTATCACCGGATTCACCGATTGCTAAAATTTTCTATACGATTGATTAAATTTGTAGCTGTATTATGGTATAAGTCAATTACATTTTACGATTTCGGAAGTTGTGACGAAAAGACTGGGTCGAACCATAATTTAATAGAAAGATAGAAGCAAGAAGGTCTACATCAGGCTTACCGAAAATATGGATGCAAAATAATGACATATATTTGAAAAAGCTTCATACAATGATATGATTAAAGTTTTCAGGGAGTTAAATATATGATAATTGACTTTAATATCAGATTATATTCATACGATAATTTCTTATCGGATGTCAATAAATTAGTAGAGCAGTATAAAACAATTCTTCAGTATGTCACGATTGGAACGTCACATGACAATCGTGACATCCTTTTACTAAAGCTGGGCATTGGTAAGCAAACGATTGTCTGCAGCGGTGGAGTGCATGCACGGGAAACGATCAATCCGATTGTACTGCTTAAGATAATTGAATATTATGCGGATTTGTATACGAACCACAGGCAGAGGAAGCTTAATCTTCTTAGCAAGCTTCATAAGCCGTACAGTTATCTTGGGGCAGAATATGAGCAAATGCTTTATGGTACCTGTATTTATGAGCTTTTGCAGACGTTTACGATTTTGTTCGTTCCGCTTTTAAATCCGGATGGATACACAATAGCTCTGGAGGGTTTTGATGCTATCAGAGATCCGCTGCTTAGAGAAAAATGTATTTCTATGCAGCAGGCAAGTGAACAGTGGAAGTATAATGCAAGAGGGATTGACATTAACCGGAACTTTCCGAGTATGTTATGGAAAAAAAAATTTGAGCAGGATGATCCGGCCAGTGAAAATGAGACAAAGTCGTTAATTTCGCTTTTTAACACATATAAATCAAAGGGATATCTAGATTTTCATTCAAGAGGGAAGCAGATCTATTACTATCGCAGTGTTATGCCGGAAAGTTATAATCATCGGCAACTAAATATAGCCCTTGCCCTTAAAAATGTAACAAATTATGAATTAGTATTACCGGAAGATGAAATTGACAGCGGAGATTCAGGCGGTAATACCGTACATTATTATTCGGAATACTTCCATAAACCGGCTCTTACCATAGAGACAGTTGATGAACCCGCCGAATTTCCTTTGGAAAGACATTATAGAATGCAGACCTTTAATGAATTAAAGTATGTGATATTTGAATTTGGAAGCAGGGTAGTTGGATTATGATTTAAAAATCAGATATTCTCAGGTATTGTAAAGAGGTATCATAGATACTGTATAAGAGAAAGAGAAGAAAGAATTAAGAATAGAGATATAAGAGAAAGAGAAGAAAGCGAGGAGTTTTCTTCTCTTCCCTATTTAATGTAATACATTACTTTACCTTATTCGTTTATTAATACATACAGGTTGAGATAGGACTGACCTTTGTCAAAGGCACGAGAAACTAAATGATCTACGAATAATCCAAATAGAAATAAATACCGTTGCTAAGCCAATGGCTGTCATTTTGTTTACATGTAAATCCATGTTTTATAATACTTTCAACAAATTTCATATCTGTTCCATGAAATGCTTCTGATATAATAATATTACTCATGACAACCCTCTGTCTAGATAAAAATTTAATCATATCTTACATTTTTGGAAATGTATACCAAAATTAATTTTCTGATTGAAATAAAATAATTGTAATATCTATTTTATTTGCAAAACCCTTCAAATCATGTTATACATTTATATATGATTTGAGTAGAAGGTAAAAAACAGAGATATAAGGTGAAAAGATATATTATTAAGTTACAGGGACAAGAAATCATGGATAAGTGCTTTCCTAAGGTGAATTTGTATCAATTCATTATGGTATTAATTTGCACTTAAAAGACATTTGGAGGTAATGAAGATGTATGAATACGATTTAGATAAAATAGATTTGACAAAAGAGCCTCCGGTTACCGAACCGGATCGCCAGTGGTATTATATAGCAAAATGCCGGGAATGGGTCAAGGCAGAAAGCAAGCGTTTAGGCCGTCCGCTTTCTGCTGCTACAAGAACCTTCGGCTGTCAGATGAATGCCCGTGACTCCGAAAAAATTACCGGAATATTAAAACAGATCGGATACGAAGAGACGGATACCGAGAATGCGGATTTTGTCCTTTATAATACCTGTACCGTAAGGGAGAATGCTAATAACAGGGTATATGGCAGATTGGGTTATCTTGGCAAACTCAAGAAAAGCCATCCGGGAATGTTGATTGCACTATGCGGCTGCATGATGCAGGAGGCATCTGCCGTTGAAAAAATTAAAAATAGTTATCGCTTTGTGGATCTGATCTTTGGTACGCATAATATTTTCAAATTGGCGGAACTGCTTTATACAAGGCTGGATTCGAAACGTATGGTAATTGATCTGTGGAAAAACACCGACATGATAGTGGAGAGCCTTCCAAGTGACAGGAAATACAGCTTTAAAGCAGGGGTAAATATTATGTTCGGCTGTAATAATTTCTGCAGCTATTGCATCGTGCCTTATGTAAGAGGGAGGGAGCGCAGCAGAAATCCGGAAGATATTGTGAAAGAGATCAAGGATCTTGCAGCAGATGGGGTAGTAGAAATTATGCTGTTGGGACAGAATGTCAACTCCTATGGCCAAAATCTGGAGAAACCGATGACCTTTGCAGGGCTTCTTAAGGAAATTGAAAAAATAGACGGAATAGAAAGAATACGTTTTATGACCTCCCATCCGAAGGATCTGTCCGATGAGCTTATTGAAGCTATGGGAAACAGTAAAAAAATCTGTAAGCATTTACACTTGCCAATTCAGTCAGGAAGTACGCGATTGCTGCAATTGATGAACCGCAAGTATACGAAGGAGAGCTATCTAAAGCTGGTAGATAAAATTCGTGCAGCTGTACCGGATATTTCACTGACCACTGATATCATTGTAGGCTTTCCGGGTGAAACCGAAGAGGATTTTATGGAGACAATGGAGGTTGTACGAAAGGTAGGGTATGATAGTGCCTTCACCTTTATCTACTCAAAACGAACCGGAACACCGGCCGCCGCAATGGAAGATCAAGTGGAGGAAGCAGTTGCTGCAGAGCGCTTTGACCGTTTGTTAAAGGAAGTTCAGGAGAATTCCGCAAAATCTGCAGGGAAGGAAGAGCATACCATACAGAAGGTTCTGGTAGAAGAGATAAATGAACAGAAATCTGATTTGCTAACAGGTAGACTTAGCAATAATCTACTCGTGCATTTTCCTGGATCTTCGGATTTAATCGGCAGAATTGTTGATGTATATCTGGAAGAAAGCAAAGGATTTTATTATATGGGCAATATTGTAAATGATTGAAGCGGGAAATACTGAGAGAAGCATACCTTTGTATTAACTGAATAATTAATCATATTTATCTATAAATAACAGACAATTACGATTATATAGTGGGTGTGACTTTGAATTGTTCTATATATTGATACTATATTATGTCAAAATAGATAAATTATTCGTCAGTATACTTGACATATTAGTAAAAACAGTATAAAATTTATATGTTGTATTATTTAATGATAAGTGAATTCATGACAAGTGTTATGGCAATAATATCACTTGGTGGAATTTCATGACAAGCGGGTGAATTTGATGAAAATTACGATGTTGATTTAATCGGATCATTCCTTGTATATTTCATATTGTACAATGAAAATTAAATAAGGAGGTGCTCCTGTGCCAGTAGAGGTATATATTGTTATTGCGGTAATAATAACCTTGGTGGTTGTTGCTGTTCTTACCTGGAAATTCGCAACGTCATATCGTATCAAAGTTTATGAAGCGAAAATTGGCAGTGCGGAAGAAAAGGCAAGAGAGATCATAGATGAAGCTTTAAAGACAGCTGAAACTAAGAAGCGCGAAGCCTTGCTCGAAGCAAAAGAGGAATCATTAAAAGCCAAAAATGAATTTGAGCGGGAAACTAAGGAACGCAGAGCAGAAATCCAACGCTATGAAAAACGGGTTCTAACTAAAGAAGAGACTTTAGATAGAAAGACCGAGGCACTGGAAAAGAAAGAATCCAGACTTTCCGTAAAAGAAGCTGAGCTTGATAAAGTCAAGCAGGAAGTGGAAGATTTCCACGAAAGACAGCTGCAGGAACTTGAGAAAATCTCAGGATTAACCTCCGAACAAGCTAAGGAATATCTAATTAAGACTGTTGAAGAAGAAGTAAAACATGAAACTGCTCTGCTTATAAAAGATATGGAAAGCAAAGCAAAAGAAGAAGCGGATAAGAAAGCAAAGGATTTTGTAGTTACGGCAATTCAAAGATGTGCTGCAGATCATGTTGCTGAAACAACGATTTCCGTTGTTCAACTTCCTAACGATGAGATGAAGGGTAGAATAATCGGTAGGGAAGGACGCAACATCAGAACTTTAGAAACAATGACAGGTGTAGATCTGATAATAGATGATACACCTGAGGCTGTTATTTTATCGGCCTTCGATCCAATCAGAAGAGAAGTTGCAAGAATTGCACTTGAGAAACTGATTGTTGACGGAAGAATTCATCCCGCCAGAATCGAAGAGATGGTAGAAAAGGCTCAAAAAGAAGTTGAAGTTATGATTAGGGAGTCGGGAGAAGCTGCTACCTTAGAGGTAGGAGTTCACGGAATTCATCCGGAGCTTATTAAGCTTCTTGGCAAGATGAAATTTAGGACAAGTTATGGACAGAATGCGTTAAAGCATTCGATTGAGGTGGCTATTTTATCCGGTCTTCTAGCCGGAGAAATCGGTGTTGATGTCAGAATTGCAAAGCGTGCCGGTCTATTACATGACATCGGAAAGTCGGTGGATCATGAAATGGAGGGAACACATGTGCAGATTGGTGTTGACCTTTGTAGAAAATACAAGGAATCACCGATTGTTATAAACGCAGTGGAAGCACACCATGGTGATGTTGAATTCCAGTCATTGATTGCATGTATCGTACAGGCAGCGGATACTATTTCGGCGGCAAGACCTGGTGCAAGACGTGAAACCTTAGAAACATATACCAACAGACTAAAGCAACTTGAAGATATTACCAATGGCTTTAAGGGGGTAGATAAGTCATTTGCTATTCAAGCAGGCAGGGAAATCAGAGTAATGGTTGTTCCTGAACAGATCAGTGACGCTGATATGATACTGTTAGCACGTGATTTATCTAAGAAAATTGAAAGTGAATTAGAATATCCTGGACAAATTAAAGTAAACGTAATCAGAGAGTCTCGTGTAATTGATTATGCTAAATAATTTGAAAAACTAAAACAAAAAACAAAAACCTTGTAGACACATGTTTACAAGGTTTTTTTGCGTACTGTTCATAGCGATGTGAATAAAGTCATAGAAATTTTATTCTAAAATATGCACAAAATGCACAAAAAATCCGCATATGACGGACAGATGAAAGCCATAGGAAATACTTTTTATTATTTTTTCAATATTTTTATTGCATTATTAAAATTTATATATTACAATAAGAAAGATTTAGCAGCAAAGATACCACTCGAAGGATCGAGATTTACATACGGTTGATTTCTTTGAACAAGGATAAATATTAAAGGATGGTGGAAAAAATGGCATTAACATTATCGAAAAAGGCTCAGGCCGTAAAGCCCTCTTCAACCTTGGCTATTACAGCGAAAGCGAAGGAATTAATGGCACAGGGAATTGATGTTGTAGGATTTGGAGCAGGCGAGCCGGATTTCAATACCCCGGATAATATCTGTGAGGCAGCGATTAAGGCTATTCATGATGGCTTCACAAAATATACACCCGCTGACGGAACGCTTGAGTTAAAAAAAGCAGTCTGTGATAAATTTTTAAATTTTAACCATATTAAATACGAACCCAATCAAATTGTTGTAAGCAACGGCGGAAAACATTCCTTAACGAATATTTTTCAGGCAATCTGTAATCCGGGGGATGAGGTAATCATTCCAACTCCTTATTGGTTAAGCTATCCTGAAATTGTAAAGCTGGCAGATGGAGTACCTGTTTATGTGAGAGCAGAAAAGGAACAAAATTATAAGGTGACGGCAGCTCAAATTGAAGCAGCCTGTACAGATAAAACGAAAGCCCTAGTTTTGAATTCACCCAGCAATCCTTCCGGTATGATTTATACCAGAGAAGAGCTTGAAGCAATTGCAAAAGTAGCGGTAAGTAAAAATTTTTATGTAGTATCGGATGAGATGTATGAACATTTAATCTATGAAGGAGAAGCAATCAGTATAGCATCCCTGAATGAAGAAATTTATAAACGTACCATTACCTGCAGTGGTGTGGCAAAGAGTTATTCCATGACAGGATGGAGAATTGGATTTACTGGTTCTTCCAAAGAAATTGCAAAGTTAATGGGAAGTGTTCAAAGCCATCAAACTTCAAATCCGAACTCCATTGCTCAGAAAGCTGCTTATGAGGCGTTAGTCGGACCACAGGAATCTGTTCATATTATGCATGCGGAATTTAATAAAAGAAGAGATTATATGTATGAGAGAGTATCGGGGATCAAACTTATCTCCTCCTTAAAACCGCAGGGTGCTTTCTATTTATTTGTTGATGTCAGTGAAACCTTTGAGAAAGAATACAAGGGTTCTAAAGTAAGCGATGTTAACAGACTGGCTCAGATTTTAATTGAAGATTATAATGTAGCGGTAATTCCCTGTGCTGATTTTGGATTTGATGATCACATTCGCCTGTCCTATGCAATCTCCATGGAGCAGATCAAGAAGGGGCTTGACAGGATTGAAGACTTTTGCAATATACTAGTTTAAAGAATATCTGGTAAGCTACAGCTTACCATTCAAGGGTTTACTAAAAACGAGCAGAATCGTTTTGGTAGGCCCTTTGTTTGGCTAATTGCTATAACAAGAACGCAGTAAGAAATTATAGATGGAGAGAGGATTAAAAATATGATACCTTATAAACGAATTAGCAGAGATTTATTACAAAAAGGACAAATTATTGATTTTTACAGAGATACCATAGAGATAGAAGGCGGAAAAATAACACATTTTGATTATATAAATCATAAAGGTGCTGCCGCTATGATTCCGGTTGATGCAGAGGGTAATATTTTGATGGTACGGCAATATAGGAATGCGGTTGATCAATATACGCTTGAAATTCCGGCAGGCGGCCTAAATCAAGGAGAAGATTGCCGTACCTGCGCAATACGGGAATGCGAGGAGGAGACCGGATATAAAGCGGGAAAGGTGTATCATCTATTGGATCTTTTTACAACCGTAGCTTTTAGTAATGAAAAAATAGGGATATACTATACCACCGAAATTACACCTTCCAAACAAAACCTGGATGAGGATGAATTTGTAACCTTTGAAAAGCATTCTTTAAAAGAATTAACGAAAATGATATTAGACGGAAAGATTGTGGATGCAAAAACAATTGCAGGAATTCTTGCTTATAAAGCAAAATGTGAAGAACGGGAGATGTCGTGATCAAAAATATTCCGATAAATTAGCTTGTTCTATTTTTTGTTTCCTGTCATATCTATTTATATAGGTATCATGATAGGCAGGGAGAAGGTTGAAAGAAATACATTTTCAGCCGAAATCAAATGTACCTGCATATTCCTCAGCACAAAACTTCGAAGCGCAATAAACGTGCGCAGGAATGGGGTGGAAAATGAAACAAGTTAAATTACAAGTCCATAAACTAAGTGTAATTCAGATTTTTGCATTCCTTTTGATACTTGGAGTATTTCTGGGAGTATTAAGTGCAAATATTTTCCGGGAAAATTACCTTAGTCAGATACAGAGTTATGAAAGTAATGTATTTTCAAGGATTTCACAGGGGAATATTGATCATTCCGGATTATTTTATTATATTTTAGGTAGAAAGTTTAGTGATTTTGCGATCTTCTGGCTACTTTGCATCACAATTCTGGGGGTACCATATATGGCGCTTAAAATAACGTCCTTTGGTTTTTTCTCGGGGTTTTTTGTTTCTGCAGTATCCGTACAGTATGGTTTAAAAGGACTTCTGCTGGTTCTGGTATATGTTTTTCCTCAGGGCATGTTATATTTACCGATTTCTTTGATTTGTCTGTATAAGGGATTTGAATTATGCAGAACGATTTATAGTGAGAACCGCAATAATTTCGGCGGAATTGCGAAGCTTATAAAAGGCAATCTGGTGCTGCTTGTTTTACTGGCAATCGCCTTACTGGTTGCTTGCTTTCTGGAGGCATATCCTGGCGCATATCTGATGAAGAAGGTTCTGGGATCATTTCTATAAGTGGTTTATCTATGATATGAGTATTTGTGGTTAGGGAGGTAAAGAATGGAACAGGATATCAATAATTTCATGAATTACCTGCAGGAAGTAAAGCACTCCTCGAAGAATACGCTGCAGGCTTATCAAAATGATTTGAGAAAGCTCCAATTATTTTTGCAAAAGCAGAATGTTTTATCAGTAATAAAAATAAATGAAACAAATCTGACGTCTTATGTATTAATGCTAGAGAAGGAAGGTCTGTCACCGTCTTCTGTTTCACAAAATATTGCGGCAATCAGAGCATTTATGCTCTATTTATTAAGGCACGGTGTCATCACATATGATCCGTCTGATAGAATTAGACCGCCTAAGGTTAAGAAAAAACCGCCTCAGGTACTCTCGGAAGCCTTGGTGGATAAGCTTTTAGAACAGCCTGATCGAAAGACAAAGAAGGGAATTCGCGATAGAGCAATTCTTGAGCTATTATATGCAACCGGAATAAAGGTATCGGAGTTGATTGCAATGAAGGTATCCGATATTAATATGTCTGCCAGATATATTACCTGTGGAGATCCCAGAGAGAGAAATATACCATTTGGTAAAAGTGCGAAGACGGCTCTGCAGGAGTATATGAAGGTAAGAACGGACAGTTTTGTCAAAGAAGAGAATGAGATATTATTTTTGAATTCCTCAGGGGAACAGTTAAGCAGACAGGGATTATGGAAAATACTAAAGTATTATGCAGGGAAAGCCGGTTCTTTATCAGTTAATCCGAATATAATTCGTCATTCCTTTGCGGCTCACTTAATTGAAAACGGAGCGGATGTGGGAAGTGTTCAAGAATTTCTCGGACATGCGGACATTACGACCACGCAGCTTTATCTGAACCAGGGATATAAAAACAGCAGGGAAGTTTATATGGATACGCATCCAAGAGCTTAGAGGAAAGGAAGAAGCACGGGATATTCTATGCTAAATAATAGAAAAGCAGAAGTTAACCTTAATGGCAGTATGGTTAATTTTCTGCTTTTCGTTATTATTATAGAAAGGAATAATCACTTATATAACGAACCTTTCATGATAGAGCAGCTAGATGCTGTCAGCTATTGTATAAACTAATTTTTCTGATTCATTCCAGTCAAGACAGGGGTCTGTGATGGATTTTCCATAGATATGGTCATGGATTTTCTGACTTCCGCCTTCAATATAGCTTTCAATCATTACACCCTTTACCATTTTCGATATATCATGCGATAATTTACGACTGTGCATAACTTCCTTTACAATACGGATCTGTTCCATATACTGTTTATTGGAATTTGCATGATTTGCATCGACGATGGCAGCCGGATTTACGACATCACGTTCACTATACATAGTAAACAACAAGTTAAGATCTTCGTAATGATAATTAGGCAGGGACTGACCATGCTTATTCACAGCACCTCTTAATACGGTATGAGCAAGAGGATTACCGGAAGTTGTAACCTCCCAGGTACGGTAGAGGAAAGTATGGCTTGCCTGCGCAGCGACTACAGAGTTTAACATAACGGCAAAATCACCACTGGTTGGATTCTTCATACCGGCCGGGACATCCATGCCGCTGATGGTAAGGCGGTGCTGTTGGTCTTCTACCGAACGTGCACCCACAGCAACGTAAGAAAGTATGTCTTCTACATATGGCCAATTTTCAGGATAGAGCATTTCGTCAGCAGCAGTAAGACCACTTTCAGCAATCGCACGAAGATGCATTTTTCTCATGGCAATCAGACCTTCCTGCAAATCAGGTTCCTTCTCGGGGTCCGGCTGATGTACGATACCTTTGTAGCCTTCACCGGTTGTTCTGGGTTTGTTTGTATAGATTCTGGGAATTAAAATAACCTTATCCTCAACCTTTTCCTGGACTTTGGCTAGCCGTGCTATATAATCGCACACAGCGTCTTCATTGTCAGCAGAGCATGGTCCGATAATTACAAGAAACCGGTCGGATGCACCTGTAATAACGTCCTTAATCTGTTTGTCTCTATCCTTTTTCCGCAGAACATCTTTAGCAGGCATCGGGTAAGCCTGTACTAAATCTTCCGGGGATATCACTTCTTTGATAAATTTGAAACTCATCTTATTATCTCCCTTGGCTTTTGTTGATTTATTTTATCCTTTTTTTATGAAGTAGTCAAATCATTTCTATATGAAAAAACGTTACTTCAGAAAATCAGGGATAGGATAATTCCATTATAAGGTATATAATAAAATAGGAATGTTAATAATCAGGAGTATTAAACCAGGTACTGTAAAATAGGAGGAAAACAAATGAAAATGTACGATTTGATTACTAAAAAAAAATATAAAGAACGTTTGGTGAAAGACGAAATAGAGTTTATTGTCAGAGGATTTACCCAAGGAGTTATTCCGGACTACCAGATGTCTGCTTTTTTAATGGCAGTCTGCTTAAATGGTATGGATCATGAGGAAACAGCAGCACTTACTGTAGCTATGGCAAACAGTGGAGATTTACTGGATTTATCTAAAATAAATGGTATTAAGGCGGACAAGCACAGCACAGGGGGCGTCGGAGATAAAACCTCGCTTGTACTCGGACCGATGGTAGCGGCACTAGGCATACCGGTTGCGAAGATGTCGGGGCGCGGACTTGGACATACCGGAGGAACAATTGATAAACTGGAAAGCTTTCCTGGCTTTTCAACCACCATTTCTACGGACAAGTTTGTAGAAAATGTAAATCGGATTAAGATGGCAATTGTAGGGCAGACGGCAAACCTGGCACCTGCAGATAAAAAAATATATGCGCTTCGTGATGTTACGGCAACTGTGGATAATATTTCTCTGATTGCAAGCAGTATTATGAGCAAGAAGATTGCATCTGGCTCGGATGTCATTGTTCTGGATGTTAAGACAGGAAGCGGCGCTTTTATGAAGAGCCTGGATGCTTCTCTGGCGCTTGCAAAGGAAATGGTACAAATCGGTACCATAGCCGGCAGAAAAACTTACGCTGTCATAACCGATATGAATCAGCCTCTTGGGACTGCGGTAGGAAATACCTTAGAAGTAATGGAGGCAATTGAAACCCTAAAGGGTAATGGTCCGAAGGATTTACTGGAGGTAAGCCTGACATTGGCGTCCTTTATGCTGGTTGGTGCTGAAAAAGCAGAAACGATCGAAGAAGCCAGAAAGATGCTGAATAAGACGATTGAGGATGGAAGTGCTTTGGATAAATTTGCAGAATTTATAACGGCTCAGGGAGGTGACAGTGCTGCAATTTACGATACGTCCCTATTTATGAAAGCAGAACTTAAGGAAGAGGTATTCGCTTTGACGGACGGTTATGTAAGTACTATTCAGACCGATGAGGTTGGGATGACTTCTTTAATTCTGGGAGGCGGAAGAGAGACGAAGGATAGTGTGATTGATCTAAGCGTCGGACTTAAAATTCATAAAAAGCTTGGAGATCCGGTAACGAAAGGGGAAGCTCTGGCGACCCTTTATGCAAATAATAAAAACAAGCTGAGGGAAGCCAAGGACAGGCTGCTGCAGGCCTATACCATTGGCAATGAGAAACCATCGGCAGGAAAATATGTCTATGCGATCGTAACCAAGGATGGTATCGAAAAAATGAACTAAGGTAAAATGATAGACCGAAATGTGGAATTTTTATAAGAGCTATTTCTGATTCGAGCTTCAAAAGCCTAAAATCCACGTAACTAAGTGAATAGGGCTTTTGAGGCTCTATCATATTTATAAGAAACAGAATTCTTAAAATAACGCTTAAGGTTGAATTTCTCCATTTTGGTATCAATTATGGCTTTATAATTATAAAAGTCGAAGTACAGTCTTTTCGAACAATAAATATACGTGATATTGTTCAAATATATGAGAGGCTATCATAAAATAAAATGTAAAGGAAGCTAATTGAGAAGAAAAGTACCAAGAGGCAGTAGCTTCGATTACTGCTTATCAGAAAGGATTTCATGAAAAAAACCTGTTACCATCATGAAAAATCGTTTTTTTTTAAGTATATTTTATTGATTTTAGTAATAATAGTGACCTTTCATTATTTATATCAGAACACATCTATTTTTTATAGAAAATCACTTACTTTACCATTTTCCCTGCATTTGAATAAGCAGGATATTTATATGATCAAAGGGGAGGAAACCCATCTGTTCGTATTCGGGATTAATAAGCGAGTATCCTTTTATTCCACGAATTTTCGAGTGGCAGGTGTGAATTTTAATGGTAGGGTATATGCCTACCATACTGGAAAAACCTTTATCATAGCAAAGGTGGACGGTAAAAAACTAAAATGCCGGGTACACGTCATCAATATTAGTAAAAGAACAATCAAACTTAAGAAAAATGATTCATACCGTCTGAAAGTACATGGCACAGGGATATGTACATGGATAAGATGGGAAAGTAACCATTCGGAAATTGCTTCTGTAGATATTTGGGGCAGGGTAAAAACCAAAAAATCCGGTAGTGCAGTGATAACTGCTAAAGTGAAAGGAAGAAGTCTTAACTGTACAATTTATGTTGGCGGAAAATGAATATAAAAGATAGATGTAACATATCTGAGAGTTAAATTTTCCTTCTCATTTTTCACTTCCGTTTTTAATAGGAAGGGTCTAGAAAGCTGCAAATTTCTTACAAGAAAAATAAGTACAAATTTATAAGAAGGATTGGTCTAAAATCAGAGGGCATGGATTAAAATAGTAATAATACTTTTTTGCCGGTGGCACGGCAGAATTGAGGTAAAATTGAAAAAAGCTATTTCTGTAATCATTTCCTGCACCATGCTTCTTTTTTTACTATATCCTATTTCGAGTAACGCACAGATAAAAAGGCCAGCCATAAAAAATGAAGGTGAGGCTGTTAATGTTACAGCTGCCGTCGATACCAGAATGGAGCTTAATTCTCCTTCTGCCGTTTTAATTGAAGGATCAACTGGAATGGTTATCTTCGATAAGAATAAGGATGAGCGTCTGAAACCGGCTAGTATTACGAAGATTATGACATTGCTTCTGATTTTCGAGGCACTTGATGCCGGAAAGATCAAGCTCACCGATGAGGTCAGTGTCAGCGAGCATGCGGCTTCTATGGGTGGATCGCAGGTGTATCTGGAACCGAATGAAACACAGGATGTCAATACTATGATAAAGTGTATCAGTATTGCCAGTGCAAACGATGCCTGTGTTGCGATGGCAGAATTTATAGCGGGTTCGGAAGAAGAATTTGTGGCAATGATGAATAAACGGGCAAAAGAGCTTGGTATGAACAACACGCATTTTGTCAATTGCTGCGGTCTTGATACCGATAATCACTATTCCTCTGCCTATGATGTTGCTTTAATGTCCAGGGAACTGATCATGAAGCACCCACAGATCAGCAATTATTCCACCGTATGGATGGATACCATTACCCATACCACAAAAAAAGGCAAGACGGAATTCGGATTGACAAATACGAATAAATTAGTAAGGTTTTATCAGGGTATTACAGGACTCAAAACAGGTTCCACGGGCCTTGCAAAATATTGCCTCTCTGCTTCTGCGAAGAGAAACAATATGGATTTGATTGCTGTTATCATGGCTGCTCCGGAAACAAAAACGAGATTTATGGAGGCATCTAAATTATTGAACTACGGATTTGCAAATTACAGTATCTATACGGATGATAATGCCGACACTGTACTCTCACCGGTTAAAGTTGCAAAAGGTGTGTTGGATAGTGTGAAAGGTAAGGTAGGGAATAAATTTTCTTATTTGTGTATCAAAGGAAGAACGCCCGAGGATATCAGGAAGGAAATTGTTTTGTATGAACAGGTTCCCGCCCCGGTTGCTGAAAATGAAAAAATCGGAGAAATAGTGTATTATTATGATAATGATAAAATAGGAAGCGTTGACATACTTGCCTCTGAGAAAATTGATCAGGCAACGTATAAAGATTATTTTATTAAATTATTGAAACGCTATTTTATTGGACCGAAAGTATAAGATGGTAGTGAAAACGGACGAAATTATTTTGTTTTATTGATTAACAGAGATTTTTCTGCTTTAAGTAGGAAAGTCTCTGTTTTTAAGTAATTTATTGACACAATGAAAGCTTACTAGTATAGTATAATAGATATTTAATGTACTGGAGAACAGTGCGGTTTACAACAGAAAGGAGCCTGTATGCTTTTTATCATAGCCGGAGCAGTCCTACTATTTCTTATATGGACCGTAATTGAGCAAAAGCTGCTTACTGTAACAGATTATACAGTTGTCTCTAACCATCTGCCGGAGACCTTTGAACATACAAAAATTATAATGCTTGCAGATTTACACAATCATCATTTTGGCAGAAAGAATAAACGTCTGGTTAAGAAGATCAATAATTTGTCACCTGATTTTATTCTTGTTGCCGGGGATATGATTAATAAAAATGAAAATTGTTATCCCAGTGAGGCTTATAGCTTATTAGAAGAACTGGCTGTAAAGTATAAAATTTATTATGCATATGGTAATCATGAGCAGAAGATAGATCTTATTGCTGGAAATAAGAAGGAAGCACAGAAAGCACTGTCAGACAACCTGCTTGGCGAGTCATGGAAGGATTATAAAGAAAATCTTATAAAGCGCGGAGTGGTATTTCTTGATAATGAAAGTACAAGTTATGAGAAGAATGGCAGTAAGCTGTTAATTACAGGAACTTCCATTGCAAGGGAATTCTTTCATCGAACCGGTATACCTGTAATGGAGCAAGAATATCTGAATTCATTAGTAGGGGAAAAAAAATCTTCGGAATATCAAATATTGATTGCTCATAATCCGGTATATTTTTCAGAGTATACAAGATGGGGAGCCGATCTGACTGTCTCCGGGCACTTGCATGGAGGATTAGTCAGATTGCCTGGCGTGGGTGGCGTTATCTCACCGCAGGTTAAGCTTTTTCCAAAATACAGTGGAGGACATTTTAACGAGAACAATAAGCAGATGATTGTTTCAAGGGGGCTTGGCTCACATTCCATGATGCCGAGAATCTTCAACATACCGGAAATCGTATCAATTGTGTTAAAAAAGCATAAATAAAGTATGGAGGCAATAAATGGGCATATCTGTTAAGCTGGAGGCATTTGAAGGACCGCTTGATCTTTTACTTCATTTAATTGATAAAAATAAAATTAATATCTATGATATTCCGATTATTGAGATTACAGAGCAGTATCTGGAGTATATACGCCATATGAAGACCAGGGATCTTGATGTTATGAGTGAGTTTTTAGTAATGGCAGCAACACTGGTTAATATCAAATCCAAAATGCTCCTTCCGATAGATCAAGAGGAGGAAGAGAACACCGCTGATCCAAGACAGGAGCTTGTGGAGCGCTTGTTGGAATATAAGATGTATAAGTATATATCTGAAGAGTTGAAGGACAAGCAGGTAGATGCTTCACGTATATTGTTTAAACCGCCGACGATTCCGAAGGAGATAGCTGATTATAAGGAGAATGTTGATGTCGAAGAGCTTTTATCTGATTTGACTTTAGCAAGGCTTCATGCGATTTTTCAATCCATTGTGAAAAAACAGGCGGATAAAATTGATCCAATCCGCAGTAAATTTGGTAAAATTGAGAGAGAAGAGATTAATTTGTCTGTCAAATTAATTCAAATACAGGAGTATGGTTTACTACATAGGAACTTCTCCTTCCGTAATCTTCTGGAAGCACAGCACGGGAAAATGGAGGTTATTGTGACCTTTCTTGGTATTCTGGAGCTGATCAAAATAGGAAGAGTAAATATCTGTCAGGAAGATTTATTTGATGATATCAGGATTACCTATCTGGCAGATGATGTTATCAACATGGAAGAGGTGAGTTTTTAATGGAGCTAAAACAAATAGAGGCACAGGTGGAAGCAATTCTTTTTACAATGGGTGAAGCAGTAGAGCTAGAGCGTCTGGCAGCGGCACTGGATCAGGATGAAGATACCATGCGAAAAATTTTGTTTAATTTACAGGAGCGGTATGAGCAGGAGGAAAGAGGAATTCATATTATGGAACTGGATGGAGCTTATCAGCTTTGTACCAAACCGTCCATGTATGAGACGATCATAAAAATCACCCATATCCCTAGAAAACATGTACTGACAGATGTTTTGCTTGAGACTTTATCAATTATAGCTTATAAACAACCAATTACTAAGCTTCAGATTGAAGCAATCCGGGGAGTAAAATCTGATCATGCGGTAAATAAACTGGTAGAGTATAACCTTGTGAGTGAGATGGGAAGAATGGATGCACCAGGAAGACCGATTCTGTTTGGAACTACGGAAGAGTTCCTGCGATGTTTTGGTTTACAATCGTTGGACACCTTACCGATTGTAAACCCGGAAAAAATAGAAGACTTTAAAATAGAAGCGGAAGAAGAGATGCAGCTGAAGCTGGATATCTAGAATAAAAGCGAATCAAAGTAATGTTTTGATTCGCTTTTTTACTGGGAAAATTCAACTATTTTTAGGCTTCGTCTGAATAACAGCTAAAGTAGCAGTAATACTAAACTTGTGGTTTACAAATAGTAAAAATAATACTTGCATGTTTGAATACATTTATGTATAATAATCCATGCTGTTAATAAGCAGCGGATTTTACTGACAGGAAGGAAAAAATGGTAAAACCTGCATTTTTGAATAATCCGGCCTGAAAATGTATAAGATATCCATAATGAAAAGAAAGGTTGTGATGTTTGGGTTGGAGAAAAAGCTTAAATTATATGGCTTTAACAACCTCACAAAAACTCTTAGCTTCAACATTTATGATGTTTGCTATGCAAAAAGTGAGCGAGAACAGAAGGATTATATTGCCTATATTGATGAGCAGTATAATTCCGAACGATTGACCAAAATTTTAGTTGATGTCACCGAGATGATCGGTGCTCATATTCTTAATATATCAAAACAGGATTATGATCCGCAGGGGGCTTCCGTTAATATATTGATCGCGGAGGGCTCCTTAAATACGGAGCATATTGATGAATCCTGCAATCAGGGAAAATACCTGGTGGAGGCAGGAGATGCATCCGTGCATGCACATCTGGATAAAAGCCATGTTACGGTACACACCTTTCCGGAGCATCATCCGGATAACTCGATATCGACCTTCCGTGTGGATATTGATGTCTCCACCTGTGGTGAGATCTCACCGTTAAATGCTCTGGATTATCTGATCGGAAGCTTTGATTCCGATATTATTACTATAGATTACCGAGTAAGAGGCTTTACCCGGGACTTACATGGTATGAAATATTTTATTGACCATGATATAACTTCCATTCAAGATTATATCGATGATGCAACACTTACGAGATATGATGCAATTGATGTGAATGTTTATCAGTCCAATATTTTTCATACAAAGATGCTGATCAAGGAAATTGAACTTCAGAATTATCTTTTTAATAAGGATGTATATGAACTTCCGCCCAAGCAAAGACTCGATATTACGAATAGTCTTCGTAAGGAAATGATTGAAATCTTCAGCGGCATGAATATCTATTAGCTGGGGAATAAATAGCAGCATTTAAGACAGATTCGTAATAGTGATTGAAAAGGAAAGGCATGTTGGTCCGTATGATATATACACAGAAGAATGCGCCTGTTTATGAGGCTTTACTAAAACATAAGAAAAACCGCGTAGTGCCTTTTGATGTACCGGGGCATAAAGGCGGAAGAGGAAATCCTGAGCTTACCGAGTTTCTTGGAATAGACTGTATGAAGGTGGATGTTAATTCGATGAAGCCTTTGGACAACCTGATCCATCCGGTATCCGTAATTAAGGCTGCAGAGGAGCTTGCAGCGGAGGCGTTTGGTGCAGCAGCAGCCTTTTTTATTGTTAACGGAACCACTGCCGCTGTTCAGGCTATGATTATGTCGGTTTGCAAAGCCGGAGAGAAAATTATTATGGCGCGAAACGTACACCGAAGCTCGATTAACGCATTGGTGGTATGCGGAGCCATACCGGTTTATGTAAATCCCGGTGTGAATCCGGAACTTGGAATACCGCTTGGAATGGCAGTCGAGGATGTAAAGGCGGCTATCCATGAAAATCCTGATGCAAAGGCAATCTTGATAAACAATCCGACTTATTACGGAATCTGTTCCAATCTTCGGGAAATAGTCGCACTTGCTCATGAAAAAGGCATGAAGGTGCTGGTGGATGAGGCACATGGTGCACATTTCTATTTTGGTGATAACCTTCCCGTCAATGCAATGGCAGCAGGAGCCGATATGTCGGCAGTCAGTATGCATAAGACAGGCGGTTCTTTGACGCAGAGCTCCTTTTTATTGTGCCAGAACGATATTGATCCCGGGTATGTAAGGCAGATTATTAATCTGACACAAACAACGAGTGCATCTTACCTGCTTTTATCCTCACTTGATCTTGCAAGAAAGAACATGGTTCAAAATGGCAAGTCCATGGTAGAGAAAACGATAGCCCTGGCGGAATATGCCAGAGAAGAAATCAACAAACAGGGCGGTTATTATGCCTTTTCCTCTGAGCTGATGAATGAGGACACTATTTTTGACTTTGATTTAACCAAGCTGTCCATCCATACCGGGGAGATTGGTCTTGCAGGGGTAGAGGTTTATGATCTGCTGCGGGACGAATATGATATACAGATAGAATTTGGTGATCTTGGGAATATCCTTGCCATTATATCGGCAGGGGACCGGCTTTTTGAAATTGAACGGTTAATTTCAGCCTTATCGGAGATAAAACGTATCTATCAGAAGGATAAGGTTGGTATGTTAAATAATGAATATATTGAGCCGGATGTTGCGGTTACTCCGCAGAAGGCATTTTATCATGAGAAAAAGCAGGTGCCGCTCAGAGAGGGTATCGGTCATATTGCAGGAGAGTTTGTTATGTGTTATCCGCCAGGTATCCCTATTCTGGCACCTGGAGAGCGGATTACGAAGGATATTATAGACTATATTGTCTATGCGAAGGAAAAGGGAAGCTCACTGACCGGGCCGAAAGATATGAAGGTGGATTATCTTAATATTATTGATTTTTAGGAGAAGCCGGGTAGCGGAAAGTAGTTTAGAAGAATATTCTGCATTACAAATAATATAAGTTACTTCAATCAATAGGACACTCAAATCTTAAAACAGGAAAGGAGAGGTGATTGTCTTTGGAATTATGGTATACGGAAAATCATTCGGAGCATGTCAGATTTTCTTTAAAGGTAAAGGAACAGCTTTACAGCAGACAAAGTGATTTCCAACAAATAGACATTCTGGATACGGTAGAGTTTGGACGTGCCTTAACCCTGGATGGCTGCCTGATGGTTACAGAAAAGGATGAATTTATATATCATGATATGATAGTGCATGTTCCGATGGCAACAAATCAGAATATTAAGAAAGTACTTGTTATTGGAGCCGGAGACGGTGGAACGGTGCGTGAGCTTACCAGATATGAAAGAATTGAACAGATCGATATGGTTGAAATTGATCCGATGGTAGTAGAGGTTTGCCGGAAGTATTTACCGCAGACTGCCTGTAAGCTGGAGGATGTGCGGGTGCATATTTACTATGAGGACGGGCTTAAATTCGTCCGTCGTAAGGTAAATGAATATGACTTGATTTTAGTAGATTCAACCGATCCCTTTGGCCCCGGAGAAGGCTTGTTTACGAAAGAATTTTATGGTAATTGTTATAATGCGCTGAAGGAAGACGGAATTTTAGTAAACCAGCATGAAAGTACCTACTATGATTCCTATGTGGAGGCTATGAAAAGAGCCCATAGAAGAATTAAGGAGACATTTCCTATTGCAAGGGTATATCAGGCGCACATTCCAACCTATCCTTCCGGACACTGGCTGTTTGGTTATGCATCCAAGAAATATGATCCGATTATGGACCTGCAGGAAGAAAAGTGGAATGCTTTGGGACTGAAAACGAAATACTATAATACAGAGCTTCATAAAGGATGTTTTGCCCTTCCGAGTTATGTGTACGAACAGCTGGAAGAGCAGTGAGAATACTCCTGTATGGATGTAATTTAGATAGATATCGTCTTGTATTTACCAGAAATAAGTGATCTTTAAAGGAGGATAAAAATGAGTAGAGCTTTAATAATCGGTGCCGGTGGTGTTGCCGGTGTTGTTGTTCATAAATGCTGTCAGAATTCTGAGGTCTTCGAGGAAATCTGTATTGCCAGCAGAACCGTTTCCAAGTGTGATACTCTGAAAGCACAGGTTGAAGCAAAGGCCTATAAGACAAATGTAACTACCGCACAGGTTGATGCAGATCATACAGAGGAATTGATTGCCCTGATAGAAAGCTATAAACCAGATATCGTAATTAATGTAGCACTTCCCTATCAGGACTTAACGATAATGGATGCTTGTCTGGCTACAAAGGTGGATTATCTTGATACAGCAAATTATGAGCCAATTGATACAGCCAAATTTGAGTACAAATGGCAATGGGCATACCGTGAGCGATTTGAAAAGGCAGGCATTACGGCAGTTCTTGGCTGCGGCTTTGACCCGGGCGTAACAGGTGTGTTCTCTGCCTATGCCCTCAAGCATTATTTTGATGAGATCCATACGATTGATATTTTGGATGCCAATGCTGGAGACCATGGCTATCCGTTTGCAACCAATTTTAATCCCGAGATCAATATTCGTGAGGTGACTGCGAATGGAAGCTATTTTGAAAACGGAGAATTCATAGAGACGGAACCGATGTCAATCAAACGCGTTTATAAATTCCCGGAAATAGGCGAGAAGGATATGTATTTGCTGCACCATGAGGAAATGGAATCATTGGCTAAAAACATGCCGGGGATCAAGAAAATCCGTTTCTTTATGACGTTCTCGGAGCGGTATTTAACCCATCTTAGAGTACTACAGAATGTTGGTATGACTTCAATTGAACCGATTGATTATGAAGGTCATAAAATTGTTCCACTGCAGTTTTTAAAGGCGGTTTTGCCTGACCCGGCATCTCTGGGGCCAAGAACCAAGGGAAAGACAAATATTGGCTGCATCTATACGGGTGTCAAGGATGGCAAAGAAGTACAGTATTATGTTTACAACGTTTGTGACCATGAAGAATGCTACTGTGAGGTAGGCTCCCAGGCAATATCTTATACGACCGGTGTTCCGGCTATGATTGGCGCCATGATGGTACTTACCGGAAAATGGAAAAAACCGGGCGTATATAATGTGGAGGAATTTGATCCGGATCCCTTCATGGAGAAGTTAAATAGCTGCGGATTACCATGGAAGGAAAGCTTCCAGCCGGATATGGTGGAATAATTGATCGGGTACTGCCGGACATCTGCTTCCCTGCAGGAAGTAAAATGTCTGCAGTACCTTTTTTGATAATTATGAATCTATTGAGCTGCAGCTTCATGTATACAATGCAAAATAATTTTCAGGTTTTTCAATTACCCAAATACACAAACTAAAAATATGCAACAACAGTGCGGAAATGGAGTGAAATATGAATTTTGATCAATACGCTGTTCCGACACCTTCCTATGTTATGGAGGAAGAGCTGCTTCGGAAAAACTGTACGATATTAAAATCCGTTATGGACCGGACCAGTTGTGAGGTCTTGCTTGCGCAGAAAGCCTTCTCGATGTATTCCACCTATCCGCTGCTTCGCAGTTATTTAAGCGGTACAACCGCAAGCTCGCTATTTGAAGCCAGGCTTGGACGGGAGGAGATGGGCAAGGAAGTGCACATCTTTGCACCTGCTTACCGGGAAGAGGAATTTGATGAGATCATGGAATTTTGTGATCACATTGTATTTAACTCCATACAGCAATGGGATAAGTATAAGGATAGAATTGCTGCAGCGAACAGGAAAATATCCTGCGGACTTCGTATTAATCCGGAATATTCTGAAATTGAGACGGATTTGTACAACCCCTGCTTTGTTAATTCACGCTTCGGAATTACGCTTGATAAGCTTGCCGTGGCTGATCTGGATGGGATTGAGGGTTTACATTTTCATACCATGTGTGAGCAAAATTCCGATGTATTGGAGAGAACACTGAAGGTAGTTGAAGAAAAATTTGGTGTCTTTATGCACCGGATGAAATGGATTAATTTTGGCGGAGGTCATCATATAACAAGGGAGGACTATGATCTGGAAACGCTGGTGCACTGCATACAGCAGGTAAAGGAAACTTATCAGGTGCAGGTGTACCTGGAACCGGGCGAGGCAGTGGCGCTTAACACCGGCTATCTGATAAGCTCCGTACTTGAGCTTTCCGAAAACGGGATGGAGCTGGCGATCATGGATACCTCAGCTGCCTGCCATATGCCAGATGTTCTTGAGATGCCTTACCGTCCGCATATAATCGGATCAGGAAAAGCATGGGAGTATCCGCACACCTACCGCCTGGGCGGTCCGACTTGCCTGGCGGGAGATGTAATCGGTGATTACTCCTTTCCGGAGCCTTTACAAGTAGGGGACCGGCTTGTGTTCTGTGATATGGCGATTTATTCGATGGTGAAGAATAATACCTTTAACGGCATTAATCTGCCATCCATTCTTTTGAATACGCAAGAGGAAGGTATAAAGATCATAAAGCAATTTAATTATGAAGATTTTAAACGCAGGCTGTAGTAAATACTGCAATGTTTCGTTTGATTTATGGACAAAATCATAGATACAGTGAACAGACGAATTAAAAAGGAAGAAATGAAGCATGATATGGAGTGTAAAAAAACCTGTGCAGGATTGATGATAAGTATGAATAATCTGGAGCTTTTACAATAAATTAATATGAAGAGATAGTTAGGATGGTATCCGTGAAAAAGAAATTACTTAAAATTATACCTTGCCTTGCAGTATTAATAATCTTTTCTGCCTTTCAATTCGTTTCATTAAAAACTCGAAGTAATGAATTGTTTCGATCAACCGGTTTGATTTATGATGATGAGAAGAAGATAAGAGAAGAGAATAAAAGGGCAAAGACAGGCGGGCAGGAAAACCAGAATATGCTTTCTACACAGGAAAAAGAAGATCCGGTTAGTGAGGCTGATGATCCGGTGCCGCAGAATTTGAAGCTCCATGCAGTATCATCCTTATTGCTGGATGCAACAAATAACCGGGTATTATTCGAAAAAAATGGTTTCAAAGAATTGCCGATGGCGAGTACCACCAAGATTATGACCTGCATTGTGACTTTGGAAAATGCCAGTCCTGACGAAGTAGTTACCATTTCTGCCAATGCAGCACGAATGCCGGATGTACAGTTAAATAGCAAAGCGGGAGAACAGTATTATTTGGGGGATTTATTATATTCTCTGATGCTGGAGAGTCATAATGATACTGCAGTAGCAATTGCAGAACATGTCGGAGGCTCTGTGGAGGGTTTTGCTGCTATGATGAATGAGAAAGCCAAAGCTTTGGGCTGTGAACATACTCATTTTGTGACTCCAAATGGTTTGGATGCTCCGGGACATCACACAACTGCCAGAGATCTTGCGGTAATTGCAAGCTATGCAATTAAGAACGAGCAATTTATTAAGATTACGAATACCTCCTCCCATGAATTTCATGATTTAAAAGGAAAAAGAAGTTTTCATGTGTCCAACAAAGATAGATTTCTCTATATGATGGATGGAGCAATCGGGGTCAAAACCGGATTTACAAACGATGCCGGTTACTGTTTTGTCGGTGCAATTAAACGGCCGGACCGTACTTTAATATCAGTGGTACTGGGCTGCGGCTGGCCTCCGAATAAGAATTTTAAATGGATGGATACGAAGGAACTAATGGATTATGGCGTAGAAAATTATGAAAATAAACAAATCTTTGAAAATGCCGACATGAGTCCCGTGTTTGTTCATAATGGCCAGCAAAGATATGAAGCACTGGCACTGAGCGGCAATCTGTCTCTGCTGATGCGCAAGGATGAGAAGGTTAAGATTGAATATGATATACCTAAGTTGCTGGAGGCTCCTGTAAAAGCCGATAGCCAGGTGGGAAAAGCCAAATATTATATTAATGGAACTTTATATACTGAAATTCCAATTCATGCGATAAAAAGTATAGATAAAATCGATTATAAGTTTTGCTTGAAAAAACTGCTGCAATTCTGGAGTCTGCTTTAAGGGAACGGTTTTCCGTGATCAGTTTGCTGGCGCAGGATAAAATTAATTAATAAATAATTATAATAATGCAACTTTTTTATTGTATGCCTCGTTTATTATAGTGTAGAAAGAAATATTTCTTATCCGAAATACTTATGGTAGAAGAAGAATAACAGAAAATTCTATTTGTAACATAAGATAAGGAATGAGATTAAGGGGGCTGCAATGAAGAAGTTCATACATAGATATAAAATGAGTAAGTACAGGTGTTTTGCAGGAGGATTATTATTTGCTGTGATATCTGCAACGGCACTTATCTTCTGCCTGTCATACGTGGATTTTCAGCCTGATGCACAGGTTAAGATTACACTTTGTTTTGCAATAGCAATCAGTAGCTTATTAATGGGTTTGATTTATATGTTTCGTAATAATCAGGAGAAACAGAAGAAGAGTATGAATATATATTTTTCGGGAAATCATCAATAAAAAATGACAGACACGCAGCAGATTTTACCGGATGAATGGGAGATCTGCTGTTTTTGTTTGTAATACGAATAACTTCGTAAAACATTTCTTTATCGTTTTACCTGAGATAAATTTACTTTGTGAGATTATCTCCTCCTAAAGACGCTTATCTTAGAGTTAATGTACAGCAATAGAATATGACTTGACTTTAAACGGTGACGATATAATTGGATTCGTTTATATAAAAGCTAAATTAGGACTTGATTATTTCCAGTATAACTATTATTATTAAAAATGTCTGAAAAAATCTGATTATAGGTATGGAGGAACTATAGAAATGGATAAGAAAAATGTTACAAAAGAACTAAAACCCAAGTTTTTTGATTCTGCAAGCAATATTATAAAGGTTAGCGTTGCTGCTGCCGTTATACTGATTATGATTGCTATATTAATGTTCACAGAGAGTCGAAGCGGGCGTTTCATAGTGAAAAATCATACAGATTTGAAGCTTGAATATGTCAGTGCAGGCTTTGTAGATACAGACGGCGCAATTTCAGATGTTGTGAAGCTCGACAATATTAATGCAAAGAAAACGAATAAAGTTGCAATAGAGCCTGTTAACCTCTGGAACTCTAATGCAAATTGTGAGGTTCGTATCAAATTTGAAGGACACAATGAACTATTGGTTGATACGGGAACCTTCAATGATAAATTCGAAGGTAATATAAAGGTCACTTTAGAAAAAACAGGTGATGACAATCTTGTTAAGCTTAAGATTAAGGCTGCTAATGGCCTCCTCTCTACAAAACTGATCGACTGTAATGAAATATTTACTATTAACTTAAGCAAAGGAGAAATTTATCAATAAATCATTTGGAGGTAAATATGATAAAATTATATGATAAGGGTATCTATTTGTTAAATGGTACCGAAATAGTGGAAGACAGTAACGAAGCTGTTTCCGTAGTGAAGTCTAAGACCGGAGCGGAGAATACAGAGCAGGATACTGCCAGGAAAGAAACAATGGCTTATGGTATACTGAGCAATCATAATACCTCGGGAAATGATCGGAAACTAAAAATTAAGTTTGATAAATTAACTTCGCACGATATTACCTTTGTAGGTATTATTCAGACGGCAAGAGCAAGCGGTCTGGAGAAATTTCCGGTTCCCTATGTACTTACTAATTGCCACAACAGTCTATGCGCAGTCGGTGGTACAATTAATGAAGATGATCACATGTTTGGTCTGTCCTGTGCAAAGAAATACGGAGGGATCTATGTTCCGCCTCATCAGGCAGTCATTCACCAGTATGCCCGTGAGATGCTGGCAGCCTGTGGTAATATGATACTGGGTTCTGACAGCCATACTCGTTATGGAGCTCTTGGTACGATGGCAGTCGGTGAAGGAGGACCTGAGATTGTAAAGCAGCTTCTCGAAAAAACATATGACATTAATATGCCGGAAGTAGTAGCTATTTACTTAACTGGAACACCCGGAAAGGGTGTTGGCCCACAGGATGTTGCGCTGGCAATCATTGGAGCGGTTTTTGCAAATGGATATGTAAACAATAAGGTAATGGAATTTGTCGGAGACGGTATCAAAAATCTCAGTGTTGATTTCAGAATTGGAATTGATGTTATGACAACCGAAACCACTTGCTTATCCTCAATCTGGACAACAGATGATGAGGTTAAGGATTTCTATGATATCCATCACAGAGCAGAGGATTATAAAGAATTAAAGCCGGGTAAGGTAGCGTATTATGACGGAATGGTCTATGTGGACTTAGCACAGATAAAACCTATGATTGCGATGCCGTTCCACCCCAGCAATGTCTATACGATTGATGAGCTGAATGAAAATCTTTATGATATTTTAGATGCGGTAGAGAAAAAGGCATTGGTAAGCCTTGGCAATGGTAAAGTAAAATACTCCTTAAAGGACAAGGTAAGAAACGGCAGATTATATGTCGAGCAGGGAACAATAGCAGGCTGTGCCGGAGGCGGATTCGAAAATATCTGTGATGCAGCTGATATTCTGGAGGGTAAATTTATTGGCTCCGATGAATTCTCCTTAAGTGTATATCCAGCAAGTCAGCCTGTATTTATGGAGCTAGTGAAAAACGGCTCCGTAGCAAAATTAATGGCAACCGGCGCAACCATCCGAACGGCCTTCTGCGGTCCATGCTTTGGAGCAGGTGATGTGCCTGCGAATAATGGTTTCTCAATCCGTCATACGACCAGAAACTTCCCGAACAGGGAGGGCTCTAAAATTACGAATGGACAGATTGCTTCCGTTGCTTTAATGGATGCCAGATCCATAGCTGCAACAGCTGCTAATCAGGGCTATTTAACCTCTGCGGAAAATATTGATGTTAATTTTAAAAAGCCAAAATATTTCTTTGACAGTAAGATTTATGAAAATCGTGTATATAATGGTGTTGGAAAATCAGATCCTGCTGTGGATATCAAGTTTGGCCCGGGTATTGTTGACTGGCCTGCAATGACTTCATTAACAGATGATATGATCCTTAAGGTAGTGTCTGAAATTCATGATCCGGTTACAACAACCGATGAATTAATACCTTCCGGAGAGACTTCCTCCTATCGCTCCAATCCTCTGGGTCTTGCTGAATTTACCCTTTCCCGTAAAGATCCTGCTTATGTAGGCCGTGCAAAGGAAGTTCAAAAGGCGGAGAAGGCAAGATTAGCAGGAGAAGACATAATAGAAGCGAACGAAGAATTGAAGGATGTATATGCTAAGATTGCCGGCAAATTTTCAATTGATCCGAAGGCTATCCAGATTGGCAGTACCATTTTTGCAGTAAAGCCCGGTGACGGATCCGCCAGAGAGCAGGCAGCAAGCTGTCAGAAAGTACTTGGCGGCTTTGCTAATATCGCGAATGAGTACGCGACAAAGCGTTATCGTTCTAATTTGATCAATTGGGGTATGCTGCCGTTCCTGTTAAGGGAAGAGCTTCCGTTTGAAAATGGTGATTATATCTTTGTAAAAGATATTAAGAAGGCAGTGGCACAGAAAAATTCAGAGATAAAAGCATATGTAGTAAATAAGGACATGCAGGAATTTACTCTGACACTTGGTGAATTGACGGATGATGAGAGAGAGATTATCCTGAAGGGATGTTTGATAAATTATTACCGCGGTTAATACTGGTGGTAATTCCGTGAGTTAGTAAACATGTATTACAGTGCTGATCAATGTTTTTCAGAAAAGAGACTGTTCCAAAATTTCAACTTTACGCAGGTAAGAAAAACTTTAAAAATGCTTCGGAGCATTGCGGAGAATTTCCGGTTGAAAAGGATGGAATCAGTCTCTTTTCATCATTCGTTCCTTATTTATGTAAAAAACAGTAGCATAATTGGAAATGACGGGGGGATTTTATGGAGATCAGAACAGTATCCATTATTGGTCTTGGTGCACTTGGTATTATGTATGGTGATTACATGTCTGGAAGACTGCCGGCAGGAGATTTAAGGATTGTAGCGGATGAAAACCGTATAATAAAATATCGCAAGCAGGGAATTTACTGTAATGAAAAACAGTGTCATTTTACATATCTTACGGATCAGGAAGAAAATCCAGCCGATTTATTGATTTTTGCCGTGAAATTTGGACAGCTGGAAGAGGCCATACGCAGCGTCGGCCACCAGGTCGGTGAGAATACGATCATCCTGTCCACCTTAAATGGCATTACCAGCGAGGACTATCTGGCTGAAGCATTTGGAGAGAATCGGGTTTTACTATGTACCGTTCAAGGAATGGATGCGGTAAAAGAAGGCAATCAGATGACTTATCATCACATGGGATATGTATGCGTCGGAACGAAGGATGGCAGTCCGTCACCGTATCTTGATGCAGTCACGAAGTTTTTTGACAGAATTAAGCTTCCGTATCGACTACCCGAGGATATGCAAAGGCAGCTTTGGAATAAATTGCTGTTAAATGTAGGGGTTAACCAGGCAGTTGCAGTGTATGAGACAAATTACGGCGGGGTTCAAAAAGACGGTCAAGCCAGAGATACTATGCTCCTGGCTATGAAAGAAGTTCTTAAAATTGCACAGGCTAAGAAAATTAACTTGAGCGATGATGATATCACCAATTGGATAGGAGTTATTAACAGTCTTGATCCGCAAGGGAAACCTTCTATGCGCCAGGATACGCAGGCGCACCGTTCTACGGAAGTAGAATTATTTTCTGGGACGATCAACCGTCTTGGACAAGAATATGGAATTGCAACACCGGTTAATGAGATGCTATATCGTAGAATAAAAGAAATGGAAGCATAGAATAATATACAAAGATGTGCGTTAAAATAGGCACTGGAATGAAGTCGGGTTGAAAAGTAAACTTTTTCAACCTGATTATGTACTGCCAGACGGCAGATGGAGGTTAATATGGCGATCATAATGGATGGTAAAAAAATATCTGCAGAAATAAAAGAAGAATTGAAAGTTAAGGTTTCTGCTTTAAATGAAAAAGGAATCCAAATTACATTGGCGGTAATTCAGGTCGGAAATGATCCGGCGTCTTCTGTATATGTCGGAAATAAAAAAAAGGCTTGTGAATATACCGGTATTAAATCCCTGGCATATGAGCTTGTTGAGAGTACAACACAGGAAGAACTGGTTGAACTGGTTAAAAAACTGAATGAAGATGCCTCTGTTAACGGAATTTTGGTACAGCTGCCTCTGCCCGCTCATATCGATGAGGATACGATTATTAAGACTATTTCACCGTGCAAAGATGTCGATGGTTTTCATCCACAAAGTGTAGGAGCATTAAGTATCGGTCAGAAAGGCTTTGTGTCTTGTACTCCGGCCGGAATTATTCAGCTTTTAAAGCGTTCCGGTATCGCGATGGAAGGTAAGGAATGTGTTGTTATCGGAAGAAGTAATATAGTAGGAAAACCTATGGCTTTATTGATGCTTCGTGAAAATGCAACTGTTACCATCTGCCATTCAAGAACAAATAACTTGAAAGAAGTGGCTAAACGTGCAGATATTCTAATTGTTGCGCTCGGAAAACCTCGTTTTATTACGAAGGAATATGTGAAAGAAGGCGCCGTTATAATTGATGTGGGTATACACAGAAATGAGAATAATAAGCTTTGCGGTGATGTGGATTATGAAGATGTACTAGAGCATGTATCTGCAATCACACCTGTGCCGGGTGGAGTAGGTCCTATGACCATTGCAATGCTAATGAATAACTGTGTAGAATCTGTTTTATAATAGAATTAGATTAGCGTGGGGGATAATTTTTAATGAATATCGAACAAAAGATTGTATGTATGAATCGAGTCTATCAGGTGCTGGACGCCGAAGAAGAATTTATGATACATCCGGCTGCGCTTGGTTTACTCCCATTATCAAAGGCTTCTCTTTCAAACTCATTCTCCAGTGAATTTACGATAGAGAATTTTCGCTTAAAACTGGATAAAATAGTATTGAAGAGTGAAGATACGCAAGAGGATAATCAATCAAATGAATTGTATGGCAGAAGGATTTTCTATAGCGGAACAATATTGATCGGAGAAAATAAGATCAGAGAATACTATAATAAAAACGGAACACTTGCCTGCTTTTCATATCAGAATGTATATGAACTAAGGTTTAAGGATGGAGTTTTAATTACAACAGTAGATCAAAGCAAAGCAATGCAGCGGGTACGAAAAAATATAGAATTAGGACTTCGAACGCTTAACCGCGGCAGAGACTACAGATGTATTATGCATTTTATTTCTTCATCCCTTGTAGGTGACTATAAATCATTTAAGCTTCCGGGCAGCCGTTACAAATATCTGAAATATATGAAGAATTTTTATTATTATGATGTCATTCTACCTACATAACACTGGAATATGCTTTATTTTATATGAAAAAGCTGTTACAATGTTGGTGCAGAATGAAAACTAGGAAAGGCATGGGCAAAGAATGAATATTTTCTTTATTTCTCTTGGTTGTGATAAAAACCTTGTAGACAGCGAGAATATGCTTGGTATATTGCATGATAACGGATACCGGATTATTAATGAAGAACAAGAGGCGGATATCATAATAATTAATAGTTGTTGTTTTATCCATGATGCCAAGCAGGAAAGTATTAATACTATATTGGAGATGGCTGAGTATAAAAAATCTGGTAGCCTGAAAGCACTGATTGTTACAGGCTGCCTTGCACAGCGGTATAAGGAGGAAATATTGACTGAAATTCCTGAGGTGGATGCACTTTTGGGGACTTCAAGCTTTACTGAGATATTAAAGGTAATAGAGGAAATAACGGATGGTAAAAAGCACACCTGCTTTGAGGATTTGGACAGGCTTCCGAAAATGGAAAGTAACCGGTTGATCACCTCCGGAAGCTATTTTGCTTATCTTAAAATTGCGGAAGGCTGTGACAAGCACTGTACCTATTGTATTATACCGCAGGTAAGAGGAAATTACCGAAGTGTTCCGATGGAGGATTTGATCAGGGAAGCCGGGTATCTGGCTTTACAGGGTGTGAAAGAACTGATTTTAGTTGCACAGGAAACGACTCTTTACGGACAGGATTTGTATGGCGAAAAATCATTGCCAAAGCTTTTAACACAGCTGTGTAAGATAGAAGGAATTGAATGGATTAGAATATTATACTGCTATCCGGAAGAAATAACAGATGAACTGATTGAAACAATGAAACGTGAGCCGAAAATCTGCCGTTATCTGGATATACCTATTCAACATGCATCCGATCGGATTCTGAAACTGATGGGAAGAAGAACCAGCAAAAAAGATCTGGTCGAGATAATTGCAAAGCTGCGAAAAAATCTGCCGGGAACTGTTCTTCGCACCACATTAATCACAGGTTTTCCCACAGAGACACAGGAAGAACACGAAGAACTTGTCGCGTTTGTGAAGGAAATGCAATTTGAAAGATTAGGGGTATTTACTTATTCAAAGGAAGATCAGACTCCTGCAGCAAAGCTAAAGCCTCAGATAACTGCAAAAGTAAAAAAACAACGGCAGAAGGAAATTATGAAGCTTCAGCAGTCAATTGTATTTGAACATACTGCGCAGCTTACGAATAAGACTTTTCGTGTACTGGTAGAGGGAAAGATTACAGAAGAGGATAATGTCTATATTGGTAGAACTTATATGGATGCACCATCTGTCGATGGTTTCTTTTTTCTGTGTTGTGAAAATGAACTGATGTCTGGCGATATGGTCAATGCGAAAGTTACCGGAGCAAAAGGATATGACCTGGTAGGAGAAATGGTTTCGGTTAAGACAGAGGGTCAAAATTAAAAAATGATTGATAATTGTAATAACTCTGTAAAATAATGTCATGCAATCAGATTTGCTGACTTTGAAGAAAGGCTTGGTTATTATTATGAATCTACCGAATAAAATAACATTGTTCCGAGTTTTTATGATTCCGATTTTCCTGATTTTCATGTTGAATCCGGGTATTCCATATGCGAAATATATTGCAGCAGCTGTTTTTATTATTGCTGCCATATCTGATTTTTTAGACGGTTATATTGCAAGAAAGAGAAAGCTTGTTACAAATTTCGGAAAGTTCATGGACCCTCTGGCAGATAAGCTGCTGGTTTGCAGTGCACTAATTTGTTTTGTAGAGCTTAACCTACTGCCTGCATGGATTGTGATTATCATTATAGCCCGTGAATTTATTATCAGCGGTTTCCGTCTGATTGCCTCCGATAATGGAATTGTAATTGCCGCCAGCTGGTGGGGAAAAGTAAAAACGAATGTACAGATGATTATGAGTGTTATGTTGATTTTTCATTTTAATCATCCGGTTATCAATATATTGGAACAGATTGTCATATATCTGGCGGTTATATTGACTGTAGTATCTTTAATGGATTATATGATAAAGAATAAAAAGGTTCTGAGTGAGAAACAATAGTATTTTGCTTACACATGAAATAAGAAAGGGATGTATAAGATGACGGTAGAATTGATTAGTGTCGGAACAGAATTACTGTTGGGCAATATCGTAAATACCAATGCTAATTATTTATCCAGAAAGTGTGCGCAACTTGGATTTTCCCTGTATTACCAGATTACGGTCGGGGACAATGACAAAAGACTATGTGAGGTATTAAAGACCGCACTGTCAAGATCAGATATTGTTATTTTAACGGGAGGACTTGGTCCGACGCAGGATGATATGACGAAAGAGACAGTAGCCAAGGTACTTAGTCGGGAACTTATTATGGATGAGACATCTAAGGAGAGAATTGCTTCTTATTTTCAATTTCGCTACAGCGGGGATGTCATTCCGCGCGTAATTACAGATAATAACTGGAAGCAGGCACTGAAAATAGAAGGTTCTATTGTAGTAGAAAACGATAATGGAACAGCTCCGGGTTACATTGCTGATATAGAGGGAAAGACGATTATCCTTCTTCCTGGTCCGCCGTCTGAGATGCAGCCGATGTTTGATCAGCATATTTTCCCTTATTTACAGAAAAAACAGAATAAAATGTTTGTTTCTAAAATGGTTAAAATCTGTGGAATTGGAGAAAGCAAAGCGGAGACAGATATCCTTGACATGATTGAAAAACAGAACAATCCGACAATCGCTCCCTATGCTAAGGAGGGAGAGGTTCATTTTCGGATTACTGCTGCTGCAGACAATGATACAGAAGCCGAGAAGCTTCTAAAACCGGTAGTGGACGAATTATACAACAGGTTTGGCGATAATATTTATTCCACGGAAGAAAATGAGAAACTTGAGGAAGTAGTTGTAGCCCTGCTCAAGAAAAAGAAATATACTGTAGCCACAGCAGAATCCTGTACTGGTGGACTTCTAACCGGACGTCTTGTTAATGTTTCGGGCGTGTCGGATATGCTGAAGGAAGGCTTCATTACTTATTCCAACGAAGCAAAAATGAAATACCTTGGTGTAAAGGAAGAAACACTTCGCAGATACGGCGCAGTGAGTGCGCAGACAGCACAGGAGATGGTTGTCGGAACAGCAAAAACAACCGGTTCTGATACAGCACTGGCTATTACCGGTATTGCCGGACCGGATGGCGGAACCCGTGAGAAACCGGTTGGTCTGGTTTATATCGCATGCTTTGTCAAGGAAAAAGTAACTGTAAGTGAATTCAGATGGAAGGGAAACCGTCAGAAGGTCCGTGAACTCAGTGTTATTTATGCATTGGATTTACTTCGTAGAAATCTGATATAAATCAAACAAAATAATTACTTTTTTACCGTTAATTCCCATAAAAAAACAGTGACATTTAACATAGAAATGACACAGTTTTATCCTATTGTGAAGATAGGAAATAGGTAATGACTGCAAATATGGTATTGTTATTCAAGTTCGCGGTTTGCGGCAAATGGAGGTTTTATGGAACGGTTCAAAAGTAAATTTGTGTTGATCATAATGCTGGTTGGAATCCTCCTATTAACCGGATGCGATAATTTTAAAGGAAACACGAATCAAGCATCTGATGAAGTAACGTTAACACCGGAGGTAAGTCAGAATAATCAGGATACAGAATCCAAAGAGAAACCTAACCCCTCAAAGGAAGGCAGTGCTTCTATTACACGGGCAGCACAAAGTCCTGGAGTGAATAAAGAACTTTCTGTATACACAGTAAATGCAGATGACGGAAATCTGCAACCTGTAATAGCACGTGTGTCGGACAATAATGTTATTACACCGGAGCTGATTGTAAAGACAGTGGTGGAAGCAATGGCAGATCAGTCGATTATGATTGGAATTGATAGTGTTACAACAAAGGATGAAGCTGTTATTGTAAGCTTTCAAAAGGACAAGGCTCCTTATACTAATATGGGTTCAGGCTATGAGACGGCTATCCTGAATGCGATCGCACAAAGCCTGATTGATAATCTGGATGGCTATTCGAAGGTGATTTACAGGGTAGAAGGTAAGGCTTATAAAAGTGAAACCCTTAATATGGGAATAAATGAAGTCTATATGCAGCAATAAAAGAAGCAAAATGAATTAGGTAATTGCGATACATTATTTTGTATTCGACAATTACCTGATTTTATGTTATTATATATTCCTTATAAGAACAAGTATCAAATTTCACGCTGATTTTCAGCACCTAGATTAATATAAACCTGCGTGAGAATTAGACAGCCTCCGGCGGATACACACTCGCCTTACTCGGCGCGTTTATATAATAAAAGTCTAATTTAAGTTGTGCAGATGGATAGGAGCGCATCTATATCCATCGGATAAATCATATTAGGCTTTTACGCTTGAATTCTTATATAAAGTAAACATGTAATTTTGAAATAGCAGAGGGTGTTTCATCCATCCTATGTATGACCTTATTGGAGGTAGATGTGAGTAAAGTATTTGTAATAGGAGGCGGGGCAGCCGGTATGCTTGGCGCGATAGCAGCGGCAAGAAACGGACACAAGGTTGTTTTGCTTGAAAAAAATGAAAAACTGGGTAAGAAACTGTTTATCACCGGAAAGGGAAGGTGCAATCTTACGAATGCCTGTGATAAAGAAGAGTTCTTTCAGCAGATCGTGAGCAATCCTAAGTTTCTGTACCGCGCCTTTCATACCTTCAGTAATTTTGATACGATGGATTTTTTTGAACAGCTTGGATTATCCATTAAGACAGAACGGGGAAACCGTGTTTTTCCATCTTCCGATAAATCCTCCGATGTGATTGCAGTGTTAAAACGTGAATTAGAACGGCAGTCTGTAGTAGTCCGATATCATAGCGAAGTCACAGAGATCGTTACCGAAGATGGCAGCTTTTCTGGAATCCGTCTTAAAAATTCAAAGGAAATATTAACCGGAGATGCAGTGATAATAGCAACAGGTGGATTATCTTATTCAACAACCGGTTCGACCGGCGATGGTTATCGCTTTGCAAGAAAAATGGGACATACTGTGACAGAACTCTATCCTTCTTTAGTTCCGCTACATGTGAAAGAAGCTTTTGTAAAGGATCTGATGGGACTTTCCTTAAGAAATATAGAAATTGTAATAAACTCTGGTGATAAACAAATGTACCGGGATTTTGGTGAATTGCTGTTTACTCATTTTGGTGTGAGCGGTCCAGTAATTTTAAGTGCGAGCAGTTATCTGGTAAATAACCTTTCAAGGCAGGAAACATTGATGCTTGGAATTGACCTTAAACCCGCTCTGACAGCGGAACAGCTGGATATTCGAATTTTACGGGATTTTGAAGAATTAAAAAATAAACAATTTAAGAATTCGCTTGAGCACCTATTGCCAAATAAATTAATTGATGTTATCATTCGACTTAGTATGATTGATCCGGAGAAGAAAGTGAATTCAATTACAAAGGAAGAACGGCAAAGGCTTGTGCTTTTATTAAAGAATTTTACCTTTCATATTACAAAGCCTAGTGATTATAATCAGGCTGTTATTACAAAGGGCGGAATTAATATTAAGGAGATCAATCCCTCTACGATGGAAAGCAGACTGGTAAATAATGTATATTTTATTGGAGAAGTTCTTGACTTAGACGCTTTGACCGGCGGTTTTAATTTACAAATTGCCTGGTCTACGGCCTATCTGGCAGGATGCTCTGTAAGATAGAGATGTAAAAATAAGTAACTCGGAGGATAATTGCCATGAAGAATTTTAATCTTGCAATTGACGGGCCGGCCGGAGCCGGTAAAAGTACCATTGCAAAGCAGATTGCCAGGCAGCTGGGGTTTATCTATGTGGATACAGGAGCGATGTACCGTGCTGTAGCGTTGTATTTTTTAAGAAATAATATTGATACCGCACAGAGTGATAAGATGGAACAGGCTTGTCAAAATGTGAATGTTACTATTACTTATCAGGACGGAGAACAGCTTGTCATTTTAAACGGCGAAAACGTTAACGATTTCATCCGTACGGAAGAGGTCGGCAATATGACCAGCACCATATCGGTAAATAAGGCAGTAAGGTTAAAGCTGCTTGAATTGCAGCAGGAGATTGCGAAAAAGGAAAGTGTAGTAATGGACGGAAGGGATATCGGGACATGTGTCCTTCCTGATGCCGACTTAAAAATCTATCTGACAGCAAGCTCCGCAGAGCGGGCAAAAAGAAGATGGATGCAGCTAAAAGATAAAGGAATTGATGCTCAGATCAGTGAAATTGAAAGGGACATTATCGAACGAGACAACAGGGATATGACCAGAGAGATTGCCCCTCTTAAGCAGGCATGTGATGCCATTTATCTGGATACCTCCGATATGTCAATTGATGAGGTCGTGAATAAAATTGTTCGTATGGTTCGGATTTAGTTTTACAACGAGCTTTTTATATAATGGGATGGTTTATTATTAAGCGGCACTGCTGCCGAATATAATCGTAAAGGAAGTTGAATTCTTTGAAAATAACAACAGCAAAAAGTGCCGGATTTTGTTTTGGTGTACAAAGAGCAGTTGATCTGGTATATACAGAAGCATCGGCCGGTAATCATGTTTATACCTTTGGGCCGATTATTCATAATGAAGAAGTGGTTGCAGATTTAAACAAAAAAGGTGTAACAGTCGTTGAAGCACCCGAAGAATTAAAAAACCTTCCGAAGGGAACAATAATTATACGATCCCACGGAGTTTCGGAACAGCTTCAGAAAGAACTTTCTTCCTATGGTCATAAAGTAATCGATGCAACCTGTCCATATGTAAAAAAAATTCACCAAGCTGTAATGGAAGAAAGTGCTGAGGGGCATCCTATTATTATCATCGGAAACGGATCTCATCCGGAAGTGGAAGGGATCGTCGGTTGGTGTCATAAATACTTACCGGAGTCTAATTTACCGGGATATACAGTGATAGAAAAGGAAGAGGAAGCGCAAAACTTTGATCTTCCGCGGGAAAATAAGCTTTGTATCGTAGCACAGACGACATTTAATTACAAGAAATTTCAAGATTTAGTTGAAATTATATCAAAAAAGGGTTATGATATACTTGTTTTAAACACAATTTGTAATGCCACAAAAGAGCGTCAAACCGAAGCTTATCAATTAGCACAGCAGTCTGAGGCTATGATAGTGATTGGTGGGAAACATAGCTCAAATACAAGAAAGTTATATGAAATTTGTAAAAAAGAATGTGAAAATACTTACTATATACAGAAACTTGATGACCTGGATTTAAGTTTGCTTAAATCTTATCGAAACGTAGGTATTACAGCAGGGGCATCGACCCCAAACAATATTATCAAGGAGGTTCATACCGCTATGTCAGAAAAGAGTTTTGAACAATTATTAGAAGAAGAGAAAGTAGTGAAAATAAGCAACGGTGATGTTGTAGAAGGAATTGTCTTGGGTGTAAAAGAAGATGAAATCATCTTAAATATAGGCTACAAGTCGGAAGGTATCATTACAAGAAATGAATATACCAATACACCTAACCTTGATTTAAGAACCGCTGTAACGGTAGGTGATACCATGCAGGCTAAGATTCTTAAAGTAAATGATGGTGAAGGACAAGTATCCTTAACCTATAAGAGGCTTGCTGCTGAAAAGGGTAACAAGAGACTCGAAGAAGCTTTTGAGAAGCATGAAGTTCTAACAGCAAAGGTTGCTGCGGTATTAAACGGCGGCTTGAGCGTAATCATTGATGAAGCAAGAGTATTTATCCCTGCCAGCCTTATATCAGATAGTTATGAGAAGGATCTTGCTAAATATGCAGGAGAGACAATTGAATTTGTAATTACAGAATTTAATCCGAAGAAGAGAAGAATAATTGGTGACCGCAAGCAGTTAATCGTTACAAAGAAAGATGCTTTAAAGAAAGATTTATTCAGCAGAATTGCAGTTGGAATGACAATTGAGGGTACTGTCAAAAATATTACGGATTTTGGTGCATTCATTGATCTTGGCGGTGCTGACGGATTACTTCATATCTCCGAAATGTCTTGGGGAAGAGTTGAGAATCCGAAGAAGGTATTCAAGGTTGGTGATGTTGTAAAGGCTTTCGTAAAAGATATACAGGGTGAGAAGATTGCGCTGAGCTTAAAATTTGAAGGTGCAAATCCTTGGATTAATGCCGAAGAAAAATATGCAGTTGGTAATGTGGTAAGTGGTACGATTGCCCGTATGACTGATTTTGGCGCTTTTGTAGAGTTAGAACCTGGTATTGATGCACTCCTTCATGTATCACAGATTTCCAGAGAGCATGTTGAGAAACCTTCTGATGCTTTGAAAATCGGACAGGAAATCACAGCGAAGGTAGTAGAATTTAACAAGGAAGATAAAAAGATCAGCTTAAGTGTAAAAGCTCTTGAGGCACCTGTTGAAGCATCCGCTGAGACTGATATGGCACAGTAGTAATAAAACAACATATGATAAAGGAGAAACGACTTGCTTGGCACTTATGAAGCTTTTAAACAATCCATTTATGATATGACTAAAATTGATTTAAACGCTTACAAAGAACGTCAGATGAAACGGCGGATTGAGGCGTTGATTACAAAGCATAGTATTGAATCCTATTCCGAATATGTTAATAAGCTTAAGTCAGATAAGGTTATCTATGAAGAATTTATCAATTATATAACAATAAATGTTTCGGAATTCTTCCGAAACCCTGAGCAATGGACTCTGTTGGAAAGAGAAGTAATTCCATATTTGATGGAGCGCTTTGGAAAAGATCTGAAAATTTGGAGTGCGGCATGCTCTACCGGAGACGAACCATATTCATTGGTTATGTTACTCTCAAAGTTTATACCGCTGAATAAAATTAAGATTATCGCAACTGACATTGACAAACAGGTAATGGATAAAGCAAAAGTAGGACTTTATCATGAAAAAAGTTTAAAAGGTGTACCGGATGATTTCCTGAAAAAATATTTTGTGAAAATTAATGAACATACTTATCAGATAACAGATCAGATTAAAGCATGTGTTGAGTTTAAACAGCATGATTTGTTAAGGGATGCTTATCCGGCAGGCTGTGATTTAATTATTTGCCGTAATGTCCTGATCTATTTCACGGATGAGGCAAAGAATAAAATTTATATGGATTTTCATAAAGCGTTAAAGAAGGAAGCATTATTATTTGTAGGCAGCACGGAACAGATCATTCAAGCGCAGCAGATTGGTTTTAGTAATTTTAAATCATTTTTTTATAAAAAGGTATAGCATTTTAAACCTCCGCGCATTTAGCGGAGGTTTTCCTATTCCAAACAATAGAAAGTTCGCGAAACGTGCTTTCTATTGTTTGGAAAGACAAAGTTTTGTTCTATTTATATTTCAAAAATGTGGTTGATTTTTGGAATAATATCGAGTATATTGATTAATAGATTAGCTAACAGTTGCATAGGATACTTAAAATATGCCTGATAGCTAAATATATTATTAGGTATCGGATATCAGATTACCTTATCAAGGTAATGCGTACCGGACGGAGGATAATATGCACAAGATAGTAACAGTTGCAGTCGATGCGATGGGTGGGGACAACGCGCCTTCCGAAATTATTAAAGGAGCGGTTCTTGCAGTTTCTGAGAATAATGACATTAAAATAATTCTTACCGGTGATGAAAGTGTCATTCAAAAGGAACTGGGTGAGTATAATTATGACAAAGAGCGTATTTTAATCGTACATGCACCTGAAATCATAACCAATTGTGAGGCGCCGGTAATGGCTATTAGACGGAAGAAGAACTCCTCCATAGTAGCAGCTCTTAATCTGGTGAAAAACGGAGAAGCAGATGCTTTTGTATCAGCCGGAAGTACTGGTGCAGTTTTGGCAGGCGGACAGCTGATCATTGGAAGAATAGAGGGTGTGGAGCGACCTCCTTTGGCACCTTTGATACCAACGATGAATGGGGTTTCATTATTAGTGGATTGTGGCGCAAATGTTGATGCAAGATCATCCCACCTGGTGCAGTTTGCCAAAATGGGATCGATTTATATGGAAAATGTCATTGGTATTAAAAATCCCAGAGTTGCGATTGTGAATATCGGAGCAGAAGAAGAAAAAGGCAATATGCTGGTTAAAGAAACTTTTCCACTTTTAAAGAACTGTAATGATATCAATTTTATCGGCAGTATTGAAGCTAGAGAAATTCCAAATGGCGGAGCAGATGTCATCGTTTGTGAGGCGTTTGTCGGCAATGTAATATTGAAGCTTTATGAAGGACTTGGAACAGCATTAGTAAAGAAAATTAAAACAGGCCTGATGAGTACTACAAAGAGTAAAATAGGAGCATTATTATGCAAACCGGCTCTGAAGGAGACCCTGAAGGATTTTGATGCCTCTAGATATGGCGGGGCGCCGCTTCTTGGCTTAAAAGGTCTTGTTGTAAAAACACATGGTAGTTCCAAGAGTGGAGAAATACGTAACTCTATTTTACAGTGTGTTACTTTTACCAAACAGCAAATTAATGAGAAAATCAGGAAAAATCTCAATAATAATGAAGAATGAAAAGAAGGGTGAATAAAGATGGAATTTGAAAAATTACAGAAAATTATCAGTGAAGTATTAAATGTTGACGAAGATGAAATTACAATGGAAACAACCTTTGTAGACGACCTTGGTGCTGACTCGTTAGACGTATTCCAGATTATCATGGGAATCGAAGAAGAATTTGACATTGAAATTGCAAATGAAGATGCAGAAAATATCGTTACAGTTGCAGATGCAATTGAGCAGATAAAAAATGCAGTGAACTAATACATAGTTTTAGAGATGCATAATGCGCTATCTTGAAGGAAAGCGGTTGCTTCTTGTAAAGCTGAATGAAATCAGTATGGTGATATAAGAATATAGTAAGCACTTTGAATAAGCCCTATAAATAAGGCTTGCCTTATTTATGGGCTTTTCATAATATTATCCTTGAAAGGAAATGGACCGATTTTATGAAAATATGCCGGAAAGCGGATGAAAAGCTTGTTGTTTTTGAGAATGCAATAGGATATCATTTTTCGGATCCCTCTGTTCTGATGCATGCTTTGACGCATAGTTCCTATGCGAATGAGATGCGAATGGAAAAGGAAAAGAATAATGAACGTCTGGAATTTCTCGGGGATGCAGTATTAGAGCTGGTAACCAGCGAGACAATTTATAATGAGTATAAACAACTGACAGAAGGAGACTTAACGAAGCTTCGTGCCAGTATTGTCTGTGAGCAAACCCTGTCAAAATGTGCTATGGATTTGAATTTAGGAGATTATTTGCTGCTTGGTAAAGGAGAAGATATATCGGGTGGAAGAAGCAGGGCCTCTATTTTGTCCGATACTTTGGAAGCTGTAATTGGGGCCATTTATTTAGACGGTGGTTTTACTAATGCAAAAGAGTTTATCAGAGATTATATATTAGCTGATGTTAAAAACAAAGATCTCTTTTTCGATAGTAAGACTATCTTACAAGAAATAATCCAGAATGATAATAACAAGCAGAAATTACGTTATAAATTAATTTCGGAAGAAGGACCGGATCATAATAAGTCATTTACGATTGCTGTCTGTGTGGGGAACGACGAAATCGGGTGCGGCATAGGCCGTACTAAAAAAGCTGCAGAACAGGAAGCTGCATACCAGGCTATTCAGAAATTACGAAGTCAGAAATAACTGCTATCAATTATAAATTCTTTTTTATCCAAAAGCTTAAATATTCGGAAATACTTTGTCATGCCGCGAGAACAGGCATGGAATGACGGATGGGAGACTATGAATGTATTTAAAAAGTATTGAAATTCACGGTTTTAAATCGTTTGCCAATAAAATGGTACTGGAATTTCATGATGGCATAACCGGTATTGTAGGACCTAACGGTAGTGGTAAAAGTAATGTAGCAGATGCAGTCAGATGGGTACTTGGAGAACAAAGTGCAAAGCAGCTGCGTGGAGCTAAAATGGAGGATGTTATTTTTTCCGGTACACAAGCCCGTAAACCGCTCGGCTTTGCCTATGTTGCAATTACGATGAATAATTCCGATCACAAATTACCGATAGAATATGAGGAAGTAACGATTGCGCGAAGAGTATATCGTTCCGGTGAAAGTGAATATTTAATTAATGGTGCATCCTGCAGGCTGAAGGATGTGTATGAGATGTTTCTGGATACCGGTATCGGCAAGGAAGGTTATTCCATTATCGGACAAGGACAGATTGATAAGATCTTAAGCGGTAAACCGGAAGATCGCCGGGAACTTTTTGATGAAGCAGCCGGAATTGTGAAATTCAAACGCAGAAAGAATACCGCAGAAAAGAATCTGGAAGAAGAAAAACTTAATTTATCTCGTGTTTCTGATATTATTAAGGAAATTGAGAAACAACTGGCACCGCTTGAAAGACAATCTGAAGTAGCAAAGGAATATCTAAAGCTTAAGGAGGAGTTAAAAGGTCTGGAAGTAAATCTGTTTCTGATGGAATATGAAAAACTGCGTGACGCCAAGGAACAGATTGATGAAAAACTTACGATTGCGAATTCCGACCTGGATCAGGCGAAGAAAGAATATGAGAATACAAAGGAAGAATACATTCATTTAGAACAGCAGCTTGAAGAATATAGTAAAATAATTGAGCTGGATCGGAATGAATATAATGAGTATAAACTTTCCATCGAAAAAGCGGAAGGTGAGATCAAGGTTTTACAGGAACAAATCAGTTTTGCACTGCAAAATGATGAATATATTAAGAACCGTATACATACGAATCAACAGGATATCCAAAGTAAGAAGGAAGAGGAAAGCGGATATCTGAAGGATAAAGAAACAATCGATATTAAATTATCGGAAACGGATGATCTGTTAAGTAGTGCCCTGTTGACACTGGATAAAATCAAAGAGAATATTGTGAAATATTCCAAGGAGATTGAAGCGTGTAACAATGAAATCTTTGAATATTTAAATATTAATTCCGGTATAAAAAGCAGTATGCAGCGCTATGAGACAATGTTGGAACAAAATAATATCCGCAGAGCAGAGCTGAATCAAAGAATATTAAAGATTAAAAGTGAGGAAAGCCAGTATAATGAAGTAATCGACAACTGCCTGGAGAATTTAAACACAATATCCGAGCTGCTTCTTCAAAAAAACCGGGAAAGCAGTAGTTTAGAGCAATCAATTACCGAAAGTCAGGGTTTTATTGATCAATACAGTAAGAAATACAATGAGGTACAAGCTCATTTTCTGCGGGATAAGTCACGGTTAGAATCATTAATGAATCTGACAGAACGTTATGAAGGATACGGAATAAGTATAAAGAAGGTGATGGAACGTAAAGCTTTTATGCCTGGGATTATAGGTGTTGTAGCGGATATCATTAAGGTGGAAAAAGCCTATGAAACTGCGATCGAGACAGCGCTTGGAGGTACAATTCAAAATATTGTTACCGATAATGAGGCGACTGCCAAGGAACTGATCCATTATTTAAAACAGAATAAATTCGGACGGGCTACTTTTTTGCCTTTGACAAATATACAGGCAGGGTCAGGGTTATCCAATGAGAAAGTTTTAAAAGAAGCAGGTGTAGTAGGTATTGCCAGCAGTCTTGTTGAAAATGACAAGAAAATGGATGCATTAATTGACTATCTTCTTGGTAAAATTATAGTTGTTGATCATATGGATCATGCTGTTGAAATTGCGAGAAAATATCATTACAGTCTTCGAATTGTAACACTTGAAGGAGAATTGCTGACGCCTGGTGGTTCCATATCAGGGGGAGCCTATAAAAATGCCAGTAACCTTCTTGGAAGAAGACGTGAAATAGAAGAAATGGAGGAGCAGGTTGCTCTTGTGCAAAAAGAAGCTGCAAAACTGCTGCAGCGGAAAGAAGAGTGCAGGGAAAACAGGACAAGACTCCGTGAACGGTTAGAGACACTAAAAAAGCAAACTCAGGAGCACTATCTGGAGCAAAATACCGCCAGGTTGAATTTAGACCGGGAACAGGGAAAGAAAGCAGAAGCTGAGACCATTTATCAGGAGTATGTGAAAGAGCTTCAGGAAATTGATTTTCAAGCAAATGATTTAAAGGGCAAGCTAAGTAAATTAACAGATTCTCTGAATGAGAATATACAGCGAAACAAAGAAAAAGAGGCAATGATTGACGCACTTACAAAGCTTCTGAATGAGGAACGTATCAAGGAGCAGGCCGCCGGTGAAAAATCCTCACACATAAAACTTGAATTTTCATCTTTAGAGCAAAATAATCAGTATCTGCTGGAAAATGTTAAACGTGTGAAAAGAGAGATTGATAAACTCTATGGAGAAGAAGCGTCTCTAAAAGCGGATATTGCGAAGACGAATCAGACGGTAAACGAGAAACAGATGGTTATCTCACAAACAGAACATCTGATCGAAACTTATAAAAACTCTCTTGCCGGATTGGATCATAAAATAAATTCCGAACAAAGCGAAAGAGAACAGATTACAAGTATTCATAAGAGCTTCTTTACAAAAAGGGAAGATCTTTCGGGCAGAATGAATGAACTGGATAAGGAATGCTACCGCTTAAATGCACAGAAAGAGAAATTAATAGAGCAATCCGACCAACAGATGAGTTATATGTGGGAGGAATATGAGCTTACCTATACAACGGCTTTCGATTTTTCGAAAAAAGAAGAAATCAGCCTTCCGCAGGCAAAAAAATCAATCAGTGAGATAAAGGTAAAAATTAAAGAGCTGGGTGATGTAAACGTTAATGCAATTGAGGATTATAAGAATTTGACACAGCGTTATGAGTTTTTGACGGAACAGCGAGAAGACTTGATAAAAGCGGAGGAAGCACTGAAACAGATTATATTTGAGCTTGATACGGAGATGAGAATACAATTTGCGGAGAAATTCAAAGCAATAAACGAACAGTTTGATATTGTATTCAAGGAGCTCTTCGGGGGTGGAAAAGCAGATCTGGAATTAACAGAGCAGGAAGACATCCTGGAAGCAGGTATCCGAATTAATGCACAGCCGCCGGGAAAGAAGCTGCAGAATATGATGCAGCTGTCCGGTGGGGAGAAAGCATTAACAGCAATTTCACTGTTATTTGCCATTCAGAATTTAAAGCCATCACCATTCTGTCTTTTGGATGAGATTGAAGCAGCACTGGATGATTCAAATGTAGGGCGTTTTGCAAAATATCTGCATAAGCTAACGAAGCATACACAATTTATAGTGATAACCCACCGTAGAGGTACGATGGCTTCCGCTGATATTTTATATGGCATAACCATGCAGGAAAAGGGTGTCTCTACGCTGGTTTCGGTGAATTTGATAGAAAAGGAATTAGATAAATAATTATATGATTTTAACGTTAATAGCTTGATTTAGGCTTTTGACACTCGAATCATTATATAAAGTTTAAAAATGATATAGCAAAATGGAGGATTTATATGGGAGAAAATAAAAGTGGTTTTTTTAGTAAATTGGTACAGGGATTATCCAAGACAAGAAATAGTATTGCACATGGGATTGATGCGATTTTTTCCGGATTTTCCAGCATAGATGATGATTTTTATGAAGAACTGGAAGAAATACTTATTATGGCAGACATTGGCATTAATACGACAACTGCTATTATCGAAAATTTAAGACAGAAGGTAAAGGATAATAAAATTAAGGATCCCGGCGAATGCAGACAGCTGCTGATTAACAGTATGAAGGAGCAGATGCAGCTAAAGGAGACCGCTTATGATTTTGAAAATCAAAAATCAGTTGTACTGTTAATTGGTGTGAATGGCGTAGGAAAGACAACTTCCGTGGGCAAACTAGCCGGACAAATGAAGGACAAAGGCAAGAAAGTGATGGTTGCGGCGGCCGATACCTTCCGTGCAGCAGCTATAGAGCAGCTTACAGAATGGGCTCATCGGGCCAATGTCAATATTATTGCACAGAAGGAGGGTTCGGATCCCGCAGCAGTTATTTATGATGCTGTAACAGCGGCAAAAGCCAGAGATGTGGATATCCTTCTTTGTGATACGGCAGGCCGCCTTCATAATAAGAAGAATTTGATGGAGGAGCTTAAAAAGATTGACCGAGTGATTGAACGGGAATATCCTGAGGCTTACCGTGAGACATTAGTTGTGCTGGATGGTACAACCGGACAGAATGCACTCGCTCAGGCAAAAGAATTCAATGAGGTTGCAGATATAACAGGTATTATACTGACAAAGCTTGACGGTACGGCCAAGGGTGGTATTGCAATCGCAATTCAGTCAGAGCTTGGTATTCCGGTAAAATATATTGGTATCGGAGAGAAAATTGATGATTTGCAGAAATTTAACGCAGATGATTTTGTGAATGCATTATTTCAAAAAAATGAATAGAGAAAGATACGTGCTCAAAGTGATAAATTTTTACCGGCACGCAAATGGAGGAAAGTATCATGATGACATTGGAAAAATTTGAAGAAGCAACAGAAGCGGTCAAGAAAGTAATTCTACGTACAGAGCTGGTCTACAGTGATTATTTTTCTGATCTGACGGGTAACAAAGTTTACCTGAAACCGGAGAATATGCAATTCACCGGAGCTTACAAGGTTAGAGGCGCTTACTATAAAATCAGCACATTAACCAAGGAAGAAAGGGAACGCGGACTAATTACCGCATCGGCAGGAAACCATGCACAGGGAGTTGCCTATGCAGCGAAGCTCTACAATGCGAAGGCTGTTATTGTGATGCCCTCCACTACTCCGCTTATTAAGGTAAATCGGACAAAGGGCTATGGTGCAGAGGTAATTCTATATGGTAATGTTTATGATGAAGCTTGTCAGTATGCATTAAAGCTGGCGCAGGAGAAAGGGTATACCTTTATTCATCCGTTTAATGATGAAGTTGTTTCTACCGGACAGGGAACCATTGCGATGGAAATATTCAAGGACCTTCCTACGGTTGATATAATCCTTGCTCCAATCGGCGGGGGAGGTCTGCTTGCAGGAGTTGCTACATTAGCCAAGATGTTAAATCCGAATGTGAAGATAATCGGGGTGGAACCAGCCGGTGCTGCGTGTATGAAAGCATCCATCAAAGCCGGAAGTGTTGTTACACTTCCCAGTGTTGATACGATTGCAGACGGCACAGCGGTTAAAACACCGGGTGATATTGTGTTCCCTTATATTCAAAAATATGTCGATGATATCATAACCATAGATGACCAGGAGCTGATCGTTAATTTTCTGGATATGATTGAAAACCACAAAATGGTAGTTGAGAATTCAGGTTTATTAACAGTGGCTGCATTAAAGCATTTAAAATGCAAGAAAAAGAAAGTCGTATCCATTCTTAGTGGCGGCAATATGGATATTATTACGGTCTCTTCCATAGTACAGCACGGGCTGATTGAGAGAGGACGTGTATTTACCGTATCTGTGCTTCTTCCGGACAGACCGGGGGAACTGGTTAATGTCGCTTCTGTTGTTGCAAAGGCGCAGGGTAATGTCATCCGCCTGGATCATAACCAATTTGTAAGCATTAACCGTAATAGTGCGGTTGAACTTACTATTACCATGGAAACCTTTGGTCATGAACATAAACAGCAGATTGTTCAGGCTCTGATTGATCATGGTTATAATCCGAAGATATTAACACCAAGTAAAGTATATTAGAAAGCATATCGGAATTAGCAGGTATTTTATATTTGTTCATTCGATCTTTCTGCTGATGAAATGATACATACTGGACAATATTTTGGCATCCATCCTTTAATATGTCAATGCAGAACGGTGCGTTTCGAAGATATATGAAAATAGGAGTCATTCTGGCATTAATGGATAGAAAAACGGATAAATTTCAGCGTTTTTACAAGATTACAGCTATTTACAATTTTTACTGAGATTGTTATAATAAGAATATCTTTATATTCTGTATTTCATATCAGATTATTGACATTGGGAGTAGTCATTCATATCTGTAAATAACGGTAACTCATTCTGTTCCTGTATTCAGCCTGTTTCATAATGGATTAAGTTAGACATCTTATAAAAAAGGGTGTTTTGCATTTTAATTAAGTATTGACATTCCATGTAAAATAAGTTAATATGTGAACGAGAACATTAGTTCGTATTTTGGAGGCGTGGCCTTCATTAAAGGGAGATTAGATATGGCAAAGGATGATAAAATAAGAGCATTAGAATCTGCTCTTGCGCAGATCGAGAAGCAGTACGGAAAAGGCTCCATTATGAAGCTTGGTGATACAAATGCTAATATGAACATTGAGACAGTTCCAACCGGTTCCATAAGTCTGGATATTGCATTGGGCCTTGGTGGTGTACCGAAGGGGAGAATTATTGAGGTGTATGGTCCGGAATCCAGCGGTAAGACAACCGTTGCACTTCATATGGTATCCGAGGTTCAGAAAAGAGGCGGAATTGCCGGTTTCATTGATGCAGAGCATGCGCTGGATCCGGTTTATGCCAAGAATATCGGAGTTGACATTGATAATTTATATATTTCACAGCCGGATAACGGTGAGCAGGCTCTTGAAATTACAGAAACTATGGTTCGTTCCGGTGCTGTTGATATCATCATCGTAGATTCCGTAGCAGCACTTGTTCCTAAGGCTGAAATTGATGGTGAGATGGGAGATTCTCATGTAGGACTTCAGGCAAGATTAATGTCACAGGCTCTTAGAAAATTAACTGCAGTCATCAGCAAATCCAATTGTATTGTTGTATTTATCAATCAGCTTCGTGAGAAGGTTGGCGTAATGTTTGGAAATCCAGAGACAACAACAGGCGGCCGTGCACTTAAATTTTATTCATCCATCCGTCTGGATGTCAGAAGAATTGAGGCTCTGAAGCAGGGCGGCGATGTAGTTGGCAACAGAACAAGAGTGAAGGTAGTTAAAAATAAAATTGCTCCTCCATTTAAAGAGGCAGAATTTGATATAATGTTTGGAAAAGGTATTTCGAGAGAGGGCGATGTTCTGGATCTGGCAGCGGATGCAGGTATTATTGTGAAGAGCGGTGCATGGTATGCATATAATGATGCAACGATCGGGCAGGGCAGAGAGAATGCAAAACAGTTTTTAAGCGATAATCCTGAAATATTTCATGAAGTTGAAGAAAAAGTCAGAGATAAGTATATGCTGGTGCCGGCAAAGAATTATAACGAAGTACTGGAATAATTCTACATTCTATAGTATAATATAAAAAACAGGCTGTCCAAGGATGAGTAGCAGGAGAAAGGGTTACATTGTACCTATTTACTGTTAGATCAGGGACAGCCTTTGTGATGTATAAAGGAGCAGAAGGAATGGTTGTTACTAAATTGGAACAGTCGGAACAATCAAAGGTGAGAGTATTTATCGACGATGCTTATGCCTTTCTATTATATCAGAAGGATATCGAACAATTTGGACTGAAACAGAGAGGAGTAATTTCAGATGCATTATATGTTAAGATTATGGAAGATACCATATACAGACGTGCAAAGCAAAAAGCTCTGGCTGTTTTAAAATTTATGGACCGAACCGAGCTGGAGCTTAGGACAAAGCTCCTTGATAACGGATATCCGGAAGAAATTATATTGCGGATCATATCCTATGTGATTGAGTATGGATATCTTAATGATGAGCGATTTGCCAGGGCATATATCAGAGCGAGAATGAATACGAAAAGTAAACAGGTAATTAAAGGTGAATTGATTCGTAAAGGCATAGCAAAAGAAGTGGCTGATAGTATATTGGCTGAGGAATATGAGAATACTGAAACCGTTGAAGATGCTGAACTTACAGCGATAAGGAAAGCAGTTGCCAAGAAGACAAAAAATCCGGAAATGCTTAATCCGCAGGAAAAACAGAAGCTGATGGCATCCCTTTACCGCAAAGGTTTTGAAATTAGCAAAATAAAGAAAATTATATTGGAAATTAGATAATTTGTCATTTTAAACCTTATTTAATTAATTTATCCTTGCCTTTTTGAAATAAATATTATACAATTAGACTCGGCAGAGAATTGATTTATATAACAATAGAAAAAATGGAGGGCTGAAAATGAGCAGTACAGCACAACTGTCAGCAAGAGAGAGAATTACTTCTTTGCTTGACGACAATAGTTTTGTTGAAGTCGGCGCTTTCGTTACAAAAAGAAGTACAGACTTTAATCTTCAGCAAAAGGATACCCCAGCTGATGGTGTAATAACCGGTTACGGTGTCATTGATGGAAATCTTGTTTATGTATATAGTCAGGATGCTTCCGCAATGGGTGGATCAGTCGGTGAAATGCACGCAAAAAAAATAGCACACATTTATGATTTGGCACTTAAAGTAGGAGCACCAGTGATCGGTTTAATTGATTCTACAGGAATTCGATTACAGGAAGCTTGCGATGCCTTAGACGGCTTTGGAGCGATTTATGCGAAGCAGACACTTGCTTCCGGTATAATTCCTCAGATTACTGCAATTTTTGGAAAATGCGGCGGTGGTCTGGCTGTGATGGCTTCTTTAAGTGACTTTTCTTTTATGGAGGGAAATACAGCAAGCTTATTTGTAAACTCCCCGAATGCTTTGGCTGGCAATAGTAAGGAAAAATGTGATACGGCGAAAGCCGCTTATCAGGCAAAAGCGGGTCTGGTTGATTATGTCGGAAAGTCAGATGCTGACGTACTTGAAGAAATCCGTAATTTGATTACAATTTTACCCTCGAATAATGAAGATGATGCTTCCTTTGATGAATGCACTGATGATTTAAACCGTCTTCTTACTGACTTTACGAATGAAGTAAAAGATTCAAAGAAAGCTTTAAGTGATATTTCGGACAACAATTTCTTCTATGAAGTAAAGCCGGATTATGCGAAAGAAATGGTTACCGGTTTTATTCGTTTAAACGGAGTAACAGTAGGTGCAGTTGCTAACCGCACCGAGTTAACAGATGATGCCAGAAAAGCGATCGAAAGCTTTGATGGTACTTTAACAACAGATGGATGCTATAAAGCAGCAGAGTTTGTAGAATTTTGTGATGCTTTTAACATTCCTATATTAACGCTTACCAACGTAAATGGTTATAAAGCGACTGTAGCAGAGGAAAAAACCATTGCGAAGGCTTCTGCCAAATTAACCTATGCATTTGCTAATGCAACAGTTCCCAAGGTGAATTTTGTTGTTGGAAAAGCATATGGTTCTGCTTATATTGCAATGAATTCCAAGCACATCGGAGCAGATCTGGTGTTTGCAATACCTTCTGCTTCTATAGGTATGATGGATGCGGAGCTTGCTGCACAGATTATCTATGATGAAGAATCTGCAGAGGTAAGGAAGGAAAAGGCGGCAGAATATGCTGCACTTCAATCAAGTGCGCAGGCAGCTGCAAAGCGCGGATATGTTGACAGTATCATTGAACCGGATACTATCCGTAAGCATGCTATATATTCCTTTGAGATGCTCTTCACCAAGAGAGAAAACCGTCCTGCTAAAAAACATGGTACCATATAGAATGAGGTGAGATTATGGGTATATTAGAGCATGTAACAAGTAGCCAGGCTATGGTTCTGTCTAATACAGGCAGCTATATCAATATGAATACATTATTCGGAGTTGTAGTTGTTTTAGCAGTTCTTCTTCTGGTTGCTATCGTATATTTAGTTAATATTATGTCCTATCTGAAGAATGATCCGGCAAATAAAGCAGTATCCGACAATCATGCTTCCGATACCGGCATTGGAAATACCGGCAGTGTTGTGACCGAGCAGGCTAATCTGGTGGATGACCGTGAATTAGTAGCGGTTATTACAGCAGCGATCTATGCATCCATGGGCACAGATGCTCCTGCCGATGGTTTGGTAGTCCGTTCCATCCGAAGAGTAAGATAAGAAGTCGAAATGTCTATTTCAATTGGCGAGATACATTTATTGCATCCGAGATTGATCTCAAGAATAAGCTTAATAAAGAATTCATATAGTAAAGCACCAATGGTGCCAGATAAACAAGGAGGATTTCAAGATGAAATATTATACAATAACCGTTAACGGTAACACTTATAATGTATCAGTTCAGGAAGGAGTTGCCGCACCCGCACCTGCTCCGGTTTATGCAGCAGCACCTGTAGCAGCACCTGCACCCGTTGCAGCAGCACCGGCTCCCGCAGCAGCGCCCGCACCTGCAGCTGCCCCCGCTGGAACAGCAGGAAGTGTTAAGGTAAGCGCACCTATGCCTGGTAAGATCGTTGCTTTAAAAGCATCCGCTGGACAGGCAGTGAAGAAGGGCGACGTTATTCTGATCCTGGAAGCTATGAAGATGGAAAATGAAATTGTTTCTCCTCAGGATGGTGTTGTAGCTAGTATCAATGTAACCGCAGGCCAATCTGTTGAAGCAGGTAGTCTGTTAGCTACATTAAACTAACTATAAACATTAACAGGAGGTAGAGTAATGGCTGAACAAGTTAAAAGACCGGTTAAAATAACCGAAACGATATTACGTGATGCTCACCAGTCCCTGATCGCTACAAGAATGACAACAGAAGAGATGCTTCCCATTCTTGAAACCATGGATAAAGTAGGTTATCATGCAGTGGAATGCTGGGGCGGTGCAACCTTTGATGCATCCTTACGTTTTTTAAAGGAAGATCCCTGGGATAGATTAAGAAAATTAAGAAAAGGCTTTAAGAATACAAAGCTTCAGATGCTATTCCGTGGACAGAATATTCTTGGCTACCGCCATTATGCGGATGATGTAGTAGAGTATTTTGTTCAAAAATCATTTGCAAATGGCATAGATATCATACGTATCTTTGATGCGCTCAATGATATCCGTAATTTAGAGTGCGCTGTAAAGGCAACCAACAAAGAAAAAGGTCATGCGCAGATTGCGATTTCCTATACTTTAGGTGATGCTTATACAACTGATTATTATGTAAAAATGGCAAAGAGGATTGAAGAACTTGGTGCTTCTTCCATCTGTATTAAGGATATGGCAGGTTTACTTGTACCATATGAAGCTACTACACTTGTGAAAGCATTAAAATCTGCTGTAAAAATCCCGATTGATCTGCATACCCATTACACCAGTGGTGTTGCTGGAATGACATATCTTAAGGCTGTAGAAGCAGGTTGTGATATTATCGATACGGCAGTTTCTCCGTTCGCAATGGGAACAAGCCAGCCAGCTACAGAAGTTATGGTAGAGACATTTAAAGGAACACCTTATGATACAGGATATGATCAGAAGCTTCTTGCTCAGATTGCAGATCATTTTCGTCCGATTCGTGATAAGGCGCTGGAAACCGGACGTCTTAATCCGAAGGTAATGGGTGTTGATATTCAGACACTACTGTATCAGGTACCGGGTGGTATGCTTTCCAATCTGGTTTCACAGCTAAAGGAAGCAAAGCAGGAAGATAAATATTATGAAGTACTGAAAGAAGTTCCGAGAGTGCGTAAAGATTTCGGTGAACCGCCGCTCGTTACTCCTTCCAGCCAGATCGTAGGCACACAGGCAGTATTAAACGTACTTATGGGTGAGCGCTACAAGATGGTTACCAAGGAAAGTAAGGCAATATTATCCGGTGAATATGGTCAGACGGTAAAGCCTTTTAATCCTGAAATTCAGAAGAAAGTTATCGGTGATAAGAAACCGATTACCTGCCGTCCGGCTGATTTGCTTGAGCCAGAGCTTAATAAAATTGAAGCTGAACTGGGAGAATGGAAGCAGCAGGATGAAGATATCTTAACCTATGCATTATTTCCTCAGGTTGCAATGGATTTCTTTAAATACCGTCAGGCGCAACAGACAGGCGTTGATGTAGCCGCAGCAGACAAGGCGAACAAGGCATATCCGGTATAAAAGCTCAACTTGTCGCATAAGGTGCATTCATTCTTGAAACACTTATCAAAGCAAAACACTAAAAGTTGGTATATTATTACTTTTAGTGTTTTGTTCTATACAGGGAATAATTACCGTTTCAAAATACTTTATAATAAATTCGAGATAAACTATAAATAGAGGACTCTAAACTTCTACAGGCGTAAAGCTAATCTGCTTACTTATCAATAAATCTTTATTCAATCATCAAGCATAGGGAAAAGAGGATATGATTTGGTTGGGATGATTCTTTTTAATAAAATGGATCGCTATACCATCATGATTAGTTCCGTTTTAGCTACGGCATTTATTATGACGGTTTTAATGTTACTTTTATTTATTTACTTAAATAAAAGTTTTAAGAAAATTAATAACGATATATATTTTAATTCAGAATTAGTGCATGTTTTTGGTATTAATATTGATAGTGTATTCTGGGTGTATAGTACAAGGAATAAAGGATTGGAATATGTATCTCCAAATTTTGAAAAAACATTGGAACTTAGTAGAAATATTTTAAATAATACCAAAGGAGATATTCTGAGTTTTATTCCAGAGGGCAAACGAGAGGCGTTTCGCAGAATGTTTTTAATGACCGATCATACAGAAATGCTTGATATGGATTTTGAATATATAAAACCGATTACGAAAACAAAATGCTGGATTCTGTTAAGAGTATATCCGGTATCTAAAAATAATGAAGTAGTAAAAATTGTTTGTACTGTTACGGATATTACCAAAGAGAAATTATATCAAATTACATTGGAAGAAACGTTAGACAGACTCAAGAATGCAAACAATGCAAAGAAAGAATTCTTGTCTCATATGAGTCATGAATTAAAGACACCGATTAATGCAATGGTTGGAATGGCTCAGATTGGCTTAAACTCTCTGGATGATAAAACAAAAACGGTAAATTGTCTAAAAAAAATAGATTACTGTTCAAAGGTATTGCTTACACTAATAAATAATATTCTAGATCTTTCTAAACTAGACTGTGCTAAATTGATACTGCTGAAAGAACCATTTCAAATCAGTAAGTCATTGGCATCCTTTTACTCAATCATAAAAACACAAGCTGAGTTAAGTTTTCAGAAATTTGAACTTATTATGGAAGATATTCAGGATGATTATCTGATCGGTGATAGTTTGCGCTTATTTCAAATTCTCCAAAATTGTATCTCTAATTCCATGAAATTTACGCCACCCGGAGGTGAAATTGTGCTAAAAGTATCAGAAATAGAAAGGTTTACTGATAAGGCTGACTTTTGCTTTATTATTTCAGATACAGGCAAGGGAATGAGTGAAGAATTTATCAATAATCTTTTTACAGCATATGAACAGGAGGATAAAACGACTTCCAACCGCTATGGCGGAACAGGGATAGGAATGACAATTGCGAAGGAATTGGTAGAATTAATGGAAGGACGTATGAGTGTCTCCAGTAAGTTGAATTTTGGAACTACCTATACGATTCATATTGTATTTCAGATCGATGCGGAGTATACAAATAACATTGATATACCTTTGCTGAAAAGAGAAAACACACCAGTGTATGATTTTAGCGGAAAACACATTCTAGTCGTTGAAGATAACGAAATTAATGCAGAAATCCTTACGGAATTGTTAAAGCAGATAAACTTTCAAGTCGAATCAGCAATGAGTGGGAAGGAAGCAATCAGACTTTTTGAGATGTCTGAAAAAGGCTATTATGATATTATCCTGATGGATTTGCAAATGCCTGATATGGATGGCTATGAAACAGCCAAAGCAATACGAAGCTCTGCGCATCCGGATGCCACTACAATCAGTATCGTTGCTCTGACGGCAGATGACTTCTCGGAGGAACAGAAAAGTCTGGACAGCGGTATGGATTATCATATCAGAAAAACAATTCAGCCCGACAATTACTATTCTATTTTACAAAACGCAATACGTAGTAAAGAAAAATAGATACTGTTGTTTGCGAATTAAGATGAGAGGTATGATACATAGGGAAGAGAGGGATATATGGAAAAAAGAAGCTTCAAATTAAAAGAAGCCGGTGTTGATGTTGATAGTGTAGTCGACAGACTTGGTGGAAAAGAGCTGCTGTATCTTAAAATCTGCCATAGTTTCACGAATGATCAAAGTTTTTATCTGTTTCAACAGTCCATCGATACCGGAGATTTTAAAACGGCCATGACACAGATCCATACTCTAAAAGGAGTTGCGGGAAATCTGGGTTTTCTTCGGATGGAAAGTATATGTAAAAATATACTTTGGCATTTAAAATGCAACGACTTCACGGATCTTTCGGAATATCAAAAGCAACTTAAGCAGGAGTATTCAATTATAATGGAAGCAATCAGTTAATGGCCGGTTGAAAAAATAGTTTGTAATAATAACTTGACAAATAGTATCAAATTGGTTATACTGTCAGCTGTAAAGAAAATTGCTTTACAGGTGGTGCACTTTATGAAGCAGAATGAATCTCAAATAGAAAAATTGGATGAAATAGTACAACAGTCCATATTATATGATTTTTATGGTGAGTTGTTAAGCGATCATAAAAAACAAATATTTGAAGATTATGTATTAAATGATTTATCGCTTAGTGAAATTGCCGTAGAACAGGGAATAAGCAGGCAGGGTGTATACGATATTGTCAGACGATGTACAATGGAATTAAAGGAATATGAAGAAAAGCTATCCCTGGCTCGTAAGTTCCAAGTGATGAAAGTTAAGATAAATTTAATAAAAGATATTGTATCGGAAACAGCAAATTCGGGAGATATCGCTAAGATCAGTGAGATAGCAGTGTTGGCAGATGATATATTAAAGGAGCTGTAATTTATGGCATTTGAAAATTTATCCGATAAACTTCAGAATATATTTAAGAATTTAAAAGGAAAGGGCAGACTTTCCGAGGCTGATGTAAAAACAGCGTTAAAAGAAGTTAAGATGGCCTTGTTAGAGGCGGATGTTAATTTCAAGGTAGTTAAGAATTTTGTCAATACCGTTCAGGAACGTGCGGTAGGACAGGATGTTTTAAACAGCCTGACTCCGGGGCAAATGGTAATTAAGATAGTGAATGAGGAAATGGTAAAGCTGTTAGGAGAGAATACGGTTGAACTGCAGCTGAAACCTTCCAATGAGATTACGGTTATTATGATGTGTGGTCTCCAGGGTGCCGGTAAAACGACAACCACTGCAAAAATTGCTGGTAAATTAAAATCTAAGGGAAGAAAGCCGCTGCTGGTAGCCTGTGATATTTACCGTCCGGCTGCGATTGAACAGCTGCAAATCAATGGAGACAAACAGGGAGTAAGTGTTTTCTCCATGGGCGATAAGCATAAACCGGTTAACATTGCAAAAGCAGCAATGGAACATGCGGCTAAGAATGGTTTTAATGTAGTAATATTGGATACAGCAGGCCGCCTTCATATTGATGAGGCCATGATGGAGGAACTGAAAGAAATCAAAGAGAATATTGCGGTACATCAGACGATGTTAGTAGTAGACGCAATGACTGGACAGGATGCAGTAAATGTATCCGAGATGTTCAATGAGAAGCTTACAATTGATGGAGTTATCCTGACAAAATTAGATGGTGATACCAGAGGCGGCGCGGCTCTTTCCATCCGGGCAGTTACCGGTCGTCCGATTTTATATATAGGTATGGGTGAGAAATTATCCGATCTAGAGCAGTTCTACCCCGATAGAATGGCATCCCGTATTCTGGGAATGGGAGATATCCTAACCCTGATTGATAAGGCTCAGGCAGATTTTGATGAAACCAAGGCCAGAGAATTAGAAAAGAAGCTAAAAAAATCAGAATTTGATTTTAATGATTTTCTGGAGCAGATGCAGCAGGTTAAGAAGATGGGTGGACTCACCGATTTACTTGGTATGATACCCGGTATGGGAAAGCAGCTGAAGGGTATTGAAATTGATGAAAATGCCATGATGAAGCCGGAAGCTATTATTCAGTCTATGACTAAGGCAGAGCGGGCAAATCCGGATTTGTTAAATCCTTCCCGCAAGAAAAGAATTGCTGCCGGTTCTGGTGTTGACATTAGTGAAGTGAATGCGCTGGTAAAGCAAATGGAGCAATTTAAGAAGATGTCAAAGCAATTTTCGGGTATGATGGGAAAAGGTGGTAAGCACAACCGTTTTAAGATGCCGTTTGGTTTTTAAATTCTTTCTGCGAAGGATAGATTTTGGCATGGTATTTCTATGGATTAATGAAAGCCTGTAAATTCGGCTTTGATTGATATAAATTATCGCAGCGGGTCTGGCCCGCAGTGATGTTTGAAAAACGATTAAAAGCAAGCAAAGCATGCTTTTATGTATATTATAAGGAGGTGAAAGAAATGGCAGTAAAGATTAGATTAAAGAGAATGGGTCAAAAAAAGGCTCCTTTCTATAGAATCATTGTTTCTGATTCCAGAACACCAAGAGATGGCAGATTCATCGAAGAAATTGGTACCTATGATCCTACGAAGGATCCCAGCACATTCAATGTTGATGCTGAAGCAGCAAAGAAATGGTTAGCAAACGGTGCTCAGCCTACAGATACTGTAGGTAAGATTTTCAAGATGGCTGGTATTCAATAATGATCATCGGAGGTATTGTTTATCATTCATAAGCTTGATTGATAAGCAAGAGAAAAAGGCACTTCGTGTCTTTTTCTACTTCTATATTGAGATATGGAGGTAGTAGCAATGAAGGAATTAGTTGAAGTTATCGCTAAGTCTCTCGTGGATCATCCCGATGAGGTTGTTGTTACGGAAAAAGAAACCGAAAAGGCTATTGTTGTGGAACTTAAAGTCGCTTCTGAAGATATGGGAAAAGTAATCGGCAAACAAGGCCGTATTGCAAAATCCATACGAACCGTAGTAAAAGCAGCCGCAACAAAGGATGATAAGAAGGTTGTAGTTGAGATTCTGCAATAATAGTGATTTTATGCAATTGCTCCATGTAGAATCAGAGAAGCTGTCTGTTATATCCAATGAAAAAATTCATTGCAGATATAGTAGAGAGCTTCTTTTTATAAAATGCGAAAAAGGATATAATAAATAATAATCAGCAGCAGAATATAGAGAAAATATAAATGAGGAAATAATGATATGGAAAAATATCTTCGTGTAGGAGTAATCTCAACAACACATGGAATTCGGGGTGAGGTAAAGGTATATCCCACAACGGATGATCCTAATCGTTTTTTAGAATTGAAGCAGGTATTTCTTGATACCGGTAAGGATTTACTGCCACTAGAAATAGAGGGAGTAAAGTTCTTTAAGCAGATGGTAATATTAAAATTTAAGGATATGGATGATATCAACGATATTGAAAAATACCGTAACAAGGATTTGTTAATTACCAGAGAGAATGCAGTACCCTTAGAGGAAGATGAATATTTTATATGTGATTTGATTGATGCAGAAGTTGTTACAGAGGATGGCGAAAAGCTCGGAATATTAACGGAAATATTGACTACAGCAGCAAATGATGTCTATGTTGTAAAAACTGCAGAAGGAAAAGAGATATTAATTCCATATATTAAAGAATGTATATTAAAGATAGATGTTGAAAATAAAAAAATTCTGGTACACCTAATGAAGGGTTTACGCTAGATAGAGAGCAGCAACGCAATAGTATATTAATTTGCAGGCTCCAAAGAAAGGCATGGTCATTGCAATGAATTTTCATGTACTTACACTTTTCCCGGAGATGATACAGCAGGGCCTTGGCACCAGTATTACAGGGAGAGCGATGGAGAAAGGCCTTATAAAGGTCAATACCGTTAATATCAGAGATTTTAGTGAAGACAAGCATTATAGGGTGGATGATTATCCATATGGTGGTGGTGCTGGTATGGTGATGCAGGCGGAGCCGGTTTTCAAAGCATACGGATTTCTTGCTAATCATATGAAACAGTCGGAGGAAGATTCCGGGACATATCAGAAACCAAGGGTAATATATGTTACACCGCAGGGCAATGTCTTTCATCAGGGAATGGCGCAGGAATTTGCAAAAGAAGAGAATCTGATATTCCTATGCGGTCATTATGAAGGAATTGATGAAAGAGTCCTTGAAATGATAGTAACAGACTATATTTCGATCGGTGATTATGTTCTGACCGGAGGAGAATTGCCCGCTATGGTTATGATTGATGCAATTTCCCGTCTTGTGCCGGGAGTATTAAACAACGAAGCATCCTCAGAATTTGAATCCCTGCAGGATAATCTTCTGGAATATCCGCAGTATACAAGGCCGGAAACCTTTATGGGAAAAAAAGTACCGGAGGTTCTATTGACAGGACATCATGCCAATATTGAAGCCTGGAGACGGGAGCAGTCCATAATTCGTACCTATGAAAGACGTCCGGATTTGTTGGAGAAGGCTGTTTTAACGGAAAAGGAACGTGAATATTTAACACGATTAATTTTTCAGAAGAATTATGATACTTATTCCTGAAAAGTGCTTGCAATTCATAAATGTTTATGTTAAAGTAATTTGATGTGAAATGGGATGGTCCTCTGATGCAAGGTATAATGCCAATTGGTATCAAGAACATCTAAATACAATAGGAGGTCACAAAATGAACGATATTATTAAGAGCATTGAAGCTGAGCAGTTAAAAGAAGCTGTAACTGATTTCAACGTAGGCGATACCATTCAGGTATATGCAAAGGTAAAAGAAGGTAACCGTGAGAGATTACAGGTTTTCGAAGGAACCGTTTTAAAGAGACAGAACGGTGGAGCAAGAGAGACTTTCACAGTAAGAAAAACATCCAACGGTATTGGTGTAGAAAAAACATGGCCGCTTCACAGCCCAAGCATTGACAGAATCGAAGTAATAAGACACGGTAAAGTAAGAAAAGCGAAGCTGTTCTATTTACGCGGCAGAGTTGGTAAGAAAGCTAAGGTTAAAGAGTCAATCAAATAAACAGGACCAATTGGTAAACCAATTAGCTTGTTATGTATAACTACGAAGGGACAATACTTGTGAGATTGTCCCTTTTTTATACAATACGAATTTACTTGGAAACAGGATAGAAGGAAATTGCAAAACGTAAGAATACAATTAGTTGTATACACAAAGAAGATATGTTTCGGGGCGGCAGTTAAGCGGAAGGAGCGTTGAAGCGGAGGAGTATATCCTTTCGATGGATACAATTTAAGAACGATATCGTTTCGCAATTAGCTAAAACGATTCTAATGTTAAAAGCCTAAAAATGATTTGCCGAATGAATATATATGTACTCATATTCATCTATTTAACCTGGATCAGGCTTTTGACAATCGAATCCTAAAACAGGATAGAGCAGAAGGGAGATAGGTGCAGCTATGAAATTCGAATTTGATAATGAAAGTAAAAAGCCTGTGATCCGAAAAATTCTGATAGAAGTGTTTCTCTGGTCGGTAGAAATAGCGGCAGTTATATTCCTTGCGTATTGCATTGTATTCTATGCATTGGAGAAAACTAATATGGTTGGAAATTCCATGCAAACCACCTTAAATGATGGGGAATCAATTATTATCAATAAATTTTCCTATCGTTTCTCTGATCCCAAAAGGTTTGATGTTATTGTATTTAAGCAGAATGGTAACGAACATAATTTTTATAATATAAAACGTATTATAGGATTGCCAGGTGAAACAATTCAGATAAAGGATGGACAGATTTACATTAATGATCAGGTTTTGACGGACATGCAAAATATTGAGAAAATGAAGAACTACGGTCTGGCAGAAGAACCTGTTAAGCTGGAAGAAAATGAGTACTTTGTTTTAGGGGATAATCGAAATAATAGCGAAGACAGCCGTTTTGCAAGTGTTGGTACAATTCGCAGGAATGAGATAATCGGTAAAGCGTTTATACGGTTAAAGCCATTTAATTTTATCAGTAAAATTAATATGCAGCAGAATCAAAATGGATCAGTTACTCCAACCGGGAAGGCAACAGAATAGATTTTTACTTAAGAAACGCAAAAAGCTATGCAGAAATGAGGTAAAATATGCATTTTCAATGGTACCCAGGCCATATGGCCAAAGCAAAACGCATGATGCAAGATGACATGAAGCTGATTGATGTGGTGATTGAACTGGTGGATGCCAGAATTCCCTTATCCAGCAAAAATCCGGATATTGATGTGATTGCAAAGAATAAATCAAGAGTAATTCTTTTAAATAAATCTGATATGGCTGATCAGCGCTACAATGCTGCCTGGAAAGATTTTTTTGAAGCCAGGGGATATTTCGTTGCTTTGGTAAATTCCAAGAACGGTAGCGGCGTAAAGCAGGTACAGGATATCGTAAATAAAGCCTGTGAAGCTAAAATAGAACGTGACAGAAAAAGAGGTATTTTAAACCGTCCGGTCAGAGCGATGATAGTCGGAATACCAAATGTCGGCAAGTCTACCTTTATTAATAGCTTTGTTGGAAAGGCTACTGCAAAAACCGGGAATAAACCGGGAGTAACAAAGGGAAAACAGTGGATACGCCTGAATAAATTTACGGAGCTTTTGGATACGCCTGGAATTTTATGGCCTAAATTTGAGGATCAGTCCGTAGGACTCAGACTGGCGCTGATTGGATCAATTAATGACAATATTATAAATACAACTGACCTGTCTCTGGAGCTTATCATGATATTAGATAAGTATTATCCCGAGGTTCTATCTAATCGTTACGGCATAGATACGGAAGGCGGCGGGGAGCATTTAAAGGCGGCTTCTGATATTTTGGAGAAAATAGCAATAAAACGTTCTTGTCTATTAAAGGGCGGAGAACCGGATTTGGACCGTGCGGCAGCATTCTTACTGGATGATTTCAGAAGTACGAAGCTGGGGAACATAACCCTGGAATTTCCTGTTGTATAATGATACGGATATTTTTACGAAGTTTATTATTAGGATTCGAGTGTTAAAAGTCATCAAAAATTATATTAGTTGAATATGGCTGCATATATATTCAGTTTGGCGTACTACGGCTGACTGAGTGCTTATATGTGAAGTAAATCGAAGGAAGGAAAAGTTAGCCAAATGAATATATATGCAGTGATATTCCATTCAATGATTAAATCTGACTTTTGACACTCGAATCTTATTAGAATAATTATGTATCAACTACGATATGATTTATATTTAAATGATAGGTATATTCATATTTTGAATAGTTAACAGATTGGAGATTTTATGTCAGAGAATGAGATGAAGGATGAGATAACGCCTAAGAAAATATCGCTGGTAAAATTAGAATTTATGCAAGCTGACGATCGGGGAATTCCGGAACTGCTTCAAAAATATGAGACGGATAAAAGAAGTGGAGTTATTACTATCTGTAATCAGTACCGGAACCGTCTTGAGGCCAAAAAGAATGAAGTGGAACGCATTGAAGCGATGAAGGAATACGAACGGAAATACGCAGCCTGTAACTATATCTGCGGTATCGACGAGGTTGGCAGAGGACCCTTTGCCGGTCCTGTCATTGCATGTGCTGTTATTTTACCAAAGGATTGTAATATTTTGTACATCAATGACTCAAAGCAATTATCCGAAAAAAAAAGGGAGGAACTATATGATGAGATCATTTCCGGTGCGGTTGCATATGGAATTGGCAGTGTACCCCCGGGAAGGATTGATGAAATTAATATATTACAAGCAACCTATGAAGCTATGCGAAAAGCTATCAATAATTTGAAGGTAAAACCCGATATATTATTAAATGATGCAGTTACCATACCACAGGTTGAGATCAGGCAGGTTCCGATCGTCAAAGGAGATGCAAAGAGTATCTCCATTGCAGCGGCAAGCATCGTGGCGAAGGTAACAAGGGACCGCTTGATGGTTGCCTATGATCAGGTTTTTCCGGGATATGATTTTGCAAGTAACAAAGGATATGGTTCTCCGAAGCATATAGAAGCAATCAAGAAGTTAGGTCTTACACCAATTCATAGGAGAAGCTTTGTGGGGAATTTTATTTCATAGGACCTTTTATTCTATTGAAAAAATACAGGGGGGATATAGGATGGAGCAGCAGAACAGGAATCTGGAAGATAGAACTGCAGTTGCCATTACTTATGATCCAAAAGATGAGGCACCGAAGGTAATTGCTTCCGGTAAGGGATATATTGCAGACAGAATTATTGAACGAGCAAAGGAAGCGGATATTCCGCTTCATCAGGACGAGAAACTTGCAAAAACCCTGTCTAAGCTGCAGATTGGAGAGATGATACCTCCGGAGCTATACGAGGTGGTTGCAGAGATCTTAGTCTTTGTGGATAAAATGGATCGGATTAAGGGAAAGGTCGAACGATAATATGATGAATAAAAGGGCTGTCGGTACTAGATTTGAACAGGAAGCGGCAGAATACCTTCGTAAGAACGGATATCAGATTCTTACGAGTAATTTTCGCTGCAGAATAGGAGAGATAGACCTGATCGGCAAATCGGAGGGATATCTTTGCTTTATTGAAGTGAAATATCGTTCCGGCATATCAAAGGGTTATCCGGCGGAAGCAATTAATTTAAATAAAATAAGAAAAATTACGCGAACAGCACAGTTCTATATGCTCTCCAAGGGAATTTCACAGGATATTCCCTGTCGTTTTGATGTGGTCGTTATTCTGGACCGTGAAATGTCCCTGATAAAGAATGCATTTGATGGTATATGATGGACAACGATATTCCGTAAATGATTCTCTTGTATCATTATTTAGAGGAAAGGTTTCCGAATCTTACGATAGATATCCGAATCCCATATTTGAGATAGAAAGAAACAACTTAGATAATTAGAAAGGTTTGATATATATGAAATTTAAAAATAGTAGCAATGCTCAGATCGATATGACATCGGAGGTACCTTATCTTTCATTTCCGGTATTGTCGCAAATTCCATTTATACGGCATGGCTTTTCAACGCGATTAGGCGGTGTAAGCAGCGGTATCTTTTCTTCCATGAATTTTGGTACGGATACGAGTCCTAATCAGGATGAGCCGGGGAACATTCTGGAGAATTACAGAAGGATTACAAATAGTATTGGTGTAGAGCTGGAATCCTTAGTGATTTCCAGGCAGGTACATAAGACCAATATCCGTATTGTTGATGAGAAAGACTGTGGAAAGGGAATTTTATACCCGACTGACTATCAGGAAATCGATGGGTTGATTACCAACCGGCAAAATATCACTCTAGTAACGAAATATGCAGATTGTGTACCGCTTTATTTTGTTGATCCAACTAAGAAAGTGATTGGTTTAACACATTCCGGATGGCGCGGGACCGTAAAAAAAATAGGAAAAATCACTGTAGAAGAAATGAAAAATCATTTTGGATGTAACCCGGCAGATATTATTGCTGTAGTCGGTCCGTCCATTTGTGTGGACTGCTTTGAAATTGGGGAAGAGGTAGCAGAAGAATTTAAAAGTGCATTTCCTGATAATTGGAAAAATGAGATTTTGTTCGATAAGGAGAACGGAAAGTCTCTATGTGATTTATGGGCTGCAAACCGTACTGTTCTAAATGAGGCAGGTCTTATTCCGAAAAATATTCATATCAGTGGAGTTTGTACCTGCTGTAACAGTGAACTTTTATTCTCGCACCGGAAAACAGGAGGAAAACGTGGCAGTCTGGCGGCATTTCTGGCGATCGTTTAGCCGACAAAATAGTCGTTCGTGGCATTAGATTAATCTTAATCAGGAAAATAGGATTGATTTAACCAAAACATCCGGACTAGCCTTTGATTTTATATTAAAATGACATATTTTATATTAAAAAAAGTATAGTTTCACAGAAAACAGTGTATGTTAGGTAGAAAAGCATATACAAGTAGGGAATTAGAGATGCAAGACATTGTAAAAGGCTTTACAAACCAATGTCCGTATTGTACAATCAGAAAGAAAGTCCTTCGCTGATATTTCATCCAATTGATTATTAGTATGAAAGGATATCCGGGTTCTTTGTCATAGCAAAGAAGCCTTAAGAATAGAGTTTTTGGAGGTAATTATGAGCAGACCGATCGTAGCCATTGTCGGCAGGCCGAATGTGGGAAAATCGACATTATTTAATGCATTAGCCGGAGAACGTATATCCATAGTAAAAGATTATCCGGGTGTTACAAGAGACCGCATTTATGCTGATGTAACATGGCTTAATTCACAATTTACAATGATAGATACCGGTGGTATAGAACCTGACAGTAAGGACCAGATGCTGTCTTATATGAGAGAACAGGCGCAGATCGCTATTGATACCGCGGATGTAATCATCTTTCTCGTAGACGTCAGACAGGGATTGGTGGATGCAGATTCTAAGGTTGCGGATATGTTAAGACGTTCCGGAAAACCGGTTGTTTTAGTAGTGAATAAGGTTGATAGTTTTGAGAAGCTGATGCCGGATGTATATGAATTTTACAATCTTGGTATCGGGGAGCCTTTTCCGATATCTTCCTCTGGAAAGCTTGGATTTGGAGAAATGTTAGATGAAGTGGTAAAATATTTTACCCGCGGGAATATGGAGGAAGAAGTAGACGAACGTCCGCGAATAGCGATTGTGGGAAAGCCGAATGTCGGTAAATCCTCTATCGTCAATAAACTCGTCGGCGAAACCAGAGTAATTGTATCGAACATTGCCGGTACCACCAGGGATGCAATTGACACACCAATCCGCCGCAACGGAAAGGAATATATTCTGATTGACACGGCAGGTCTTCGAAGAAAAAGCAAAATAAAGGAAGAACTCGAGCGCTTCAGTATTATTCGTACCGTCAGTGCGGTAGAACGTGCCGATGTCGTAGTGCTTGTGATTGATGCTGAGGAAGGGGTAACTGAGCAGGATGCTAAAATTGCCGGTATTGCCCATGACAGAGGCAAGGGTATCGTGATTGTGGTAAACAAATGGGATTTGATTGAAAAAAACAACAAATCAGTTAAAGAATACACCAATGACATCAAAGAAACCCTCTCCTTTATGCCATATGCAGAAATACTTTTTGTTTCTGCACAAACAGGCCAGCGTCTTCATAAACTCTTTGAAACCATCGAAGTAGTTATACAAAATCAAAATCTTCGTATTGCTACCGGAGTTTTAAATGAAATCCTGATGGAGGCAACTTCGTTACAGCAGCCTCCGTCGGATAAGGGAAAACGTCTTAAAATATATTATATGACGCAGGTATCCGTAAAGCCGCCGACTTTTGTAATTTTTGTAAACGATAAAGAATTGATGCATTTTTCCTATACCAGATATTTGGAGAATAAAATAAGGGAAGCTTTCGGTTTTTCAGGCACATCATTAAAGTTTATCATCAGGGAGCGAAAGGAGAACGCATAGATGCTTCTTAAAATTATACTTTGTTTATTCCTTGGATATATATTTGGTTGTTTTTCAACAGGATATTTTGTAGGAAAGTTGAATAAGGTTGATATCAGAAATTATGGAAGCGGTAATGTTGGCTCAACGAATGCACTTCGTACCCTTGGAGCTAAGGCTGGAGCACTTACACTGCTTGGAGATGCCCTGAAAGCAGTAATTCCTATTCTCCTGGTTCGTCTGGTTATCTTTCCGGATTACGGACAGGTAGAGGTGCTAGCATTGTATACTGGACTTGGAGCTGTACTGGGACATAATTACCCGGTATGGCTAAAATTTAAGGGTGGTAAGGGGATAGCGGCGACCGGCGGAGCAATGGCCGCCTTTGATCCCCTGATCATTCCGATTGGTTTACCATTATTTATATTGATTGTGGCTGTTACACGATATGTATCACTTGGATCTTTGTTTGTAGCCGTATTTTTCCCGATATGGATTTTAATCAGGAATCCCGGGGAATTACATATGCTGTTTGTTTCGCTTCTTTACATGATACTGGCATTCATAAAGCATCGTTCAAATATCAAACGGCTTTTTAATGGTACAGAGAATAAAATCGGACAAAGAGTTAAAATCGAACATAAATAAACGGTAAATAGAAAGACTATAGAGAAAGAATTAATTTGTGCAGGATAGAAGCTTACAACTATATACTAATTAGAACAGGAATAGTTTTTGCTTCATGGCGCAAATTACGAAAAGGTGTTTTACAGCCTTAATATACTGCATATTATTAGGAGGAGCTTATGAGCAACATTAGTTTATTGGGAGCCGGAACTTGGGGTACCGCATTGGCCATATTACTGGCGAATAAAGGACACGACGTTACGATATGGACTAAGATTGAAAATGAAGCCCGTATGCTAAAAGAGCATCGAAAAGAATTAAAAAACCTTCCAGGGGCACAACTACCGGAGGAAGTGAAGATAACTCTGGATTTGGAGGAAGCCTGCAGGAATCGAGATTTAATTATTATGGCGGTTGCCTCTCCTTATATCCGGTCCACAGCGAAAGCTGCATCGCCATTCATGAAACCGGGACAGATTGTTGTAAATGTATCAAAAGGAATAGAAGATGGAACACTGTATACACTTTCCGAGGTATTAAAGGAAGAAATACCACAGGCTGATATTGCGGTTCTTTCCGGTCCAAGTCATGCAGAAGAGGTCAGCCGGAAGGTTCCGACCACAATCGTGGTAGGTGCACAAACCAAGGAAACTGCTAGATTTGTTCAGGATGTATTTATCACGGAGGTTTTCCGTGTATACACAAGCCCTGATATAATAGGGATAGAGCTTGGTGGTTCCTTAAAAAATGTTATTGCTTTGGCTGCCGGTATTGTGGATGGATTGGGCTTTGGCGATAATACAAAAGCTGCTTTGATGACCAGAGGAATGGCTGAAATCAGCCGCCTTGGTATAAAAATGGGTGGTAAAATTGAAACCTTTGCCGGATTATCCGGTTTTGGTGATCTGTTTGTAACCTGTACGAGCAAGCATAGCCGTAACTGGAATGCAGGTAATCTGATCGGTCAGGGAAAAACGATGGAAGAAGCTATGAAAGAGGTAAACCAGGTAGTGGAGGGTGTTAATTCTGCGAAAGCAGCCTTGGCGCTGGCTGGTAAGAACGAAGTCGAAATGCCGATTGTTGAGCAGATTAATCAAGTGCTATTTGAAGGAAAATCAGCGCAGGATGCCATAGCAGAGCTGTTGATGCGTGATCGGAGAAAAGAATATAAATCTCTGGAATGGGATTAAGGATAAGGCCTTTGCATAAACAGGTATCGATTAAGAAGACTTGCTAATCGAGATCATAAGTTTTGCAGGGGCCTTTCTATAAAGCTGTTTATGGAAACGAAACTAGTCAGGGAAAGGATACAGAAAGAAAAGATGCAGGAGAGAGAGAGACAGGTAAAAAAGATGCAGGAGAAAAAGATACAGAAAGAAGAAATGAAGGAATATAATATATCAGAAGAAATGCTGGAAGTAATTAAAATAATTGTCCGTCAGGCTGGAAAGATTATGCTAGAAGCCCATCATATCGAAGATGGAGTGACAAGTAAGCAGGGAAGCGCTAATTTTGTTACAGAATATGATGTAAGGGTTCAAAATTTTTTATTCAAGGAATTAAAAAAGAAATATCCGGATGCAGCATTTGTAGGAGAAGAGGATGAAAAGAGGGAGATCTATGAGGCGGATTACTGCTTCGTGATTGATCCGATCGATGGAACTACCAATTTTATTTTCGATTACAGACACAGCTCCATATCCGTAGGTGTCTTATATAAAGGTGAAATAGATATGGGTGTGGTATATAATCCATATCTTGATGAAATTTTTTACGGGGAAAAGGGAAAGGGTGCCTTTTTAAATGACAGAAAACTGAAGATAAATGATTTGAGTTTAAGTGAGGGAATCGTTGGTTTTGGTACTTGTCCATATTATCGTGAAAATGCTGAGGAATCCTTTCAGCTTATAAGAAAATTATATGACCATTGCCTGGACGTCAGAAGGAGTGGCTCGGCGGCACTTGATATCTGCTACGTTGCGGCAGGCAGATTTGTCTTATTCTTTGAAAAAATATTGTCTCCCTGGGACTATGCTGCGGCTTCTTTGATTTTAATGGAAGCAGGAGGCTGTATTGGCACCTTTGCGAAAGAACAGATAAGCTACAGTGCTCCGATTTCTGTTGTAGCGGCAACACCGGCAGCATATGAGGAATTTTATCGGATATAAACAGCAGCATTTTAATTCGAGGACAGATTTTGTCTAACAGATCTCATTTTCACTAATAATACCGCAACGCGGCATATAAAAAAATAAGAGAAAAGCATGGAGGTCCTATACTAAGATGTTTTTTTCCTTTTCCTCGGAAGAATGCCGCCGGAAATAATATTTTCTATAGAACAAGTATCATAACATATATCATAGAATGATACAGCCCTGCATATCTTTAACTATAACCATAAGGAGGGTTCTATATGTTAGGGCAGTTTGATGTTTATAATGATATTCAGGCTAGGACAGGCGGTGAAATATACATAGGTGTGGTAGGACCGGTCAGAACAGGGAAATCTACCTTTATTAAGAGATTTATGGATCTCTTGGTGATACCGGGTATTGAAGATGTCCATAGTAGAGAGCGGGCAATTGACGAGTTGCCACAGTCTGCGGCCGGCAAGACAATTATGACGACCGAACCGAAATTTATACCAAAGGAAGCTGCCGAAATTACATTTGATGACGAAACTAAGGTAAAAATTCGCCTGATTGACTGTGTAGGTTATATGGTTGACGGAGCTTCCGGACATATTGAGGATCAGCGTGAGAGAATGGTGAAAACGCCCTGGTATAATTATGAAATTCCATTCACCCAGGCTGCGGAGATAGGAACAAAGAAGGTTATTAATGATCATTCCACAATCGGTATTGTGGTGACGACAGACGGCAGTTTTGGAGAGCTTCCGAGAGCCAGCTATGAAGTACCCGAACAAAAGACGATTGAAGAATTAAAAAATATTGGCAAGCCCTTCATTGTTCTGCTTAATACAAATAAGCCATATTCCGTAGATACCATTAAAATTGCCGAAGAAATGAACCATGACTATAATGTGCCGGTATTACCTGTAAATGCAGAGCAGCTTAAAAAGGATGATATTACGAAAATTATGGAAAACATATTATCTGTATTCCCGGTTACCGAAATAAGCTTCTATTTGCCGAAATGGGTTGAGATGCTGCCGACAGACCATTGGCTTAAGAAGGATTTGATTGCCTGTGTCAGAAATTTATTTCAAAATATTACACAGGTAAAGGATGCAAAAACACAGAATTTTAACAACGACAGTCAATATGTGAAACGCTTTAAAATTGATAAAGTAAATATGCAGGATGGAACAGTCGGTGTTAATGTGGAATTTGATGATATGTATTATTATCAGATCCTGAGCGATCTGATCGGAGTACCGATTGCCGATGAATATCAATTAATCTCTATCTTGAAGGATTTGGCCGGAAAGAAAAGTGAATTCGAGAAGGTTTCCTATGCAACGGACCAGGTAAGAGCAAAGGGGTATGGAATTGTTTCTCCCTTGAAAGAAGAAATAGTCATTGAAGAACCTGAGATTATGAAACATGGAAATAAATACGGTGTTAAAATTAAAGCTACAGCACCCTCCATTCATATGATCAAAGCAGATATCCTGACCGAAGTGGCACCTATTGTAGGAACAGAGGAGCAGGCGAAGGATCTTATGGGTTATATCAGTGCCAATGCAAAAGAAAATCCGGAAGGTATCTGGGAGACTAATATTTTTGGAAAAACGGTACGCCAGCTGGTGGATGAAGGAATAAATTCGAAAATCAGCAAATTGACGGATGACAGCCAGTTAAAACTTCAAGACACCATGCAGCGTATTATTAATGAAAGCAATGGTGGTTTAATCTGTATAATTATTTAAAATATTATTTAATATGTTACAAAATGCTGCCCAGATTCTATGTAAAATGGTACTGTGGCAGCTATTTTTTTACTTAATTGGCAATTTTGACTAACTTCTAAAATATTTTTGACATATAGTTGACATTATTTATAGTGTTTGCTATAATAACCACGTAACATATTTAATATTTGTGTAATAAATATTGTAACAATTCAATATATTACTAAAGAGAGACATTATATGATATGTGGTTTGGATAACATCGGTTTTAAAGCTTGGTTTCTGAAATCCAAATCATAATTTATTTTACATAGGGGAAGCTATATATTTTGCGTGCAAGGTAGGAGAAAGATACAGATAATATACGTCTGAAAAGAAAATCAATGGAGGATTTATTATGAGAAAGCTATTGAAGATTTCCTTGGTTTGCGCAGTTGGAGCATTTGTGTTCACAGCCAATCCCAGAACAGCAATGGCGTATGAAGAAGGTATTGCAGGCTTTGTATATGATAAGGATACAAGTAACACTGTTAATACTTCAAATGATGCTAAAATCATTAGCTTATCTGCAAGTGATATCCCAATACCGGGATATTCCAATATTGGAATTGCCAATGTAGATACAAACCTGATTATTCGGTCCGGTCCGGGAGAAAACAATAAAATAGTTGGAAAGCTCCCTAAGAACGGCGGTTGTGAGGTACTCGAAGAAAGTGATGGCTGGTGTAAAATATCTGCCGATACCGATAATGGTTCCTTGAAAGGTTATGTGAAAAGTGAATTTTTAATTACAGGCTCCAGAGCGATTAAATTGGCGAAGCAGGTTGGCAGCTATGTGGCGACAGCAACGACGAGCGGATTAAATGTTAGAGATAAGGCATCTACGGATGCTGGAATAGTGGATAGTATAGCAAGAGGTGAAGCATTGATTGTTCTGGATTCCAAAGTAGAATCAGACGATAAGGATCATGGCGCCTGGGTTAAGGTTAGTCTGGACAGTGATACGGAGGAAGGTTCTTATGCCTATGTTGCAAAGGAATATGTAGATATTACCTTTCAGCTGGTTCATGCAGTTTCGCTAAAGGAATTACAGTATGCACAAGGTACTTCTTCTGTAAGAATGAGATTAATTGATCTGGCAAAGGATCATCTGGGAGAGGCTTATGTATGGGGTGGAACCAGGTTAGGATCCGGAGTTGACTGTTCCGGTTTTGTTCAGGCCTTATATTCAAAAATGGGATATTCTATTTCACGTACTTCCAGAAGTCAGGCATATGGCGGAACGAAGATAGCAGCTTCACAGGTAAAACCGGGAGATCTTGTATTCTACGGCAGCTCCAGTTACATCAATCATGTTGCTATGTATATCGGCGGAGGACGGGTAATTCATGCTAGTAATCGCAGAGATGGAATAAAAATTTCGAATATGTTTTACAGATCTCCTGTTAAGTGTGTAAGATATATTAATAATTAAGATTTTCTGATTGTTGATTGAATGATAGGTAGTAAAATTAAGCTGTTATAAAGGTGAATATAAATCACTTTTATAGCAGCTGATTTTATGTTGAGCAGTATCGTAAAGTTTTACCCGAACCTCCCGATTAACGGTTATAAATAATTCCAGATATTTCTTGTCGTTTGGTCAAATATATTCTATAATACTATTATGTGATTGTTTTAACTAATTTTATTTCAAGATATTCTTTATGCAGGACATGATGAGCAATTGTTTGCCATGAGCTATCGAATTTGACGGGAATATTTAGGTTAAGGTAAGAAATATTTAATCGGTAACAATATAGCAGAAGAAATAGGAAGTACAGGAGGAATTATATGAATAAAATTATGAATTGTAAACTGGTTTTAAAGCGAACAGGCACTATCATCCTTTGTCTTATTTTGATTTTATCAATTTACCCTAATAACGCTGTATTTGCTAAGGCAGCCTCCTATAAATCCAAAAACCTTATCAGCAAAATAGAAAACAAAAAAATATATCTTTATTATGATAAAATAACAGAAGGTATGTTAAAGGGCTTCTACCTGAGATCCGGAAGCAAGGTGAAGTATTTTGAATGGGAGAATATTGATAAGCCATCTTTTTATCCATCCATTACGGTAATGGATAATGGTTATATAGCAGTTATATGTACCACTGGAGAAGGAAGCGGAGTAAATGTTAAGAAACTATATTTGGTAAGTCAGAAGAACCTGGAGGTACTTGCTTTTGATAATCCGATAAATGTGGTGAAAGCAAACACCTTATTTGATATTCAGCCGCCTTCTGTGTCCATAAAGATAAATCGAAAAGTCTGGACGGATACGTATAATGATATTAAAACTGAGAATTTTTTCAATTCGGTTGCTTACGAAAATATCATACTATATGACGTACAAAGTACCTATTTTACGGTAAGATTATCTGCGCAAATCAGTCCGGCTACTTTTATTGGTGATTTTGAGATTACTTATTATTTTAATGAACAGAAGGCAATGTTTATACCATTATCCATTAATTTTAATTTCTATCCGACGGAAATAAAATAGGAAAATATTTTTCGGGTTGACTTTTGTAACGCAACTTATATAATTCTATCATATGAGCTGAGTTAAAAGCCTTATATAATTGTTTTTATAAGATGGATTAGAAAGAAAACTGAAATATGACAGGAGTAAGGATATGCATTATTTATTTTATTTTTTAGTAGCTGTATTAGGTTTGGTGGTTTGGAGCATGGTTAGTGAATATCAACAGCAAAAAAAGACGATACAAAAAATAAAACAGCAATGGGGTGATGTTCCGGAGGAGGAATATACTGCGGAAAAGTTTTTGTCTTTGCAGACCTATTACCGCTCTATTCAGGAAGCGGGGATCGATATAGATGATATAACCTGGAATGATTTGGATATGGATGAGATATATATGTTAATGAACAATACCCAGAGTTCTATCGGTGAGGAATATCTCTATGCTGTACTTCGTAAACCAAGTTATTCTTTGGACGAGTTAAAGGAAAGAAACCGCTTGATGAAATTCTTTTCTGAAAATGAGGAGAAAAGGACTTCATTGCAGTCAAAAATATATTCGATTGGAAAAATCAGACGGATATCAGTATATGAATATATTAACCGACTAGAGGAGCAGAGTGCGAAAAGTAATCTGAGTCATTATCTTATGCTCGCTGGACTAATTATTTCAGTGGCTCTTATTTTTTTGAAACCTGGTATAGGCGGGGTTTGCACTGTCTTGTTAGTGATCAACAATATTATTCAGTATTATAAGGAAAAAGCAGAGATAGAGAATTATCTTATGATATTTTCCTATATAATCCGTTTGCTGGATGGTGTGAAGCAAATATATAAACTTGATATTCCTGAAATAAGTGATTATTCAAAGGCTCTGAAGCAGGATGCCGAACAATTTAAAAAAGTTAAAAAGGGTTCCGTTCTCCTTGCTCCGAAAAAAGCCAGTGGTGATTTCTCAGAGATATTGCTGGATTATATCCGAATGCTTACCCATATTGATTTAATGAAGTATAACAATATGCTGAATTTTTTTAAGAATAATAGGGACAAGCTTAATAGGATTTATACAAATGTAGGATTCCTTGACAGTATGCTTGCTGCGGCATCCTTTCGTGAGATGCTGCCAAGTTTTTGTGAACCGGAGTTATCTAGTGCAGACCATCCGGGGATTAATGCAATTGATTTATATCATCCGTTAATTGATGAGCCGGTTTTAAATTCTATAACGGAG
>JAEZZO010000063.1 GCA_023418475.1 Bacillota bacterium
TCCATGTAGAATTATACTTTATTTCTACAAGAAGGGATTTATTTCGGTGAAAAATGTGCATTATTATTTGCCAAAAGCTATGTACTACTATCTGCCAGAAACTTTGTACTTTATTTTACCATGTACACAAGGAAAGCAGAAGACATCTAGACAGATTGTAAATGCTCTTTCAGAGATGAATGGAAGTGATGTACTCATGGGTACTCTAAACTCCAGAAAAAAATCGCCAGAAGTCTAATGAATAAAGGACTTCTGACGATATTAGTTAAGCGCGAGACGGGATTCGAACATTACCGCCGCCCGCAGTGTTTTTGCTGCGTAAAATGCACTTTGCAAAGCCACAGGAAGAACAAGAAACTCGGCGTGTGAGCCTCCATTCTTGTTCTTCCAAGTATTACTTTGTGAGAGTACAAATCTGGTTTAGACACAGAATAAAAAGAGCTCATCCTATCGGACGAACTCTTTCTATTAAGCGCGAGACGGGATTCGAACCCGCGACCCTCGCCTTGGCAAGGCGATACTCCACCACTGAGCCACTCGCGCATATTATGTTGTGCTTTGTTTATTTCGTAAGCACATGACATAATATACTATAGTTTGAAGCGTTTGTCAATACGTTAAAACTGAATTTTTAAATTTTTTCTATAATTTATATATTATATCGAATTTAAGCAATTGTAAGCGTACGAATATACTCATTGTTATGAAATTGTTTGCTTTTAATCATGTCTGATTTGCAAAGGGTTACATCAATCCAAAGTTCTTCGGCCGCAAGCAGAAGATTAGCGAACATAATTCCCATATCCACCATCTTACTGAAATCCAGAGCCTTTGCCACGAAAAGATTTTTTCTAGCAAAGATGTGAATGCGATTTTTATAAACTACAAACCGCCAAGGTTGGTTATTAAAACTGGAGGGTGAAAGACGGGCAGCACAAAGAAGCTGCTTAATGTCATCAGGTACCTCTTCTTTATAAAGTACCAACTCTTTTTCAGAAAGTCGCTTTGCCTGTGTACTGTCCCTGTATAATGGCAAAGCGGTACTTCCAAACGCTAGTGCTAAAATATATTTGTATTTCATAGTGTTTTTCAGACCATGACCGGGATTGCTCATAATAAAACAGGTTCCATACCCCTTGCCAACAATGTAGAGATTTAACTGCTGCATGAGATAGCCGGCATTAATTAAATAATCATCCTTCTCCTCGGAGGATATACAAATATAATACGGTGCTTTTATATTAAAAGGTTTGTTAAAGCCCTGTTTGCTTTCAATATTACTAACCAGCTTAAATTCAACAGAGATGCCGTCAATCAGCATGGGCAGCCTGTTGGCAAATTCCAGAATATCTGAAATTACTTCCCAATCCAATTTTTCATTTTGAAAATGTCTGATGGATTTTCTTGAAAATATAGCATCATATGTGTTCATAGTAGTGTCAACCTTCCTATCATAATACCGCTTTACGGCATCTCAAATAATTGATGAAAATACTCGGGATGAGTAGCGTTATGCTCATTCCGGAGCTCTTGAAAGCGTGAAGATGTTTATACTTCTCACTTCTTTCTTACTTGTACTATTTTATAACATTTTTCCTGTAATATAAGGGAGAAACACCATAATATTTCTTAAATAGCTTGCTAAAGTGATATACATCTTCGTATCCAACCTGATTAGCAATGTTCTTTATACTGCCGCTGTTCTTACTTTGCAGAATATCCTTTGCTTTTTCCAGACGAATTTTTATTAAATAGTTAATAGGCGATTCTCCGGTTTCTTCCTTGAATATTTTTGAAATATAAACAGGGCTTAGATAAATATTATGTGCAATTTGTTCTAAAGATATCTTATGTTCATAATTTTCATTCAAATAATTTATGATACGGTTAACCGCATAGCTTTTATTATAAGACTCAAAATTACAGCCGGTCTGATCGGTCTTTTCGATTTCAGAGATTTCTCTGATTACCAGGAGCAGCATCTGCATTAAATGCGTCTTAAACATAAAGTATCTGCCGGGCTGATTGCTTTCTCTTTCCGCAATCATTGCATAACAATGCATGGAAATTTCCTGCCGGAGTTCGGAAGACATGTGAATGATACAACTGCCATCCCGAAGTTCTATGGAGTTCGGGGCCATGTTTTTGAAATGAAAATCGGTAAATCCGGAGATAAACTCAATCGTAGGTTCCTTCGGGTTAACCACAAGGTGGGTGTGCTTTACACCGGGATTGCAAATAACCAGATCTCCGGCTTCAACACTGTATTCTTTCCCATCTATTATGTATTTGCCTTTTCCGGATAATACATATGCAAGCTCGGTGAAATCATGATCGTGATAAATACCTTCAGTAAGCATTCGCACCTTTGATACGTAGAATACGGTTGGATTAAAATCATTATATGTAATATCATAATCAAAGGCCATAATATTCCTCCATCTGCTGCTTAAGCTGCATACAAAAGATAAATCATATGAGCTCACTTTTCATAAAGTATATTTTGATTTTATTACCGGAATTCTTAACCGGTCCTCCATTCGCCGCTATGGCTTACATAAATACAATAAAGTTATTATAACATCTGTATTAGAAATAGGTAAATAAATTTTTAATAAAAATATTTGTTGGAACCGTAACTAGAAAGATTATAAAATAATCGGAAAAGAATTAAAGAAGAACTTACTTCTATTCATCATGGAATTATTACACGAATTTGTCATAATCAAAGTGAAAACAGAGTATCAAAGAAATGGTTAAATTCAGTGACTGATCTATCCTATCAATTAAATATAAAAATAAACATGATAATAGTAATAATAGACATTCAATTAATTTGTATATTAGCTATAATATAAAATAATATTTTTTTGACAAATGAGGTATTTAATATGACAGCAATGCAGTGGTTTCTATCGTTCTTAAAAAAATATCGAGGCAATCTGATCTTCGCACTGTTCCTTGTTACGATCACCAGCATGATTGCAATCGTAAATCCGCATATTTCAGGCATCATTGTCGATGATGTAATTAATGGCGGGAAGCATTACCTATTACCTTATATGATGGCAATTATGATAGGAATGACAATGCTTCGTGCTATTCTGAAATACTGGTTTCTGTATATTTTTGAAAAATCCTCGCAGGGTATGCTCTATACAATGCGAGATTATGTTTACAGAAGACTCCTGGAGCAGGATTTTAACTTTTATAACAAAAACCGGACAGGTGATTTGATGTCGAGGCAGACGGGAGACATGGATGCAATCAGACACTTTGTGGCCTATGTTATTTATTCGGTTTATGAGAACTTCCTGCTTTTTATGATTGCCTTGAGTATGATTTTTATTGTAGACTGGAGACTCGCCTTTTGTATGATAGCGATTTTGCCTTTGACTGCAGTGACAACCATGAAGCAGCTTAAGGCTGTAAAACCGGCCTTTCATAATATCAGACAGCATTTTTCCAGCCTTAATACTGCAGTGCAGGAAAATGTCAGCGGAAACAGAGTTGTAAAAGCCTTTACCAAGGAAGATTATGAAATTGAGAAATTCAATGTAGAAAATGATGGTTTCCGCGATGCAGAATTAAATGCGGCGGCAGTGTGGAAGAAATATGTTCCAATATTCGAATTTTTTGCAAATATTCTGGCTGTCATTCTCTACCTGATAGGCGGTATCATGACAATAAAGGGATATATGACCCTGGGCAAGCTGGTTACGGTAAGCGGATATCTTTGGATGTTAAATAACCCACTTCGTCAGGCGGGCTGGTTAGCCAATGATTATCAGAGATTTGTCACCTCGGTGGAGAAGATCTATTCTACGATTGTCACAGAACCGGCTATTCGTGAGCCGGAGAACGCGGTGGAAAAGAAACGCTTCAAGGGAGATATTGTTTTTAACCACGTTAATTATGATGCGGATGATGAGGTCATCTTAAGAGATATCAATATGCATGTAACCCCTGGTCAGACAGTCGGGATCATAGGAGCAACCGGATCGGGTAAGTCAACTCTGATGAATTTACTATGCAGATTCTATGATGTGAATTCCGGTGAGATCCTGATTGACGGGATTAATCTAAAAAATCTGGATTTATATTCACTTCGTGATAATATCGGTATGGCAATGCAGGATGTTTTTCTCTTCTCCGATACGATTGAGGGAAATATCGCTTATGGTAGACCAAGCTGCAGTTTCGAAGAGGTTGCGGAAGCTGCCAAAGTGGCCAATGCCCATAATTTTATCCTGCAGATGCCGGAGGGCTACGATACGATAGTCGGTGAAAGAGGGGTTGGTTTATCAGGAGGTCAGAAACAGAGAATTTCTCTGGCCAGAGCGCTTCTTAAAAATCCATCCATTATTATTCTGGATGATACCACCTCTGCAGTAGATATGGAGACAGAGACACAGATCCAGAATGAGCTGGGTTCCATTCATGCCAACCATACGGTATTTATCATCGCTCACCGTATCTCTTCCATTAAAGATGCTGATCAAATTATTGTACTTGATAACGGAAGAATTAGAGAAAGCGGTAGCCATGAGGAACTTCTTAATATGCAGGGATATTATTCCACTGTATTTCATCACCAGTACGGTGATTTTGATAAAATAAAAGATATCAAAAAAGCCTCCTCACAAAGCATGGTAAATGCTGCATGCGTAAAGGAGGGTAGATAATATGGCACGTAATAAATATGATATTGACGAGACACTGCAAACCGAATTCAGCTTCTCCCAGCTGAAAAGGCTAGCTACTTACATCAGACCCTATCGTAAGGATATGATAATTACCATCCTGATCATGTCGGTTTCCTCCATACTAAGTATGCTTGTTCCGATTTTCTTGATGAAAATTATGGACATCTATATTCCCAATAAAGATGTAAAGGCGATTGTTATTTTAAGCTTTCTACTATTGGTAATCAATTTCATTATCTCGGTCAATTTAAATATTAAAGTAACGATTACTTCACGGTTGGGGCAGAATATAATACATAAGATAAGAAGTGATATCTTCTGTCATCTTCAGGAGCTTCCTTTTTCATACTATGATGATAAACCGCATGGTAAAATACAGGTAAGGGTTGTAAATTATGTAAACAGTCTGAGTGATTTATTATCCAATGGTATTGTTAATACAATTACAGATCTCTTTAGCCTGTTATTTACAGTAGGATTTATGTTTTACGTTAGTGTAAGACTTACCTTTATCTGCCTGATCGGACTTCCTTTACTTATGATTATTATTTTTATCATTAAAAAGAAGCAGCGGGTGGCATGGCAGCTTTCCAGCAATAAGTCCTCCAATTTGAATGCATACATAGCTGAAAGCATCAACGGGATTCGGGTTACTCAGAGCTTTACCAGAGAACAGGAGAATATAAGAATATTTAATAACTTAAGCGGAGATTACAGAAGTGCCTGGTTAAAGGCTGTAAGGCTGAATTTCCTATTATGGCCCGCAATCGATAATATTTCAACCTGGACCTGCGTTGCTGTATATGTACTCGGTATCACATGGCTGGACCATGGAGTAAAAGGGATTACGGTAGGTGTACTGATTGCGATGACTGGTTATATCGGACGTTTCTGGGCACCAGTTAATACACTTGCAAGCTTTTATAATTCACTTCTGACGGCGATATCCTATCTGGAAAGAATCTTTGAGACAATTGACGAACCGGTTCTGGTAAAGGATTGTGAAGGAGCGGTGGAGATGCCTCCGATTAAGGGAGAGGTAGAATTTAAGGATGTAATCTTTAGCTATGATGACGGTGTTAAAATATTAAATGGGATTAATTTCAAGACAAAACCTGGTGATTGCATTGCAATTGTAGGCCCAACCGGTGCTGGAAAGACAACGATCATTAATCTGATCAGCCGTTTTTATAATCTGGACTCGGGGCTGCTTACGATAGACGGAGTGGATATCAGTAAGGTTACGATAAAATCATTGCGAAAGCAGATGGGTGTTATGCTGCAGGACAGCTTTATCTTCTCAGGAACTATCATGGATAATATCCGTTATGGTAATATGGAAGCTACTGACGAACAGGTAATAGAAGCAGCAAGGACGGTTCATGCACATGATTTTATTATGGAATTGGAGAATGGCTACGATACGCAGGTGAATGAAAGAGGTTCCAGATTATCGGTAGGGCAGCGACAGCTGATCAGCTTTGCAAGAGCACTGCTGGCAGATCCCAAGATATTAATACTGGATGAGGCAACTTCCAGCATAGATACGGAAACCGAAATATTGCTGCAGGAGGGTCTTAACAGACTCTTGGCAAATCGTACCTCCTTCATAATTGCACATAGGCTTTCAACAATAAAAAATGCAACCTATATTATGTACATTGATGGCGGAACAATTAAAGAAATGGGTAAACATGAGCAGCTTCTTAACAATAAAGGAAATTATTATGAGCTGTATATGTCACAATATAAATTCCTTGAGGAAGCATAGAAGGAAATATAACAGCAGCTGTTTGAACTGCCGAGAAGAAAAGATTGCCGAATAAGATGATAAATGAGAACGCTGCTTCTATGAATGGATAGAAACAGCGTTTCTTCATCTGACTCGAAGAATTAGCGGCTTCGGAAATATTTTGGATGTACAGTAACAGAAGCAGACTAGTCTGTGAATAGGAAATAGAAATACAACTACAGCAAAATAACTTGCTGCATATCGGAAAGTACGGTACAATCATTAAGATGTTTTACCTTTATAACTTTTGCCGGGGATTTCATTAGAGGATTAGCCTGACAAAAGCCTTACCAAATACAGGAAATCAGAAGAGGCCTGGTCTGCGCCAGATGAATATAGATACACTCAGGTACATCTGGCAAATATATTAAACTTTTGTCGGACAAATTATCAGATACTTTGCTTACACTAAGATAGGAGTAGACTATGACATATAATTATAGAGAAATTGTTCCATACCTATTAGACTGGTTTGACTTAAATGCAAGAATTTTAGCCTGGAGAGAAAATCCGAAGCCGTATTATGTCTGGATCTCAGAAATTATGCTGCAGCAGACAAGGGTAGAAGCAGTAAAAGGATATTTTGACCGTTTTATTACAGTTCTTCCGGATATCCGCTCACTCGCTGAGGCGGAAGAAGAGCTGCTTTTAAAACTCTGGCAGGGGTTGGGTTATTATAACCGGGTGCGAAATCTGCAAAAGGCGGCGAGGATTGTTGTGAAGCGTTATGGTGGTGAGTTGCCGGCAGACTATGACGAGCTGATTAAATTGCCGGGTATTGGAGATTATACAGCAGGGGCAATAGCCTCCATAGCTTATCAATTACCGGTACCGGCAGTGGATGGTAATGTGCTTCGCGTAACGAAGCGGATCGCCGGAAGCTTTGATGATATTACAGATACAAAGGTAAAGAGGAATCAGAGAAATGACTTACTGGAAATAATGCCGGAGAGATCAGGAGATTTTAACCAGTCCTTGATGGAACTCGGAGCTCTGATCTGCCTGCCAAACGGAAAACCTCTTTGCAAGCAATGCCCGGTGATGCATATATGTAAGGCCTTTCATAATAATACAATTGCACAGATACCAGTAAAACCTGCAAGGAAGGAACGTAAGATCGAGGAGCGTACCATTCTGTTTCTGGATTATCAGGGAACTTATGCAATTCGTAAGAGAGCACCTAAGGGATTGCTTGCTGGATTATGGGAATATCCTGGTCTGGAGGGAAAATTAAGCCGGCAGGAGCTTTCGGAAATTCTTATGAGGGATACCCTGTTACCACTAGAAATACTTTCGATGGGTGAAGCAAAGCATGTATTTTCCCATGTGGAATGGCACATGATAGGCTATTATATAAAGCTTTCGACAATACCGGCACAGTTAAACGGATGCGTTTTAGACTGTATCTGGGCAGGGGAGGATCAAATCAAGAAGGTATACAGTATACCCAGTGCATTTCATGCATTTTCTGATAAATATATGGGGAATAAAGGGGATTGAAATAATTATATATTGTAATATCAATGAATTGTGCTATTATAGAAAGGTAACAACTTGACACAGTACAGAATGAAAGCTGATAGAAAGTTCGGCAGAATGTAAAGTCTAGATTACTTTCTAACGGCTCGAACATACCTCATAGATTTCTATCGTTTTATAGTTATGCTATTGATCAGAAGTAACATTCCGAAAGTAAGAGACAGGATGAGATCAAAAGCCAAAAGAGATCTTTCAGCGGATAACGGATTTGTTCTTGCATTTCTCAGGCATCAGTCCGATCTGTACAGGAATGGAGATAAAGTATGAAGAAGAATTTGCTTTTATTGATTATACTTACGGTATCCCTGTTCGCAGGCTGCAGTAAGAAGGACCAAATGGTAAGTTTTATTCCAACCCCTACACCAAGCGTAGATGTCACTGTAACGCCGGAACCAACCCTTGGGGATAAGAAAATTGCGGTCACGCCGACGCCCAAACCAATTCATATAGGGAAGACCAAGACAATGTATGTGAAGTTGAATGAATATAATGATACTCTTAATGTCAGGTCCGCACCTTCTACGGATGCCGAGAAAGTTGGTTTTCTCGTGCATACGGAGAAGATCGAGGTTATGGATATTGTCGATGGATGGGCTAGCTTTGTATATAATAATGTGATTTGTTATGTAAATGCTGATTTTCTGGTGGATAAACAGCCGGATTATCTTGAGCCTCCAACACCCTCCGAAGTACCAAAGAGTAATACCAATCGTTCAAGCAGCAATAATACAGACATTTAAATTAATATTATGAATGATATGATTTTCTTTTTATAAGGTTCAATAACATGACAGCTTTATTATTACAGATGCTGCCGATATAAGCTATTGAATTCATAACGGACGCATATCTACTGAAATTACGGACTCCCCCTTGTTTTGATTCTAATGATTTTAAATAAGGCAGAGTTCGTTTTTTATAATAAACGGAAGATACACACTTAGGTTGCGCATACAGCGGCGCAGAAATGGGGCAAAGTATGATAATTGAGATGCAGGATGTGAACAAAACCTTTAAGCAGGCAATGAAAGAACCGGGATTGATCGGAGCAGTAAAACATATTGCTTCACAAAAGTACCAGTATAAGGAAGCTGTTAAGAATATCAGCCTGAACATTCCAGAAGGAGAGGCAGTTGCCTATGTCGGTCCGAACGGTGCAGGAAAGTCCACCACAATTAAAATGATGTCCGGAATTTTACATCCAACCGCGGGGGTGATTAAGGTATGCGGAGTGGAGCCTTATCGAAAGAGAATAGAGAATGCCAAAAACATTGGTGTTGTGTTTGGACAGCGAACGCAGCTATGGTGGGATATACCGATCCGTGAAACCTACACGCTGCTTCGCGATGTCTATGAAATGACACCAAAGCAATATCAAAAGCAACTTGATATGCTGGTGGGCCTGTTGGAGATGGAGGATTTTCTGCATCTTCCGGCACGTAAGTTATCCCTTGGACAACGTATGAGAGCTGATTTGGCAGCAGCATTAATTCATAATCCGAAAATATTATATCTGGATGAACCAACCATTGGGTTGGATATCGTTATCAAGAAGAAAATCCGTAGCTTTTTACGGGAATTAAATAAGGAAAATCATACAACTCTGTTGCTTACCACGCATGACCTGGAGGATATCGAGGATATCTGCGGAAGAATTGTAATAATTGATGCCGGAACGCTTGTCTATGACGGGAAATTGGAGGATATGAAGAATAAATATGCCAGGGAAAGAGTGATGGTACTGGAAACAACCGAACCGGTAGGGGAGGCGAATAAGCTTCTGGAACACTTCCCTGCAGTTCGGCTGGAAAATCTGGAAGATAAGAGGATGAAGCTATATTTCGACCGCTTCGAAATACGTGCCGCACAGCTTCTGGAATGTTTCTCCAGGGAATATGAGATCGTAGATTTTAAGATTGATGAACCAAAGATAGAAACGGTTATCCTGAAAATGTATGCAGGGAAGCTGGAAGCTTAAGGAGGTGTGGATACAAATGCGAAGATATAAAAAATACATAACCCTCATGAAGACCTCCATACAGCAGACAATTGCCTATCGGTCCAATTTCTTCATCTCTATGCTGGTGACTGCTTTACTCTTTGTATCATACTTTTTTCTATGGAAGTCTGTTTTTGCCGGAAAGGATAGCTTATCCTTATATACCTGGCAGACTATGAAGGCCTACCTGATAGTTGCATTTATCTGTAATACATTACTTTCCTGGTACTCGGAATCTTCCATATCCAGAAAGATTTTAGATGGAAGTGTAGCAATGGATCTGACAAAACCCTTTGATTTTTATTTCGCCAGACTGTTCGAGACGATCGGCTCATCGGTCTTTGAAGCCCTGATCATCGTTATTACAAGTACCTTTCTTATACTAGGTCTGGGAATAGCAGTTCCACAAAATCCTGGTACCTGGATGGTATTTATTCTAAGTGTAACCCTGGCCTTGATTATAAAATATGAAATTGTGTTTTTCTTTTCTACCTTTACGTTTATTACCACTTCCTATATGGGAATACAATGGACCCGTGCGGCTATGACCAATTTATTATCAGGGGGGTTGCTGCCTCTTGCTTTTTTCCCGGAAGGGGTAATGCACATTTTAAAGGAATTACCATTTTCTTATATTGTATCCTTTCCGGCATCCATCTTTTTAGGACAGGCGGAGCCGTCCGGACTAATACAATCCTTTTTAAAGGAAATTATCTGGATCATAATAATATTTATCATTGATAAAGTGTTTTTTGCGATCAATATCAGAAAGGTCACTATATTTGGAGGTTGAGATAATGGGTAGTAAGCTTAGAAAATATTTGCTGTTATATCGACGTTATATGGGACAGGATTTAAAAAGAGCTCTGGAATATCAGTTAGACTTTTTTATACAATTTATTGCCGCGGCAATTATGCAGGCAGCCGGTTTATTTACGATCTGGGGAATATTCCATCAGATCAAGAGCATAGAAGGATGGGGCTACTGGGAAGTAATTGTGGTTTATGCGCTGATGTATTTTGCCATAGGTTTTGGTGAAATATTTTTTGAAGGTCCCTGGGAAATAAATAGTCTGTACTTGAGGGGAGGTATGGATTATCTGCTGACCAGGCCACTACCGGTTGTATTTCAGCTGTTTGCCTCCAAAATAGGTCTAAATGGAATTGGCAATGTGTTAACAGCAATCATTGTTTTAGTGGTTGCCATACCAAAGTGTTCCCAGAAAATATCACTTGCAAGCCTGCTTTTATTTTTCCTGCTCTTTCTGATAGCACTTCCAATCAAAGGAGCAACTATCCTGGCCTCTAACTGTATTACCTTTTGGACCAAAGCACCCGGTAATGCATTCGGAAATCTGGTACATAATATCGGGGAATATACCAAATATCCGATTACAATCTATCCGAAGGCGATACAATTTATTCTATCCTTTCTCATACCCTATGCCTTTATCAGTTATTTTCCGGCAGCTGTTCTGCTTCAGAAGGAATATGCCCTGAAGCTTGTCTGGTTTTCACCGCTGGTGGCAGCCTATAGTGTTTATCTTGCGATAAGGTTATTTCAAAAAGGACTTAAGCTTTACGAAAGCGTTGGGAATTAAAGTGGAAAATATCCTGAAATAGTTATTATTTATTCTGTTGCTGCCACTGTTTTGGACTCATCCCTAATTGTGAACGAAATATTTTATGAAAATAAGTGGTTGAGCGGTAGCCAGCCTGTGCTGCGATGGCTTCTATAGACAGACTGTTTTGACCTTTTAGCAGCTTACATGCTTTTTCAAGACGGATTTTGTTTAAAAATTGCAGGAAGGTAATTCCTACTTCCTTCTTAAAAATATAACTTAAGTAACTGGGATGAAGACTAATAATCTCTGCAACCTGGTCCAGGGACAAATCTTCATCATAATGCTGTTGTATATATATTCTGGTTAAATTTATTTTTTCGGAATAATTAGTGTGTTCGCTCTGATTAGGAAGGGAGTGCCAAAAATTTGTGAGCATATCCTGCATAAAAGTGACAAGTGTTGAATGATTGATGATTTTTGTAACCTGTTGCTGATAGAGCTGAATGATATTCTCTTCAGTTAAATTTATTTCCATGATAGATAAATAACAGGTTAAGATTTCGATGAAGGCTTGCAAATGAATTTCAATCAACTTATTATTTGATCTATAGAGAGCTTCAATGTAATCATTCAGCATCGTTTCATTTAAAAATACCTGACATGCCATATTAAAGGTATCAGGTTTTTGATTTATCTGTTTCTTTACTTTTTCTCTAGTATCATTCGCCAGAGGAAGGATGGAAAGCACTAAATTCATCAAGGCATACGGATATAAGTGCTGGATCTCCTGATTTAGTAACCCTGCCGGATGATTCGCACAGGTAATCGTGGATAAACCAATGGAATGACCGGGTATACATAACTGGCATACACTGCGCAGCTCTTGTTCAGAAAGATGAGCAGCAGAGTTTAATAAGAAGATATTCTGGTTACATTGAGTAAAATAATAAACATTTTCAAAGTAGACAGAAAGAGAATCCTTTACAGCAGTATCATTATGACTACTATTTCTTATAAAAATACATAGTGTAGTATTGGGAAGAGGGATTAGGTATGCTATTTCTGTAGCAGAAAATTGACAGTATTCAGACTGCTCTCTATAGAATAGTAGCATTTTCAATTTGATAAGAGATAAATGAAACATTTTCTGTTTCTCCAAATCTATATCAATAAGCCGGTTTATCAATTGGGATTTATCGACAGGCTTCAAAATGTAATCAATAATATGAAGATGAATTGCCTTTTTGTAATATTCAAGCTTTTCGTATCCGCTTAATATAATAAATTTACAATCGCATTTTTGTTCCATTATTTTTTCAATCATTGTGAGTCCATCCATTTCCGGCATATTAATATCTGTAATAACAACATCCGGACATACACTGGGAAGTATCTGCAATGCATTAATAGCATCTGCTGCCAATGTGATTTGAAGCTTTACCTCCTTTTGCTGAAGAAGCATGGCTTCTAAACCTTTCAGGGTAATATATTCATCATCAATCAGTAAAATACTTAATGCCATATTATGCTTCCTCCTTTCTACTTAATCCGCTAAGATATTTATATAAGCGCAGGCTGCAAATTGTATTCACATTTGCGGTACTTGTTATGGAAAAATCAAAACAGTCCCCATAAAATAACTGAAGTCTGTCATGAATATTAAAAAGACTTCTGCCATTATAACTACTGGACATATGGACGCGCTTTTCTGTATGAATTAACATGTCCTGTATTTCTGCAAGACGTTCCGGAGTAATCCCCGGTCCGTCATTTTCTACGATGATGGTAACATAATCAGTTTTTGTAAAGATCCTGATCTTTATATTTACAAGCCGTCGTGTCTGGCTGATATCATGAGAAAAAACATTCTCCACAAAGGAAAACAGTACAAACTTCGGAAATCTCCATTTGTCTTCAAGCGGGCATATATCCCAGTTCACTGTAAATCGGTTAAGCAAACGTTTACTCTGAATATCAAGATATTGGCGTACTATATCAATTTCCCGGATGATGGAAACAAGATATTCCTGCGAAAGGGAATAACGCATTAGATTACCAAAGGAAAAGGCTATATCTGATATCAGGCTTTGCTGGTTGGCCTCAGCAATCATGCGGATACTCTCCAGGGTACCATAAAAAAAATGAGGATTCAACTGCGACTGCAAGGCTTCAATCTGTGCATTTTTTAATTGAATCTCGTTGTTATGAAGAATCTCAGCCATATTATTGGTCCGGTCTGCCATCTGGTTAAAATTTCTTATCAATTCCCCGATTTCGTCATCTGGAGAGGGTCCGTCATAGGGAAGCAATTTGGGAGATTTCATTTTCCGTATATGAGTAGAGAGGCGTGATATATTTTGAAATGGCCGGAATACTGTTTGAAATATTATTACATTCGAGAGTAAAAAAACCGCTAAACATAATAGCAAATTCAATAACAGCGGCTCCATTTCCAGAGCCCAGAAGGATTCATGTTTGATACGAACAACATGAACGGAATTTGAGGCTAAGGAAAATGCACTCACAAAGAGCTTGTCTTTGGAATTTAATTTTACGTAAACATTTTTATGATTCAGCAATTCGGTTATATTTTTTTTCAAGTATTGATTGGCATTTGTGGTGCTGTTAATACTGTAGACAAGAGAATTATTGTAATAAATATAAGTTGAGGTATTAGAACTGTCATTAATGTAATTACTAAAAATATCTTCATCACAGGTAAATTCCAATACTCCGGATATATCAGGCTTTGATGAATAGATAAATCCGGCATAATATGCCATTTGTAACTTTCCGTTCACATGATCCAATTTCCAGAAGTGACGATACAGCTCACGTTTCAGAGAGATAGAAGAATTGAAATCAATAATTGGATACAAATCACTGAGTGGCTGAAATTCAGTCAATATGCGGGCCGCTATTTTATTATTTGTATAAATCCGGATTTTTTTTATAGATCGATCAGCGTTATATACATAATTTAGCTGAGTGCTGATCTGGCTTAAGTAATTATAGACGATTTTATTAGCGGCTTGTTTGTTATCTTCCAGAATATTTGTTAAGGCATTGCAGGAGGAAAACAGGTAATAATAGCTTTCAATATATTCCAGTTCATTTTCTAGAAAATTTTTGTCCGAAATTGTCGCTTCTTTTTTGGAGCTTAAATATTCGCTGCGTATTCCATTCACCAGATAGGAATAGATAATACCACTTAATAGAAGCAAAGGTAATATGATTACAAAAATATAGCAAATCATAAATCGTGTCTGTAAATTCTTAATATGTAAAAATTCTCTCATAATAAACCCCATGCGGCCGTAAGGCAAATCTAATTCTAGTGAAAAATAAGTTTCATACTTTTAATCATAATGCCGCAAAGCGGCATCCCAAGTAATAGTGTGAAGATGCTTTTTCTTTATACTTATTACCGGTTAAAAATGATTTCTTTTCAAGTACATTTTACTGACTAATAAAATATTAGCACATACCAAGATATAGTACAACATTAAGAAGCAGCACCTTAAAAATATACAATAGATTCTAAAATATTGATAGATTTTCTTCCTTTGGATAGAGAAATATAAATATTTGAAAAGCAAATCTAAAAAATGGTTCGTTTTAATCCTATAATTCTTATGATATAGTTAAGATAAAGTTTTTGCGGAGGAGGTGTTTGTTATAGAAAATAATATAACAACAATAAAAAAGAAAAATCGCTTTAACCAGTTTCTGCACCAATTAGATCTTCAGATCTTTGCCTTATCAGGGATTACATATTTGATTATATTCTCGTTTATTCCGATGATTGGAATAATAATGGCATTCAAATCTTATAAGATTACATCGGGCTTCATTGGTGTTTTTACCAGCGATTGGGCGGGACTTAAGTATTTTAAGGAATTTATAACGGATTATCGTTTTGGAGAATTGCTGCGGAATACAATTGTGATCAGTACATTAAAGATGGTATTTGCTTTCCCGATACCGATTCTTTTAGCGATCATGATCTCTGAATGCCGTAATAAATTCTTTAAACGCTTCATTCAGACAGCAAGCTATCTTCCTAACTTTATTTCCTGGGTATTGGTTTATGGTATCGGCACTGCTTTACTCTCTGAGAATAGCGGAGTGATTAATCAATTGCTAATCCATCTTGGATTTATAAAGAAAGGGATTCCTTTTTTAACAGATCCGAATCAGTTCTGGGGAATGTCAGTATTTTTATCCATCTGGAAAAGCTCGGGCTGGTGGGCGATCATTTTTCTGGCTGCGATAGCAGGAATTGACAGTACTCTATATGAAGCTGCAGAGGTGGATGGTGCAGGAAGGCTTAAGAGAATATGGCATATTACACTTCCGGGAATCAAAGGAGCGATCATAACGGTGTTAATATTATCAATAGGAAGCTTCCTTGGCGGGGGTATGGTAGGATCGAACTTCGAACAAAGCTTTTTAATGGGAAATAAAGTGAATAATGCAACCTCAGAGATCATACAGACGTATGCGTTTAAGATGGGAATGGCAGAAGGGCGTTTTTCCTATGCAGCAGCAGTTGATTTAATCCAGTCGATGATTTCCATAACTTTAGTAATCATCAGTAATGCCGTTGCGAAAAAAGCCTCTGGCGAGGGATTATTCTAAAGGAGAAGATTATGAGGAAGATAAAAGAAGATCGTATTGTGGATATTGTTATTTACATAATGCTTGGTTTGGTTGGAATTATCACGATTTATCCCTTTTACTATACGGTGATTTGTTCTTTCAATGAAGGCATTGACTTGATGAAGGGCGGTATTTACCTTTGGACCCGAAAGTTTACCTTGGCGAATTATCAATTGTTTCTAAGTGATATCAGCTGGACCCATGCATTTCTGGTTTCTTCGGCCAGAACTATTTTGGGAACCCTATGCTGCGTAAGCTTTACCAGTATTTTTAGTTATGCACTTTCCAGAAATAATTTAATGTTTAAGAATACATACAGATTCCTTGTTATTTTTACAATGTATTTTTCGGGCGGTTTAATTCCCTTCTATGTGCTGCTGCGTAACTTGAATTTACTGAATACCTTTTGGGTTTATATTGTACCCAGTATGCTAAATACTTTTTTTGTCATTACAGGTATCAATTTCTTTCGTTCCATACCGGAATCTATGCTGGAAGCAGCACGGATTGATGGCGCAAAAGAAATACAGGTTTTCTTAAGAATTGTGGTACCGGTATCACTTCCGTTTCTGGCAACTCTGTCTCTGTTTTGCGCTGTAGGGCAATGGAACAGCTGGTTGGATTCTGCCTATTATGTGCGGAATGCCAATTTGCAGACCTTATCCTATAAAATGATGACAACGATTAACCAGGCATTAGCATCAACTGCAAATTCCAGTGCTGCCGGACAGCTGTCGGAAGCAAAAACATCAAGCACATTTACCGTTCAGGCAACAGCAATGGTAATTTCGATGCTCCCTATCATGTGTGTTTATCCGTTCCTTCAAAAATATTTTGTACAAGGCATGATGATAGGTGCAGTAAAAGAGTAATAAACGTAAAAAATCGCAGTCATGCGGTTTTAATAAAAGGAGGTAAGAAATAATGAAAATGAAAAAAATTATTACTGTGTTTTTATCAGTAATCATGGCGGTGTCATTACTTGGTTGTGGAAAGCCCAAGACAGATAATGATACCACAGCTCCTGCTGTGGCTACATCCGAAGCAGAGGACGAAACAAGCAGCACCTCTGCCGAGCCGGTAAAGCTGACTTTATTTGTAGATGAATCCTGGTGGCCCTATGATACATGGAAGGGTGCAATTCCGGAGGAATTCAATAAGAGGTGCGGAGTTGATATTCAGGTAACTCGTGCTGCCGATGATAAGCAGCTGCCGGTAATGGTTGCATCAGGTGATATGCCAGATCTTATTTGTTCCTACCGTTATCAATATATGGCTGATTCAAATATAAGCTATGCATTGGATGATCTGCATGCGAAATATCCGGAGGTAAGCTTCGATGTGGATCCGGCTTACCAGTTTGTAAATAAGGTATCTGATGGTCATTATTATACGATCGGCTGTGGATATGCTCCGAGTAATGAGTATACAAAATATAATAAGATATTGACAGAAGGCACGGGCTTTATGGTTCGGAAGGATATTATGGATAAAATGGGATTATCAATTAATAAGCTAGAAGATTTGGATACTGTTTTCGCGAAGGTTCATGAAGCATATCCGGATATGACCACCTGTGATTTCAACTGTAATCATATGTTTGGCTGGTTAATGATGCAGATGGGATTAAAGAGAGACGGATATTATAATAATAACGGACAATTGGAATGGTATCTGCGCCAGGATGGTTTGCTAGACTATTATAAAAAGGTAAATGAATGGTATCGCAACGGATATATAACAGCAGAGAACTTTGCTTATCAATCAGAGGATGATACAAAGGAGGATTGTGTATCCGGCAAGGCATTTGCTAATTTCGGTTATGATAATCACGCGGATAATTATAATACGGCTATTACCGCAAACGGAGATAAGTACAGCTTTCAGTTAATCACAGATGCTATTAGTGAAAACTGTAAAATGTATGATACAAACTGTGGTGGTCGTGGTTTATATATTTCAAAATCCTGTAAAAATGTGGAAACAGCATTTAAGACGCTTGCTTATGCTTACGGTGATGAAGGTATGAAGCTGCTTATGTGGGGTATTGATGGTGAGGATTATAAGCTGGATGCTGATGGTTATCCTACTTTTACCTATGATTTTCAGGGAGATAACACCGTATTGCAGCCACGTGGCCTGAAGTATTGGGGATGGCTTGTTCATAACGGAATTGTAACTAGTATTGCGGAAGCGAATTCAGACTCACAGACGGCTACTGCTCGTAAGAATCTGACAGCATATGTTGAACGTGATCCAGTGATCGGTATGATACGGTTTGAGACGGATTCCGATGAGGGAAATATAAAAGCAAAATTGGATGAAATGATCAAAAATCAGCAGATCAACATATTTATGGCTGAATCAGAAGAAGCTTGTGAAGCAGCATATAACGATATGATAAAGACCGCTGAGGATATAGGCATGAAGCAGTTGGAGGACTATGGAAACAGCAAGTACCCTGAGTTAAAGAGTCAATACGATAAAGTGATTGCCGGGAAATAGATCCAGACAAAATGAATGCTTAGAAGATAACAGCTTTCGTTAAAATTGAAAGGGCTGACTACTATGAATTGGTAGAGCAGCCCTTTTCGTGTGCATGCAAGAGAAATAGATAACGGCTTAATTAATTACCAGCTGTTTAAAGTGATAACTCTCTTTCGAACCATGGAAAGAATCATCACTAGCCTATGCTTTACGGATATAATCCAGAAATTTTTGCATGGATTCAGAGAGGAAAGCGTTCCTGGCATAGGAGAAGCCAACCTCTCGTTTGTTAACCGGAGTCTTCATAGGCACCTGCACCAGAGTACCTGCTTCAAGTTCTGCTTCAACAAAAGCCCGTATAACACAAGCAACTCCCAGGCTGGTTTTAGCAAATTCGATTAAAAGATCCATACTGCTGATCTCTAAAATATGCTTAGGTTCAATAGAATGTGCCCGAAAATAGTCATCAATATATTTCCGGGAAACATTTTCTTCATCCAGCAGCATGATATTTGCACAGGAGAAGATGTCGGTGTTATTTTCCCGTAGCTTTAAATTATCGAGATAATTCGAGGTAGCTACAAAAATATCTTCAATTTCCCCAAGGGAAAGAAAACTGAAATTATCCGTACCCTCCGGCCTTGCTACCAGCCCGATATCGAGAGCACCGTTTTCCAGCAGCTTTAGTGTATGCAGGGAAGAATGATTATCAATGGTTATCTTAATATGCGGATTTTCATTCACGAAACCATCCAGATAGGGAAGCAGCAGATACTTGCAGAGGGTCGTACTTACTCCGATCCGCAGACGGCCGATACCAAGATTATGAATTCTTCTGATATTTTCTTCACCGCGGCTTAAGATTTCAAAAGCATTCCTGGTATGTTCATAAAGCAGCTGACCTTCTTCTGTAAGCCGAACGCCGCGGGAACCTCTGATGAATAAGGTAGTTGAAAGATTATCCTCAAGGGTCTGAATCGCTTTGCTGACCGCGGGCTGACTGATAAATAATTTCTCTGCAGCGCGTGATATATTTCCAGTTTCGGCAACACTGTTAAAAATATGGTATAACGAAAGATTTTGTTCCATTTATTCTCCGTTCCTGCATATTTGCATGGGGTATTGCAGTTAAGTTCCATTCCTGCATTATTAATAGTAACATCTATAACGATTAGTTATAATAGATATTCATAATATGTATTTTAATTATATCAGTAATTATGCTAGAATAGCAATAGAAAAGTAAAGAAGGTGTTTATCGTTATAGTTCTTTGACTTCTATTCATTGGTTACAGCGATATTTACAAAAATTATCGATACATACGTAAATCAGGCTGGAACGGCGGAACTGTAACGGAAATAAAGTAGGAGTAATCCACCTATCATATAAGGAGGAAGGAAGATGAATTATAACATTGCTGTTATCCCTGGGGACGGAATAGGACCGGAGATTATTACAGAGGCAAGGAAGGTACTTGACAAGATAGGCGGGAAATACGGTCATCAGTTTGAGTATACTGAGGTATTGATGGGTGGTGTATCTATTGATGCTACCGGAGAGCCACTTACGAAGGAAGCACTGGAGACAGCGAAAAAGAGTGATTCAGTATTACTGGGTGCAGTCGGGGGAAATGTAGGACAGTCCAACTGGTACAGTCTGCCACCTCATCTTCGTCCGGAGGCCGGACTACTTGCAATCCGTAAGGGCTTGGGGCTTTTTGCTAATATCCGTCCGGCAATTCTTTTTGATGAGCTTAAGGGTGCATGTCCGCTAAAAGAGGAGATCATCGGGGATGGATTTGACTTTGTAGTAATGAGGGAATTAACCGGAGGCCTTTATTTTGGTGCTCGCAGTACCGTGGAGGAAGATGGAGTACGCAAGGCAACGGATACGCTTGTCTATGATGAAAATGAAATCCGAAGAATTGCGAAATGTGCTTTTGAGATTGCTATGAAAAGAAGAAAAAGGGTATGCAGCGTAGATAAGGCAAATGTGCTTGATTCTTCAAGACTTTGGAGACAGGTAACAAAAGAGGTGGCAAAGGACTATCCGGAAGTGGAACTAAGTGATATGCTGGTGGATAACTGTGCGATGCAGCTGGTTAAGAATCCGGGACAATTTGATGTTATACTGACAGAAAATATGTTTGGCGATATTTTATCTGATGAAGCCAGCATGGTTACCGGTTCCATCGGAATGCTGTCATCTGCAAGTCTTGGTGAGAGTAAGCTCGGATTATATGAACCAAGCCATGGTTCAGCACCGGACATAGCCGGGCAAAATAAAGCAAATCCGATAGCAACCATTCTCTCCGCAGCTATGATGCTTCGTTTCTCCTTTGATTTGGAACAGGAAGCAGACAAGATCGAAGAAGCAGTGAAAACAGTACTGAAAAAAGGATACAGAACGGTTGATATTATGTCAGAGGGCATGAGTTTGGTGGGAACAAAGGAGATGGGTGATCTGATCGTTGCTGAAATCCAGTGATAGCAGATACGAAATTAAAACTGGGATGAAAACAGGAAAAGCTTCTATAATATGCAGGAATGAATAATTATAAAATTTTTAATAGGCAGGTTTGTGTCTGCGTTGCAACCGCGGGCCTGTGATGAGAGTAATCTTCGAATTAGAATAATTTAAGCAGCGCAGAAATGAGGTAGAATATGGGTATGACAATGACGCAGAAGATATTGGCTGCTCATGCAGGTCTTAGTGAGGTCAGTGCAGGACAGTTAATTGAAGCAGATTTGGATTTAGTACTGGGTAATGATGTTACCGCCCCGGTTGCCATTCATGAGATGGAAAAGATGACCATTAAAAAAGTATTTGATAAGAATAAAATAGCTCTGGTGCCGGATCATTTTACGCCAAATAAGGATATCAAATCAGCAGAACACTGCAAATGTGTGCGTGAGTTTGCGGTAGAACAGGATATTACGAATTATTTTGAAATCGGTGAGATGGGAATTGAGCATGCTCTTTTGCCGGAGAAGGGACTTGTTGTAGCAGGTGATGCAGTAATTGGTGCAGATTCCCATACCTGTACTTATGGAGCACTAGGTGCTTTTTCAACAGGTGTCGGAAGCACGGATATGGCTGCAGGAATGGCTACAGGTAAAGCCTGGTTCAAAGTTCCCTCTGCCATTAAATTTATATTAACTGGTAAGCCATCCAAGTGGGTAAGCGGTAAGGACGTAATTCTTCATATTATCGGATTGATTGGTGTGGATGGAGCTTTATATAAATCTATGGAATTTGTGGGAGACGGTATTGCAAACCTGACTATGGATGACCGCTTTTCCATGGCCAATATGGCAATTGAAGCGGGTGCTAAGAATGGTATCTTCCCGGTGGATGAATTGGCAATTGAATATATGAAAGAGCATTCTACCAAAGCTTATAAGGTATATGAAGCAGATGAGGATGCACTTTATGATGAAACATATGTCATTGATTTATCTGCTTTAAAGTCTACTGTGGCATTCCCTCACCTTCCTGAAAATACCCATACCATTGATGAAGTAGGTGATATTAAGATTGATCAGGTGGTAATCGGTTCCTGTACGAACGGACGTATCGATGATCTTAGAATTGCAGCTAAAATTCTGGAAGGAAGAAAGGTTGCGAAGGGGCTTCGTGTGATTGTATTCCCTGCAACACAGAAGATCTATCTTCAGGCTATGGAGGAAGGGCTTCTTGCTGTATTTATTAAAGCCGGAGCCGTAGTTAGCACACCAACCTGCGGTCCATGTCTTGGAGGGCATATGGGTATTCTTGCTGCTGGTGAACGTGCTGTAGCAACTACCAACCGTAATTTTGTAGGACGAATGGGACATGTAAATTCAGAAGTTTATCTGGCAAGTCCGGCCGTTGCAGCTGCAAGTGCGGTAACCGGTAAAATTTCCGGACCGGAGGAGCTGGGATTATAGGACCGGATAATGATCTTTGCTAATATCGTGCCTGCTGGATAAACAGGCAGGCTTTTAAGAAAGGTATGGTTATGAATATGAAAGCTTTTGGAACAGTACACAAATATGGTGATAATGTAGATACGGACGTAATTATTCCTGCGCGTTATTTGAACTCCTCCGATCCAAAGGAGCTTGCTGCACAATGTATGGTGGATATTGATAAGGATTTCGTAAACAGAGTAAAACCCGGTGATATCATGGTGGCAAATAAGAATTTTGGCTGTGGTTCCTCAAGAGAACATGCTCCAATTGCAATAAAGGCTTCGGGTATTAGTTGTGTTATAGCAGAGACCTTTGCAAGAATTTTTTACCGCAATGCAATCAATATTGGTCTTCCGATCATTGAATGTCCTGAAGCAGCCAAAGAAATTGAAGCAGGTGATCAAGTTGAGATTGACTTTGACAGCGGTATGATTTATGATAGAACAAAAGGTACACAATATCAGGGTCAGGCTTTTCCTGAATTTATGCAGAAGATTATTAAAGCAGAAGGTTTAATTAATTATATTAATAACAAATAGATCATATTAGAATATGATACAACAATAATTATAAGAATTCTAATAGTAAATTGAATTCGAGGAGGAATTCCGATATGTCTTAGGACATAAGGAACCCTCCTTTTTTGTACCATGGAATGTTTTGCTCATCAGGAATAATATTTATAAATGTTATTTCTGATGAAAAATAAATAGGAATGCGTAACGGAGAATATCATGAAGCATGAGGAGATATTAAAAAATATTATACCGGAGCTGAGAGCGGATAACACAATATCTGCTGTTATGCTGATGGGTTCGGTAGCGGCAGGGTGTGAATACCCAACCTCCGATATCGATCTGTTTCTGCTGGGAAATAAGAATAAATTTCAAACGGATTCAGTTGATGGAATACAGGTGGAATGTCTCTATATCACTTATGAAACAGCGAAGGCCAGATTGGATAGATCAGGTATGGAAGTATATCATTATCTGGGAAGTAAGATTATTTATGATCTTGATGGAAGGCTTCTCAAATTAATCCGAAATGCAATGATTAAATACAGCAATTACAGGGTCAGTGAGAGGGAAAGAATTGAGCTGAAACATTATTTATGCAGTGTTAAGGTGAAACTGAATGCGTCCATTCGTCAAGGTGACTGCTTGAAAACAGAATTTTTGACAGCTACTGTTTCCTGGAAAATAATAGAAGCGGTGTTCTATATAAATGAAATACCACTGCCACCTACGAGTACAATTATGAGAGAGCTTCGGAAGCTAAAAAATATACCGGATAATGATTGGTTTGATAATCTCTTCAGTAAGGATACACAAATACGACTGAATACTATGCTGACGATTATTGACTGGGCTGTTCCTTTATTGTAATGAATAAATAAATTCACCAATTTTCCTTCGCTATGTAACATTTAACATTCCTGTATCATAATGTGGTATAGAACTCCAAATAGGCGATGGTAATAAGAATGAATGGTACAATACAATATACAATAAGGCCATATGATACCATATGGATGCTCGCACAGGTATTTAATACAACGGTGGATTCGATTATGGATTTGAATCCGGGTATTGATCCGAGGAACCTATATATAGGGCAGGTAATAAATATTAGACCGGGATACCAATATAATCAAGCACACCAGGGAACGCAAAGAAATATGAGAACTCCCGTAGGTATGGGTACGCCTCAAAACACAGGAACACCGGGAAGTATGAGATCCCCTGGAAGCATGGGTGCACCTCAAAACACAGGAACACCGGGAGGCATGAGAACCCCGGATAATACAGGAATGCCCGGCAGTACAAGAACACCTGTTAGCACAGGAGCGCCTCAAAATGCAGGAAGTTCTGGAAGTATGAGAGCCCCGGCAGGAATGGGAACCCCGGATAATACAGGAATGCCCGGCAATACAAGAACACCTGTAAATACGGGAAGACCACAAAATACAGGAACTCCGGGTAATGCTGCAACACCCGGAAATATGGGCATACCCGGAGGAACATCAGGTACAGGGAATCCGGTAATGCCAGGAATTAAGAGAACACCTGTAAATACAGATGCTTTGGGGAATATGGGGAGACCTGATATTAATAACAGACCCAGCTATCTCGGAAATATAGGATTCACAGATAACATGGAAGACATGAATAATATGGATAACATGAATAACATGAATGACATGAATGACATGGATAACATGGATAACATGGATGGTGTGGATCAGGATTTGGATCAACTTATAAATTATTTTCATATGTTATGGGAACAGCATGTATTCTGGACGAGAATGACTGTTATGGGGATAATACATGATCTGCCGGAGAGCCAGCAGATAACGCAAAGATTACTTCGCAATCCAGTGGATTTTGCGAATGCATTGCTTCCATTTTATGGCACAGAGGCTGCAAATAATTTTAAAGATCTGTTAACCGCACATCTGATGATTGCAGCTGAATTAGTAAAAGCAGCGAAGGATGGAGATAATAAAGCTGTAGCGGATGCGAATAAGAGATGGTACGAAAATGCGGATGAAATTGCTAAGTTTCTTAATAATATCAATGAATATTGGAGTGAAGATGACTGGAGCGCAATGCTGTATGAGCATTTGGAGCTTTTAAGTGAAAATGTATTACAGATGATTGCTGGTGAATACGAACAGAGTATTAATGGATTTGACGATATTGAAATGCAGGCATTAGAAATGGCTGATATGATGGCGGAAGGTATTGCTATGCAGTTTTCGGAATTGTAATATTTATAATTATATCCATCGATACCTTCCCTCAAAAGATATTGATGAAAAAATGGGAAACCTGCTGGAAAGGATGATATCCTTGGCAGGTTCCTTTTATGTTTATTAAGTATTAGGATTCGGGTGTCAAAAGCCTAATCCAGGTTATGCAGATGAATACAAGTACATGTATATCCATCTGGATTTGCCTTTATCCTCCTGTGATTGCCAAATGCAGGCAATCACAGGACGCCCGGTCCGCGCCATATGAATATACATGCACTCGTATTCATCTGGCATTCATTTTTAGACTTATGACACTCGAATTCTGTTAGTTTATTCAAATCTTTATTTTCTAAAAAATAGAATATCTGCTATTTATTAAAACAAAGAATGGAATGAATTATTTTCTGATAACCTACAGACAATAAACCTGTAATAAATCATTCTATATGGAGGAAATACTATGTCAGTGAGAAAAATGGAAAAACCAAATGAAGGAATAAAGTGCATTGTTAATACCTGCGAATATTATATGAACGGAGATCATTGTACGGCAGAGAAAATTAATGTGGAACCACGTAATGCTAATAAATCGGATCAAACAGATTGTGCAACCTTTGCTCCGAAAGGCAACCAAACCTTTTAAGAGTTATGCTACTATTGTGTGAAGAAAGCATCTTCACACGAAGAAAAGCCCTGGAATGAGCACAACAGTACTCATTCCAGGGCTTTTATAAACTATTTAAGATGCCAATTCGTGGCATTTATAGCTTGGTTTATCCAACATGCTCCGAACTTGCCTTTCGGAATATGTGTATTGTTCCGTCCTCATTTAGTTTTAATAATAAGGTGGCTATAATCGGTAGAGACAATAATCCCAAAATACCCATAAGCTGCGCACCAATGTACATAAGGATTAAAGTAACAATGGGATGTAAACCGATCTGCTGACCAACTATTTTGGGTTCAATCGCCTGTCTTACTACAGTTATTACAATATAGAGAATTAACATTCCGATACCAACTCTTGTATTTCCCATAATGAAGGATATGACGGACCAGGGGATTAGTACCGCTCCGGTACCCAGAATTGGTAAAATATCAATGATAGCTACCAAAAGTCCGAATAACAGAGGATTTGGTACACCTATGATCCAAAAGCCAATCGATAATTCTGCAAAGGTGATGGAGATGATAGCAGTATATGCCTTGATAAATTTTCCAAGTGTTCCAATTCCGCTATTCTTGAGTTTGAGAAGCATCTCTTTGCTTTCTCCTTTAAACTGAAATAAGATAAAGTCAGTAATACGATAATAATCAATGGTAAAAAAGAATGAGGAGACTATCGTAAATATAAACTTAATCAACAGAGAAGGCAACTGACCGGCAATACCTGCTATAAGACTGAGTACAGTAGAGGAAGCTTTTGATACATAACCTAATACTGTCTGATTGATGTTATTCATGAAATTATCCAGATATACCTTAATATCCGGATATTTATCTGCTAAATCATTGATCAGTTTCTCGACTGCAGGATGGACGGAATTTTCATAAAAATCAGGTGCTGATCCGAAGAGATTTCCAATAAAAGAGGATATTTTAAATCCAATCAATGTAACAATAAGACCAACAGCAAAGTAGAAAACCAGTAACAGCAGGATGGAGATCAGGGTACGTTTCATTTTCAATTTTTCTGATAGGAGATCAATCGGACGACGGAATATTACAGCGATAATAACACCTATTATAAAGGGCATTAACAGAGGCAGAACATACTTAATAATAAAATATCCCAGTAACAATATAATAACAAAAAATAAAACATGTACAATAAATGCCTTTTGTTTTTCCAATTTCATATCAAAAAAATTCCTTCCATGCTAGTAAACCAGTTTGTTTCATCAAGAGTATCGGCTTATTATGAATTTTTCATTACAATGCTTTCGATAATATTTGCAACATCCTCACAATTATCTGCACATTTTTCAAGACGATGGAGAACCTCAGTCCAACACATTAACTCAATCGGATCCTTTGAGGTGTGATAGAGATTACGCATGAAATCAACATACAGAGCGTCTCCTACTTCCTCAAGATGATTTATTTCAATAATTTTATCGCGTAGCTTTTTGGAATTTTTCCAACTTTTAAATTCCTCTAAGGCTTCATCCATCGCTTTAGTACAAGCAACTAAGAGCTCCGTAAACTTCAAAGCCTCCGGACGGATTTTCTGAATATTAAACATATCGATATAGATTAATACATCTTCAATGGAATCTGTTACATCATCAATTTCCTGCGTCAAAGTTGTAATATCTTCGCTCTCAATCGGAGGAAGAAACTCTTTAACCAATCTATTCATAATATCATGCTTCGCGATATCGGCATTGTGTTCAATATCGTGCGCAGCTTTTACCTGATCAGTAACTTTACTAGGATCAAATTTACTCAAGGTTTCATGTAAAGTAACAGCCAAATTATAAGAAAATTTTGAAAGATTAGCAAAAGCATCAAAATAATTATAATCATTCTTTTTCATATTAGGGTACTTCCTTCCTTATTATTAAAATATTTTCATGAAAATATATGACATTATATATCCTAACAAACCACAGCCGGGGAAAGTTAAAACCCAGGCAACAACCATTTCCTTAACAACACCCCAGTTTACATTGGAAAGTCTTTTCGATGCTCCGACACCCATGATAGCTGTTGTTTTAGTATGCGTGGTACTGACGGGAATACCATAAGCAGTTGCTAGAAATAAGCTGATGGTAGCGGTAAGATCTGCAGCAAAACCCTCATATGTTTTAAGCTTTACCATTCCCATACCGACGGTCTTAATGATTTTGTATCCGCCAATAGAGGTACCAAGAGCCATTACACAGGAGCATAAAACCATAAGCCATATCGGGATCGTAAAGCTTGTTACATCCTGCCCCTTTGCAAGAAAAACACCAAGCAGGAAAACGCCCATGAATTTTTGTCCGTCCTGAGCACCATGCATAAAAGCCATTGCTGCTCCGCCAAGGACTTGTCCCTTTTGAAAAATGATATTTGTTTTGCGTTTGTCCGCTCTTTTTAATAAGAATACGATAATTTTCGTGATGATGAATCCTAGAACGAAACCAAGAACAGTAGATAAAACCAATCCATAAATAACCTTAATCCATTGATGTCCATTAATTCCATGTCCGCCCTGTAGAGCAATTGCTGCGCCGGTAACACCGGCTATTAAAGCGTGTGATTCACTGGTGGGAATACCAAAAGCCCAAGCTGCCGTAGCCCAGACCACAATAGCAAACAATGCGGCACAAAGTGCAATCAAAGCATAATGTGTATTGTTTCCAAAGTCAACCATGTTATAAATAGTTTCAGCTACTTTCTTGTTGAACATTGTCATAACAAATACGCCCAAAAAATTAAATAATGCTGCCATTGCTACAGCTGGCTGAGGTCTGATCGCACGTGTAGAAACGCAAGTTGCAATTGCGTTTGGCGCATCAGTCCATCCATTAACCAAAATAACTCCTAAAACCAGTAAAACAGTGATCAGCAGCGCTGGATTAGATATCAGCTGCTGAAGGAATTCTGTTAACGCCATAAAGGTGCCTCCTAAAAAACAAATATTTAGTTTAAAAAATCTAAATGGTGATCAACCAAAGAAATCTTATCACGAATAAAAGACATAAGCAATGATAATTTACATGAATTTTTCACTAATTATGCATACATTAATTAAATATCATCTAAATTTTACGAGAATTTCACATAGATTTTACGTTGGCCCGGAAATGTAAAATCATGACTTGTTTTGATGGATTGCATAAGGTTTAGAATGTAATTTTATGGATTAAGATTAACCAATACGTGATAATTGAATTTAATAGATGATTAAAGTATAGAGTGTTATTAACGAACCATATAGAATTTTTAAATTTTTACATTGCTTTTTACAGGAAAATACCTTATTATAAACTGTAATACGTTAATGTGATATAATTCGCCGTTATGGCGATATTTTTATTACATAAGAATGCTCGCCCTATGTAATAAACCCTCCGAGAAAATACACAGCTTGGTGCGCGGAACAAAAGCGGTGTACTATAGATTTATGATCGTGAGAGTGCGCGAAGCACGTTTTTGTTCTTCAATAGCATGATTTGCCTGATATCGAAAGATTATTATGATTCGATTGTCAAAAGCCTGATCCAGGTTATTTAGATGAATATAAGCGCATATATATTCATCCGGCATATCATTTTAAGCTTTTCTTATATATATATAAATGCGTCGAGCGGAGCGAGTGTATATCCGCCGGAGACTGTCTAATTCTCACGCAGCTTTATATTGACCTAGGTCTGAAAAATCAGCGTGAGAATTTAACTCTCGAATCTTATAATATTGCTAGAGTGTGTGGGTCACACTTTTGTTTTAACCAGACAAGCAGTAATCCAGGTGTAGTTTTGCCTGAATATTCCAAGTAAAATACTATATTAAATATGAAAGAAAAGGTGATTGATGATGAGAAGTGATGCAGTAAAAACTGGTATGCAGCAGGCACCCCACAGGTCATTATTTAATGCATTGGGGTTAACAAAAGAGGAACTTCATAAACCTATGATTGGAATTGTAAGTTCTTATAATGAAATAGTTCCCGGACATATGAATTTGGATAAGATAGTAGAAGCGGTTAAGCTTGGTGTGGCTATGGCCGGAGGTACACCAATCGTATTTCCTGCAATTGCGGTTTGCGATGGTATTGCCATGGGGCATCAGGGGATGAAATATTCGCTGGTAACAAGAGATCTGATAGCAGATTCTACGGAAGCTATGGCGATGGCTCATCAGTTTGATGCATTGGTGATGGTACCAAACTGCGATAAGAATGTACCCGGATTATTAATGGCGGCAGCAAGACTGAACATTCCAACAATTTTTGTGAGCGGCGGACCGATGCTTGCAGGTAAGGTAAAGGGAAATAAGACAAGTTTGTCTTCTTTATTTGAAGCAGTTGGAGCATATGCGGCAGGTAATCTGACCGAGGAAGAAGTAGAAGAGTACGAGAATAAAGCATGCGCAACATGTGGTTCCTGTTCTGGTATGTACACAGCGAATTCTATGAACTGCCTTACCGAAGCAATCGGTATGGGACTTCAGGGGAATGGTACGATTCCGGCAGTTTATTCAGAGAGAATAAGACTTGCCAAGCATGCCGGTATGAAGATTATGGAGCTTTTGGAGAAAGATATTAAACCACGCGACATTATGACAAAGGAAGCATTCATGAATGCCTTAACAGTGGATATGGCTCTTGGCTGTTCTACCAATACAATGCTTCATTTGCCAGCGATTGCCCATGAAGTAGGATTTGAACTTAATATAGATATAGCAAACGAAGTAAGCAAAGTAACGCCGAATTTATGTCATCTTGCACCTGCCGGACATACTTATATGGAGGATCTGAATGAAGCTGGTGGTGTATATGCAGTTATGAATGAATTGAGTAAGAAAGGTCTTCTAAATCTTGACCTTATTACAGCAACCGGTAAGACCGTCGGAGAAAATATTAAAGGGTGTAAAAATCTTAACCCGGAAGTGATCAGACCTATTGAAAAACCATATAGTGAGACAGGCGGCATTGCTGTATTAAAAGGAAATCTTGCACCGGATTCCGGCGTGGTGAAACGTTCTGCTGTTGCGCCTGAGATGTTAAAGCATGAGGGACCGGCAAGAGTATTCGATTGTGAAGAAGATGCAATTGATGCTATCAAAAGCGGTAAGATTAAAGAAGGCGATGTAGTAGTAATTCGCTATGAAGGACCAAAAGGCGGTCCCGGTATGAGAGAGATGCTTAATCCTACTAGTGCTATTATGGGTATGGGACTCGGCTCATCCGTGGCTCTTATTACAGATGGACGTTTTTCCGGTGCTTCAAGAGGAGCCTGCATTGGACATGTATCTCCGGAAGCTGCCGTTGGCGGTAACATTGCGCTGGTGGAAGAGGGCGATCTTATTCAGATCGATATAAATGCAAATTCCTTAAACTTTATAATATCTGAGGAAGACCTAGAAGCCAGAAGGGCGAGATGGCAGCCGAGAGAACCTAAGATCACAACAGGCTATCTATCCCGGTATGTTACGATGGTTACTAGCGGTAATCGCGGAGCAATTCTTGAGATACCCAAGGTAAAATAGAATAAGCAAGTCAAAGGCGGCTAAATTATCCATATAAGTGCAGACGCCTTTAGCGACAGGATTAAAATTGGTCTTGTATTATTGTTTTATGCTACAGAAACGGAGGCTTTACATGGAATTAACTGGTTCACAAATCGTAATTGAATGTTTAAAAGAGCAGGGTGTGGATACCGTATTTGGGTATCCGGGCGGAACTATTTTGAATATATATGATGAATTATATAAACACAGCAATGAAATCAGACATATTCTGACATCACATGAGCAAGGAGCATCCCATGCTGCTGACGGTTATGCCAGAGCAACCGGTAAGGTTGGAGTTTGCCTTGCTACCTCAGGTCCGGGTTCGACGAACCTGGTTACCGGAATTGCTACAGCATACATGGACAGTGTCCCGATGGTAGCGATTACCTGTAATGTTGCGGTAGGTTTGTTAGGCAGGGATTCCTTTCAGGAAATCGATATAGCCGGAGTAACAATGCCCATCACAAAGCATAATTTTATTGTTAAGGATGTTACTGTTCTGGCGGATACGATTCGTAAGGCTTTTCGCATCGCAAAATCAGGAAGACCCGGTCCGGTGCTGGTGGATATTCCAAAGGATATTACTGCAACTAAAACAGTATATAATAAAGTGATTCCGGAAGAGATTATAAGAAAAACGGACGAGATAACAGAGATGGATTTAAAAAATGCATTGAAATTAGTGAAGCATTCGAAAAAACCTTTTATTTTTGTGGGCGGAGGCGCAGTAATCTCCGAAGCACATGATGAACTTAGCGAATTTGTAACTAAGGTGGATGCTCCCGTTTGTGACACTCTGATGGGAAAGGGTGCTTATGATGGTACGGATGCCCGTTATACAGGGATGCTAGGAATGCATGGTACGAAAGCGTCTAATCTAGGGGTAACGGAATGTGATTTACTGATTGCAATCGGAGCCAGATTTTCTGACAGGGTAACCGGTAATGCTAAAAAATTTGCCAAAAACGCTAAGATACTTCACATAGATATAGATCCTGCTGAGATTAATAAGAATGTCATTGCTTATTACAGTGTGATCGGGGATATCAAGGAAGTTCTGAAAATACTAAATGAGAGATTAGAACAGCAAAATCATGCGGAATGGGTCGAGCATGTTGAAGAACTGAAGGAAAAATATCCATTAAAGTATAATCAGAAGGAATTAACCGGTCCTTTCCTATTAGAAAGGCTTTATGAAATTACAAAAGGTGACGCAATTATTACAACGGAAGTTGGCCAGCATCAGATGTGGTCAGCACAGTTTTTCAAGTATAAACTCCCGCGAACCTTTCTTACCTCGGGGGGGCTTGGGACAATGGGATATGGTCTGGGTGCCTGCATCGGTGCAAAGGTAGGATGTCCTGATAAAACCGTGATCAATATAGCAGGTGACGGATGCTTTCGTATGAATATGAATGAACTGGCTACTGCAACCAGATATGATATTCCGATTATTGAAATTATTTTTAATAACCGTGTGCTTGGTATGGTGCGTCAATGGCAGACACTGTTCTATGAACAGCGATACTCCAATACGAACTTAAATGATAAGGTGGATTTTGTTAAAGTAGCAGAAGCGATGGGAGCGAAAGCTTATCGCATAACGAAAAAGGAAGAGGTTGAAAGTGTCTTAAAAGAAGCGATTGCACTGAAACAACCGGTAGTAATCGAATGTATAATAGACTCTGACGACAAGGTTTGGCCTATGGTGGCTCCGGGTGCTGCAATTGAAGAGGTATTTACGGAAGAAGACATCCGTAAATAGATCCAAGGGTAGATGAATAAACACGAAGGTAATAAATATCAGAAGTATTTATTTGCCTGAAAGCTTTGCAGTAAATACTTAAAATAGTAAATATACTTAAAGTAATAAATACACTTAAGAAGAAAGTATACTTAAAGCAGAAAATATACTTGAAGTAGTAAATATAGTTAAAGTAGTAAATATACTTCTAATATAGGAAGAAGAGGTATCCAAAAGATATAATAGTAGCGATATCTATAAACATATAATATAAGAAGATATTAATTTGGCAGATGGAGTAATATATTAAAATAAAGCAGAGCAATTTAATAATTAATAGATATAATAGATCTGGCAGAGTGGATATGCAAATAAATCCAACTGCATGAAAAGGCTGAATTAAGGCCTTTTTAAGTGAATGGAGATTAATGCGTTCCTATAATTTTATTGACAAAAAAATAACACAGTTCTATAATGAAAACTATATATATTGCTCTGTTTTATGTATAATATTACATAAAAAAATGAGTTCATTGAGGAGGATGAAGCAGTGGGAAGAATTTATAATTTCTCGGCAGGACCGGCAATGTTACCGGTAGAGGTCTTACAGGAAGCAGCAGATGAAATGCTCGATTACAGAGGTTGCGGTATGTCCGTTATGGAGATGAGTCATAGATCCAAAGTTTATGAGACGATTATCCAGGAGGCCGAAAAGGATTTGAGGGAATTAATGAATATCCCTGATAATTATAAGGTACTTTTCTTACAGGGTGGTGCTTCCCAACAGTTTGCAGCAATTCCTATGAATTTAATGAAGAATAAAGTTGCTGACTATATTATTACAGGACAGTGGGCTAAGAAAGCATATCAGGAAGCAAAGATGTATGGAACGGCTAATGCGATTGCTTCTTCAGCGGATAAGACATTTTCCTATATTCCGGATTGTTCTGACTTACCGATAGCAGAAGATGCTGATTATGTATATATCTGTGAGAATAATACAATTTACGGAACAAAGTTTAAGACACTGCCTAATACCAAGGGCAAGACCTTAGTCGCTGACGTATCTTCCTGCTTCTTATCTGAGCCGGTTGATGTGACAAAATATGGATTGATTTATGGCGGAGTTCAGAAGAATATTGGACCGGCGGGTGTTGTTATTGTAATCATTCGTGAGGATTTAATTACAGAGGATACTCTTCCGGGAACCCCTACCATGTTGAAATATAAGATACATTCCGATAATGATTCCCTCTACAATACTCCTCCGGCATATGGCATTTATATCTGCGGTAAAGTATTCAAGTGGATTAAGAATATGGGCGGACTTGAAGCTATGAAGGCTCATAACGAGAAAAAAGCAGCGATTCTATACGACTTCCTTGATGAGAGCAATATGTTCAAAGGAACTGTTGTGAAGGAAGACCGTTCTCTAATGAATGTTCCTTTTGTTACAGGGAACGAGGATCTTGACGCTAAATTTGTAAAGGAAGCAAAAGCAGCAGGCTTTGAGAATTTAAAGGGACATCGAACAGTTGGCGGTATGAGAGCAAGTATTTACAATGCTATGCCGATTGAAGGTGTTGAAAAATTAGTTGAATTCATGAAGAAGTTTGAGGCAGAGAATTTAAAATAATCGGATTGCCGAAGAACCTGAGGCTGAAAGGGGAAACTATAATGAAATATAATTGTCTAAATCCTATTGCGAAGGTAGGTCTTGATATATTTACCGAGCAATATGAGAAAGTGGAAGATATCAATGCGGCAGATGTTGTATTAGTAAGAAGTGCCGCAATGCATGACATGGAGTTTGATAATAATCTGAAGGCAATTGCCAGAGCGGGAGCCGGAGTAAATAATATTCCGCTGGATAAATGTGCGGAAAAAGGTATTGTTGTCTTTAATACGCCCGGAGCAAATGCAAATGGCGTAAAAGAATTAGTAATAGCAGGACTGATGCTGGCATCCAGAGATATAGTTGGTGGTATCAACTGGGTACAGACAGTGAAGGATGATGCATCTGTTGCAAAGCTGGTAGAAAAAGGAAAAGCAAAATTTGCCGGAAAAGAAATTCAAGGGAAGAAGCTTGGTGTAATCGGTCTTGGTGCGATTGGTGTATTGGTAGCCAATGCTGCTAACCGCCTGGGAATGACGGTTTATGGAAATGATCCGTTTATTTCCGTTGATAATGCCTGGAATTTATCCCATGATGTACTCCATGTGAAGACCAGAGATGAGATTTACAGGGAATGTGATTATATTACAGTACATACTCCGTTGATTGAGGATACAGATCCTAATGTGAATACGAAGGAAATGATCAATGAAGAAGCAATTTCTAAAATGAAGGATGGAGTTGTTATCCTGAATTTTGCAAGAGATCTTCTGGTAAATGATGCAGATATAGAAGAAGCAATTAAATCTGGCAAAGTGGGCAAGTATGTTACAGATTTTCCGAATGCAAGAACTGCTACGATGGAAGGAGTTATTGCAATCCCTCATTTGGGAGCATCTACAGAAGAATCTGAAGACAATTGTGCGAAGATGGCTGTAAAACAATTAAAGGATTATATGGAAAACGGTAACATTAGAAACTCTGTTAACTATCCAAACTGTGATGCAGGAATTTGTCAGGCAGCAGGACGTATTGCAATCCTTCATAAAAATATCCCGAATATGCTGACACAGTTTACCGGTATTTTTTCTTCATCCGATGTTAATATTTCCGACCTGGTGAATAAGAGCAGGGGTGACTATGCATATTCAGTAATTGATGTAGAAGCTCCAATTACCCAGGAAGTTGCAGATAAGCTTGCAACGATCAAGGGCGTATTAAAGGTTAGAATTGTTAAATAATAGTTAAATGAATGATAGGGACATAAGATTTGCAACGCATTTTCTGCAAATTGTTATGTCCCAATTCATGATCAAATTTGAATAAAGGCATTCGAATCACTCATAAATCAGAAACAAGGAGAAATGATATGGCAACAATTAAGCCTTTCTTGTGTATCAGACCAAAAGCAGAGATTGCTGACAGAGTAGCTGCATTACCATATGATGTTTATAACCGGCAGGAAGCAAAACAGGAGATTGACCGGGAACCATTATCTTTTTTAAAAATTGACAGAGCTGAGACAACTTTTCCTGACAGTGTAGATACCTATGATTCCAGAGTATATCAAAGGGCAAAGGAATTATTGCAGGAGATGATGGAAAATGGCACCTATATTACTGAGTTGCAGGAATGCTATTATGTATATGAATTAATAATGGAAGGACGTTCTCAGACCGGTTTAGTTGCCTGTGCTTCTATTGATGATTATCTGGAGAATACAATTAAAAAGCATGAGAATACGAGAGAGGAGAAAGAGATAGACCGGATCAGGCATGTGGATACCTGTAATGCACAGACAGGTCCGATTTTTCTTGCATATCGGTCACACAGGATTATTAGCAAGGTGACAACTGAGGTAAAAAAGGAGACACCTCTCTACAGCTTTACTGCGGTGGATGGGATTACCCATACTGTATGGAGAATTTCGGAGAAAGCTCGAATAGATGAAATTAAAAAGGCGTTTCAGGAGATTGACAGCATCTATATTGCAGATGGTCACCACCGTGCAGCTTCTGCCGTGAAGGTTGGCTTGAAAAGAAGAGAAGAAAATCCGGGATATAATGGTTCAGAAGAGTTTAACTTCTTCCTGTCGGTATTATTTCCTCAAGATCAGCTGATGATTATGCCGTATAACCGTACAGTGAAAGATCTAAATGGCTTGGATAAAAATGAATTGCTTAAAAAGATTGACCAAAATTTTAAGGTGAAGTTAATTGGCAAGCAAGCATATGCTCCTGCTAAAAAAGCAGTTTTCGGAATGTATCTTGAAGGGAATTGGTATTCTTTAACCGCAAAAGACAGTATGCTTGTAAATAAAGATCCGGTTGCCGCGCTGGATGTATCTCTTCTACAGGATTTTTTACTTACCCCGATTCTTGGAATAGTAGATCCAAGAACAGATAAAAGGATTGACTTCATTGGTGGTATCAGAGGGCTGAAGGAGCTGGAACGTCGTGTAGAAACCGATATGAAGATTGCATTTTCTATGTATCCGACTTCGATAGATGAATTATTTGATGTATCCGATGCCGGTAAACTGATGCCGCCAAAATCTACCTGGTTCGAACCAAAATTGCGCAGCGGTTTATTCATACATCAGTTATTATGATGCGAATGTCAAAAGCCTAAAATAATTTGCCGCTTGAATATGAGTGCATGTATATTCATGTAGCGAAGACCTGGCGTCCTATAATTGCTTGCATTTGGCAATAATACGAGGTTAAAGGCAAGTCCAGATGAATATATATGCACTCATATTCATCTACGTAACCTGGATCAGGCTTTTGATAATTGAATTTTATCATGAATAAATAAAGCTAAAATTAAATATAATGTGAGGGAAAAACATATTTCACATTCAAAAACCTGTGTCGGATTTATTCAAATGCCGAATACGAGAAAAAATAGGTAGGCAGTTGTATGACTTGTAATGGGGATTTTATTTGATTTCCATATTAAGTTTATGATTATTTCACTTTCTTATCAGAGCGAATTATGCTAAAATATAGTGAAATAAAGCTAAAGGGAGATAGATTATGAGTAATTTTTTTAATATGGATAATGCCTTTTTTACATTTCTAGGTAAAGTGTGTGACGTTATATTCTTAAGTTTGATATGGATTGTCTTCTGTATCCCGATTATCACCATCGGACCTGCCAATACGGCTTTATACTATGCTTGCGTGAAAGTAATCCGAAGAGAGCGTGGTTATGTGTTTCGGGAATTTTTTAAATCTTTCAAATTGAATTTTAAAAGAGGAGCTATCATAGGTGTTATTTTGACAGTAATCATTACTATCCTGTCTTTGGATATATTTGCTGCCAGAGCCGCATTTACCGGAAGCTCATCCGTTAATTCTATTATGTTTGGAATATATCTTGCACTTACTTTATTTGTAATCAGTATTTCGGTGTATATATTCCCGTTGTTGTCCAGGTTTGATATGAGTGTGAAGCAATTATTCAAGGCTTCTGCATTTATGTCACTGAGACATTTTATACCGTATACGCTGGGAATTCTGGTGTTACTGGCTTTGGGAGTACTTGGTGTATTTTTTATTCCAATTTTAATCTTTATCATACCGGCGGCAGTGACGATATGTTATTCCCTGCTAATGGAAAAAGTGTTGAAAAAGTATATGCCAACCGATGAAAATGAGGAAGAGGATTCAAGTAAGGATCAATGGTATTTGGAATAAGATTGCTATATATTTAATATAATCAATTGAATATTTGAGAGTGCTTTCAGTCAATTTTCATAAAAAATTAAAATTTTAAAAATAGTACTTTCTTTTTTTATGAAAACATGGTATATACTTTATATGTATTTAATATATTCAGCAAATGGAGCAAGGGTGTTCTCATTTTATTTGAGGACACCTTTTTTATAATCAAGAGAGGAGATTTTAGTATGTCTGTAAAATTAACAGAGCTTTTTGGATCTGACGTATTTAATGAGGCTACAATGATTGAACGTCTGCCTAAGAAAACTTATGCAGCTCTTAAGAAGACACTTGAGAACGGCGAGGATTTAGATCCCAGTGTCGCAGAAGTAGTAGCAAATGCAATGAAGGATTGGGCTATAGAGAGAGGTGCAACCCATTATACTCACTGGTTCCAGCCTTTGACAGGTATTACAGCTGAAAAGCATGATTCCTTCATTAATCCTACTTCAGATGGCAAAGTTATTATGGAATTCTCCGGTAAAGAATTAATTAAAGGCGAACCGGATGCATCTTCTTTCCCGTCCGGCGGCTTAAGAGCAACTTTCGAAGCAAGAGGATATACTGCATGGGATTGTACTTCACCGGCTTTCTTAAGAGAAGATGCTGCAGGTGTTACGCTTTGCATTCCGACTGCTTTCTGTTCTTATACAGGAGAAGCACTGGATATGAAAACCCCTCTTCTCAGATCAATGGAAGCAATCAACACACAGGCTGTTCGTATTCTCAAATTATTCGGTCATGATGAAGTTAAGAGTGTTTCTACATCCGTAGGTCCGGAACAGGAATACTTTATTGTTGATAAAGCAAAATATTTAAAGAGAGATGATCTTATCTTCACCGGCAGAACCTTATTTGGTGCTATGCCTCCGAAGGGACAGGAATTAGAAGATCATTATTTCGGCAGCATAAAAGAAAGAATTGCTGCTTATATGAAGGAGTTAAATATTGAACTCTGGAAGCTTGGTGTAACAGCAAAAACACAGCATAATGAGGTTGCTCCTGCACAGCATGAGTTAGCTCCTATTTATGCTACTGCTAATATTGCAACAGATCATAATCAGTTAGTAATGGAGACCATGAAGAAGGTTGCGAACCGTCAGGGACTTACTTGCTTACTTCATGAGAAGCCATTTGCAGGAGTTAATGGTTCCGGTAAGCATAATAACTGGTCAATGGTTACAAATACCGGTAAAAACTTGTTAGATCCGGGTAAGACACCTCATGAGAATATCCAGTTTCTGTTAATATTGTCAGCAGTGTTAAAAGCAGTAGATGTTCATGCAGATTTACTTCGTGTATCTGCAGCTAATCCTGGCAATGATCACAGACTCGGTGCAAATGAGGCACCTCCGGCAATTATTTCTGTATTCCTTGGTGATCAGCTAGAGGATGTTATTACGCAGCTGATCGAAACAGGTGAAGCAAAGAGCAGTAAAGAAGGCGGCAAATTAAATGTCGGAGTGCAGACACTTCCAACCTTTGCAAAGGATGCAACAGATAGAAACCGTACATCACCTTTCGCGTTCACAGGTAATAAATTTGAATTCCGTATGGTTGCATCTTCTATGTCAATCGGACCTGCTAATACTATTTTAAATACCATTGTTGCCGATGTATTAAGTGAAATGGCAGATGAATTAGAGAAGGCAGCTGATTTTGAGCTGGCTGTCCATGATTTGATTAAGAAGACATTAAAAGAGCACCAGAGAATTGTATTCAATGGTAACGGTTATTCTGAGGAATGGGTTACAGAAGCAGAGAGAAGAGGACTTCCGAACATTAAATCTATGGTAGAAGCAATTCCTTCTTATGTGACGGAGAAAGCAATTAAGTTATTCGAGAAGCATCATGTATTTTCTGCATCAGAGCTTCATTCCCGTGCTGAAATCCAATATGAGGCTTATGCTAAGGCAATTAACATCGAAGCAAGGACTATGATCTCTATGGCAGGCGTTAAATATATTCCTGCAGTAATTAATTATACGAAGAAGCTTGCTGATTCCATCAACGCTGTGAAAGCAGCAGTTGCAGATGCGGATGTAAGTGTACAGACTGAATTATTAAAAGAGACATCTGCACTTCTGGTAAAAGTACAGGCTGCACACAAAGCATTACAGGCAGCGGATGAAAAGGCAAATTCTCTCGCTGATGGTGAAGAAGCTGCTAAGTGCTTCAGAGAAGTTGTTGTACCTGCTATGGAAGAACTCAGAGCACCGATTGATGCTTTGGAAGTAATTGTTGATAAGGATCTTTGGCCTGTTCCCACATATGGTGATCTTTTGTTCGAGGTTTAATTAACGAACGCAGCAAAATAGAAATGATTTGGGAGCTTTTGCATTACGGCTGATGTTAACCGGGAGGCAAAGGCTCCTTTTTTGTTTCAGTAGGGCTAATTCATTTTTTTGCGATGAAATAAAATTTACTTGACATATTTACAAATTTCATTTATATTTTGATTATCAAAATATTTGTAATACAAAGCATATGTTTAGGAGAGAAGCAAATGAATGAAAAGCTTGTTCAAATCAACAAAATGCTGGTAGAAGTTTATGATGATATTAATCATATAGAAGAATACTCCATTAAGAGCGGGGCCTTCAGTGATTTATCCATTACGGAAATCCATACGATAGAAGCAATGGGTTTGTATGGATCAAAGACAATGTCGGAGGTTGCAGCGGAGCTTGAGATTACAATGGGGACACTGACTACTGCTGTTGATAAATTAATAAAAAAAGGATATGTGGAGCGAAGCCGTAGCAGTACGGACAGACGAATTGTGAATGTTAGTCTTACGAAAAAGGGAAAGTTAGCTTTTCGTATTCATGAAAAATTTCATTTAGATATGGTTCAGGCAATTATGCTGGATTTTACTGTGGAAGAGGAGGAAATACTACTAACATCCCTTGGCAAGTTAAATCAACATTTAAAAGAAATATACAGGAGCTCTGAGAAAGCTGCTAACAGGAAAACGAAGGAAGGTAAGCTGCCTTTGTGATATAATTATGACCTTATTACGAAATTGAATTAGTATCACTTTGTTTTACAGGAGGAATTGAGTATTGAAGCATGCAGCAATCATCGGTACAGGAAACTATCTGCCGAACTATAGAATGACCAATGATGATTTGGCAAAACTGGTGGATACGAGTGATGAATGGATTTCATCACGTACCGGCATTCGGGAAAGACGAATATCTACAGGAGAGGCAACTTCCGATCTGGCCTATAAAGCGTCAGTAAACGCTCTTGATCAGGCAGGAATGGACGCAAAGGAATTGGATTTAATTATATGTGCAACGATCACTCCGGATTCATTTATGCCTTCTGTTGCCTGTATGGTACAGGAGCGTTTGGGAGCAATAAAGGCTGCAGCATTTGATTTGACAGCAGCGTGTACCGGATTAATCTATGGGATGGCAATCGCAGCTTCCTTCATAGAAAGCGGAATGTACCGGAATATTCTGGTGATTGGTGCAGAAACACTGTCGAAAACACTGGATTGGAGTGACCGTTCAACCTGTGTTCTGTTTGGAGACGGAGCTGGAGCAATGATTTTATCGGCAACAGAGAGTGACAATGGAATTATGTCAGTTACCCTTCAAAGCGATGGCAGCAGACAGGATTATTTATGCCTGCCGGCGATACCTCTGATAAATCCCTTTGTGAATAAGGAACAGGATAAGTTTACTCCGCTGATTACTATGAAGGGACAGGAAGTATTTAAATTTGCGGTACGCAGTATTACGGATTTAATTCATACAGTATTTCAAAAAACCGGCTTAGGAGAAGAGGATATTAAGTATATTGTTACCCATCAGGCCAATCAGAGAATTATCGAGATGGCTGCGAAAACTCTTAAAATATCGGTGGATAAATTCTTTATAAACCTGGATCGATGTGGAAATACCTCAGCTGCATCAATTGGAATTGCGCTTGATGAAATGGTTCAAAGAAATATGCTTCAGGCAGGTGACAATATCATCCTGGTAGGGTTTGGGGGAGGAATGACAAGCGGAGCGATATTAGTTCACTGGCGCTAAGATTTTAATCAGTTGTTGAATATTTTGGCTGTATTTTACAAATCACTTATATGGAAGTATTATTAATTGCTTAACCTGGAGTAAAAACTCCTGGCAATAAAGGATTCTAAATATTAATTCTAAACAACAGGAGAGAAAAGCTCCTGAAAACTTTTTGAAAGGGTTTCCTTTTCAGAAAACTTATATCGTTTTGCTATTATCTAAAACTATTAAAACACATTGGAGGATTATAACATGGATTTCGAGAAAATTAAAGCAGTAGTTGCAGAACAGTTAGGTGTTGAGGTATCGGAGCTTACAGAAGAAACGTCTTTAAAGGATGATTTAAATGCGGATTCACTTGATCTTTTCCAGATTATTATGTCACTGGAAGAAGAGTTCGGAATTGAAATTCCCACAGAAGATGCAGAAAGCATCAGCACAATCGGTGATATTAAAAAATATATCGCAAAAAGAGGCGAAGAAGAATAAGGCAGACAATTGCTTAGAAGAGGATAACGTAATCCGGGAGATTACCCGGATTACGCTAAATCTGTCAGCCAAAACAATTGATATATTTCTCGTGCTTGTAATAAGAATGCAAAACCAAAAGTAATGCAATTGTTTTGTGTCTGCGTAATCACGCTACAAAACCGGAATGCGCAAAATAAACAGCGCATCAATGGAGGATAACAATGAAATCACGTATCTGTGAGTTATTAAATATAGAGTACCCAATCTTTCAGGGAGCAATGGCCAGGATTTCCGATGCATCGTTAGCGTCAGCAGTATCCGAAGCCGGAGGCCTTGGAATCATTGCGGGAGGAACTGCGCCAGTTGATTACGTCCGTGCAGAGGTAAGAAAGGCGAAGCAGCTTACCAATAAACCATTTGGTGTGAACATAATGCTGCTCAGTGAATTTGCAGAGGATATCGCAAGGATGGTATGCGAGGAAGATGTGAAAGTGGTGACTACCGGAGCTGGAGCACCGGGTAAATACATGGAGCAATGGAAAGCAAGAGGCATTAAGGTAATACCGGTAGTACCTTCCGTAGCGATTGCCAAAAGAATGGTACGCGGCGGAGCGGATGCTGTCATAGCTGAAGGAACTGAATCAGGCGGCCATGTTGGAGAGCTAACCACCATGGTGCTTGTGCCGCAGGTAGTTGATGCCGTCGAGGTTCCTGTAATTGCAGCAGGCGGTATCGCTGATGGCAGAGGTGTTGCAGCAGCATTTATGCTGGGGGCGGAAGGTATCCAGGTAGGGACACGGTTTTTGAGTGCATATGAATGCACAGTACATCCAAATTATAAGCAGAAGATCTTAAGTGCAAAGGACATAGATACCGCAGTAACCGGAAGACCCACAGGACACCCGGTTCGAATATTGAAGAATAGGCTTAGCCGTCAGTTTCATGAACTGGAAGCAAATGCCGCACCGCTTAGTGATTATGAGAAACTGGGTGTAGGAGCGCTTGCCAAAGCAGTTGTTGAAGGTGATATGGATTACGGCAGTGTTATGGCAGGACAGATCGCTGCAATCGTAAGTAAGGAACAAAGCTGCAAAGAGATTATTACAGAGATGTTTGAAGAAGCGGAGAAGCTTCTTGGCAGGGACTGGAGGTAGGGGTGAGTAAGACAGCATTTTTATTTGCAGGGCAGGGAGCTCAGTATATCGGCATGGGAAAAACGCTCCATGATAATCTCCCGGCCTGCCGCCAAACTTTTGAAGAAGCAAATGAGAGTCTTCATATGAATCTTACAGGTTTGATCTTTCAGGGACAGAAGGAAGAACTTGATCTTACAGAAAATACTCAGCCCAGCGTTGTAACAACAACAATAGCGGCATTTCGGGCATTATCGGAATACGGAATTAAGCCGGACTTTGCTGCAGGCTTAAGCCTAGGAGAATACTCAGCTTTAACGGCAAGCGGTGTATTTACATTATCTCAGGTTGTACCTCTGGTTCAGAAAAGAGGACGCTTCATGCAGGAAGCAGTACCGGCAGGCATTGGTAAAATGAGCGCAGTACTGGGGCTATCGGCTGATAAAGTAACAGAAGCCTGCATAGAGGCAAAGGATATTGGGATTGTGCAGCCGGCGAATTTTAACTGTCCCGGACAGATTGTTATAGGAGGAGAAATAAAGGCTGTGGATGAGGCTGCAAGGAGATGCAAAGAAAAGGGAGCTATGAAAACGATTGATTTACCGGTAAGTGCACCTTTTCATACTTCTATGCTAAAGCCTGCCGCAGAGAAATTAAAGCTGGAACTGGAACCCATGTTCTTAGGAGAGCTTCATACACCTGTCATTTGCAATGTAAATGCGGATTTGATAAATGGAGCCGATGAAGTGAAAAACCTGCTCTATCTTCAGGTCATGAGCAGCGTATTATGGGAACAGAGTATACGCCGGATGTTAGAAGAGGGAGTAACGAGCTTTGTGGAAATTGGTCCGGGTAAAACCCTATCCGGATTTGTAAGAAAAATTGATAGAGGACTTAATATCTATAATGTTGAGGATATGGACTCTTTGGAGAATACGGCAAAGGCTTTGTATAAAACAGCTGGCCGAACATAGTCTGGATCTATTATAGATACTAAAATAGGTAGAACAATAAGTTCAACAATAAATCAATTTACTGATCAGTTTTACGGAAACAGGAGTTTTACAGGAAGAATGGAGAGATATATGCTGGAAGGGAAAGTTGCAGTAGTCACCGGAGCCGGTAGAGGTATCGGAAGAGCAATTGCATTACAGTTTGCGAAGTCAGGTGCAAAGGTAGTAATAAATTATCGTAACAGTATCTCACAGGTGGAAGAACTTTTAGCGATTGTTAAAGAAGCCGGAGGCGATGCAATTGCAGTACAGGCTGATATCAGTCGGGAAGACGCAGCAAAGAAGCTTATTTCAGAAGCAACTAAGCAGTATGGCAGATTGGATATCTTAGTGAATAATGCCGGAATTACAAAGGATAATCTCTTGATGAGAATGTCGGAGGAGGATTTTAACAGCGTTGTTGATATTAATCTGAAAGGTACCTTTTACTGTATGAAGTATGCATCCGCTGTTATGTTAAAACAAAAAAACGGCAAAATAATAAATATTTCCTCTGTTGTAGGCATTACCGGGAATATCGGCCAGGTTAATTATGCGGCATCGAAGGCCGGAATTATCGGAATGACAAAATCAGCGGCAAGAGAGCTGGCTTCCAGAGGAATCACAGTGAATGCTGTCGCGCCGGGCTTTATTGCTTCTGATATGACGGAGCAGTTATCCGATAAAGTGAAAGAGGCAACTCTTGCAAATATACCTCTAAAACGGTATGGTGCAGCGGAGGAAGTAGCCTATGCGGTTAACTTCTTAGCTTCTGGTGCAGCAGACTATATCACGGGTCAGGTGCTTCAGGTAGATGGCGGTATGGTGATGTAAAACAGAATGGGGAGTATTAATTCTCATAAAAGGAAGGAATATTGCATGAATCGTAGAGTTGTAATAACAGGACTGGGAGCAGTTACCCCAATCGGTAATACTGTAAAGGAATTTTTTGAGAATGTACAGGCGGGAAAATGCGGAATAGATTTTATACAAAAATTTGATACGGAAGCATATTCTGTGAAATTAGCTGCTGAGGTAAAGAATTTTGATCCGAAAGATTACATGGAAGCAAAGGAAGCGAGAAGAATGGACCGTTTCTCCCAGCTGGCAGTTGCTGCGGCGAAGGAAGCGATGGCCGATTCCGGAATTGATACCGGCAATATTAACGCAGAACGCTTTGGCGTTATTGTTGGGTCCGGTATTGGTGCGATTGATGATATTGAGAAGGAGACAAATACCTTAAGAGATAAGGGACCAAAGCGCGTAAATCCATTGTTCATCCCTATGACGATAACGAATATGGCAGCAGGAAATATTGCGATACAGGTTGGAGCGAAAGGGATTTGCACCAATGTAGTTACAGCCTGTGCGACCGGTAATAACTGTATCGGTGAAGCATTCCGCAATATTAAGCATGGCTATGCGGATATTATTCTGGCGGGTGGTTCGGAGGGTTCTATTACTCCTCTGGCAGTTGCCGGTTTTCAATCACTAACTGCATTATCGACCAGTAAGGATCCCTTAAGAGCTTCCATTCCGTTCGATAAGGAAAGAGACGGCTTTGTAATGGGAGAAGGTGCAGGAATACTGGTACTGGAGGAATATGAGCACGCAGTTGCTCGTGGTGCAAAAATCTATGCAGAAGTTGCCGGATATGGTGCAACCTGCGATGCCTACCATATAACAGCTCCCTCTCCGGATGGAATGGGCGGAGCAAGAGCAATGCAGCTTGCCATGGAAGAAGCAGGGATTACCTCAAAGGAGGTTTCTTATATCAATGCTCACGGAACGAGTACACCTACCAATGACCGTACGGAAACCGTTGCGATTAAGATTGCTCTTGGTGAGGATGCCTATAAAGTCCCGGTAAGCTCCAGTAAGTCAATGTTCGGACATTTGCTGGGTGCCGCGGGCGCCGTAGAAGCCATCGTATGTGTAAAAGCGATAGAAAATGATTTTATTCCTGCAACAATCGGCTTGACTATTCCTGATGAAGAATGTGATCTTGACTATGTACCGGGAAAGGGCAGGAAAGCAAAGATAGCCTACGCTATGTCCAATTCACTTGGTTTTGGCGGACATAATGCTACTTTGATTTTTAAAAACATGGAGGTATAGCTGTGGATTATAAAGCAATTCTGAGTTTAATGAAGGAAATGAACCATAGTGATTTAACAAAGCTTGAGATAGAAGAAGAAGGAAGCCGTATCTGTATTGAAAAGGCATCTAATATTGTTACGATGACAGCAGCACCATATGCGCAGCAGGCACCGGAAGTACCGTATCCGGTAAATCTGGCAGCAGAGATGACTAAGGCGGTGAAACAAAGTTTTCCTGAACAGTCCGAATACGCAGCAGAGCTTCCTATAGAGAATATGGCTGTCAATACTGCCGGTAATGCTAGTCGTAATGGCAATGCAGCGGATCTGCAGTCGCTGGAGGCAGGTATGAAGAAAATTCTATCTCCGATGGTGGGAACCTTTTATACTTCTCCTTCCCCGGATAAGTCAGCCTTTGTCAAAGTAGGAGACAGAGTGAAGAAGGGGCAGGCAGTCTGTATCATCGAAGCAATGAAACTTCTAAATGAAATAGAAAGCGACCATGACGGCGAGATTATAAAAATACTTGTAGAGAATGAAGAGATGGTAGAGTATGGACAGCCACTATTTCTAATTAAAGAATAAAGCCTCTGTAGTGTGAAAAGGAAAGGGATGAGTTTATGCTTAATATAGATGAAATTCAGAAAATACTGCCTCACAGGCCGCCGTTTTTATTAATTGACCGCGTTGAAGAACTGGAACCGGGAGTAAAAGCCATTGGCAGGAAATGCGTGTCAATGAATGAACCTTTTTTTCAGGGACATTTTCCCGGTAAGGCAGTGATGCCCGGGGTTATTATCCTGGAAGCTCTGGCACAGATGGGAGTGGTATGTATGCTGACGGTTCCTGGCAATGAAGGGAAGATTGTATATTTCGGAGCAATGGATCGGGTGAAATTTAAACGGCAGGTGTTTCCTGGTGATGTATTAGCTCTGGAGGTTGAAATAACAAAGAGTAAGGGCAGCTTTGGAGTAGGAACTGCCAAAGCATCTGTGGACGGCAAGGTTGCAGTAGAAGCAATTCTTACTTTTGCAATCGAGCAGTAAGGAGACTATGATGTTCAAAAAAGTATTAATAGCAAACCGTGGCGAGATTGCAGTCAGAATTATCCGTGCATGCAGGGAAATGGGCATTGAGACAGTGGCAGTTTATTCGGAGGCTGACAAGGAGGCTTTGCATGTCATGCTGGCGGATGAAGCTGTGTGCATCGGACCGGCCAAATCCAAGGACAGTTATTTGAATATACAAAATATTATCAGTGCAACCGTACTTACAGGTGCGACTGCAATACATCCAGGCTTTGGCTTTTTGTCTGAGAACAGCTCCTTTGCCAGAATGTGTGAGGATTGTAATATCACATTTATCGGACCGAACGCGGATACGATAGATCTGTTAGGTAATAAGTCCAGAGCACGGGAAACGATGCAGAAAGCAGGGGTTCCGGTAGTTCCCGGCTCTGACGGTGAAGTTGCGACAGTTGCTAAGGCGCTGGAGCTTGCGGGCAGAATAGGCTATCCGGTTATGATTAAGGCGTCTGCCGGTGGCGGCGGTAAGGGTATGAGAGCTGTTTATAAGGAAGAGGATCTGGAAAAACTATATAACGCAGCGAAGGCCGAAGCGAAGGCTGCCTTCGCAGATGACCAGGTATATATCGAGAAACTAATTGTAAATCCTAAGCATATTGAATTTCAGATACTTGCCGACAGTCATGGCAATGTGGTACATCTTGGTGAGAGAGATTGCTCTGTTCAGAGAAGGAATCAGAAGATGATGGAGGAATCGCCCTCAGCGATTATGACGCAGAAGCTTCGTAATGAGATGGGGGAGGCAGCTGTAAAAGCTGCGAAGGCAACCGGGTATGTGAATGCAGGTACCATTGAATTTTTATATGACAAGGGAAAATATTATTTTATGGAAATGAACACCCGTATCCAGGTGGAGCATCCGGTTACAGAACTGGTGACGGGAATTGATATGATAAAGGCACAGATTAAAATTGCATGTGGTGAAGCAATGCCATACCGGCAAGAGAATATTGAGTTTAGAGGTCATGCGATCGAATGCCGGATCAATGCCGAGGATCCGGAGAAGAACTTTATGCCATGTCCGGGCCGCGTGGAGAATGTATTATTTCCGGGAGGGTTTGGAATCCGCGTAGACAGTGCATTATATCCCGGTTATGTAGTTCCTTCCTGTTATGATTCAATGCTTGCCAAGGTAATTGCATATGGGAATGACAGGGAAGAAGCAATCGCAAGAATGAAAAGAGCATTATCCGAATTAATGATTGACGGAATTCAGACAAATGTTGATTATCAGTATGACTTACTGGAAAGAGAAGAAATTATATCCGGTCTGTATCATACAGGTTTGATTGAGGCGAAATAAGTTTGAAAGCAAAAAACACTTTCAAACTATTTATTAAAGCCTATTCACTTTTTGAAAGGTCATCAAAAAGTGAATAGCACGGGTATAAGTTTGAAAGAAAATCACTTTCAAACTATTTATTAA
>JAEZZO010000051.1 GCA_023418475.1 Bacillota bacterium
GAAGCACAGCGGATACCGGAAAGGGAAGCGCAGCAGATACCGGAAAGGGAAGCGCAGTGGATACCGGAAAGGGAAGCACAGCGGATACCGGAAAGGGAAGCGCAGCAGATACCGGAAAGGGAAGTAAAAAAGATACCGGAAAGGGAAGCGCAGCAGATACCGAAAAGGGAAGCAAAAAGGATACCGGAAAGGAAAGTGGTACAGATTCAATAAATGGCCACAGTAAAGATAATACAAACGATAAGACTACAGGAGGAAGCAGCAGCTCTGTGAATGGAAACAACAGCAGTACCGGAGAAAGTGACGGCTCAATAAGCGAAAACGCTAGTAATACCGAAAGTGGTAATGGAAATGCAGACAGCAATCAGATAACCCAGTCAGACCTGAATGAAGCAAAGGACGATATGCTGAAAAATCTGGCGGATCAGCGGGAGAAAGCCATCAACGCATTGACGGAGACACTGATGGGTGAAGAGCTCCAGGAAGCGTCGGACAAGCTTGAACACATTTACATCGATGCGCAGGAAAATATCCGGAATGCAAAGACGCATGATAGCGTCAGCACAGTCTATGATAAAGCTGTCAGCGATATTAATAAAGTTATGACAGACCAAGGCGTAGATGCAGCAAAAGAAAATACCGGGGATAAGAGCACCGGTAAGCCGTTTATCCTGCTTAATGCACTGTTAACCCTGTCAGCAATTCTGGCGGCAGGACTGCTTTTACTACGAAGAGGAAAGAAAGGGACAGTAATTCTCGCAACGGTCTCAGCTGCAGCGGCACTGGCAGTTTTCCTGTTCACCTCAGGTTTTACAGGCTTTGCCTTAGTAAACCCCTGGACAATTGTAAGCATGTTATTAACAGTATGGCCTTTAGGCCTGCTGTGGAATACAGTGCGTAATAAATCGGATGGAATGAAGTAAAATAATAAGCAGGGTGCTATCTTGGTTTTCGTTTTAAATTACTAATTGTGCGTTCACATTTTCGGTTGGGTCGGATTTGTGAACGCACTTTTTTCGCCTCATTCACCTTAACAGAATTGTATTTGATTTAGTTCTTTTCTGGTATAGAAAGTTCACCTTATTCAATTTACAAATTATTTGTTAATGAAAAATTTATGAATTATTTATTGATGAAAACAGAATTCAAGGATGGAATTGCTTGTTAAATATGGATAATAATGCTATTATTAAAATTGCATGAGCAATTATTTAAATAATTGAGATTTCAATAATGGATCGTAAACGAATGTAATTTTGATAGAATACGTGTGATAGAGTAGGCATCCTTTCATAACATGATTACTGTTAATCATAGTTTAGGAAATTTAGAGACGAGGGGGTGAATTATATGAAAACACATGAAAAATAATTTTATCAGGAGTATATGATTTACCTTAATCATGCGAGAAAAGATGGACAGATATGCGTATGTCTTAAGAATAACAGCTCTTACAGGAAAAAATCCAATTAGGGTTACTCATACATAAAAACTTTTAAATGATTTTTGCAACTAGCGGATTGGATTTTATCCAATCACAGTAATGTCTGTATTTAGCACAAAAAGGGGAACAATATGGATACTTTTAATATTATTAATTTAAACAGATATTTCTGTTGAAAATATAGGGTATTAAGGGTATACTTGTAATGTTATAAAATAGGGTGATGCAATCGTTGCAGAGTAAAGAGTTATTTTGAAACAATGCTATCCCTGTAAACTGGAAAGTAGGAACGATATCGTTATGTACAGAATAATTGAACAGGACGGCAGAGCTAAAAGCAGTGAATTTGTAACAGTCCATGGAACCATACAGACACCGGTATTTATGAATGTGGGAACGGCAGCGGCAATTAAAGGAGCAGTTTCTACAATGGATCTGCAGGAAATTGGGACGCAGGTTGAGCTTTCCAATACGTATCATCTGCATGTAAGACCCGGAGATAAAGTGGTCAGACAGATGGGTGGATTGCATAAATTTATGGTCTGGGATAAACCGATATTGACGGATTCCGGAGGCTTTCAGGTGTTCTCTCTGGCAGGACTGCGAAAAATCAAGGAAGAAGGAGTTTATTTCAATTCTCATATTGATGGCAGAAAGATTTTTATGGGGCCAGAAGAAAGCATGCAGATACAATCCAATCTTGCTTCAACGATAGCGATGGCATTTGATGAATGTCCGCCGAATCCATCTCCGAGGGAATATATAGAGAACTCTGTAGATCGGACAACCAGATGGCTGAAACGCTGCAAGTATGAGATGAAGAGGCTTAACGGCCTTGACGATACGCTTAATAAACAGCAAATGCTATTTGCCATTAATCAAGGTGGTACTTTTGCGGATATCAGAATTGAACATGCTAAGAGAATTGCGGAAATGGAGATGGACGGATATGCCATCGGTGGTCTGGCTGTTGGAGAAAGCCATGAGGAGATGTACCATATCATTGAGGAAACTGTTCCGCATCTTCCGATTCATAAACCCGTATATCTGATGGGGGTTGGTACCCCTGCCAATATTCTGGAGGCTGTGGACCGCGGAGTGGACTTCTTTGATTGTGTTTACCCAACGCGTAACGGCAGGCATGGACATGCTTATACGAATTATGGAAAATTAAACCTTTTGAATGCAAAATATGAACTGGACGGACGTCCGATCGAAGAAGGCTGTGGGTGTCCTGCCTGCAGACATTATAGCAGGTCTTATATCAGACATCTGCTGAAGGCAAAGGAAATGCTCGGTATGCGTTTGCTGGTGCTTCATAATCTCTATTTTTATAATCATATGATGGAAGAAATCAGAGAGGCCATCCGCGGTAAGCGGTATCAGGAGTATAAAAAAAGGAAACTCGAAGGATTTGTTAGGAGCGCGGACTAGCGCGAATAGCACCGATGATAGAAACAGATCAACCAGGAGGTATTATTTTAATGAATCAATTTATGTTATTAGGAAACACATCATCAACTTCCGGCGGCGGAATGCTTATTTTAGTACTGGAGCTGGCCTTTCTTGGCGTCGTAATGTATTTTTTACTGATCCGTCCTCAGAAGAAGCAACAGAAGCAACTCCAGACGATGCTTTCTACTTTGGCTGTCGGTGACAGTGTGGTAACTACGAGTGGCTTTTACGGCGTAGTAATTGATATTATGGATGAAGTAGTAATTGTGGAATTCGGTAATAATAAGAACTGCAGAATACCGATGAAGAAGAGCGCCATCACAGAGCTTGAAAAACCAGGTACAGAAAAGAATGCATAAATAACAAGCAGCATAATTAAGCAGGCTGCCTGAAATGCTTTGGAATGCGGGAGCTTCCAAAGTATTTGGGCAGTCTTTTTTATTACATAGGAAAGTTCGTCCCATGTAATAAAAACCTCCGGGAGCTTCGCGCGAAGCAGACTTTTGTTCTTACCATTTACTCGAAAATTAAATACCTGGAATTTCCATAGTAAGACAGAGAGAACTAGTTATGTCATTACATTGCAACCATTGGTTGTCATAATTGCAAGAAATGGTTGGTAGAAAATAATAAAGGTATTGTTATAATGAAAGTGTAATAATTAAGAGATGAATAGAAGGGAAGGATTAATATTCACTCAAAAAAATATACCAGATTTTTTATCTGACTTTATGCCATACCAGATGGCGGAATGAGAGGGAACTATGATTTTTCAAAGTAAGTTGCAGGAATTAAGGAGAAACTGCAAAATTTCACAGGAAGAACTGGCGGAACAAATCGGGATATCACGGCAGGCGGTTACGAAATGGGAAAACGGCCAGGCATATCCTGATATTGATAACTTAATCCGGCTAAGTGAAATATTTGGAGTTACTATCGACCGGATGGTCAAGGATGAAGGTAATTGTGCGTTGGAATTAACTCCGAAAGAGACTAATTGTATGAAATCTTTGCTCGAATTTCTGCTTAAGGCAAAAAAGCATTGCTATCCTGCTAAAGCGGCAGAGTGCAGTCCGTCCCGCCTTGCTTCACATGATATTCGGTTTCAGGAGGGTGAATATCTGTATCTGGATACCTATTTGGGCGGTGAATGCTTTGCAGGGGAAGAGGCCGTTTGGGAGAAGGAAGTTCCAAAATGGAGCATGAATTATTGTGGCAGAGTTTTGAAAGAAGGTTTTAGCATAGACTTTTTAAAGGAAGCCTTACTGCTGGTGCCAAAAGAAATGCCCTACAGAGGACCTGGTTTTTATCAGAATGGAGATTACAGCTATCACTGTAAGGTGGACGGAGATTTTGAATGGTATCAGGGCTATGAAGAAATTTATTATGGACAGGATAAGGTTTATGAATGTAATATTCATGGCGGAGTAATAAGATAAAATCAATGTGTAAAAACTGCATATGAGATAGAGTTTTATACAGAAGAAGACAATATTGGAATTACGGATATGTTATCTGTAATTCCAATATTGTCTTCTTTTATTAAGTGTGCCCGGCGGGCGCACGTTTCAACGGGTGTAAGTCCCGAGTCCGCCTGGTAGTAGGAAGGACATAGCCAATGGCAAGGGTGTCGTGGGTGACTACGAATCTGAAGGAAGCCGGATGGCAAATCTCTGG
>JAEZZO010000074.1 GCA_023418475.1 Bacillota bacterium
TAGAGTGTATGTTATAGGAAAAGCGTTTTATGAGAATGAATGAATCATAGAAAAGCGTCCTAAAAAATAAATGAATTGACATAAAATACCTTTTGTGTTATTGTAACTTTGTGATAACAGAAAATAAAAAAATGCGAGGTAAGTGCTATCCGGCGAGCTTGATATTGCATAATCGGTAATATAAGCAGGACGTGGAAAAGATGGATAAAATCATAACTTTATAGAAAATAAGTCACTGTATAGGATACAGTTTATTTTCTTTATGCAAATTATGATTTTTACCAGATATCCGAAGAGGATTTTCCACGCGTATTTTATTAAATTTAAAGCTGTGGAATTTTCCACAGCTTTTTTGATTCATAACAAATGAAGCGCCTGCTGTTTCATTTGTTGTACAATAAAACTTCTGTTATCACAAACATGGGTTGGAATAAAATGAAAGGGAATGGTTATTAATATGGATTATACGAAATTACTAAGTTATTTAACAAAGCCGGATATATATGCAAAAAGTACTGCAAAATTTTGGGATGATGAGCATATTTCCAAAGGGATGCTGGAGGCACATTTGAATCCGGATTTTGAAGGGGCATCCCGGAAGCATGAATTTATGGACCGGTCTGCTGATTGGATTGTAACGATAGCACCACCGCAGCAGTATCGTAATTTACTTGATTTAGGCTGTGGGCCTGGACTTTATACACAGAGGTTTTACGAAAGGGGATATCAGGTAACCGGGATTGATTACTCCACACGTTCTGTAGAATATGCACGGAATATGGCAATGAGTAAGGATTATTCCATCACTTATCGGTATCAGAATTATTTGAATATCTCCTATCAGGAAGAGTTTGATGTGATAACACTGATCTATTGTGATATCTGTGTATTATCCGATGAGGAGAGAGAATTGCTGCTTCATAAAATTTATCATGCATTAAAGCCAAATGGAATTTTTATAGTTGATGTGACAACACCAACGCAGTATAAGGGTCGGGAAGAAGCTAAAAGCTGGAGTTATGGAGGGAGTGATTTCTGGAGTGACGAGCAGCATTTATGCCTTAATGCATTTTACAGATATGATGATAGCAACACAATGCTAAATCAGATGGTTGTCATTACAGAAGCTTCTGCCAACTGCTATTATTTATGGGATCATACATATACTGAGGAGGAGTTAAAAGAAAGTCTTATAAGTAGCGGCTTTGGCAGAGTTGAATTATATGGTGATTTCGCAGGTGCAAAGTATCAGCCGGATGGCTGCTGTATTTGTGCGGTAGCAGTAAAATTATGATTTCAGAAGAATGACTTCCTTCGGAGAGTGGCTTGAACAACGCTAAACGATAAAATATTCTAAGCCATTAAAAAGCTATAATAAATGCTATATTAAAAGGCTACCATAAAAGGCTATTATGAAAAGCTACTATAAAAAGCTACTATAAACGCAAGATGAACCGGCTTGCCGGTTCATCTTGCTATGAGAGAATGAAAAACAGGCATTATTCCACCTTACAGCCGATGTGTTCGATGGTCCTCCGGATTTCATTTTCAGCTGCAGGTTCGTTAAAATCTACCTCTACAGTTCCTCTGTGAAGATCAACATTTACTTTCTGTACTCCATCCAACTCCTCTAAAGCATTTTTTAACTGGGTTTTCATTGGTACATTATACAAACCATTTACATTATAATGAACGTTATTCATTGATTAATCCACCTTTCTGCTTTGCAAGACTAGCACAACTATTTTATAGTCTTTGACAAATCCATCTATTTTATTATAACGATATCAATACAAGTAATAATTAAAAGGATAGTAAACATTCGAAACCTTTGCATAATTCAACTAGCATACTATCAGTGAACTGAAATCACTTAATAAAACCATTCTTATGTAAACTGAATTTTGAGTAGAAACAAACAATTATTTGCAGTATAATTATTTTCATAAAAAACAGTAATGTGATCGAAATAGAAATTAAAGCTGCTTTGGGGGAATTATGGATAGGATATTGATTATAGAAGATAACAAGGATGTAAATCATTTGATCGCAGAAGCTTTGATAAAAGAAGGCTATGAGGTCATTACCGCATTTGACGGAATAAATGGTTCAAAACTGCTGGAGACGGAGAAGATAGACCTGCTTCTGCTAGATATTATGCTGCCTTATAAAAGCGGGGATGTTATTTTAAAGGAGCTTCGCAATTATAGTGACATTCCGGTTATTGTTCTCTCTGCGAAGGATATGATCTGTACAAAAATTGATCTTTTGAAACTGGGAGCAGATGATTACATAACCAAACCCTTTGATTTGGGGGAAATGGCAGCCAGGGTAGCCACGCAGCTTCGAAGAGTACACAAACAGAATAAGATAGCGACGATGCTTACTTATAAGGATATATCTTTTGAGGAGGACAGAAAACGGATCAGCGTTAACGGACTGGAACTGGAGCTTACCGCAAAAGAATATCATATTCTGGAGCTTTTGCTGCAAAATCAGGGAAAGGTATTTTCAAAGGCAAATATGTATGAGGCGATATGGGGAGAGGAATATTTAGGAGATGATAACGCGGTAAAAACCCATATGAGTAATCTTCGAAATAAGCTGAAGAAGGCCAATCCGAAGGAAGTATATATTGAAACTGTCTGGGGGCTTGGTTACCGCTTATATAAATGACATGAGAAGCTGTGCAATAGTTATCCTTTTCTTTACCATTTTATTCTCAATCTTAACCTTTTCTAAACGTTTCAATATTACACTCTTATATAAGCACAGCAGCTTCCTAAAAAGATAGAAGGCTGGATTACAAAAAGGAAATGGAACTTGTAAAACGGGAAAGCAACTGTGCATCAGTATCAATTAGCAAGGAGACCGCAGATAGGAGAGGGTAATATATGTCTGTGCTTCCTGCAAAATTGAAACGCGCAAAATAGCGAGAAATGAGGTATAAAATGAATGAATGTGTATTGAAAACGAAGAAATTGACAAAGAATTTTTCCAAGTTCTGTGCTCTAAAGGAAGTATCTATTACACTGCAGACGGGCAAAACTTATGGACTGATTGGACAAAATGGAGCAGGAAAAACTACCCTTATGAGAATTATTACAGGACTTAGTTTTCAGACAAGCGGGAGTATTGAGCTATTCGGACATTCCGAAGAGAAGGAACTTAGTGAAGAGCTGAAAAGAATTGGATGCCTGATTGAAGCACCAAGTATGAATGGAAATATGTCTGCAAAGGAGAATTTAAAGCTTCACAGAATCATGAGAGGCATTCCGAATACCTTGTTGGACACGCAGCTTTTGGAGCTGGTGGGGCTCAAAGACATTGGTAAAAAAATGGTAAAGGATTTCTCCCTTGGAATGAGGCAGAGGCTTGGAATTGCAATTGCCTTGATCGGTAGTCCGGAACTTCTAATATTGGATGAACCTGTCAACGGACTGGACCCGCTAGGTGTTGTTGAAATCCGTAATTTAATCAAAAAATTATGTGAAGAGCGAAATATTACTGTTCTGATTTCCAGCCATAATCTGCCAGAGCTTTACCAGACAGCAACAGACTATATTATTATTGATAAAGGCGTTATAAAACAAACAATTACTTTGGAAAAATTGGAGGAATGCTGTCAGCATCATATCAAAATCGAATGCAAAGAACCGGAAAGACTGAGCGAGATTTTGGAATCAAAGCTTCATACTACAAAATATAAAGTTATGCCTGACCAAAGCATTGTTCTTTACGATTTTCTGGAAGAGCGTGAGTTAGTTGCACGGACGATTATAGAAGGCGGTATCATTCCCACACGATTTTCTCTGGAAGGTGAAACGTTGGAGAACTATTTTATTACGGCCATAGGAGGTAACCGCAATGATTAATTTAATACATGCTGAATTTTATAAGCTTTATAAATCAATCTCGATCAAATTGTGCTTCCTGATTGCAGGTATCAGTGCAGCAGCATTTACTGTTATTTCACATGCACTCGCTGCTGGAAGTATCAGTAAAAACGTTATTGGAAGTGCCTCCGGTTTATCGGAGCTGGTAATTATAGCACTACTAGGCTCCTTGCTGAGCGGTATATTAGTATGCAATGATTTTGAAACAAAAACAATACATGATGCGGTTGCCTGCGGCAAAGGAAGACGATCCATTGTAATCAGTAAGATGCTGATTTACATCTGTATTATGTTAGTATTGCTGATGCCGTATGGTGTATCGTCAATCGTTGGATTTTGTACCGGAGCACAATTTGTAAAACCATTTGTTGGTTCGGCATTCCTGCGTATGCTATATGATGGTAACAACTATTCCTTAACGACAGGTAATATCTGCAAAATGGTGTCAGTGTCGCTCACTTTGGTTCTGGTACATGCGGCAAGGCTAAGTATATGCATTCCAGTTGCTTTTAAAACTAGAAAACCGGTCGCAGTCACAGCAATCGGATTTGCTTATTCTATACTGATTGATTTAATACTGGGATTATTAAAGGACACACCTGTTCTTGGGAAGCTTATCTCAATATCTCCTTATAATAGAGAATTTATTCTTATGTCATTCGATACAAAAGCGGAGGTTATGGGAAAGGCGGTAATAAGCAGTACGGTATTTCTGGTTCTTATGACCATATTAACATATTATTCCTTCCGTAGGGCAGAAATTAAATAGACAATTACAAAAGCTTTCAAATTGTCAGAATAAAGAAAGGACGAAGTTACCTTGGCTATTATCATTGGAAGTCTGATTGCGGTTATTGTAATACTGGTAGTATATATTGCATTTATACAATCACAGATAAGAAATATGAGCCGACAGCTTAAGAAGCGTCTGCGAGAGCACACCCGACAGCCAATTAGCCTGGAGCTTATTAATTCGGATTTAATTGCATTGGCAGTCATTCTTAATCAGTGTTTTGAGGCGGAGGAAACGCTCCGCCTCAATAACTTACGGGAAGAAAAAAGATTTAAGGAAATGATTGCAGATTTATCCCATGATCTTCGAACGCCGCTCACTGCAATAAAGGGATATCAACAGCTGCTTGATACAATCGACCTTACGGAGGAACAGCATAAAAAACTGCAGATTGCCAGAAGACATACGCAGGAGCTGGGAATGCTTATTGAGCATTTCTTTGAATACTCCTATTTGGTCAGTACAATACCGGAGCTTCATCCGGAACGTCTTAACCTTACGAATTTGATTACGGAAGGTTTGATTGCGGAAATTGCAGTTTTGGAGGAAAATGATCTGAAAGTTAGTCTTGATGAGATGACACCTCCTATTTTTCTTACTACCGACAAGGAAATGGTTATGCGAATTGTTCATAATTTAATCCGAAATGGAATTCAGCATGCGGACGGAGATATTACGGTACGGCTTCTAGCAGAACAGGAAGCCATTATTTCCTTTCGGAATTCCGTCAGACAATCGGAGGATATTGATGTGAAAAAGATATTCGACCGATTTTATACAGGAGATCATGCCAGGAGCCGTTCTACTGGACTTGGTTTATCCATTGTCAAACTGCTTGCACAGCAGCTAGGAGGAAATGTAAGTGCCATCAAGGAAGGAGATCAGTTAGAAATTCGAGTATTATTGCCATTGACAGAATGCACACGGTCATAGTGTGGGACGAACCTTAGTTATGCTCTGCTGCGAAGTACAACTTTACGAGAACGCATCCCCTTCAGAAGCACTAACCGGAAGTTGTGCTCTGAAACTAGGCTAGTTCACGCAAAAACTGACTTTTTTGTGAAACACAGAAGAAATATGTAGAATTAGAAATTCAGACATAGTATACTGATAATAACCCATCAATTGATACTGAGGTATATGATATGACTGAATTTACAAGCTTTCTAATGAATCAAGAAGATACCCTTGTTGAAAAAATCTTACGATACGCTAAGAAACGCAATTATACAAAATATACTTCCACCCTAAAAGAAGCATGGCGGCTGTCTGTAGCAGGGCTTTCCGAGGCTCTGATAAAAGCAATCGAAAAAAATAAGGATATCCCTGAAATGGGTACGGACGATGACTATACCAGAGATGAGATTGCAGAATTTGGAATTCTGGAAGCCAGAAAGCATCGTTCCAGAGGTATAACACTCGTTATGTTTCTGGGTTTGTTCAAGTATTATCAGCAGAGCTATATTGATCTTGTAAAGGAAAGCTCCTTTAGACCGGAGCAGAAGGAATATTATTGCCAATATATTAGGAGATATTTTGATCATGTTGAACTGAGTTTTACTATGGAATGGACGGGTCTTACCAAAGACCAGGAGTTTGAAGAACTGCAGGAAAGGAAGAAGCAGCCGAATTAGTGATTAGGCAGATTATAAGTCAGTTAGCCGATTATCATGAAGAGGAGAATATACCATATAAACACTCCTTCAGCTATGGAATTATAGAGGTTTCGCAATCGAATAATTTAATCGCTAATGATGTCTTAAGGTTAGTAGATACAAAAATGTATCAGAATAAATTTTTAAAGAAATCTAAAATTAAAAACGGATTAACACAATAGTGATTGCCCATCTTTAAGAGTGATGTTATAATAAAATAGCATACGTTTCTATAAATCCATAAGAGGAAATTATATGAATATAGATTTGGAGTATTACAGGATCTTTTACCAGGTAGCAAAAGCCGGCAGTTTCACACTAGCCGGTGAAGCGCTTTGTATTTCTCAGCCGGCTGTCAGCCAGGCTATAAAAATGCTTGAGAAAAGCCTGGGCAGTAAGCTTTTCATTCGAATTCCCAAAGGTGTTAGGCTGACACCGGAAGGCGAGGTTCTCTTTCGCTATGTAGAAAAGGGTTATGAATATATATTAATGGGAGAGAATAAGTTTCAGAAAATGCTTGATCTTGAGAACGGAGAGATCCGGATTGGTGCCAGTGATATGACACTTCAGTTTTATCTGCTTCCATATCTGGAAGAATTTCATGAACTGTTTCCCGGAATTAAGGTAACAGTAACAAATGCACCTACACCTGAGACGCTGGAATATTTATATGACGGAAAAATCGATTTTGGTATTGTCAGCGAACCTTTTGAGGTGAAGCCGGAAATTGAAGTTAAGAGAATTCGTTCCATCCAGGATGTTTTTGTTGCTGGCAGCAGATTTCAAAATCTTCAGAATATCACCTTACAATATAAGGAACTCGAGAAGCTGCCTATCATATGTTTGGAGAATAATACCAGTACTCGCAAATATATGAATGAATTTCTAAAGGAAAATAATGTAGTTTTACAACCGGAATTTGAACTGGCAATGAGCGATATTATCGTGAAATTTGCAGTTAGGAATCTCGGAATTGGCTGCGTTGTAAGGGATTTTGCGAAGGAAGCACAGGATTTGGGTGATCTCTTTGAACTTCACTTTGAACCGGAAATACCGGAGAGGCATTTCTGTATTATCACCGGCAAATCGAACCCGATTTCGACAGCGGCAAAAGAATTGCTTAGCATGATGGTGAACTGATTTTATTAATCGGAATGGAGAAAAAATGATAAAAATAAATATTAAGAAAATAAATAATAGAGCACTGCTTCCAAGCAGGGGAAGTGAACAGGCGGCTGGTTGGGATTTGTATTCTAACAATGAAGAAGCTGTATCAATTGAACCGCACACAACGGTTATGATTGGGACAGGCTTATCGCTAGCAATACCGGACGGTTATTTTGGGGGAATTTATGCGAGAAGCGGATTAGCAACTAAACAAAGCTTAAGACCTGCAAATTGTGTGGGTGTAGTGGACAGTGACTATCGGGGAGAACTCATTGTTTCTTTGCACAACGACTCTGATAAAGTGAAAATAGTGAATCCCTGCGAAAGAATAGCCCAGTTGGTTGTTATGCCATATCTTTCCGTAGAATTTGATGAGAGAGAGGTACTGGATGAAACTAGTAGAGGGAATAATGGATTTGGTTCGACAGGTGTAAAGTAAATAGATAAATAATAGTATTGATACAGAATTGAGGGAGAAATACATGGCCGGGCTGATAACGCATATGGTAATAGCCAGAGAGATAATAGGACGTTTGCCAAAGGGGACCATATCAGATCCAGGGATATTTTATCTTGGCAATCTGGCGCCGGATTCAATTCATGCCAGAGATGGATATATCAGGGCATATAAAAAGCATACGCATATGCGGGATGATATTCCGGATATAGATTTTAACGCGGAAGAAAACCGCCAATTATTTCACCGACGTGTTGCAGACTTCATTCTGGAGAACAGAAATCGTCCGCTTCCTGAACTTGACTTATATCGTGGCTATGTTGTCCATATTTTGGCAGATGAACTATTTATGCTGACAATACGCAACGAATTCTGCGATACAATGGAACAACTGGGAATTGCGCAGGATAATCCGCTTTTTTTTAAGTATATAGTGGACGATATGAACCGCAATGACTATCTTCTTATCGATCAATATGAAGGAAGCAAAGAGATACAAGTTAATCTGGAAACTGTTCGAATCTATCCGGTTGCAGGATATTTAAGTGAACAGGAAATCAGAATTAGCAGAGACTGGCTGCTTCGTCAGCATTTTTATCAGGAAAATGGTCTGTTAAATCCAAGGTATATCAGCAAGAAAAGAATGTGGGATTATATTCAGCTGGCAGCAGATCAGATTGTGTGGAGACTTTCCGGAGAAGGAGACTTCCCTAAGATGCTTTGATAACTTAGGACTCAGTATTTATGAAAATACAATCCTTTCAACTTCTTACTCAAATCAACTTTTATCAGACAAGTACTCCTATATAAATGCCATAAGTTAACGTTATGTAGAATATAATAAATATTGATTTTACTTATACTTCATTTTGAATTATACTTGGAAAGTAATTGGGTATACTAATTTTATTGCAAGAGGATAGGTTCTGTATTTCAGTTATTTCAAAAATTCAGCTGCATAGCGGATATGCTCGCAATAAGCTAGTAGAAATACATAGGCTGTATCAAAAAATTGCAATCATCCAAGGAGGATTTTACTATGGTAAAAGCAATCGTAGGCGCTTGCTGGGGCGACGAGGGAAAAGGTAAAATTACAGATATGCTGGCACAGGAAGCTGACATTATCGTAAGGTTTCAGGGCGGAAGCAACGCCGGTCATACAATTATAAATGATTATGGTAAATTTGCACTTCATTTACTTCCATCCGGTGTATTTTATAATCATACGACAAGTATCATCGGAAATGGTGTGGCACTGAATATCCCCTATCTCGTGAAGGAGATTAAATCTCTGGAAGACCGTGGAGTACCCACTCCCAGGATTTTAGTATCCGACAGGGCACAGGTAATGATGCCTTATCATATCTTATTTGACCAGTATGAAGAAGAACGGCTGGGTGGAAAATCATTTGGATCTACAAAATCCGGTATTGCACCATTCTATTCAGATAAATATGCAAAAATCGGTTTTCAGGTATCCGAATTGTTTGATGATGAAACCTTAAAAGAAAAGATTGCAAGAGTATGTGACCTGAAAAATGTTATTTTAGAGCATTTGTATCATAAGCCTGCAATTGATCAGAATGAATTATATAAAACCTTAGTGGAATATAGAAATATGGTTGAGCCATATGTTTGTGATGTTTCTGCCTTCCTTCATGATGCAATCAAGGCAGGAAAGAATATTTTACTGGAAGGACAGTTAGGCTCTTTAAAAGATCCTGACTTTGGTATCTATCCGATGGTAACCTCTTCCTCCACCCTGGCAGCATACGGAGCAATCGGTGCCGGGATACCGCCTTATGAAATCAAGGAAGTGGTAACAGTTGTGAAAGCCTACTCCAGTGCAGTTGGAGCAGGTGAATTTGTAAGTGAAATCTTCGGAGATGAAGCAGATGAGCTTAGAAGACGCGGCGGTGATGGCGGTGAATACGGTGCTACTACCGGAAGACCAAGACGTATGGGATGGTTTGACTGTGTTGCTTCCCGTTATGGCTGCAGAATACAGGGCGCAACCGAGGTGGCTCTTACAGTACTGGATGTACTGGGATATCTGGATCAGCTTCCGGTATGTGTTGGTTATGAAATTGACGGTGTTGTAACCAGAGATTTCCCTAATACCGTAAAGCTTGCCAAAGCGAAGCCGGTTTATGAATATCTGCCGGGCTGGAAGCAGGAAATCAGGGGAATTAAGAATTACGACGAATTACCTGAAAACTGCAGGAAATATATTGAGTTTATTGAGAAGGAACTGGAGGTACCGGTAAAGCTGGTATCTAACGGACCAGGAAGAAATGAGATAATCCATAGATAATAAAATAAGCAGGCCCAATGTCCCGGATCAGGGAGGTTGGGCCTGTAGTTGTATATAATATTTATTCAAGGTTAGCCAAGGTTCAAATACGTGAAATATAGGATGGAACATATATTACCGATCGTTTAGTAGTGCCTCCCCGACATAAAAAATTTTGTAAAAATAGAATATATTTACATATAATACAATTAATAGTAAATACCTCTTGATTATATTATGGAAAGTGCTATAATAATTTCTTTGTTTTATGCGGGAAATGAGATATTAGGAGGTACAGGAGATGAATTCAGCAGCAAGAGTTGTTATTATCGGAGATTATGATGGAAGACCCTCACATTTGGCGACAGAAGGGGCAATCCATGATAGTGCGGCAGCAATGGGACTGGAAGTAGAGACAGAATGGATTCAAACGGATAGACTGAGTTGTGGAGTTGAGACAATATTAAGTGGTTTTGATGGTATCTGGTGTGCTCCGGGAAGCCCTTATCACAGTATGGTTGGAGCAGTTAACGGTATCGCATTTGCCAGAGTACATAATATACCGTTTATCGGAACCTGCGGTGGTTTTCAACATGCAGTCATTGAACTTGCCAGGAATGTCCTGAAAAAAGAGGAAGCCTTAAAGGAGGATTTTGATCCTTACCTTCGAAATAGCTTTATTACAGCCTTATCCTGTTCTCTGATTGGACAGACTAGACATATTCATATGAAGCATTCGTGGATGGAAAGTATCTATGGAACCTCCGAAATAGAGGAAAAATATAATTGCAGCTTCGGACTGAACAAAGAATTTTTATCGGAGCTTAACCACATTGGATTTGAGACAGCGGGAACGGATGAAGAGGGAGAAGCGCGGATTATGGTACTTGAGAAGAACAGGTTTTTTGTGGCTTCCTTATTTCAACCGCAGCTAAGCTCTACAAGGGAACATCCACATCCGCTTATTACAGCATACTTAGCAAGTATTGATGAATACCGTCGGAACAAGTAAATGTTTAAAATTGTTATACATTTACTATTGAATTGGCCAGCTCGATAAAATCGGTGTATTCCTGTTGAGCTTCCAGTTCCTCGTAATATAGAAGCTGTATATAGAAGGGACTAGGAATATCATACTTAACCATTCTAAGATTGTCATTTGCTTTTATAGTGAACTGAGGAAGAAAACCGATTCCCCAATCGTTCTTTATCAGGTTTTTGATTGTATCAACATTACTAAGTGCCATTGAAATATGATATTTCTGTCCGCGCTCAGCAAAATCAGCTAGCAGTGCTTTTCGATACGGACATTCTTCTCCGGTTAAAATGAGTGATTTCTCTTCCAAGTGATCCGCTAAATTTAAATTGGTATCGGTTTGGGGATGATATACAAAACATAGGCTTTCTTCCTTCAGAAGAAAAACTTTAAGGCCATCGTGCTTCATTTCTTTGTTGAAGACCAGAACGAAATCCAGTTTTTGTTGTGTCAGCTTTGCTAACAGGCCGTTTTCATCTTCAATTGTAAGGTGGAAGACGATCTGAGGGTATTTCATTTTGTAGGTTTCAATAATGTTCTGCAAGTAATATAGAGCGATGGATTCTATGGTACCAATATTGATCTCTTTTACTTCTTGAATGCGCAACTTATGATCCATTTGTTCCATTAAATCAAGAACGCTCTTCGCGTATTGATAGATAATTATTCCTTTTGGAGTTAAAACCAGATGATTACCCTTACGATTGATAATCTTACCTCCATATATTTGCTCCAGTTTTTGAATATGAGTAGAAATGCTGGATTGAGAATATCCTAACACCTCAGCGGTTTGAGAATAATTTCCTATTTCGTACAAATATAAAAGGCTTTTAAAGTAAATTAACTCCATCTAAATTCCTCCTTGTATCAATGATATTGATAAATTATATATGGATTAATCTGTTTCGTCAATAATATGACTGTATTATAATAGAAAAAGTAATAATTTATTTATAGCAGATACAGGGAGGATATATGATATGAATATTATTTATCGTAAAACAATTGCAGTAGATGTGGAATTACTGATCAATACCAGGTTGAGGTTGCTCGAAGAGGATTCCGCAACTATGACTGATTATGAGAGAGATATTCTTTACCAGAGCAAGAAAAACCATACGGAAGCGGGGACATTAATGGTTCTTTTACTACATGCCACTCTAAAAGGGAAACAGCTATTTGAACATTGCGGCTTTCAAATAACAGATGATAGGGGACTTATATATATGGTGTATGAGTAAAGTAACATAAAGTACTTGAAGTACTTTATTAAGGAAGATCGTAGATTAGATCGTTTTTACAAAGAAATAAGTGAAGATTAAGTCAATAAGTTTTCAATAAAAGATATGAATTTGAAAGAGCAGTTTACTAATCTGCATACGGAGTGCATGTGATTTTTGCTAAAGTTTTGAATGCCGCATGCGTGGTAGATGAAGGTTAGTGTGAAATATAAATTTTTCATACGGTAATTTGTGCGCTGTACAGATCACTAGACTTTGGAAAAGGCAGGGGTATTATTATGATGAAACCGGATAAAAAAGAAATCGTAACCAAGGAAAATCTTATAGAAGTATTGGACTTATTAGATAATATGAAAATAAGATATTGGATAGAGGGTGGTTGGGGAGTAGATATCCTACTTGGAAGGCAAAACAGAGAACATCGGGATATTGATGTTGATTTTGATGGTGAGTTTACGGATTTATTATTGGACAAATTAAAAGAAATAGGCTATGATATCGTTGTTGACTGGAGCCCTTTCCGTATTGAGTTGTATCATACGAAATTAGGATATATTGATATACATCCTTTCGTGATAAAGGATGACGGAAGTGCAAAACAGGCTAATCCGCAAGGCGGCTGGTTTGAGCTTGAAGCAAAATGGTTTTCGACCGCATTGTTTGAAGGCCGGGTGATACCATGTATCTCTGCTGAAGCTCAAAAATTGTTTCATAGCGGATATGAGCCTAGAGAAGTTGATATAATTGATATGCAAAATCTTAATGAGCTTATGATAGAATAGGGTATTTATGTGCTCATAGATACCTAAAGCAAACAACAAGAATTTCTTAGGAGGTAGTGAATGTCAAATAAATTATTAATAAAAAAACTCCCCCAAATGATTCTATTTGATTATGGACATACTCTTATTTATGAGAAGGGCTTCGACGCTATCAGTGGTTATGAGGCAGTATTAGCTTATGCTACAAGGAATGAAAACCATCATACGGCTTCTGAAATAGCAGCAATGTCAGATAAACTATTTATGGAGATTGGATATAATTCCAGAAATTATGGAATTGAAATTCACGACCATATGTTTGAAAGATTTATGTCAGAATACCTTGAAATAGAATATTCACTTTCGCCACGGGAATTTGAAAAGATATTCTGGGAAGCAGCCGCGCCTGGAATTCCGATGTCAAATGTAAGAGAAATGCTGGCTTTTATTGATCAGAAGGGTATTCGAAGTGGTGTCATCAGTAATATAGCATTTTCAGGTGATGCTTTGTCGGAACGGATTAACCGTCTGTTGCCAGAAAATCGTTTTGAATTTATCATAGCCTCCAGTGAATATATCTTTCGAAAGCCTAATAAATTATTGTTTGAGCTTGCACTAAAAAAGGCACATCTTAAGCCGGAAGAGGTATGGTTTTGTGGAGACCATCCAAAATACGATATAAGCGGAGCTTCTGGTGCGGGTATATATCCAGTTTGGTATCAGAGTGAATTAGATTGCTATTACTGGCAAATGGATAAAGAATTGAAACCGGATTGTGATTTTTTACATATACATGACTGGAAGGAATTGATTTCGGTATTGCAGAACATGGAGTGATATAGATATGGAGCAATTTTGATTGCGATAAGAAGGTTTTAACGCACGCTGAGTCGTGCGTTTTTTCAATTAGTAGAAGTACAGATTTTTTTACGGCGGCTGATGGTTGATATTGTTATGTAACGGATGGTAGAATAGGGACTTTTCTTTTTTGATCTCGTATGCTACGATAAATAGTAACAAAATTGTTTCAGATAGAAAGGTTCAAACAGGAATGAATTTATTAACAATTGAAAATATGAGTAAAAGCTTCACCGACCGATTGCTCTTTGACCAGGTGAGCTTTGGAATTAATGAAGGGGAGAAAATCGGTGTAATCGGAATTAATGGCACTGGTAAATCAACCCTTTTAAAAATAATCGCAGGTCTGGAGGAAGCAGACAGCGGTACAGTAACACGCGGAAAGAAGGTAAGGATAGGATATCTGGCGCAGACACCGGTATTTGATGATAAGCTTACGATACTCCAAAATGTTGTATTAAATCAGAAAGCGGAGGAAGAATACCGCAATTTGGAGGGAGAAGCAGCCGCTATGCTGCAAAAGCTTGGAATTGCCAATGTAAATGAAACGACAGCCAAGCTGTCCGGCGGGCAGAAAAAAAGGGTCGCTCTGGTACGTACCTTGTTGACTCCGGCTGAAATACTGGTACTGGATGAACCGACGAACCATCTGGATAATGAGATGGCCCAGTGGTTGGAGGATTATCTGGCAAAATACCGCGGAGCCTTCATTATGATTACGCATGACCGCTATTTCCTTGATAAGGTTACAAACAAAATTCTGGAGCTGGATAAGGGAAAAATCTATACCTATACCGCCAATTACTCGAAATTTCTGGAATTAAAGGCAGAACGCGAGGATATTGCGCAAGCCACGGAGCGGAAGGCGAAAAGCCTGTACCGCATAGAACTGGAATGGATGCAGAGGGGAGCGAGAGCCCGTTCCACCAAGCAGAAGGCACATATTCAGCGCTTTGAGAACTTAAGGGATCGTAAGGAGCTTGAAACAGACCAAAAGGTGGAGATGAATGCGCTATCCTCTAGACTGGGAAAGAAGACGATTGAGCTTCAAGGCATCTGCAAGGGCTTTGGTGACAGAAATCTAATCAGGGATTTTTCGTATATTCTTCTGCCTGGTGACCGTATTGGGATCATTGGACCGAACGGCTGCGGCAAATCGACTCTGTTAAATATGTTAACTGGCCATCTGGAGCCCGACAGTGGAACGATTGAGACAGGAACTACCATTAAAACAGGGTACTTCTCGCAGGAAAATGAATATATGGATGACAATCTTAAGGTAATTGATTATATCCGCGATACCGCGGAGTATATAAAAACGCAGGACGGAACGATCACTGCTTCCCAGATGTGTGAGAAATTCTTGTTTACAGGAGCGATGCAGTATAGTGTAATTGCAAAGCTTTCAGGCGGTGAGAAGAGAAGATTATATCTGCTTAAGGTATTGATGGAGGCTCCGAATATTCTGATACTTGATGAGCCTACGAATGATCTGGATATTGCAACCTTAACTATTTTAGAGGATTACCTTGATACCTTTCCGGGGATTGTTGTTACAGTATCACATGACCGGTATTTTCTGGACAGAATAGCTACCCGGATCTTTTCATTTGAAGAGGGGACAATTCGTCAGTACGAAGGAAATTTCACTGATTATCAGCAGGCCAGAAGCTTACGGGACGAAGAAGATCTAAAAACAGGAGCAGCGTCGGGAAGTATAGTGCAGCAAAAATCCGGCACTGCCGCTGGTACAGCCTCCGATACTGCGGCACAGGAGCAGAAAGCAGCAAGTATGGCTACATGGAAGCAGAAAAGTAATAGGCTGAAATTCTCTTACCAGGAACAGAAGGAATACGATACTATTGATGATGATATCGCACAGCTGGAAGCAAAGCTTGAGGAGCTGGAAATGGAGATCGGCAAAGCAGCAACCGATTATAGCAAGTTAAACGAATTGATGGTGCAAAAGGAAAATACAGAGAGGGAACTGGAGCATAAAATGGACCGCTGGATTTATTTAAATGATCTTGCAGAGCAGATAGAGACTGAGAGAAAAGGAGAGTGAGAGAAATTCACTTTCCATCACAAAGCCTGCATCGCCATCATTCCAGGAGTAGTGCAAAGGCTATGGAACATGGATTAATCGATCAGATAATCACCCTAGATAATCGAATGTTTGGTTGAGAAATCTGCAAAAAAAAGCTCACATTTTTGTAAGTTGTGAAATACAAAAAGGCGAGCTTTTATTTCTCTTACGCTGTTCTTTCAAACTGGGAATTGTACAGCTTCGCATAGAAGCCGCCCTTTGCCAGCAGCTCTTCATGATTGCCCTGCTCCACAATATCTCCCTCATTCATGACTAGGATTAAATCCGCATCACGTATAGTAGATAGGCGATGTGCAATAATAAAGCTGGTACGTCCCTTCATTAAGGTATCCATTGCCTTCTGGATTAATATTTCGGTTCTGGTATCAACGGAGCTGGTAGCTTCATCCAAGATTAAGATTTTTGGATCAGCAAGAATTGCTCTTGCAATCGTCAGCAGCTGCTTCTGACCCTGCGATACGTTACTGGCTTCTTCATTCAAAACCATTTTATAACCATCCGGAAGGGTTGAGATGAAATGGTGTACATGAGCAGCCTTGGCGGCATTTATAACCTCTTCATCGGTTGCATCTAATTTGCTGTAGCGGATATTCTCCAGGATGGAGCCGTTGAAGAGCCAGGTATCCTGAAGTACCATTCCGAAGAGTTTTCGAAGATCACTGCGGTCAAATGCCTGTATATTATGACCATCAATTAAGATCTCTCCGCTATTGATATCATAGAAGCGCATCAAAAGCTTTACCATTGTAGTTTTACCTGCTCCGGTTGGACCGACAATTGCTATCTTCTGACCTTTTGAAACCTTCGCACTAAAATCATTGATAATGATTTTATCCGGATTATAACCAAAATGTACATTCTTGAATTCTACACTGCCGTTAATCGCACGGATGGATACAGGATTTTCAATCGTCTGGACCTCTTCCTTCTCTTCCAGAAACTCAAAGACTCTTTCAGCTGCAGCAGCGGTGGACTGGAACATGTTGGCAACCTGGCTAAGCTGACCGATTGGCTGCGTAAACAATCTGATATATTGGAAGAAGGATTGAATCTGACCAATTTTGATTTTACCATGGATTGCCAGATAACCTCCAAGGATGGCAACACCGACATAACCAATATTTCCGATAAATTGCATAACAGGCATCATCAAGCCAGATAGAAATTGTGACTTCCAGGCTGATTCATAGAGCTTCTCGTTCTTTTCGCTAAATTCCTTCATGGATTCAGCTTCTTTATTAAATACCTTAATGATATTATGACCACCGTATACTTCTTCGACCTGACCATTTACATGACCTAGGTAATCCTGCTGTTGTTTGAAGTATTTTTGTGATTTTTTCACAACACCGCTTACTACAATGCCGGAAAGGGGAAGTACCAAAAGCGCCAGCAATGTCAGAGGAATACTGATTGTCAGCATCATAATCAATACACCGACAATTTGAATCACCGAAGTGATTAACTGCATCAAACTTTGGTTCAAGCTGTTGCTTAAGGTATCAATATCATTGGTTACTCTGGATAATATTTCACCATGAGAGGTGGTATCAAAATAATTCATCGGCATACGGTGAATTTTCTCGGAGATATCGTTACGGAGCTTATAACTAATTTTCTGTGTGATATCTGTGATAAAAAATCCCTGGATCAGAGAAAATAATGCACTGGTTCCGTATAATACCACTAAGGTAAGTAATATTTTCTTGATCGCATCAAAATCAATGCCGGGTCCGCCGCCTATTTTACGGAAAATACCTTCCGCGATTTTTGTTGTGGCATCACCCATGATATTAGGTCCTATAATGGTGAATATGGAACTGCCGATTGCAAATAAAAATACTATAAAAAAGGCTAATTTAAAAGAAGAAAGACTCTTAATTAATTTTCTCATCGTACCTTTAAAATCTTTTGCTTTTTCACCGGCCATCATTCCCGGAGGACCTCCATGCCCCATTCCTTTTCTGGGTGGTCTTGTTATCGGAGTTTGTTGTTTTGTCTCTTCATTACTCATAATCCAATTCCTCCTTTGACAATTGGGAAGATGCAATTTGTTGATAAACTTCACAATTTTTTAGTAATTCCTTATGTGTTCCCTTACCTACAATGCGTCCTTCGTCCAAAACCAGAATTTGCTCTGCGTTCATTATGGTACTGATTCTTTGTGCTACTATGATAATGGTGCTGTCTGCAAGTTCTTCCTTCATAGTTTTACGCAACTTTGCGTCGGTCTGGTAATCCAGAGCGGAGAAACTATCATCAAAAACATAGAGTTCAGGCCGATTGGCAATTGCACGCGCAATAGATAAACGCTGCTTCTGGCCACCGGATACATTTGTACCGTTCTGTGCAATGGCTGTTTGATAGCCTTCCGGCTTTGTATCAATGAATTCTTCTGCTTGTGCTATACGAGCCGCTTTTTTCATCTGCTCATCATCAGCCTGAGAATTACTGAATTTAATATTGGATTCAATTGTACCAGTGAATAACACTCCTTTTTGAGGTACAAAGCCGAGCTTGGAGCGAAGCGTGCTTTGATTCATTTTCCTAAGATCAGTTCCATTGAGCAGGATTTTTCCTCCAGTAACGTCATAGAATCTGGGAATTAGATTAATTAAGGTTGATTTACCGCTGCCGGTACTTCCTATAATAGCAGTTGTCTCGCCGGGTTTGGCTGTAAAGGTAATATCGGAAAGTACATCCTCGTCGGCGTTAGGGTAACGGAAATTCACATGATCAAATTCCAGAAATCCCTTTTTACCAGAGGTACTTATTTCTTCCTTATCTGGATTGTAGATAGAAGTCTTTGTTTCCAGTATTTCATCGATACGTTTTGCTGCAACGGAGGCTCTCGGCAGCATAACCGATATCATGGTAAGCATGAGGAAGGACATGATAATCTGCATGGTATATTGAATAAACGCGATCATATCACCTACCTGAATGGTTCCATTATCAATTCCCTTTGAGGATACCCATATAATCAGAACAGAAACAAAATTCATAATTAAGAACAGAATAGGAAACATAAAGGTCATAACACGGTTAACAAACAGGCTGTTTTTTGTTAAATCAAGGTTAGCTTTATCGAAGCGTTTCTTCTCATGTTCTACGGTACTAAAAGCACGGATAACCGGAAGACCGGTCAATATCTCACGCATAACAAGATTAATACGGTCAACCAATTTCTGCATCAGCTTAAATTTTGGCATAGCCAAAATTAATAAAACCGCAAATAATGCAAATACAGCACCTACTGCAACAACTAAGATCCAGGACATGGAGCTTTCCGTTCGGATAACATTGACAATGGCACCAAAGGCCAGAATAGGAGAATAGATCACGATACGGATTATCCATACCATAAGCATTTGTACCTGTTGGATATCGTTGGTGCTTCTGGTGATCAAAGATGCTGTGGAAAATTGATCCATTTCTTTGTTAGAGTAGGATAAGACTTTTGCAAACACACTGCTTCGCAGATCTCGCCCCATTTTGGCAGATACTCTCGCAGCAATGAATGTAACCAGAATGGAGGCAATCATTCCAACAAGTGCCAGTCCTAACATGAGAGCACCATTATATAATATATAATCGGTCTGCATCTTACCTACATCAATACCGATGGCTTCATATTCGGATTTCACATAGGCTGCGCTGGAGGAGGTTAACAGTGTGCCGGACATGGCAGAGGTCTGTTCTCTGATTGCCTTTATTACAGGAGTCAGAGCCTGAGCAGGCATTTTGGTAAGTACGGTGAAGATGTCTACATCCTTCTCCTTGGTACCGGGTGCCAGTTTGTCAAGAAGCTGCTGCCTCATTTGAACGGAACGGTCCGAGTTGTCTTCAAAGCCATATACTAACAGAAGAGAAGGTGCCATTGCATCTGTCAGCGCACTCTTTTCTTCTCCGTCCCAGAGATACAACGGATCACTTTTTAACAGGGGATATTTCTTTAAATAATCTGACCATTCTTTTTCACTGTAGTTTTTTTGGTCAAGCGCGGTATAATGTGGCAGTACAACCTTCTTTTCTGCATCCGTCAGGAAGAGAGTCACCTTATCAAACTCAGTTTTTCTGATAACGGACGGAATAGGGCTGTCAATTCCGCTTTTCATAATACCGGTATTGATAATATCGGAGGTATAGGTCGGAAGTGCCAAATCGCAGTTAGCCTGAATCACTAACAATACGATAACAATCAGAAGTGATACAACCGAGTTCTTTAAAAATTTAACAAGTTTTAACATACGGCAGTCCTTTCTTTCAATAGTTTCAAATGCTAATTACTATAATATTTCGATGTTCCTATGTTTTACTGCTGGATTGTATGTTGCCTTTCAATTTATTGGAAAGTAATAATAAAGTATGAAGTTCTTCATCACTAAAACCGGTAAATAATTGTTCAACCAATAAAATCATAAATTCTTCTGAATGCTTTGCCATATGATGGCCTTCTGCTGTCAGAAAAACGCGCATTATCCGCTTATCCGTTTCATCCGGGACACGGTATACATAATGATTTGCCTCCAGTTTATTCAGCATTCCGGTTATAGTAGCCGGAGTACATAGATTTTTTTCCGCCAGATCCTTCTGAGTAACTCCTTCGTTATTACGTATAATTGACAGCAGTTTAGGCTGACCGGGGTATAAGTGCTTTTTACTCATCGTATGATAAGAACTCTGATGAACATACTTTATAACCTCAGACAAGGTCCCCAGCAGTTCTTTCAACTCTGGATTCATTTCGTGAAAATTCCTCCTTTCACAGTCGTGTAAGCAGCATATTTACAGTTCATAAAAGACTGTATTTTATTCAGCTGTTTTGTCTTATATTCCTGCCTGCATAATCTGTTTGGTACATCTTCTCTAATAGAGCTTCCCATTCACAACAGCATACAGGATAGGGACAAATTGTTAGAGGACTAACAATTAGGCGCCTAATTAAATCGTATTATAGCATAACTCCGTTATATGTCAATCACATAAATATAAAAAATTACTAAAATCAGAATGAAAAAGTATACAAAATAACGAAATCTACGTGATAGAAAGAAATACACTGATTAGCACGACAAAAGCCTCTGCATCAGACCTTTGCCTGACTAATATCATACTAAAATAACTAAAGTGTTGCCAATTATATTGAAAAACATACCACTTATATGGAATGTATGGACTATAAAACATGAGTTGATATAATGAAAGATCAAGAAAAAGATGGAATACTTAATCGGTAAGATACATTGCAATGTAGTAAGGTCAATAATGAATGATACGGGGAGATAGGTAATTGTGAAATGGGGGTTAAACCCTCCAAAAGAACGGAGAGTTAGATAAGGATATTGAGGTATGTATTGAAAAATCTGCATACCTGTATTCTGTATAATGGGTCCGGCATAACCTATTGTCTGATAGCACCGTTGATTCTTGGTGTTTCGTTACTTTATCCAAAAGAAGCATATAAGTCAACCCTATCTGTCATAGCTTATACCGGACTGTTTATTGGAACTCTTAATGTGATAACCTGGTTTGTCAGGATGTCAGAAAGCTGGTAGATGCGTGATTTACATTTACCGCTGCTGGTATTATTAATCTTTGGATTGCTTTCTACTTCAAAACCTGTAATATCACATCAAGCAGCTGATCGTTCCTTTCCGGTGACATAAAACAGAAACGAATAAACTTGTTATTCAAGAACGGAAAGGTGGAGCAATCCCGGATCATCAGTCCTCTTCGGATTGCTGCTTCGAACAAATCCATGGAAGTTACATCGTCCTTCAGTATTTTTATCAGGATAAAATTTGCTGTCGGTGCATAATAACGCAGATTAGTACATTGCTCCAGGCGCTTGCAGATGCGTTCCCGCTCTCCTGCAATCAAGCTGCGGGTATCACTGATATACGCATCATCAGAGAACATAATCTCTCCGGCAATGGCAGCTAGACTATTGATTGTCCAGGGGTTCTTGCGCTGATTGATTTCCTTCAGCAGATCGGCATTACCACATATTGCATAACCAAGACGCAGTCCAGGAGCTGCAAAAAATTTAGAGATACCGCGGAGAATAATGATATTATTATAATACTCCGTGAGAGGAGCAGAGGTTACCTTCTGTACATCCTCGGCAAATTCCACATAGGTTTCGTCCACCATAACGAAGATGCCTTTCTGCTTGCAGATATCCAGAATTTGTCGCATTTCATTTCTGGAAATGGCAGTAGAGGTAGGGTTGTTGGGATTACAGATTGCAAGAAGGTCCACATCAGCCGTCAGTTCCGCCTCAAGCTTTCCAATATCCAGAATAAAGTTCCGATCCTCCTCCAGACGGTGATAGCGTGTCACACCGCCTTCCAAAGAAACCTCACGTTCATACTCTGAATAGGTCGGTCCGATAATTAGGGCCTTTTTGGGATGCTTTATCTGGATGAAAAGGGAAATTAATTCTGTGGAGCCATTACCGACAATAATATTTTCCAGTTCAGTATGGACATAGTCAGCGATCTGCCTGCGCAGATCCGTATAATCCCTGTCCGGGTAGCTCATAATGGCATCGATTTTTCCGGCAAGGGTAGAGCGCAGCTTCGGAGAGATGCCAAGAGGATTTACATTAGCGGAGAAGCTTGTAATATCCTCTTTCTTTATGCCGTAAAGCTTTTCAATTGTTTCTAAGTCACTTCCGTGAAAATGATCCGTATGTTTTATCATATCAAAGACCTTGCCTTTCTTCAAAAAATCCCATATACCACCGCGTAATGCAACGAAACAGGTTCGGCTTCGCAACAGAAGTACTGATCGGATGTACAGCAATGGAATATGACTTGTCTGTGCATTGTAAGCTGTTACAAATTCCAGGCTGTGCATTCGGTATGTACTAGATTTTTTTTACACATTGAATTATAATTACATATTATAGCTGTTTATTTGTAAAATGCAATCTTTCACAGACTTTTATTCATGAGCTGATATAAGAAGCTGAAACTATAAAAGAACTTGAGGTGACCGAAGATGAAGGAAAAAATTGAACGTTTTTCCAGAGGAGAATTTGAATATGAGCTTCCTTATGTATGCCTTTCAGAGGAAGAAATTAAGCTGTCAGCAGAAGCGGGAAAAACTTATGAAGGAACCTTTACGATCAGTAATAGCGTAGGTAGAACAATGCAAGGATGTGTTTATTCCTCTAACCGGCTGATGCAGATCACAAATTCAGAGTTTCAAGGTGAATTAAATACAATAACCTACCGCTTTGATGCACAGACTCTGCGTGTGTGCTCAGAAACAAAGGGTGAGTTTTATATTATTAGTGACTGCCGGGAGGTATCACTTCCTTTTACTGTTATTACGGAAGCTCCTTACTGTGTGTCTTCTTTAGGTAAAATCAAGGATTTGTTTCAGTTTACGAATTTAGCGAAGACGGATTGGTCTGAAGCAAAGAGGGTGTTTAAGTCTGAGGAATTTCAGCGTGTTTTTTTGGATAGCGAAGAACAATATAAAGTAATATACCAGAATTTGATCAATAAAACATCAACCAGCCAGGCTCTCGAGGAATTTCTGATTGCTGTACATAAGAAGACGGCTGTCAGGCTGGAGGTAGATAAAACATGGATAGAATATGGTGTTTTGAATGAAGTAATCACAGACAAAGTAGTGCTTACAAGAAGCCAGTGGGGTTATTCGGAAATCCGCGTGAGTACGGATGCACCATTTCTTAAACTGGAACAGAAATTGCTATGGGCGGATCGTTTTGAAGGAAATGTCCAGCCTATCTCCTATACAGTGGATCCAAAGCTTTTAAGATGCGGTAATAATTTCGGGCATATCTGGATAAAAACAGCCCATCAGACGATTACTGTAGCAATACTTTGTAAATATAAAAGGGCAGAACGTAAGCTAGATATCAGCCGTCAGAAACAAAAAAATGAATATACTTTAGCGGATACTTACTTAAGCCTTCGGCTGAAGCGTATTAATTATGCAGAATACCTGGAGGAAACAGGGGTGGTTATTGAAAAACTGCCGGGACCGGAGATCAGCTATAGCAGAGATTTGATGAAAACCCATCTAGCCGTTATCGCAGGTAAAAATACACTGGCAGAAGAGTTCCTGTCTGATTTTGCCAAAGAGGAAGTGATCTTGAGGAAACGTTCTGTTCCGGAATACTGCGCCTACCTTTACCTGAACGCCTTATACCGGAAAGATGATGCAGTGATTTTAAATGCCGCGGATACACTTCGTGCTTATTATACAAATGGTTATCATGACTGGCGGATATTATGGTTTCTGCTCTATACGGATAAGCTTTATGAACGAAATAAAAAGAAGAAACTGGAGGATATCAGAGAACAGTTTGAACTAGGCTGCAGAAGTCCTATTTTATATTACGAAGCAATCTGCATCGTGAATGAAGAACCTTATTTTATCAATGAATTATCTGATTTTGAAATACAGGTATTTAATTATGGCATTAAAAACTGGATATTATCAAGAGAAGCTGCAAATCAATATACCTATTTAGCAGGTAAGAAAAAGGTATTTCATCCGTTGATTTTCCGAGGACTTATGAAGTTATATGATGAATTTGATCAAGTAGAGATATTGTCCGCTATCTGCAGTCTATTGATCAAAGGAATGAAAAAGTCAGAAAAATATCACGAATGGTATCGTTTGGGCGCAGAAGCGCAGCTGCATATTACAGGACTTTATGAATATTATATGTATTCCATTGGTGACAATTTGCTGAATAAAGTTGCGCAACCGGTGTTGTTATATTTCATTTACAATAGTAATTTGAGTGATTCCAAAAAGGCATTTTTATATGCAAGTGTTGTAAAAAACAAAGATATTAATGAAGCGGTTTATCGCTCTTATTATAAAAAAATGGAAGTATTCACCCTGAAAATGCTTGAGGAGCATTCGATTAACAGGGACCTTGCTATATTATACCATGAGTTTCTGAGTAAGATCATAAGCGTTCCGGAGGAAAGCCGGTATTTACCGTATATTCTATATCGAAATGAGCTGGTTTGCAGTAATCCGAACATGGTAAGTGTAATTGTATTACACAAAGAATATAATACAGAAGAATGTGTACCACTAAAGCAAGGAAAAGCACAGGTAGATATCTATTCCGGTAATGCAGTAGTATTTTTTGCGGATGCCTATGGTAACCGATATAACTCTTCGGTGGAATATACCTTAACACCTTTTATGAATACGGAAGAATATGAGAAATACTGTATTGAATATAGCAGTCATCCGATGCTTCTGCTGCATTTGTTTGACCGTTACCAAAGCTATCGAATCCTTAGCAGCGATTCAATCGAGCTGAGAAAAAAGATATTTACAATGGACGGATTATCCAAAGAATATAGGGCTCTTAGTTGCCAGGCATTAATAGATTATTATTATGAGAACTATGATGATGAATTATTAGACCATTATCTTGACCAATTAGAGCTAAGCTATGTAAGGCAGAATGAGCGGCCGAAATACACTGAATTAATGATGATCAGAGGATTATACCAGAAGGCACTGAAGGCGATAGAGAAATACGGTATGGAAGGAATTCCGGTTAGCAGAGTGGTTAAACTTTGTTCAGGATTTATGAAGTTGACGGTGACAGATGTGATTCCGGTAAATTTAGTAAGCCTGTGTTACTATGCCTTCTCCCAGGATAAGTATGATGAAGCGGTTCTTCGCTGTTTGATTAGTTCTTTTAGCGGCTCCACCAGAGAAATGTTTCGCATCTGGCAGGCAGCTATGGAGTTTGAATTGCCAAGTCATGATCTGGAGGAACGGCTTCTGATGCAGATACTATTTGCAGGGAGTTATATTGAAGATAGTTATACGGTATTTTTCTCCTATTATAAAGAGGTTTCGAACCATATTTTGGTAAAGGCATTTCTATCCTATTATGCATACCGTTATCTGGTACATGACCAGTTAATTGACAGGGAGCTTTTCCCCATTATGAAGAGAGAGCTATTCTATGAAGAAAATGATGTGTGTCTTTTGGCATGGCTTAAACATCATGCCACGCAGCATTCTTTGTCGGACAATGAAATTGTATTTGCAGAATACAATATTATGAGGTTGGTACGGAAAGGAATTATCTTGCCGTTTTATTTTGAATATAAGGATATTTTAAACTTACCGGATCAGATTTTAGACAAGCTGTTTATCTATTATCATGCAGATCCCCGTAAGCATATTTATATTCATTACCGCCTGACTAAGAATGCCAACCAGGATTATATTACTGAGCGGCTGCCTAATATTTTTATGGGAATTCATGGGACAGAGTTTGTATTGTTTTATCATGAAGGATTACAGTATTATATTACCGAGGAGATGGATGAGGATACGAGTATTACGGAGAGCTATAATATTCACTATGATTGCGAGATATTAAAAGAGGATGAGGCGAATTACAGTTCTATTAATCTGATGCTTATGGCGATGGAAATGCAGGATGATACAACTTTACTCGGACTTATGGAGGATTATGCCAGGAGAGAATATATGATAGAAGCATGTTACCGTCAGCTCGATTGATATATGGCAGCTTAAATGGTGAAACGGAGGGTAAGGGATATGGAGTCACCTAAAAAAGTAATAGTTGGATGTGATCTGTGCGATGATTTTACACAGCTATGCTGTTATAGTCATAGAGCAGCCGAACCGGTTATGATCGGACTACGGGAAGAGGAGGAAAGCCGGATACCGACTGTTTTAGCATATAACAAAGATACAAAGAAATGGTTGTTTGGAGAAGATGCATTAACCTGTGCAGCAGCTAAAACTGGAGTTTTGGTGGATCATTTAGTAGAAAAGCTGCAGAACGGGGAGGAAGTGGAATTAGAAGGAGTGAAGTATTCGCCAATAGCGTTGCTAACAGAATATCTACGAAAAACAATGGCACTGGTGAAAAGCTATTTTCCCTCGGAACCAATTACGAAGCTGGTGGTGACGGTTGCTGATAATGAGCCTGCTTTATACGATAAAATATACGAGGTATTATTAGCTCTTGGTTTGGGAAGAGACAGGGTATGGATAAGTAGCCATTCGGACTGTTATTTATATTATGCTCTAAGCCAGGAAAAATCGCTTTGGCAAAATGATATCGGATTGTTTGATTTTAGTGAAAAAGGTTTGATTTTTTATCAGATCCGTATTTCACGAAGAACAAAACCCATCATAGCAAAGTTATTCAGGACAGATTATAGTAATACGCTTAATTTTACGATAAGAAATAAATACTATGATGAACTTAGCAAGAGAACGGCTTGCGATGGAAAATTGCAGGAAGATATGCTGCAAAGCAGCAGTAACTATTTTAAGAGTATGATTGGAATAAGCAAGTCAGACAGTAAAACGGCTGGCGCCGCAATGCGAAAGACAGATTCTGCTAAAGCGGCTGCCGGTAAGATATCAGCCGGTAATATGACAAATTCAGTGGATTTAAATCCGGCTTATATCTTCGAAAATATTGCAAATACTGCTTTGTACAAACAAATTGTAACAACCATATACATTACAGGCAGTGGTTTTGAAGGTGGGTGGGCTGAGGATGCAATTAAAAGCCTGTGCGTGGGAAGAAGAGTATTCTTTGGACAAAACCTATATGCGAAAGGTGCCTGCTATGCTGCCAGGGAGCTTTCCGGAGAGAGCAGCCTTCATGATGTCATGCTGTTAGGAGAAGATAGGGTCTCAACCTCTGTAATGATGCAGGTATATTGCGATGCTGCACTTAAGGATTTGGCAGTTATTGAGGCAGATGAACGCTGGTATGAAGTAGATAAAAATATCGAGGTAATAGCAGAGAATGGTGCTCAACTCAACCTGATTTTGAAAAATGCTATGACCAGAGATATCATTCAAAGGTCAGTATTATTTGAAAAGCTTCCGGAGCGACCGGATCGTATGACAAGACTGCGGCTTCAATTTACCTGTACGGAGCAGTCGGTGGTTATGGTAAATGTGATGGATCTAGGCTTTGGAGACATTTATCCGGGAATAGGACAGCTAGAAGAATTTATGATAGAGCTATAAAGAACTGAGACCAAATGTGCAAAAAAAGTCAGCTTTGCTGCGCAGGAAGGAGAGGTAAACTATGGGTAAACTTATATTGTGCAGTGGAATGAGAACAGATAGACCATATGTTTTCTCAGCAACAGGAACACGGATCTATTCGATGGAAGAGCTATGCTTCTATCTTTGCCAGCATGTATATATGCTGGAAGAAGATTTATTCTGTGATTCTCTGTTTGATTTTATCGATATGGAGCTAAAGCTGCCGGAACGCGCTGACAAGCTGAGACATCTTAAAAAACAGAACGCTGATATTAAAACCATTGTGACTGTTATTTTATGCAGCACTGATTATTATACAGAGTATGAAATCAAGAATGTTCTAAAAATACTGGATGAAGTGATCGGTATGCCGATGATTAAAAGGAATTGTGTTAGAGCAGCAAGTTATTTAAGAGATGGTCAATATTCTACGGCGGCAGTAGAATATATGAAAATCATTAATTCAAAAGATGCAGTGCAGCTGACTCCGGAGGAATACGGCGATTTATATCATAATCTGGCTGTTGCGAGGGTACATATCACTGGACTTAAGGAAGCATCGAAGCTTTTTTGTCAGGCGTATGAACGCAATCAACGAGAAGAAAGTCTGAGACAATATCTGTATACTCTATGGATGTGCAGTAATGAAAAAGCCTATGCTGACAAAGCGGAAGAATATCAGATTGGTGCCGAGCTGGATTATCAGATCAGAGAGTTCATGGAAAAAACGCAAGGAGAAGCGGCAGAATCAGAAAATGTACGGCAGGTGAAGCAGCTGAGTGAGCGGAAGGCACAGGGTAAGATGAGTGAATTTTATCATGAGAGTGGTGCGATAATAGAAATTTGGAAAGACAAGGTAAGGCAAAGCTAGGACAAAGATAATACAAGGCATAAACAAGGCAAAGATAAGGCAGAGATCAAAGCTAGGACAAAGAAGATCAAGGCTAGGATTAGTTATGTCAATATGGAAAGAAAATAAAGTGAAAAGATTTAAAACGAAACATAAATCAAAGTCTGAATATAAACCAGGAAGACAGAGGTATATTTTTCTACGATGAAAGGCATATAATATGGGACTATGGAAGCTGTTTTCCAGAAAACAGAAAAGAGATACAGGGGATGATCAAGCAGTACAGGTATCAGCAGACAGGAAAAAAGAAATAAAATTCAAGCGGCCTGCCAGGTTGAATACACAGGAAGAACAGATAGGTTATATTAAGGAAAATTGTGAAATAATAGCAGATAATTACCGTCAGAAGGAAGAAGCAAAAGCAGAATATCAGGCTGTAACCTCTTATCTTACCGATATGCAGATGATCGAGTTGATCCCTTCGCAAGAAAGAGGAACACTAGAAGAGGCGGCAACTAGTATTATCAATCTATCTAAGGAACGCGGGAAGCTTCAGAAGAAAAGCAGCTTGTTGCCAGATAAGCAGTACCATCTCTTTGAGCAATGTGAGCAGCAGCTGCCAAAAGAAATGAAAACCATAAGGGAAAGTGAAGAGTATCAGTCTGCCATTGAACAGGACCTAAACCATCTGGAGAAGGCGCGGAAGAAGCTTAATCATGAGCAAGAGGATATTATTGGAAAACAATCGTTTTTAAAGGGAATAGCAATTACAATCAGTGCCGTGGTTATTGTGCTGTTTGCTTTATTTATGTGGTTGTCAGACAGTTCGGATGCAGACTATACGCTGCCTTTTATTCTGACGGTTGTGATGGCAATGTGTTTTGTTTATTATATTGTGATGGAATCCAGAAGAAATGTCGCAGATATTAATCTTGTTCAAGCAAAACTGAAACGTCAGGTTTTACTGGTTAATAAGGTTAAAATCAAAGCGGTAAATAATTTAAATTATCTTGAATATAGTTATAATAAATATATGGTGGATAATTTTGAACAGCTGAGTCTGTTATGGGCTGAATATATAAAAATAAAGGAAGAAGAAAAGAAATATCAAAAAAATACAGATGCACTGGATTTTTATAATACACAGCTAATCAATGAGCTACGAAAATACGGTGTTTCGGATGCTGAAATATGGATCTATCAGCCAACTGCTATACTAGATAACAAGGAAATGGTAGAAGTGCGCCATAGATTAAATGTACGCAGACAGAAGCTTCGGGATCGCATTGAAAGTAACCAGAAGCAGCGGGAGGAAGCGTTAAAGGAGATTGACAATACAATAAAAAATTATCCTGATTGTAGAGGAGAAGCAGAAAAGCTGTTATGGAGATACCGGATAGAGCTTTAATACTCTTTTATCGGAAGTACTTATCGGATAAACAGCTCGGAATTTGACTAGCCTTTGAACTGTAACTGGATTAGTAATAGAGCACAAATATCTGTATATCAAAGATTGACAGATGTCTTTATAAGTGATTATGATATATATCACAATTTATATTGGATAGAAAAGCAATGAAAAGAAGAGTAGGCAGCTTTGAATTTTACAGAGAGCCTTGTACGCTGAGAAGAGGTAATGAATAGGATGCTGAACATGGTCTTAGAGCTGCGTACCGAAGAAGTATTTCTTTTAGGCTACGACGGGATCGCCCGTGACAGCGATAGAGTATCGGTGGATCACTTCCTGCCCGTACTTGACAAGGCCTGTATCGTGAGATATGGGTGAATTTGGGGTGGTAACACGAAGCTTTGCTCTCGGACCCGAAAATTAGCGCACCTGATGTTTTTGTTATTATTGATTGGGATGATCCTGCGCAGGATACGAAGTGTTATTTACAAGTACTTTCCGTTTATAGCAATGAGTGTGCTGATTTTGAAGAAAGGAGGGACTGTTTTATGCAAGAAAAGAAATTTTTAGAAAAATACTGTAAAGAGCTGATTATTCTTCTTCTGATCGTTGTGTTTTATACCATTGGAATACTCCTTTTCTTATTTGGTATTCAAAGCGGAACCGGAATTGCTATAAAACTGGCAAAACCTGCCGGAGAAATTGCCTGGACTACCAGTGAAACGCAAATGCTTCTGACAACGGGTGGGATTTGTATGCTCGGTGGAGTATGGATTATCACATCCCATGTATTGATTTTAATTTTGGCAGCTAAGACACTATTTTCAAAGAAAAATATATAATATGATTTCATGAAGATAAAAGTGTTTTTTCTATAGAAAAAATACTTGACAGAAATGAAATCTTTGAATACTATTGAATTCAGTGAGAAATATATCTTAATAATTTTTATCTTGTAAAATGTATTGATGAAGAGGAGTAGATAAGGGCAGCTTATCAGAGAAAACCACTCACCGGCTGAAAGGTGGTTTAAGGCAAGCTTATCGAAGGTAGCTTCGGAGCAGTATTTCTGAAACTGTAAGCGTGTAGGAAATACCGGGCAGTCCCGTTATAGGCATAAAGTCGGCATATGTTAAGTTGCCGTAAAAAAAGGTGGTACCACGGTTCTTCGTCCTTTGTGACGAAGAGCCTTTTTTGTTTTTAAAATGTATTTGTATTAGAATATCGAAAGGATGGTTACAATGGAAAAAGAATTGGCAAAAACCTATGATCCCAAAAATATTGAAGAAAAGCAATACCAAAAATGGGTGGATAAAAAATATTTTCATGCGGAGGTGGACCGCAGCAGAAAACCCTTCACAATCGTAATCCCGCCGCCGAATATCACAGGTCAGCTCCACATGGGACATGCACTGGATAATACTTTGCAGGATATACTGATCCGTTTCAAAAGAATGCAGGGGTATAATACATTATGGCAACCAGGGACTGACCATGCAAGTATTGCAACTGAGGTGAAGATATTAGAGCAGCTGAAGAAGGAAGGTATCACTAAGGAAAATCTTACAAGAGAAGAGTTCCTTGAGAAAGCCTGGAAGTGGAAGGAAGAGTACGGCGGAAGAATTATTTCCCAGTTAAAGAAGCTAGGCTCCTCCTGTGATTGGGACAGAGAGCGCTTCACAATGGACGAGGGCAGCAACAACGCAGTGAATGAAGTATTTATCAGGCTGTACAACGAAGGTTACATTTACAAAGGTTCTAAAATCATCAACTGGTGTCCGGTATGCCATACCACAATTTCTGATGCGGAGGTTGAGCATGAGGAACAGACAGGACATTTCTGGCATATAAAATATCCGATTGTCGGAGAAGAAGGCTTTGTGGAGATTGCAACCACAAGACCGGAAACCCTGCTAGGCGACAGTGCAGTGGCAGTACATCCGGAGGATGAAAGATATAAGCACCTGATAGGCAAGAAGGTAATTTTACCATTAGTAAATAGAGAAATCCCTATTATTGCAGATTATTATGTAGATAAGGAGTTTGGTACCGGTGTTGTAAAGATTACACCTGCCCATGATCCGAACGATTTTGAAGTAGGCAAAAGACATAACCTGCCAGAACTTAATGTAATGAATGATGATGCGACCATCAATGCAAATGGCGGTAAATACGAGGGTATGGACCGATATGAGGCTCGTAAAGCCATAGTAAATGAACTCTCTGAGCTGGGACTTCTGGTTAAGGTGGAGGAGCATGTTCATAATGTAGGTACGCATGACCGCTGTAAAACCACGGTAGAGCCTCTTATCAAACAGCAGTGGTTTGTAAAAATGGAAGAGTTGATTAAGCCTGCCATTTATGGCGTAAAAACAGGAGATATCCAGTTTGTTCCGGAGCGCTTTGATAAAATTTATTTTAATTGGGCTGATAATATCAGGGACTGGTGTATTTCAAGACAGCTTTGGTGGGGACATAGAATTCCTGCATATTACTGCGAGAAATGCGGTGAGATTATTGTGGCAAAGAGTATGCCGGAAGTTTGCCCGAAATGCGGACATGCCCATCTAAAACAAGATAAAGATACCCTTGATACCTGGTTTAGCTCAGCACTTTGGCCATTCTCCACACTTGGCTGGCCGGAAAAGACACAGGAGCTGGATTACTTCTACCCGACGGATGTACTTGTTACCGGATATGATATCATTTTCTTCTGGGTACTTCGTATGGTGTTCTCAGGGTATGCACAGATGGGTGAGAAGCCTTTCAGCAAAGTATTGATCCATGGTCTGGTTCGTGATTCACAGGGACGCAAGATGAGCAAATCCCTTGGGAATGGAATTGATCCTCTTGAGGTAATTGATAAATATGGTGCGGATGCCCTTCGTTTCAGCCTGATACAGGGGAATGCACCGGGAAATGATATGCGTTTTTACTGGGAAAGAGTAGAAGCAGCCAGAAATTTCGCCAATAAAGTATGGAATGCTTCCCGCTTCATTATGATGAATCTGGAGAAGGCTAAGATTAGCGAGACCATTGATGAGAAGCTTCTAACGGTTGCTGATAAATGGATTCTTTCCAAGGTAAATACGCTCATCAAGGAAGCAACTGAGAATATGGAAAGCTACGAGCTTGGTATTGCAGTTCAGAAAATTAGTGATTTTATCTGGGAAGAATTCTGTGACTGGTATATTGAGATGGTGAAACCAAGACTATACAGTGAGACAGATGAGACAAAGGCTGCGGCACTTTGGACTTTAAAATATGTATTAACGACCTCCCTGAAATTACTTCATCCGTATATGCCATTTGTTACAGAAGAGATCTTCTGTACTCTTCAGGAAATGCTTGGGCAGCAGGAAGCAGAATCCATTATGATAGCAAAATGGCCGGAGTATAAGGAGCACTATGAATACGATGGAGAAGCCGAAGCGGTAGAGCTTATCAAGGCAGCAGTCAAAGGCATCCGTAATGTTCGTACCGACATGAATGTACCGCCGAGCAGGAAAGCTGCGGTAACCGTTGTTTCTGACAACAGCAAAATCAGGGATATTTTTACAGACAGTAAGGTGTTCTTTGCTACACTTGGCTATGCAAGTGAAGTATCCGTACAAGCAGATAAGTCGGGAATACCGGAGGATGCCGTATCTGCAGTCATTCCGGGAGCAGTCATTTATATTCCGTTTGCGGAGCTGGTGGATGTTGAGAAAGAAATAGAACGTCTTACGAAGGAAAAGGCGCGTCTGGAAGGTGAATTAAAAAGAGTAAATGGAATGCTTGCAAATCAGAACTTTGTGAGTAAGGCTCCGGAGAGTAAGCTGGCGGAGGAAAGAGCGAAGCTGGAGAACTATACGAATATGATGCATCAGGTAACGGAGAGACTGGAACATTTCAGTAAATAAATTATAGAATAGTGAAATAGATAGCCTTCGGTGCTGGTTGACTTCGGCCCGAGGGCTTATTTTTAACGAAAATACGTTCTGTTATGTAACCTGGATCAGGCTTTTGACATTCAAATCATTTATAGTAAAAGTCTTATGTATATGCATTGTTTTGTGAAACGTATATGTTTACTATATTGACTTCAACGGATATAATAAAGAAAAAACTTCCGGTTTTAAGTGTGTTACTCAAATCCTGGCAGGAGAGAGGTGAAGGGTTGAAATTATTAGTAGTTGAAGATGATAAAACAATTGCACTCGGTCTGGAATACTCCTTATTACAGGAGGGTTACCAGGTTGTATTGTGCCATGATGTGGCTTCCGGCAAGGCAGCTTTTCATGAATACAGCTTTGATTTATGTATACTGGACTTAACACTGCCGGATGGCAGCGGCTATGAGCTATGTAAATTGGCCAGAGAACGATGGAATATACCGGTGATTATTCTGACAGCTTGTGACGAAGAGGTAAATATTGTGATGGGCCTGGAAATGGGTGCGGATGATTATATCACAAAACCCTTTCGTATACGGGAACTAACAGCCCGTATTAAAACCATACTGCGTAGATGTCTGAGGGAAGCCAGTGCGAGAAACATATTAGAGCTGGGAAATATTCGAATTAATACTTTAGATACGAAGGTCTATAAGGCAGGACAGGAGATATACCTGACAGCATTGGAATACAAGCTTTTACTTACCTTTGCAAGTAACGAGGGGCAGGTCTTATCAAGAAACCAGCTGTTGGAAGGAATATGGGATGTGGCCGGAGATTTTGTGAATGATAATACATTAACGGTATATATCAAACGTTTGAGAGAAAAACTGGAGGAGGATCCTCAAAATCCAATCATTATCAAAACAATCCGTGGATTAGGATACAAGGTAGGTGAATAAGATGCTTCGTAATAGAGAATATCGAAATATGTTAATCGCAATCATCGTTATTATAACAGTGGGAGTGATTACTGCTTTCTTCCTTAATTCGGCAGCAGGGATTATGATCTTGCTTTCAGATAGTTTTCTGGTTGCGGTATTCCTTTACTTTACGATATGCCGATACCGGGAGCTGAAAAAGCTTACCATTTATTTACGGCAGCTATCCGGTGGAGATTATTCTTTGGATATCCGTGATAATTCCGAGGGTGAATTAAGTATCCTGAAAAATGAAATCTATAAGGTAACACAGATACTCTCCAAGCAGGCCGAGCTGCTAAAAACGGAGAAGGGGCAGCTGGCTGATGCGATTTCCGATATTTCGCATCAGTTAAAAACACCTCTTACCTCTATGAGAGTGATGACGGATTTACTAAACAACGAAAATATTATTCCGGGAAAACGAAAAGAATTTACTAAAAATCTGGAATTACAGCTTAATCGGATGGAGTGGCTCTTATCATCTCTTTTGAAATTATCTAAAATTGATGCAGGCACCGTAATATTTAAAAAGGAGGAGGTTAGGGTAACTGAGCTGATACAAAGGGCAATCAAACCTATGCTGATACCGATGGAACTGAAGGAACAAAATTTAATCCTGGAGGGAGAAGAAAGCATCACCTTCCTTGGAGATTTAAACTGGACCACGGAAGCTTTCATTAATATTTTAAAGAATTGTATAGAACATACACAAATCGGCGGAGAGATAAGAATAAGTTACGATGAAAATCCGATTTATACGGAGATTATTATTACAGATAACGGCAGTGGTATTGAGAAGAAAGATTTGCCATTTATTTTTAGAAGATTTTATAAAGGAAAAAATGCGGGAGATGACAGCGTGGGAATAGGTCTTGCAATGGCCGACAGTATCATCTCGGGACAAAGCGGAAATATCAGTGTTATAAGTAAGGAGCAGCAGGGGACAAGCTTTTATGTTAAGTTTTACAAACAAATTTCATAAATTAGGGATGAGCCAGCATGCATTCGCTGGAATAGAGAGAAAAGTGACTAAATTGTCATAAATGCAGTCACCTGGCAGTCATCTGTCTTCGATAAAATATATTTGTAATATAGAAGTATTTTGAAAGAGGAAGGTGCTGGTACATGAATTTGCAAAAAACCGGCGGAACGGAGACTAGAATGGATATATTAAAAGTGGAACACCTGTCAAAGCAGTATGGTACCGGTGAAACAAAGGTGATGGCATTGGATGATATTTCTTTTAGCGTAGAAAAAGGAGAATTTGTGGCAATTATAGGGCCGTCAGGCTCCGGTAAATCAACACTGCTTCATATGCTAGGAGGAGTGGACCGTCCGACCGGCGGGAAGGTATTGGTGGATCATACGGACATTTATCAGCTAAGTGAAACACAGCTGGCAATTTTCAGACGCAGACAGATTGGTCTGATTTATCAGTTTTATAATCTGATCCCGGTACTAACAGTGGAAGAAAATATTACTCTGCCGATGCTGCTAGATGAACAGAAGGTGGATGAAAAGCAGCTTATGAGTATCGTAACAAACTTGGGACTGGAGAAGAGACTGAAGCATCTGCCCAATCAACTTTCTGGCGGCCAGCAGCAAAGGGTATCAATCGGAAGAGCTCTGATTAACAATCCTGCAATTATGCTGGCAGATGAGCCGACCGGCAATCTGGATAGTAAAAACAGCGCAGAAATTATCGAACTTTTGAAAATGTTTAATAAAACCTGTCATCAGACACTTTTGGTGATTACACATGATGAACGGATTGCGCTGCAGGCAGACCGTATTATAGCAATAGAGGATGGACGCATTGCAAAGGACGAGGTGATACGTCCATGAATATTGTAAATAAATTAACCCTTAGACAGCTGCAAATGAATAAAAAAAGAACGCTTGTCACAATTATTGGAACTTTAATTTCAACGGCAATGATTACCGCCGTTGCTACTCTTGGTTTATCCTTTATGAATATCATGCAACGGGAAATCATGGAAAGCAGCGGGGAATGGCATGTAAAATATTATGGCGTGAATTATTCCCAGCTAAAAAAAATCGAAGACAATCAGGAGGTATCAACCGTTATAATAAGTAGAGAAACAGGATTTTCCATGCTAAAGGGAAGCAAAAACAGGAATAAACCCTATCTCTATATTAAAGAATTTAATACGGCAGGCTTTGATAAATTTCCGATTAAAATTGTAAGCGGGAGATTACCGGAGCATCCAGATGAAATCGTACTTTCGGAAGCGGTTGCAGCTAATGCAAAGGTAAATTATAAACTGGGAGATAGTATTGCTTGTACGATTGGAGAAAGATTTTGTACAGCAGAGAATGAGAAAACGGTGCAGCCTATGCTGCAGGATCATTCGCTGGTATGGGAGAATAATGCGGTAGCAGAAAAGCTTACGGAGAAGGAGAAGAAAACTTATAAGATTGTAGGAATAATGAAGAGACCGGATTGGGAATATACCTGGTCGCCGGGATATACTGCTCTGACTTTTATCAATGAGAATAGCATATCGGACAAAGAGACCTTTGATGTTTCTCTGATTTTTAAGAAAATTAATAATAAGCTCTTTGGAAAAGCGAAGAAAATTGCTGTTGAGAATGGGATAAAGGATTATGAATTTAACAATAATTTATTGCGGTATTACGGAGTTTTAAAGGACGATCAGGTAAAAAGCATGATTTATTCGTTCTCTGCAATTATGATGGTTATTATCATGGCTGGCTCCATATCCTTGATCTATAATGCCTTTGCCATATCCGTATCGGAACGGTCCAGGTATTTGGGTATGCTATCGAGTGTGGGTGCTACGAAAAGACAGAAACGTAATTCAGTTTTTTTTGAAGGGGCTGTGATAGGAGCAATCAGTATACCGCTTGGAATTGCTTCCGGATATGCAGGACTTGCTATCACTTATCAATTTATTAATCCACTCATAGAAGGTGCATTAAATGTACAGGAGGGCTTTCGGCTTACCATTTATCCGTCTTCGGTGATTACATCGGTATTGGTGTCCTGCATAACCATCCTGCTATCAACTTATCTTCCGGCAAAAAAAGCCTCCGCAATTTCTGCAATTGATGCGATCAGACAAATAACGGATGTTAAAGTAAGTAAGAGACAGGTGCATACTTCACCTGTCACACGCCGACTATTTGGTATTGAGGGAGACTTGGGCTTAAAGAACCTGAAAAGAAATAGAACAAGATACAAGGCAACCGTATTTTCCCTGATTATCAGTATGATACTGTTTCTGGTGGTGTCCTCTTTTACGTATTATTTAAAGAGATCTCTTGTTATGACACAGGATGGTATTAATTTCGATATTATGGCAACAGTGAGTGTAAAGGATCAGATCCAGAAAGAGGAGGTTATTCGTAAAATGACTTCCTTACAAAACTATCAAGAGAAAGTACAAATGGATATTCTGGAAGCCAAAACCTGGGTGGAGGAGGCTGATATCGCAGATTTTCTGGAGCAGGGTAAGGAAAAACTACTGCAGGATGGAAAATATCCATATTATGTGTCGGTAGAGGTATTAGATGATGCAGCGCTTGAGAAGTATGCACAGAGTATCGGAGCCGATATGACAAAGCTCACAGATCCGGAGAAGCCATCTGCAATTATCATCAATCAGGTCAAATTTAAAGATAAAGCGGAAGATATGTACGTGGATACAAAAGCTATAAAAGCAAAACAGGGAGATCAGTTTGAGCTAACCATTCAGAATAATAATACAGGAAAAATCGTTAATTTTCCTAAAATTGAGACAGTCGCATTGACAGACAAGATGCCTATGGGAATTGCGTCTCTTGGAAAAACAGCCGGATTTCATATGATACTATCTGAGGCCGTCTTTCATAAATTGCTGGAAGGTAACGAGGGATGGATCAATGATCAACTTCAAACCAATGTCCTTTTTAACAGTGATAATGCCTTGAAGCTCCAGGAGGAGCTAGAGGCAATACAGGAGGAGACCGGGGAAAATAATCTTACCATTTTTAATGTATATTATTATAAACAGCAGGAACAACAGTCTTTACAGGTGCTATCAATTTTTACTTATTCATTTATTCTGCTGATTACCGCAATCTGCATTGCAAATATCATCAACACAATATCGACGAGTATTTCCTTGCGCAAAAGAGAGTTTGCCATGTTAAAATCAGTTGGGATCACTCCAAAGGGCTTTAATAAAATGCTTAATTATGAAAGTATGTTCTATGGAATGAAGGCTCTGCTGTATGGGATTCCGCTAAGCATTGCTGCAATGTATCTTATGTATAGATCATTATCGGTAAAATTTAATTTTCAATTTACAATACCGGTTGAAAATATTATAATTGTCATTGTGTCAGTTTTTGTTATTGTAGGGACTGCGATGCTCTATTCCAGTAGAAGAGTCAGAAAAGAAAATATTATTGATGCATTAAAGCAGGAGAGTATATAAGGAGTTTTGTTTTGTATGAAATAAGATTTTCTATCACAGAATCATTTGCTATATAACAGTAATTTTCACAAGTAAGATAAATTTAATAAAACTTTTAACTGCGCGTAGAAGGTGCACAAAAATGGAGGGAAACATGGAACTAATAGAAATACTCAAAGTTATTTTTTTAGGTATCATTGAAGGAATTACAGAGTGGCTGCCCATCAGCAGTACGGGGCATATGATATTAGCCGATGAGTTTATTAAGCTTAATATGTCAGATGCATTTAAACAAATGTTTCTGGTAGTAATTCAGCTGGGAGCAATTCTTGCGGTTGTTGTTTTATATTTTCATAAGCTTAACCCGCTATCCCCTAAGAAATCTTCGGCTGAGAAGAAAGATACCTTTACGTTATGGTTTAAAGTTGCTGTAGCATGCATTCCCGGAGCACTGGGGTTTGTACTGGACGACGTAATTGACCGTTTATTCTATAACTATAAAACAGTTGTTGTAACATTGATCTTTTATGGTATTCTCTTTATTGTGATTGAAAACTGGAACAAGTCACGCAGCTTTAAGGTGAATGAAATATCTCAATTAAGCTATCAAACTGCATTTCTAATTGGTGTTTTTCAGATACTTGCATTTATTCCGGGTACCTCACGTTCCGGAGCAACTATCATTGGTGCTATGATAATTGGAACCTCAAGATATGTCGCAGCAGAGTTTTCATTCTTTCTGGCCATTCCTGCAATGTTTGTTGCCAGTGCCTACAAGCTTTATAAATTTGGTTTTTCTTTTACCGGGTCAGAAATAGCGGTTCTGGTAATCGGAATGCTGGTTGCTTTTGTTGTTTCTGTTTTTGCAATCAAATTCCTTATGGGATATATCAAAAAGCATGATTTTAAGGCGTTCGGATATTACCGGATTGTTTTAGGACTCATTGTACTGCTCTATTTTGGTGTGATCCGATAAGATGGTCTAAAATTTGTACTCAGGAGGTAGTAGTTACTGATCACAGGGTACACAGGCAAGCTGTATTTAGAGCTGGATATCGGGTAAGTGATTTTGAAAAAGGGTTAGTGTTTATAGGCAAGGTTACTGTTCACAGGCAAGATATTCCGAGCTGTCTATTTGATAAGTGTTTGCGAACAGTAACGAAAAAGGAGTATTCTTAAGAAAGACCGGATAGTACCTTGAGTTTCCGTAAACTGTAGTCCGAAAATGAATAAATCTAACCAAAGTGCCAATCTGCTATTTTTTGAAAGGTACTTGAGTGGCAGTTACTGGACTAGAAGTACTTTAATAAGCCCCGCCTAA
>JAEZZO010000004.1 GCA_023418475.1 Bacillota bacterium
TTAGGCGGGGCTTATTAAAGTACTTCTAGTCCAGTAACTGCCACTCAAGTACCTTTCAAAAAATAGCAGATTGGCACTTTGGTTAGATTTATTCATTTTCGGACTACAGTTTACGGAAACTCAAGCAATTAAAATAGACAAATTTTACTTAATTTAGAATTTATTAATACATTAATCAGATATTTGCAATGAAACAGATGTTTTGATTGTTTAGATACTTCGTGGATCTGATTTGTAAACAAAAAGAATTGCAGACAAAAGAAATATCTGCAATGTAAGTAAAAATACGTTTTATAGAGCGGTAACTTGACAGTATAGTATGATTAGCCAGACATAAGGTAGAGAAATAGGTTAAATTATAGATATACCGATATAACTTAAAACATATGATGGTGTCACCAGGCAAATTCTTCAAAGTGAGTCATATGGAAAAGCAAACCATATGACTCACATAGGAACTGCAATTATTTGCGCTGATCCGAAATCCAAAGCTCCATCTGGTTCTTAATAATTCCAAATTGTGCGGGACCTACATCTAGCAGGAACTTATGAAAACTCTTTGCGCTGAACTGTTTTCCTAATTCCAGTTCCGCCTGCGCTCTTAATTCCTTAATCTCAAGATAGCCGATTGCATATGGAAGATAAATGGCCGGTTCTTCCAGTAAAGTATTATAGATCGAACCCGCTATATCCTTATCTCCGATATACTGGCTTATATAATCAATGACCTGTTGCTTTGACCAACCTTCATAATGAATTCCGATATCTGCACGAGCGTACATGCAGAGGATAACAATATTATTATTTTCCAGAAAATCAGCAAGATTGTCATCGATTCCTGCATAATGATAAGAATACATTTCTACATAGGTTGCCCAGCCCTCATCATAACCTGTAAAATTAATGACATTACGGATTGGAGCAGGATGTTTACTGCGAAAATAGACACACTGGTATAAATGTCCCGGATAGCCTTCGTGAGCTACGGTTGTATAAATCATGGACAGTGTCTTTTTGCTGTTACCATTAATATAGATGTTATTGTTTTTATAATTATCAATGGGAGGAACCAGATACATTGCCGGACTCAGATAATCTGACAGGGACTCCGGAACATATTTGATATTACAGCTTACAGGTACCTCATCTGGAAAATCTTTTTTTATGTCTGTTTTTAAATCAGCTAATATTTCAGTCGGATTTGTAATCGGGAAAGAGGAAAAAGTAAGATATTTATCAATTATATCAGGGTCTTTCTGTGTTAAGGCAGAGAGATTTGCAATATCGTGATTGATAGCCTTATTTAACATATCGCTCATTTCATCCATACTTTTTGAGGAGCCTGTTTTATATTTTGCAAGACATTCATAGTATGCCTGGCCCTCCGGATAGTAATATAAGCCGGCATTATTTTTGCCTGTTCCGAGCAGGTTTGTTAATGCATCTATTAAGTTCTGATATGCGGGAATTACATGGCATAAAACAGCTTCTTCATTCTTTTCCTGATAAGCTTTCTTCTCTTCTCTGGTTAAGCCGGTAAAGCCGCATATTTTTTCATTAAAGTAGCTGATTAAAAAATTATCACTTGGAGAACGGATAAAAGATTTACATTGACTGATAATACGATTAGCAACATAATCACTCATAAATAATCCATGTTCGGATTTTTCACGTTCATAGGCAATAATATCGTTAAAGTATGTATCCACGCATCCCAGAAGATCGATATACTCATCTATATCCGTTTTTTTATAAAAGGAATATTCAGCCAGTAATATAGGGAGCTGGGCCTGAATACCGGTGGTCGGTCCAAGACATTCCCTGTAATAAGTAAAATCACTGAAATCCATATCCTCTTGGAGATAATTCTTCACAATCTGATATGTCAACTGTTGATTAGAATCTAATAATTTATAATCAAAAGTAAGCAGACGATTGAGCGAATTTTCGTTTTCCGCCAGATCTTCTTTCATTTGATGGATACTATAGTCTCCAAGCGTAGCCTCTGCAGGAGAGATACCATATTTCTCGGGGTGAGCAAGAGAATAATTTAAGGACAAGGTATCGGACTGAATTTCTTTTACAAATAAAGCATTCATAAAACTATCAAAATTCTTTTGTACATGTTCCTGCTTTGAGAGCTGGCTGCAGCTTAAGCTGTTAGTGAGAATACACAGTATAGACAAAAGTACCAGTATATTTCTATATATTCTTTTACGCATAATAACCCCCATTCTGCCTCAAGTCCGTAAATATTCAGGCACCGGCAAGTCTGTTATTAAATACTTTTTATTTCATGTTTATTCGATAGAGGGATCCAAAAGAAGTAGTACTACATTTTTTTTTATTATTTTCCTTCCAGAATAATACAACTGCTAAAGGTTAAGTTTTCCCAAAAATATACCGAAATATAACCGTAAGAAATATAATTTTAAAATATGGAAGATACTACTGATTTGTATTGCTGTTTATCTCTTGAGCCGCCAGTAGAAATGGAGATTGCTATGACCTACAGTATTGCTGTGAATGAAAAAAACAGAAATAGAACAGATAATACTTCAAAAGAAATTACAATAGAAAATAATCAAAATAAAGGTTTGCAAAAGTTGGTAAAAGGACAGCTGATCACGGGTAAGGTGGTTGCTGTTGATGATAAGGTAAGCCTTGATTTTGACGGGTATATAATTGATGCGAATAAAAGCTTGTTCAAAAATGTCGCAACCGGTGATATTAAGAGCTTTGAAGTATTGAAAACAACTGGCAGTGAAATAGAACTGAAGCTGATAGAAAGCGTGACACAAAAAAATAGTAAAACAATCAAAGCCACCCTACCAAATGAAACGGACTGGAATACCTTGCGTGCAAAAAAAGAGAAGGATGCAAAAAAAACAGACTGGGAGGAACAATTTAAAGATACGAAGGAGAAACTGGAGGAAATCAGTGCAAAGCTTACTGGGAAAGATTGTAAACTGCTGGAGGAGGAAGGAATTGCTCTTGAAAATTATACAATAACCGGACTTTATCAAGCTTTAAACCGGATGAAAGAGGGTAGCGGGGAAGCGGATCAAAACGGTACGTTTCAGATGGTTTCCTTTGACAAAAAAGCATTGTCGGACAGGCTGAAGGTTAAAAACCTGCCGGCAACGGAGGATAATCTTGCAAAATTAACAAAAGCGCTGGAGCTTAGCGGATCCATAATAAATATGGATGATAAAGCAATAAAATATCTGATTTCTTCCAATACCGAGCCAACTGCTGAGAGTATATATAAGGCCTGCTACAGTACAAGCATTCAAAATCCGAGCCGTAAGCTTACGGACCAGGCATGGAATGAGCTTGGGAAGCAGGTAAAGAATGTAATTTGCTCGGCCGGTTATGAACCAAATGAGAAAAACCTTAACGATGCAAAATGGCTGATTGAAAACCAGCTTCCGCTCACCTCCGAAACCTTTACATATAAGAAAAATCTGGAGGAAATGAAATCCGGTACAGATAAAACAGATATTTTAAATAAAATGGTTGAGGGGATGAGAAGGGGAGTTAATCCGAAAGATGTATCTTTAGAGCCGAAGAAAGCTCCTTCGGGAGAAAAACTTCTGAAAGAGATCTCCTCTATCAGTGACGAGGCGGTGAAGGAGGCAGTGAAAATGGGAGAGAATCTCACTGTCAAATATCTGGTTACGATACAGGAAGAACTGGATGCCGGTCATAAAGTACAAAAAGCTGGCGAGGAAAATGTAACGGAGGCAGAAGCATCAGGTAACTCTAAGACAGCAGAGGCAAGTAATTCGGATACAGTAAAGAAAGAGCTTGCCCCGGTAAATGATTATTCGTATGAAGAGATCAGGGCAAAAAGGCAATTGGAGGAAATTCGCCTTAAGATGACACTGGAGGCTGCGAACAGGCTCGAGAAAAAGGGCTTTTCAATCGAGACGGAAAAGCTGGAGAAGGTAGTCGCAGAGCTTCGACGGCTGGAGGATGATTATTATAAGAATAGATTGCAGGAAGCAGATGCAGATACTTCAGAGGAATCTGTCAGAAGTTTAAGGGATACCTCACAGGGAATAGAAGCTTTAAGAAATATGCCATGTGCGGTACTTGGAAGCACCTTAGCCCGACAGAGTACACAGACCATCGCAGGACTTGTTACGGAAGGAAGCAGATTACAGGCACAATATGCTAAGGCAGGGGATGCATATGAGACTCTTGCAACAGTTCCGAATGCAGAATATGGAGATTCCCTGCAGAAAGCCTTTGCAAATGCTGACTCACTGCTGGCACAGCTTCAACTGGAGGATACGCAGGCAAATAGAAGAGCGGTGCGAATACTCGGCTATAATCAAATGGATATCTCGAAGGAGTCCATCCGTTCGGTAAAAGCTTATGACCATCAGGTTTCTTCCCTGATCAACAACCTTCACCCGGCTATCACCATAAGACTGATCAAGGAGGGAATAAATCCTCTTAATATGCCGATTGGTGAGCTTGGAAGTAAGATAGAACAGTTAAAGGAAGAACAGGGCATTTCATCGGAGGATAAATACAGCACGTTTCTTAGAAACCTGGAAAAGCATAACGGGATAAGCGAGGAAGAGAGAAAAGCGTATATCGGAATATACAGACTTCTCTATAATATAGACAAATCAGACGGGGCAGCTCTTGGGGCAGTTATAAAAGCGGAGCAGGAAGTAACTCTTAATAATCTTCTGGCAGCTGTTATGACGGGCAGAAAGGGTGGTATCAATGCTGCGGTAAAGGATGATTTTGGAACGCTGCAGAGCCTTACACGCAAGAAGGAGACAATCGGAGAACAGCTGCAACTGTTTGCGGATGGTCAGATACAATCTGATACGGAACCTCTTTCAGATAATGGAAGCATTACAGGCGAGCCCCAGGAAGAAAGAATGCAGACGGAGTATATAAACAGTGTAATAAAACAAATCATGGATCAGGTAACCCCGCAGAAGCTTAGAGAAGCCGCAAGCAATATGCGTATATTGCAGGCGGGGGCACCATTATTATCATCAGAGTATGATTTACTGGATAATATGAAGAACATTCCAGTTGAAAAACTGCTGGAACAACTTCGCGAGATAAAAAATAGTGAAACTACGGAGGATAAATATTCACAGAAGGTACAAACGATACGGGAGCTATGCAAAACAGCAGAGCAGTCCATCCGTTTCCTGAATGACTATCATGTATCCAGTACGCCCCTGAATATTATTATGACAAATAATCTGTTAAGTAATGGAGAATCATCCATCAAAAAAGTTTTAAAAATGAAAGATGAAAATTTAGTCGAAAATTCAGAAAATAGTCTTAAGGAAATGAATGATATCTCCGATAAACTTAATGACAGGGAATCTATGAAGGAAGCTTATGAGCAGCTTGCGCTGGATGCGAAAGCTGCGCTTGTGAAGGCCTGCTCCGTGGAAAACAACGGGATTATTGACAGCAGGAGACTGGCCGAGTTAAAGAGTATGAGCCATGAGATGACTTTCCTCAGTACGCTGGCAGAGAAAGAGTTTTACCGTATTCCAATTGAGACAATCAGCGGAATAACCGAGATGAACTTAACAATAATACGAGGAACACAGACTTCCGGGAAGGTATCGGTAAGTATTGCGTCCGAGCGGCTCGGGAATATAAGAGCTGAATTTTCATTAAAACATCAGGAACTAACAGGATTTTTCGGCAGTGACAATCCGGATGGATTGGATCTGATACAAAATAATATCAAATCAATTAATAATACGGCGCAGGAAAATAACGTAGTAATAAAGCAGATTGATTTCGGCATCCAGAATAGGGAGAGAGAAACGTATATCTATCAAAATACGGATCAAACGGCGCAGGCTTCTTCGGTTACAGAAGATACAGAGCGAATTCTATACAAAATAGCAAAAGCGGTTGTACTGACCGTAAGAAATGCAGAAAATAATGAGAAGCTTCTCGAAAAAGCTATTTCATAATATTATACTTGGCTACAGGGACGTTGCCATCAATTTATGGCCAACCATCACAACAGGGACGAAGATGGGTGCTAAAAGAAAGGGTGCAGGTGAAAAGAAATGAGAATTAATCATAATATTTCAGCCTTAAAAGCAAATAACCAATTATCCATAACCAATAAAGCACTTGATAAAAGTCTGGAAAAATTATCTTCCGGGTACCGGATTAATAAAGCGGCAGATGATGCTGCAGGACTTGCCATTTCTCAGAAGATGAAGACACAGATCTCCGGATTGGATCAGGCGTCCAGAAATGCCTCGGATGGTATCTCTGTCATTCAGACAGCAGAAGGTGCCTTGTCAGAAGTGTCGTCCATGCTTCAAAGAATGAGAGAGCTTTCCGTACAGGCTGCCAACGGTACAAATACAGCTGCGGACCGAGTTGCGATACAATCTGAGATTGATCAGCTAAATGAAGAAATAAGTAGAATTTCGAATACAACAGAATTTAATACAATGACATTGTTAAACGGAGATATTGACAGAAAATCTTATTCCAGTGACAATAGTGTTAATCTGGTCTCTCAGTCTGATACGGTATCTGTAGGTAATTATAAGTTAAAAATCACACAGGATGCAAGGCAGGCCGTAGTGGTGGGAGCAGCTACCGACTTAGGATCAGGCTTTACTCCCGCGACCAGAAAGATCTCAGCGGCGGAAGCCGGCACCATTACGATAAATGGTGAGACGGTTAAGGTGGAAGAAGGAGATTCAGTTGATAAAGTTTATGAGAAAATAAGGAATGCTTGTGATACCATTAATGCAAGTGTGTTCGCAATAAATGCTGGAGATCAGCCGGCACCTGGAAATTTTAATACGGCGGGATACATTAATAAATCATTGGAAGCGGGAGATCAATTAGTATTTGTCAGTGGGGAATATGGTTCTAAGCAGTCACTTAGCATTCACTGTGATAATTCATCTCTATGTACAATTATGGGACTATCAATTCAAGGTGCGAACGCAAAAGGTTATGATGCACAGGCAGAAATAATCCTTGATAATACTTCCAAATTTAATTCAACTGCGACTGTGGCAACACAGGGGAATAAGATTACAGTAACGGACAGCAGTGACTTTAAAATGGTATATCAGGTCGATCCGGGAACTGTAAAAACAGAATTCAAGGATTATCTGGTTGGCTTTAATAGTGAATTGAATCCGGTAGATGCTCCTGTAACAGATGCTTCGGATATAAAATCCATTGCGGTAACGGTACTGGAGGCCGGTCCTATTGACCTGCAGATCGGTGCGAATGAAGATCAGACAATGGCGGTTAGAATACCGAAGGTTGATCCGACCACACTTGGAATCGATAAAATAAATATTGGTACCCAGACAGGTGCAGAAGATGCCATTGCTTTACTGGATGAGGCAATCAACTATGTCTCAGCAATCCGTTCGAAACTGGGAGCTTATCAAAATCGTCTGGAACATTCTATTTCCAATCTGGATGTATCCTCAGAAAATATGACGGAATCACTATCCCGTATTGAGGATGTGGATATGGCGGAGGAAATGGCTTCCTATACACAGAAAAATGTGTTGTCACAGGCAGGTACTTCTATGCTTGCACAGGCTAATCAGAGACCGCAGACAATATTAAGTCTGCTTCAGCAATAATCAGTCGGGAAGCAAATTCCTCGTTACTGGAAGTAATGTGATGTGTACATAACGGAATAGGCATAATAACGCACGAAACCCGTAAATTATCTGATCTAGAAGGAATGAAAATATAAGATAGAATATGCAGCACACCATGGGAGGATATCATGAAGAAGGAAACGGTTCAGGCTTATTCGGTAAGAGTAACGCAGGCTTCAAGAAGTGAACTTATCGTAATTTTAATTGAAATGATACTCACTGAAATAGCAGAAGCGAAGGAGGCCGCAGCGATAGGTGATCTGGATATCTTTGACCGTGAACTGAAAAAGGCGCAGAAGTATGTAAATGAATTAATAGTGCCGCTGGATTATCAGTATCCAATTTCTTATGATTTAGTCAGCCTTTATCTATATATTAATAAAAGAATTATCACAGCGATTATCCAGAAACAACCGGAACCATTAAACAGTGCGGAGACAGTATTAAATAAGCTGTTAATAGCTTTTGAAGGTGTCAGCAAAGAGGATAAAAGCGGACCGGTGATGCGAAATACGCAGCAGCTTTATGCGGGCTTAACCTACGGCAAGGGAGTACTGAATGAAACTTATATTGATCCGGGAAACAAGAGCCGTGGGTTTATTGTATAAATAAGCCATAACATAAGATGAAATTACTGTTTGCGAAGAGCAACTAATTTCAGAGGTACAAAAGGTTTAAAATACGAAGGTAATAGTTACAAACTATTTTCAGCACACAAGAAGAAAGTTGCGGTTCGATAAAAACGTAAAGTACGAAGTGATAGGTGACAGAAGAGAGTTATTAAGAACAAGAGACGAAAAGTTATTAGAAACAAGAGATTAAGTTATTAGAAACAAGAGATTAAGATTATTAGAAACAAGAGATTAAGATCATTAGAAACAAGAGATTAAGATTATTAGGAACTAGAGAAAAGAGTTATAAAGAACAAGAGGCTAAGGACTACAAGAGATTAAGAAATATTGGAAACAGCGGATGAAGAGTTATCAGACACAAGAGACTAAGGTTATTATGAACATAGGATTAAGCGCTATTGGGAACAAAGGATTAAGAATTAATAGCTACAGATGACAAAGAGTAATTAAAAACAAATGATTGGAAGTTTCAGAAACATGAGACAAAGGGTCTTAAGAATAAATAATATGTACTTAGTTCTACAGAGGATGAAGAACTGGATATACAAAAGTATGTGAGGAACTGCGGATGAAAGCTGCCTCAAATTACGGAAGGGATGATACCGGGTGATCGGTGCAGCCTTCAAGTGTAATTTGGGACAGCTTATTTTTATTACATAGGAAAGTTCGTCCTATGTAATAAAAATTCACCGGGAGGATGCGCAGCTTCGCGCGCGGAACAAAAGCTGTTCATTATAGATCTATAATCGCGAGAGTGTACGTGGCACGCTTTTGTTCTGCCAGAAGAATTAACGTTTTAATGATTGTCTGTGGATAAAGTTGTTATATTCTGATGATATCGTGGATTTCTTATCTGTAAATAAAACAAAATTAATATCAGTATATTTGCAGCAGATAGCAAACAGCATTTTGCCCGTATACTATCCCGCAGGATATCCAGCGGCATGGGGGTAATGTTGTTATTATTTTGAATATTATTTTTAAGCTGATGATATTTGTCTATATAAAAGTTAAAGTCAGACCACTTTGTCGGAATAAACTGACTGGGCAGGTGAATTGAAAAACCGGTAACATGAAGCATGACAGATAGAATCAGAAGTGTTCCAATCCCGGATAATACAAATAAAATTCTGGTATAACGCATTTTATAGGTACATTTTACTAAAAGGATTGCTCCGTAAAAAGTAACAATCCAGAGAGGAAGCTTGCAGATGATATGTAGAATCCATAGATTAAGAACTCCGTCTATGACAGCATCTGGTTGAGGAAGGCCATTATCGTGCAGGAGGTCACTAAATTGCTTCCCCTGATTATCTGCTATTTTCCAGGCGCACTTTGCCGGATAGTAAGCCTCTGCATTCGTATAGTGAGAATTGCGGTCCACTGATTGCACCAGCATCATAGTATCCTTGGCAGCGGCGACCCCCCGCACAGTATACTTTTTATCCTTCCAGATGACAGTATTATTCACAGCATTGGTGGTTCCAAATAGTTTGAAGGAGGTTTCTGCATCTAATACGCAGCCTTTCTTATCATCCTCATAAACGTAATTTCCGCTTAGAAAGTTCATAGGCAGTATGCGTGACATATCACCATACACTTCAATTACATTCACATTAACCGGTAGTTCGGTTATTTTATTTGCTATGGTCTCTTTATTCATACGGTTCCATAAGGTAATGCCTTGCAGGCCAGTCTTATGGTCTTTCTTCATTCTGCTTTTGATGTGCTCTATCTGCTTTGGAGATATGGATGCTTTATCATATCTGACACTGACAGTTCCAAGATTGTTCTGCGTATACTGCAGATAATACATACACAGAACTGAAAAAGCAAGAAAGAGAAAACCTAATAGTAAGAGTGGAAAGTTTCTCTTTAATTTGTCTATCATAAAAACCTCCGGCTGTCGTTTTTGCAACAGCATATTATGAAATAATAATTCTTATTTTACCTTCTCTTTCAACCTGATAAGAAAAATGAATTAACTTATTATTGCTTATCACGGACACGGTCACCTTCTGAGATACTTTTGTTGCTACTTATGATGACATTATCTCCGCTGGAAAAGGAACCGGATACAGCAGCTGTTTGAGCGTCCTTATCAAGTATTTTAATAGGAACCTTTACAGCCAGCAATTCCTTGCCAAGGACAGTATCCTTAGTACTAACAATAAGACAATAGGTTCCGGAAAAATCACTTCGAATAGCTTCCAGTGGCAGGCAGATATCATAAAGATCAGAGGTATTCGTGATTTTTGCACCAAGCACGGAGCCTGGAAAATAATCTCCTTTTGGCATAACAGCAGAAATTTCAGCAATCTCATTCCCTTGTGTGTCGGTAGTATAACGGAGACCTTCCACATTAACGGAAATAGTATCCTTTTTCCCTTTTTGCGTAAGTATCATTTCATTGCCAACGCAAACATATTCTCCTTCCTCTTTGGGAATTGTAACTGTAATCCCAAAATGTCCGGTATTAATTGAAATGCTTGAATCAGCAGTAGTCTTCTTCCCTGCCTCGGCCAGGATGCTGTCAATTGTTCCATCCACAGGAGCAATGATTTTTCCTTTGTTTTGTTTCAAGGATATTAGAGCAGAGATTGTCTGTTGCTTTTCTTTGATCGTAAGCTGTAACGAGGAAATACGCAAATCTTTTGCAGCTAATAGTCTTTCCAGGGAACGGGAATTATTGGCATCCTTTTGATTTGATTGCTTGCAGTCCAGTTTTGCTGCTAATAAAGAAGCTTGCGCTGTCTCTATCGCTCTTTGTGCAGTTATCACAACCTGCTTTTGAGCCCGCAGCTCCTGCTTAGCAGAATCCAGGGCTTGTTTTTCGGAGGTTACAGCAGTGGCAGGGTCGTAGGTTCCGTTTTTAAGGCTCTCAATAAGCTTTCTCATTAAGGCAAGCTTCCCCTCTGCTGCAGATAATGCAATTGAATTTTTCTTTTGGAGGGAGGTAAGGTCACCCTGGAGTTCAGTGATTTTATTTGCCGCCTTTTCCTTCTCTGCTTTATGCTGGGGATAACCGGTAATTCCGTAAATGCATTGGTTTATTTTAAGGAGTGCAGCATCTGTTTTTTCGCTATCATTTTTTTCTTTTCCTTCCAGATAGTTGTTTAGTTCATTTCGGATTAAGGTATCTTTTTCATTCTCAGCTGCCAGGTCAGCACGGGCATCCACTACAGCTCGTCTGGCGGCTACATCATCCTGATAACTGGATTTATCGGAATAGGTATTATCTTCAATTGCCCTGTCAAGCTTTTTTTTCAGATCAATAACGACTTTTTTATGCTTTTCATAAGCATCTTCGTCACCGTAGGCAATACATAACAGACCATCCAAGGCTTCTTGCATCCGCTTATCATCCTTACTCTCATATTCTGTAAGATAATTCAGGAGGGCAAGATCCTTTTTATCAAGCTCCCGAATGGCATCCTTAGCCGCTTCCAGGGAATGGGAAGCCGTCTGAAAGGCTGTGGCATTCGTTAGGGCCTGTTCATCGCTGGAAGCTTCTAATTCCGCTAACTCCTGCTTTTTATCCCTTAGAAGATCCTGTGTACTTTTGCTCATAGCCTTTTTATAATTCTCCTTAGCCTTGTCTAGAAGTGCAGTCTTTTCACGGCAAAGGGACTTGGCAGTCAGGTAATCTTCTTTAGAATCAACCAGTGCTTTTTTCGCCTTATGATATAATAGTTCATTATTCTCGAGATCGCTTATATAAGTATTTGTGACACTTAATTGCTCTTGTTCTATTTGATTTTTAGATTTTTCTATTTCTATTTCAGCTGAGACTAAGGCATTTTCAATGTCTGTTTTATTAAGGGTTAGTAGAACATCGCCTTTTTTCACCTCCTGGCCAATTGTTGCATTCATTCGGTCAATGCTGATGCCTTCTTGTATTCGTATGTATTTTTTGGCTTGGGAGGTGATTTTACCGGTACCGTCTGCTACAAAAGTCAGCATGCTGCCTTGCGGATGCTGTGTGACTACCTGCGCAATTGTTATGGAATCTACAGCTCTTGACACGATAGTCAGTGCAAGCATTAATACAAAGAAACCTATAAGTAATTTTCTGGTTCTGGTCTGCAGGGAATTATCGTCAGAGGCTTCGTCCCGTGAAAGAGGGTGTTTCATTCTGGATAAATCATTTTTAATTAACTGAATTGCATTTATCATGAAAACGGCTCCTTTTCAAAATGAGTGAGAATCCAGGTCAAATATAAGACAGGGATTTATAATTCATAGTTAGTTAATATTTTTACTTTGTTAATATTTTTATGGCAATACGCTTTGCGTATAACATTTATCTTTTCATGCTAAAAAAATTATATCCCGGATCACTCCTTCAAACCGGAAGCCCTTATGCCATCCTCCAGATGGCTTTGTCCAAAGACAAAGATCAACAATGCAGGAGTCATCATAATTACGGAAGCGACTAGTGAGACACCCAGCCGGTCCGTTGAGATATCGGGAAGATATAAGGACAGCGGCCATTTGGACTTATCGGAGAGAAAGGTCAGGGAAGGTTCAATCGCGTTCCAATTCTCCAGAAAACCGAGAACCATGGCGGACATTATACCGGATTTTCCAAGCGGTATTCCTATCTCCGTGAAAATCTGGCGCTCCGTTGCTCCATCTATTTTTGCAGCTTCAATTATAGCTTGAGGGATGGAAGAGAAAAATTTCACAATAATGAATACAGGAAAGGTTGAAAATGCAGCAGGTAAGATGACTGCAAGGTAGGTATTGAGAAGCTTTAGCCGGTCAAGTACCAGATAGCTTGACACCATGGTAACCTGAAAGGGCATGATCATCAGGGTTATGTATAATGTAAAAATTACTCTTCGAAAGGGAAAATCAATTTTAGCAAATGCCCAGGCTGCAGGGACAGCAATTACAAGCTGCCCTGCGAGTATAGGTGCCACCTGGCAGATCGAGTTCCAGAACATTTTAAAAAAAGCGGGTGAATCAAGTAAAAGCTCCACATAAGGTTGTAGTGTGGGATATTGGGGTATGATAGGCCAGAAAACAGTTCCTTTGGCATCGGATAAAGCCGGTGATAGATTTCTTGTTATTTCATTAACACCCATAAAAGAGCCGCTGACGACCATATATAAAGGAATCAACATTAGGAGTGAAAAAAGGAGCATTATAGCTGCGGCAGTATTTTTTCTTATAATACTTAAAACTTTTGTCATGGGATCACCGTCCTTTACCATTTTTTATCAATTTGCTGCAGCAGCAAAATAAGCAGCAGAATGGCAGCAGCCATGATTACCGCTGCAGAACACATTTTCTGCATATCCAGAGAGATAAACCAGTTGTTAAAAGTATGCTGCAGCATATAAATACTTTCATGAGGATAATTACCGGCTATTAGATAAGCCTCCCGGAATATCTTGAAGGAATTTACAATGGATAATACGGCGGTGATATATATTGTTGGCAGCAGTTCCGGCAGGGTTATGCAGCAAAGCCGAGCGAATGCTCCTGCACCGTCTATTTTAGCTGATTCATACAGAGAGGTGGGAATATCGGAAAGACCGGCAAGCCATAGTATCATATCATATCCGGTGTTCTTCCAGATATAGCTGAAAATCAACACATAAAATGCTTTGTCGGTATTCATATAGTCAATTGCGTTTCCTCCAAGCTTTACGACCAAAATATTAAGCAGGCCGTTTTCATGAAAGATAATCTTCCACAACAGTACCACGGAGGCAACCGGTATCGCCGTTGGAATTAGAAACGAGGTCTTATACCATTCTCCATGCTTTTTCAGGCTGTTTAAAATGACAGTAAACAACAAGGATATGGTGAGCAGAAGAGGAATACAGGTTCCCAGAAACCGGGCAGTATTCCCAGCCGCCAGACGAAAGGCTTCATTATGCCATACCATGATATAATTTTCAATACCAATAAGTTTTTTGCCCATTGCATCGTAGAAGGACCTCCGGAAGGCATCGAGAAAGGGTATCACCACGAAGATTATTACACCTGCAAGACTTGGACCCAGGAATCCGACGGCTGTTTTTATTTGATGAGCTTTATGATTCACTTAGAAACCTCCATTATTTCATTTTTTCCAAAGAAATGTTCTCCTTATTGTTGTATGAAAAGTGATAAGTTCTAATAATGAACAGACTTATTCTTTCTTATGCTCTGACAAATAGGGAGCCGCATTGGCAATAATTTTATCCGCAGTAGCTTCTAATGTATTGTTTCCGTTTAGATATCTTTCGGCTTCCACAACGACAATATCAAGTAAGTCCAGATCTGTAACAAAAGGTACAGCAGCAGTTGTTAATAATTTATGAATTGGTTGAATTTTCTTCTTGTCCAGCCTTATATATTTTGTATCACCATCTAATCCCTGTGTATATCGGTCATCCATGCCGAAAATATCCATTGCTTCTGCGTTGACCGGTAAACCATCATAAAGAGCTATCTTCTGAATGCTTTTACTGAGCAGGGTTTTTATAAATTTCATTGCCTGTTCTTTCTGTTCGCTGGAGTTATTAACACCCATCATTTCCTTAGGGGCAAACAATTTATTTATAATAGAGTAAGCACCTCCAATTTTATCGGTAGCTAAAATCGGTTGATAAGTGTTTTTAATATCATAGATATTTATGATGCCTAATAAAGCTTTCTTATCGTATATTAATTTAGTATACACACTTCTAAGATAATCACCTGTTTCTGTACCAATTGTCCGTTCCGGAATTGTTACGGTCTGATCACTGATTATTTTTAATTGCTGCAGAAAATTAATTAATCCTTCCCGTTGAAATCCGTTATGATCATCCAGGAAGCTATCAGAGTACAAAACATATAACAACCGACATATATCGGAATAAGATAGAGTTTTCTCACCAAATAGAGGCAATCTTGCAGTTTTGGCATAATCGGCAAGGTTATTGATGGACTTTGTATGTGCAACCGCTTCCCTATCGCCGTAGGCAAAAAAAGTGCTAAAACGGAGTGGTATGGTATAGATATGACCGTCTTTTGTCTTATAATTATTGATAATACCGCCAAGTAATTCTCCGCTTTCTAGCATGGGACTGATGGTACTGCTCATATCAGCAAGTATATTTTTTTCAATATACGAGTCTACTGGCAGACCATCCAGTACCAGGATATCAGGTCCCTTACCGGACAAAAGCTCAGTATTTATTTTTTTAATAAGATCGGAAGCGGTTCCTCCATTATCATCTGTTATTAATTCCTTGTAATCAATTTGTACATCCGGATTCTCGCGGTTAAAATCTGAGATAGATTCCTTAAGGGTATCACTTGAATATAATGAAACTACAGATAGGGTAGTGTCGGGAACAGTTGGGGTATTTTTATCATAGACATAATGCATCAGGGTGCTATCCCCTAAACGGGTTGAGTATGTAATATAAAAATCATCGTCGCTTCCAAAAAACATGGATTCTACACGCTGTGAGAGCTTACTCATGAATGCCTGGCTGCCATTTAATATAGTTTCCCAGGTGTTTCCGTCTTTTATCATTCTTTGAACTCCGGCTTCACTAAGCATATACCAGTTTCCTTTATGATCCGATGCAAATTGATTACGGTAATTATAAGAATTTACAGGTATTGTGGCTTTCGTCTTTCCGGTAGCAGCATCGATAATAACACCCTCATCCCAATTTTCATTTACCGTCAATAATTTATTGCCGGAAAGAGCATATTTGTAACTGCCAGCCTTAAAGCCGCCTATCCTTTTTCCGTTTTTGTAAATTATATAACTGCCATGCACATCATTATCACTTTTAATAAAGCTTAACAGAATAGAGTTATCTTCTAGGATGCTCATAGTCGAAGGTTGTTTTTCCAAACTTACCGCTCCCTTATAGTCTTCCATATAGATTTCCTTAGCCGTTATATTATCAGTGCTCTTTAAAAACCTGATATTTTCAGAATTATCGGAATTATGGGATATTAATATGGCATATTTTGTTCCATTAGGAGCATAGGTGATATTGTAAACTTCCGTATCTTTTTTATTTAGCCACTTGGGAACCGTTTTCTCCCAAGTATTTTTTTTATTAAGTGTATACTGAATAAAATTACTGCCGTCTTCTGAGCTTTCCGGAATACAATATAGTTCTATTAATCCATTTGGGTTATTAATAACGCGGGATACAGAATTATTTCCTGATTGTACTGCTTCCGGCATATCAACCGCCTTTTCCACATAGCGTCCCATTGCAATCTTGGAAGATTTTTGGCTGTTGTCGGAGCTGGTACAGCCAAAGGCAGAAGCAGAAAGTAAAGTAATGGATAGCAGTAGAGTGAGTGCTTTTGTTAAACTTGTAATTTTCTTATTTCTGCGCTGCGCTTTGTACATCCGAATTTTGTACGCGCAGCTTAGACACTTCGAGTGAAGATGACATTTTTTCATTTTTTTCTCCCTTTTACAGTTTAGTGTATTTTTTTTCATTAAATAATTTTCACTTCATATCCAAGATGAATGATCAAGAATGCCTTTTGCAGAAAACGGAAATTTCATAATAGGTACAAATTTATCTTCTTGTATGAAGTAATGTAGTGCTGCTTAGAAACCTATAGGTATTGCATAATATTGGATTATAATCATGAAATGAATATAACAGAAAATTCTTAAAAAATCTTTAAAACAGACTTTAGGATTTTATTAAGGATTTTATATAAAAAATATGTTAAAATTTGAAACACATATATTGGCTTATATAAGGAAGTATTGTTTAAAAGTGTGAAAAGAATATTAAGAATATAAATTCTTTTAGAAAATCAGCTTCACACTTAAAATTATTTGAGATGCTGCTTTGCGGCATTATGATAGAAAGAGTGAAAGTCTAAACAGGTGGGTTTGCGGCAGAATGGAGATCGCTATGAGATTATTAGTCGTTGAAGATAATAAGGATTTGTGTGAAAGTATATGTTATCAGCTTAAGAATGAAGGATATGCAGTCGACAGCTGCCATACAGGTGAAAATGCGCTTTATTATATAAGGCAGCAATCCTGTGACATTATTATACTAGACCGGATGCTTCCGGGTATGGATGGTTTGTCCATCTTAAAAGTAATCCGTAAGGAAAATATTAATATACCGGTTATTATGGTCACTGCAATGGACGGTCTGCATGATCGCATTGACGGACTTGATACAGGTGCGGATGATTATCTTGTAAAGCCTTTTGAGATAGAAGAATTACTGGCAAGAATACGGGCCTTAGCAAGACGTCCCCGGAAAATGGAACAAAATACTTTAAGATTCCTTGATATGGAGCTGTATGTAAAGCAGCAGTACATATTGGCAGGAGAGAAAATCTGTCCCTTATCAAAAAGGGAAACAGAGCTTCTCGAACTGTTTTTTCGTAATACCAATCAGATACTTTCAAGAGAGATGATACTTGCGCATGTCTGGGGAGCAGATAATTTTGTCGAGGAGGGCAATTTGGATATTTATATTCATTTCGTCAGAAGACATTTGAAATCAGTTGAGACTTCAGTTCAAATAAAAACAATTCACGGTGTAGGCTACCGTCTGGAAGAAAACAAAAAGGATAGGTAAAATGCTGCATAGAATAAAAAGAAACCTGATTATTTTAAATACGGTTTTAACCGGAATTACTCTTACGATCATTGTACTGGGAATGTGCTATATTAATATCCGGCAGATCAGGGAGACTTACAAAAATGATTTCCTGAAGCTGCAGGATACAATTGTATATAAGCTGCAGAATGATAACAGTATAAGTAATGAATGGCTTTCTAAGCTGGAAGTAGATAACAGGGCAATTATTTATATAGAGGATAATGGGAGGCCGTTTTTCTTTAAGGGAGCCTGGACGCCATCCCTCCCAAGAGCAGCATTAGTAAACAAAGCAAAGGAAGAAGCCTTGTCAGAGGGGATTGATACCACGGTCAATACGATTTTTTCCTATAAAAATAGCAGCTCTATTATTTTATTAAGCGGAGCGGATAAAGAACCTGCCTTTGCTGTAGTCTGTAAAATTCCTGTAAAAAAGGGTTGTTTGAACCTGGTGCTAATTCAATTCCGTCCGAATGAAAAAGCCAGAATCGGGATGCAGATTGCAATCTATCTTGGAATAAATCTTGCCGGATGCTTTGTGTTATTTTTGATTAGCTGGTATTTTGTTGGAAAAGTTCTAAAACCCGCAGAGGAAAGTCAGAGAAAACAAAACGAATTTATTGCAGCGGCATCTCATGATTTACGGACACCACTTGCAGTCATACAATCAAATGCTACGACTTTATTGCTGGGGGGTTCGGATGAAATGCATTTTCTTCCGAAAATTATTGAGGAATGCAAGAGAATGTCCATATTAATCGGAGATATGTTAATTCTTGCTTCTTCGGATGCAAGAACCTGGCAAATTCGTAAGGAAGAGCTTCAGACAGAAAGTTATCTGATTGATCTCTATGATACCTATTCTGCTTTATGCCGAAAGAAGGAACATCAATTATTACTTGATTTTCCGGAAGATGTATTACCTAAAATAAAGGCCGATAAGGGACGATTGACACAAATTATCGGTATTTTGATTGATAATGCCATCTGCTATTCGCCGTTCGGAAGTAGTATTATACTTAGACCCTATGTTAAAAAAAGCTCCTTCTGCATTGAAGTGGAGGATCATGGAAATGGAATACCGAAGGAGAAGAGGGAAAAAATATTCGACCGCTTCTACCAGGAGGATCAATCACGCAGCGATAATACGCATTTTGGATTAGGGCTAAGTGTTGCAAAGGAGCTTATTGAGCTGCAAGGCGGAAGAATTTATGTAAAGGATACACCGCAGCAGGGAGCTACCTTTGTGGTGGAAATTCCATATTCTGCATAAAATAAGCTGTCCCAATTTACATTACAGCAAACCTTAAGTGATACAGGGTAAAGAGCTGGAAGTAATTTGTGACAGCCTATTTTTCATGACAATAGAAAATCCGTTAAGCATGCTTTCTTCGTTTCATAGTAAAGTTCGTCCTATGAAATAAGATCCTCTGGGGGATACATAATTATGCGCGTGGAACATAGTTGTGTAAAACGCACTTTTGCTTTTGGGGATCTGACACGAAAAGAAGGATTTAAATTTATAGGATCATTATGTTTGCATAAAATGGAAATTATCGCAATTAAGAGAAAGAACAATCCATTTTTATTTATACAAAAGAGGTATCGGATTCCTTTGCTTGTCTGATCAGGAATTTATACCTGTTCTGTACGGCATTCATCTCGTAGATACAGCTATCTATCAAATCAGGATCTACGACATACTGGAAATTAGAATAGGCTGTATCCATTGCTAATTTGGTCTTATTTATTTCATTGATCAGGTAATTATCTTTCGGGGGTCGTTTTTTTGTAAAGAATGCCATTGATTCACCTTCCTTTAGAATTTATTTACTTATAGTATAGTCAAATTATTTCCCATTTATTCTTTTGAATAACATAAAATGGATGGAATTGGTATATAAATGTAATGGGGTTGTATTAGAAAAAACAATACTGTAATAGCACGAAAGTAAGTGCAGATTGGAGGTAGGTATGAAATTTAGTACGGATAGTATTATATTTATTGGAATTATAGCAGCTTGCCTGGTCTTCCTGGCGATTTGCTTTATCAGAAAAAGACCGGATATTATTCTGAATTTTGGACTCAGAGCCTGTATTGGTACTGTGGGGATCTATCTTTTGGATTTCATACTGAAAAGTAAAGGCTATGATATCAATGTAGGTATTAATGCGGCTACCATTACAGCAAACGGACTGCTCGGACTACCTGGGTTTTTAATGCTGTATGGACTCGCGGTATATTATTCCTTTGCTTAATATGGATAAAAAGATATTAATATATTAATGTGTTTAATGGGAACACTACAAAAACAAGGCTTTTCAGGGCCTACAAAACCGAAACAAATAATAACAACCTAACACTTTAACTTTACTCAAAAGCTGCCCGGGTAAGACCGAGGCGGTTTTTTTGCATGGAAGAGACGGCAGAACTCTCTACACTTTCCATAGAAATGCTTGACAAAATCATATGACAAGTGTAATATGATTAGAGATATAACACTTGTCATATGGAGGTGAATAATTTGAATTCAAAAATTGATAAAATTTCGGAGGCCGAAGCGGAAATCATGAGGGTGATATGGGAGCATGGCAGCCCTGTTACCTATACACATATTCGAACGATGTTGACAGGGGAAAAAGGATGGGAAAGCCCAACCGTCAATACGCTTGTTAATCGTCTCGTTAAAAAAGGGGTGCTGGCACAGGAAAAAAAAGAGGTTTACTACTATGCTGCTCTTATTTCCGAACAGGAATATACACGATCAAAAACAAAATCATTTATTCAAAAAGTATATGGCGGTAACGTTAAGGGGTTAATGTCTGCACTTCTCACTTATGCAGATGTAACGCAAGAAGATTTGGAAGAGCTGCGTACGCAATGGAAAAATGAAGGAGACAAATATGAATGATTTATTATTACTGTGGTTGTCTCTCTCTTTGTCCGGCTCTTTGGTGGCTGTAACGCTGATTTTGTTAAAGCCGCTTTTACAGCGATTTAGCAAAACGTGGCAATATTATCTTTGGCTTCTTGTCATCCTACGATTTTTAATTCCGTTTAGTCCTGAGGTAAGCATTGTAGGCGGCTTGTTTCAGAAAGTGGAGACACATTTAAACGTTCAGAGGGAACCCATTGGACAAGTGCCAGAATTTCACTTTCCAGAGGGTACGCAGTCTCTCGAACTTTCAGATATTGGAAATAGTAATTCACAGGAACTACCTATGGCTTTCGATGGTTTTTTTTGATTTGAAAAATCATCTTTGGGGTGTTCTTTGGTTAAGTATTGCATTGCTTTTGTTCGTCCGAAAAGTAGTTGGATATAACCAGTTTGTGAAAATGGTAAAAAAGGAAAGCAAAATAATAATTGACGGACAACTGCCCATTGTTCTGCAAACCGTGAGTACAGCGATGGGAATTGAGAAAAAAATACATATTGGCACAAATTCTCTTGTACGAGCACCAATGCTCGTTGGATTTATAAGGCCAATTATTGTTTTGCCTAAAGAGGATATTTCCTCCTCTGAATTGGAGCTTATTTTAAGGCACGAACTGACGCATTATAGCCGTAAGGATTTTATTTACAAATGGCTTGCAGAAGTGGCAGTATGTCTACACTGGTTCAACCCATTTGCCTATTGGGTAAGAAAGCAAATTAACCAAGATTGCGAATTCTCCTGCGATGAAACGGTTGTGGCTTTCATAGCCGACACAGAGCGACAGACTTATGGTGAAATATTGCTAAATTCTATTGTGATAAACAATTTAGATGGCAGCGATATTGTTTCACTTTCACTAAACAAAGATGGAAAACTAATTAAAGAAAGGCTGAGTGCAATCATGCGATATCATAAAAAACCGAGATGGCTTATTCTTGTTGCGACTGTTTTAACCTCTGCTCTAATTTGCGGCACAGTTTTTGCAGGAGCCTATACAGTGAGGGCTATGGAGACCAGCTCATCTGTCAGTCCAATCCGTATTAGCAGCAAAGAGATAACGCCAGGAGGTAAAATATCACTTGGCTCACAGCTTCTTGTAGATGGAACAGAATGTAAGATATTATTAACTTGGGCTGGTAATAGCCGCTTGATAGTCTTATACACATCACCCGACGGAGCCACAAAATCTCATTTCGTGGAAAATGGGAAAGCAACCACATTTAAAATCGAAACTGGCCGAGAATATACAATTTCAATAAGGAATGACACCGCCAAGACGATAAGCAAAGTAAATGGTACGATTGAGTTTAAGCTGAGTAAACAAAATAAGCAATCAAAAAACAGCAGCATCCCTGCTAGTTTAAACACTTCCGCTTTGCGAGCTGTTATCTATGAAAATGTTGAGATGCGCCGCTATGAGGGGGCAGATGGGCACCCATACATTCACGCTACCAAAGTCAACAAAACAACAAAGAAAATTGAAGGATACAAGTATGGGATGCTTGCTTTTGATAAAGATGGAAATCCCCTTAAAATAGATTGGTGGAGTATAGATACAGAAGCCGAAAGCACTTATTTTTATCTGGAGGAAAGTTCAACTGAAATTGCTCCTTCCCAAACCTATGATGTATTCGGTGGCTGGTCCTTAAATCTTTTAGGCATAGATAAGTCGGTGAAAAAAATAGCTTATGTACTGTATTGCGATAAAGAAGTTACCTTTGAGGATGGGACGGTATGGACAAACCCGGATTTTGACAACTGGCGTTCTACCTATGAGGGTAAAAAAGTTGATGTTAATATTTTGAACAACTATTATCCATATGAACAGAAGATTATTCTTTAATAACAGTCTCTTTAGGGAGAACAGCGGTTTTGAAATCTATAATTCCATTGCTGCTGTTCTCTTTTTTAGAACAGTAACCATAAACTTATTTGTGTTAGGCAGCGCAACTGAAATTCTTTCATTATTAAGAACGTTATGATATAATTATGGATATCAAATAAGGGTAGTCTCCCCGTCTTTTATCTGTGGTTATGCTTATTAAGGCATGGGAGTATGGTATAAAATATAACCTGAAAAATATCATAAATCAATGGCGGAACGGAGTTTTTATGAGAAGACTACTATCGATGTTGTATCGTAAAGGGAAAAATTATTATCTATCAAATATCCTTTTTATTTTTATTGTATTTACCGTTACCGTTGTTTTATTATCAATTACGGTAGTAAAAATCTATCTAACGGAGCATTATAAGGATTATTTTAATAAACGGACCTATAAATCAGAAGAAGTTATTCTTACATCGGTAAATAAGAATATCAATTACATCATGAAAGAATTTATTAAGACCTCCTCGGAGATATCGGTTGATGATAATCTTTATAATATGACGGAGAGCTATAAAAGTAATAATGCGATTGGAAGCAGCCTTCATTTACTGAATTCTTTAAGCAAGTACTCCCAATATTCCCAGTGGATAGAAAATATTTGCATTATATCCGATCAGGGACGGGTCATTCAGTATGACCGAAAGGATTATACAAATTATAAAATATGGAACAGCCAAAATAATGATATTCTTATCGAGATGGATAACAAAATGATGGATTTAATGCGCAGCAAAAAAATGCCGCGTTATTTAATTATGAGTTATAACCTTACCCATCCAAATGATAACTCACTTCATTTATTCCATATCGTGGTGCCGCTAAAGGGACGGAATAAATGGGACAAGGTATCCAATATGGTGGTAATCTCTTTTAACATGGATGTCATGAGAGAATTTATTGATACAATCTATAATAGCGGAGAAGATATCTCAACAGGATATATAACAAATGAATCAGGTATTATTATATTTCATGAAAATCCAAAAATGATCGGACTTAACCAGATGGAGTTTCTGCATCAGAAAGACCTGGAGAATATCAGTCATCCCATCAGTAAAACCAGGTGGACACTCAATATTGCTACTGATGTGAACAAAATGCAGCTTCAGATGAATGAGATTTATTATCGCGGATCAATATTCTACCTCGCTATCATTTTTATCAGCATAGCGTTTATCGTTTTTATTATATTAATTATTTTAAAACCGGTTCGGGCAATTAATTATTCTATCCAGAAGGTAAAAAAGGGAAAGCTGACAGACAGAATTCATATTGAAGGGAAACATGAAATCTGGAAGTTAGCGGAGGAATATAATAATATGCTGGCTACAATTTATGACATGAACAAACAGGTAGAAAAGACCCATAATGATAAAATCATATCCATAAAAAAGAAACAGCGGGCAGAATGGGAAGCGTTGGAATCACAGATTAATGCCCATTTTATATGTAATACCCTTGGTGCAATTAATTATGAAGTAATCGAAATGGGTAATCATAAGGCATCCTTATTAATTAAAAAACTGTCCAATATTTTAAGATATACCTTTGACCAGAAGCATCAGCAGGTATACATACAACAGGAATTTGCATGGATTGAGCAATATCTGTATCTTCAGAAATTCCGGCTGGAGGAGGTCTTTGATTATGAAATCAGAGTTCCGGAAGAATTTGAAAGCTGGCCTTGCAGAAAGCTAATGCTGCAGCCATTTGTTGAAAATTCCATAAAACATGGGTTCAAAAACAGGCAGCAGGGAGGAATGATCTACATCAGAGGTGAAAAGGCAGAAAATAAATTAAAGCTGATCATACAAGATAATGGACAAGGCATGGATCCTGATACGGAAGAAATTATTCGGAGGATATTAAAATCACCCCTGGATGCTGATGTAAAGAATGTAGGGATAGGAATATCCAATGTTATAACAAGAATGCGCATGTATTATGGAGACGAAATGGAAGTGGAACTGATAACAGGTGTTGAGGAAGGAACTGAGTTTATATTTTACCTGCCATATCCGCTGAAAGAATATCTTAATATAGTATGATTAGTTCGACAAAAGCCACAAATTTATTTATATGGATATGAATATATACATTCATATTTATCTACATAACCTACATCAGGTTTTTGTCGGGCTAATCTATATTACTATCGTATCGCTAATCTATCAAGTTCAGGAGGACACCATGAGGATTATGATTGTAGAGGATGAGAATAGGGCGAGAAGGGGATTGCATAATTTAATCACTTCCATATCAGAGGAATATGAAGTAGTATCGAATGTTCCAGATGGGCGAAGAGCCTTGGAGATTATTACAACTGTAAAACCGGAAGTTATATTTACTGATGTTAAAATGCCATATATGGATGGAATCAGCCTGATAAAAGCAGTAAGATCCCTCGGAATAAAATCGGAATTTGTTATTATCAGTGCATATGAACAGTTTGAAGTTGCCAGACAGGCAATTTCGCTGGGAGTAAGGGAATTTCTCGTAAAACCGGTCACCTATGAAGAAGTGGAATCGGTATTGGAAAGGTTAAATTCAAAGGATCAAAAAAAGAGCGGAGAAGCAATCGCAGATCTGGTAAAGCAATATCCGGACGCGCATCCTATGGTATTAAAGTCCTTAAAAATAATTGAAAATATGTATACGACAAAAATAAGTGAGGAAACAATTGCCGAACAGCTAGGAATGACCAAGGAATATTTCAGTTATCTGTTTCATAAAGACATTGGCATTACCTTCTCAAAATATCTGAGGAAATACAGGATAGAGATAGCAAAAACTTTATTGGTGAATGAGGGCCTTCCGAAGGAAGAAATACCTTATAGCGTGGGATTTTCTGATCCGAAGTATTTTAATAAGGTGTTTCGTGAGATACAGGGAGAAAGTATCTCCGAATTTATAAGAAGAACCCGTAATTAGCTGCAATTATCTGATGAAATATGCAAATGATGAGGCTTTTACGAGAAAGCATTTCTATATAGTATAACTACTTTTAGACGGGTATTTGAGTATCCGTCTGTCAAATCAATCTTAAAATATTACTGCAATCTTAAAATATTGATCTAAATTCGTCTTCCAAATCTTAAAAACGTTTGTACCTTAGAAATCTCTTTTTCTATATAATTTACTTATTCAATTCAGATAGTTGATCGGTTTTGAAAAGAAGCTGGTGGATGAATGAACTTGAAAATTATATTATTTAAAGAGTAGGAGGCTATTTATGAAAAAAATGAGAAAACTGGTAGCTTTACTGACGGCCATTGTTATGGTAATGGCTATGATGACAGGCTGTAAGACCAAAAGCAGTTCGAATGCATCCGGGGGCAATGCATCAACCGCTTCCACTCCAACGGCAGCAGCAGGCAAAGATGCTTCAAACAGTACGAAGGACAGCTCTTCGGGCGCTCCGGAGGAAGTCACTCTTTGGCACTATTTTGAAAATGAAGCTACAGCACTTCAGAAGGTGGTGGATCAGTATAATGGGATGCAGAATAAAATTCATATTACCTGTACCTATGTATCCCGTGAAGAATTAATGAAACAGTATACGATAGGGGCTGTATCAGGAGAGCTGCCGGATATCGGAATGGTAGACTCGCCCGATATGGAATCCTACATTGCGCTGGGTGTTTTTGAAGATATCACTGATGATTTAGGCGGATGGGCAGATCTGGACAAATTCTATCCGGGACCGCTCAGCAGCTGTAAGGATAATCAGGGACGTATCTATGGTCTTCCGAATAATTCTAACTGCCTTGCACTGGTTTGTAACATGGATATGTTGAAGAAAGCCGGCTTTAATGCTCCGCCAACAACCTGGGATGAATTTGCGAAGGTTGCGGCTGCAACAACAAATCCTGCAGATTCTGTATACGGCTTTGCAATGAGTGCTGTCAGTACAGAGGAGGGTACCTTCCAGTATATTCCCTGGCTGTATTCCGCAGGCGCAAACGTATCAGACCTGGATTCAGACAACGCAGTAAAAGCAATGACCTTCTTATCTGATTTGGTGAAAAATGGTTACATGAGTAAAGAGGTTGTTAACTGGACACAGGGCGATGCTTATAATGCATTCTGTGCAGGAAAGGCAGCAATGTTTGAGACAGGAACCTGGCAGGTATCAACCATCGATAATGATGTGAAGGATAAATTCAAATATCAGTATGCTGTATTGCCAAAGGGCGAGAAGAACGCTACTGTAATCGGCGGCGAAAACTTTGGTGTATGCGTTGGTTCCAAGGCGAAGGATGCCTGCGTAGACTTTTTGAAATATATGCAGTCAGCACAGAATAATGCAGACTGGTGTGAAATTGCCGGAAAGCAGCCTGTTAGAAGTGATGCGGCTACCTTAAAGGATTTCTGGACAAAGGATGAAAGGTATAAGGTATTTACCGATAGCCTTGCATTTGCAGTAGCCAGAGGACCTCATGCAGAATGGCCGACGATATCCGAAGCTGTCTATACAGCAATGCAGGCATCCTTTATCGGGGAGAAGACTCCCGAGCAGGCCAGCAAGGATGCTGCGGCGGTAGTAGATCCGATTGTTGCAAAAAATCCGATTGCTCAGTAATTTCTGAAAATAATGGTTGAATAACATATAGAATACGGAGCTGGTTTGAATGTTGAAGAGAGCAACACATTTATTTCAGCTCCGCATTTTTCACTGGCTTATGCTTCAGAACAGATAAAGGATGTGTCTTGCCTGCTTCCTCTGACAGCAGAGCCTTATGAGGAAAAGAAATGAGGTGTTTTCATGCGATTGACCATGGTGGGAAAGAAAAAGCTGGAGGGGTATGCATTTGTCTTGCCCGGCTTTCTATATATAGCTTTTGTTCTGGGATATCCGCTGGTTTATAATTTTATCTTAAGCTTTAAGGATGTGAGTGTTAAGAACTTTAAGTCAGGTACTTCTGTATTTGTTGGCTTTGATAATTACATTCATTTATTTCAGGATGCAACATTTTTACTGGTATTTAAGAATACCTTTGTATTTACAATTGCCTGCCTTATTGTACAGTTCTCCATTGGATTTATATTTGCCTTGTTCTTTTCGAAAAAGTTTACGTTGGCAGGCCCGATCCGTGGATTGATATTGGTAGCCTATATGATGCCTATGTCGGTTACGGGTCTTTTGGGCAAGAATATGTTTGGCGTATCGGAAGGCGTTATTAATAATTTGCTGCTGAGAACCGGTATCATTGATAAGCCGGTTGAGTGGCTGATAAGCTCAAGTACAGCTCTGGGAGCGGTAATTGCGGTAAACTGCTGGGTTGGTATTCCGTTTAATATGCTGCTGCTTACTTCCGGCTTAACGGGAATACCGGATGAAATTTTTGACAGTGCAGCTGTGGATGGAGCGAATGCGAGACAGAAATTCTTCCATATTATTCTTCCCCTGATGAAACCGGCAATCCTTGCTGTATTGATGCTGGGTTTTATTTATACCTTTAAGGCCTTTGATTTAATGTTTGTTATGACAAGCGGAGGACCGCTCAATTCCACGGATGTACTGGGAACCTATGCATATGATTTGTCATTTTCACAATATCAGTTTTCCATGGGCTCCGCTTCTGCGATTGTGTTATTCCTGTGTTTATTTATGATAGGCCTGCTCTACCTGAAGCTGATAGCAAGGGAGGACGACTGATATGGTACAGGACAAAGTAGCTAAGGTAAGTCATTCGAAGGAAAAAGCCAGAAATATCATAATGTGTATCATATCGATAGGAATTGCGATTATCTTCCTGTTTCCGATCTATTGGCTGATGGCGATGTCTTTCAAATCCGATACGGAGACCTTTGGAAAAATACTTACCTATTATCCTCACGAGTTTACAATTGACCCATGGCTGGCCAATCTTCAAGATAAGGATTTTTTATCGTCCTTAAAAAACAGTATTATTATCGCCGTATGCTCCATGAGTATTTCCCTGCTCTTTGGAGTGCCGGCAGCTTATGGTATGGGGCGGTACCGTATACCGGGTAGAAGAGTGTTTCTTCTGACCTTTTTAATAACGCAGATGCTGCCGGCTTCTTTAATGCTGACACCGATGTATCTGATTTTTAATCAATTTCATCTACTGGGAACCTATGCAGCACCGTCCATTGCGATTGCCAGCGGTTCCATACCGTTTATTGTTATTACGCTGCGTCCTTATTTCAAGAGTATTCCAACCTCTTTGGATGATGCCGCTCGAATAGACGGTTGCAATGTATTTAAGTCTTTTTTAAGAATTATGCTACCTACGATTAAGACCGGTATTATTACGGTTATGGTAATCTCCTTCTTAGGAGGCTGGAATGATCTTGCTTATTCCATGACCTTTAATGTAAAGCCGGAGATGCGTCCTCTGACAGCCAATATACAAAAATTCCAGAGTAAATATGGTACGAAATGGAATTGTATTATGGCATATGGTACGATATTGGTACTGCCGGTTATTTTACTTTTTGTGTTTTTACAAAAATATATTGTAGGTGGTCTTACATCTGGGGCGGTGAAAGAATAGTTTTAAATAATTTTTCGAAAAGCGTGTAAACTTTAGCGCATTACTTATTAGATTTGAGAGTCAAAAGTCCCTGTACAGTATTTTATTCGTCAATTTGTACAAATTATGCTGTGATACAGAAGATTGTTCATTCACAACCCGCTTTCGCTTGAACGAAGTACGTAGTGGTACATAAGGTCTTAAAACACAGGACCTAAGTATCAACGACTTCATACAGTTGTTTATTGAACATGCTTCTGTATTACAGCAAGTAAGTTTGTGTATATGCAAATTGACGAAGCCAAGTTTTTCATAGGACTTTTGATACTCAAATCCTTATTATCAATCGACGAAAAGTGCCAAGGGTGCTTTTTGCACAGGTTTAGAGAACCGTTTAAGCGGCAGAGGGAGGTTAATATGTCAGATCATGATCATGGACCAAAACAGGATTTTTTATTAGGATATTTCAGCAGTGAAGATAATAGCCTTTATTACCGGTATGACAGTGAAAGAGTTATTATTGAACCATGGGGCTTAAACAGTCTTCGGGTACGGGCAAGCAAGATGCCGGTAATGCCACAGGAGGATTGGGCACTGATACCGCCGGCAAACAAGGAAGCGGACATTGTTATAGAAAAATACCAGGCAACCATCACCAACGGAAAAATAAAAGCAGTCATTAATAAAATAGGCAAGATATGCTTCTATAATCAAAAAGAGGAGCTTTTACTGGAAGAATATGTGCGTAACCGCAAGGATATGTTTGCAGAAACCTGCAGCTCGATTGAAGTAGAGGCAAGAGAATTTAGGCCAATTATTGGTGGGGACTATAAATTATCCATGCGTTTTGTATCGAACCAGAGAGAAAAAATATACGGCATGGGACAATATCAGCAGCCTTTCCTGGATTTAAAGGGAGCCGATTTAGAGCTTGCACACCGTAATTCTCAGGCAAGTGTTCCGTTTGCACTGTCGTCGCTGGGATATGGCTTTCTATGGAACAATCCGGCGGTCGGTCGCGTTAATTTTGGAAAGAATATTACTACCTGGGAAGCGTATTCTTCGAAAAAACTGGATTACTGGATTACGGCAGGAGACACCCCTTCAGAAATTGAAGAAGCTTATGCGGAGGCAACCGGTAAGGTACCTATGATGCCGGAGTATGCGATGGGCTTCTGGCAATGTAAGCTTCGTTATCAGACACAGGAAGAGCTTCTGGAAGTAGCAAGAGAATACAAGAAAAGAAAGCTTCCAATCTCTGTGATCGTTGTGGATTTCTTCCATTGGCCCCTGCAGGGAGAGTGGAAATTCGATCCTACCTATTGGCCGGACCCGGATGCCATGATTGCGGAACTTAAGGAAATGGGTATTGAACTCATGGTATCCATATGGCCGACGGTAGATTATAGGAGTGAAAATTTTGACGAAATGGTCAATAAAGGATTACTGATCCGTACCGAAAGAGGCTTCCGTATCTCAATGGATTTCCAAGGTAACACTGTACATTATGATCCGACTAATCCTGAGGCAAGGGAATACGTATGGAAAAAGGCGAAAGCAAATTATTATGACAAGGGCATTAAGGTATTCTGGCTGGACGAGGCAGAACCGGAATATTCGGTATATGATTTTGATAACTACCGGTATTTCCTGGGGTCGGATATGGAGGTAGGTAATCTCTATCCGCTGTTGTATGCGAAAACCTTCTTTGACGGAATGAAGGAGGAGGGGCAGGAAAATATTATTAACCTCCTGCGCTGTGCCTGGGCTGGTTCACAGAAGTATGGTGCGCTTGTCTGGTCCGGAGATATTCACTCAACCTTCGCCAGCTTAAAAAATCAGTTTGCGGCAGGACTTAATATGGGGATTGCCGGAATACCGTGGTGGACAACGGATATCGGCGGCTTCTTCGGAGCAGATATCCACGATTCTAAATTTCATGAAATCCTGGTTCGCTGGTTTGAGTACGGAACCTTCTGTCCGGTTATGAGATTACACGGCTACCGTTGGCCGCTGCAGCCGCAGCAGGGTACCACCGGCGGCGCAGCGTGTATCTCCGGAGCACCGAATGAAGTGTGGTCTTATGGGGATAAAGTATATGAGATCTGTACAAAATACCTGAAGATCAGAGAAGCGATGAAGCCGTATATAACGAAGATTATGGAAGAGGCGCATGAGAAGGGTACGCCGGTAATGCGGCCATTGTTCTATGATTTCCCGGAAGATGCTTCCTGCTGGGAAAATGAAACGCAGTATATGTTCGGTCCGGATGTCCTGGTGGCACCGGTAATGGACGAAGAGGTGGAAGAAATGACGGTTTATCTGCCGAAGGGTTCTGTGTGGGTTAATTCCTGGACAGGAGATATCCATGAGGGTGGTCAGAAAGTTGCTGTTAAGACGCCGATTGATCAGATACCTTTGTTTACGAGAAATGGGTATTGTTTAGAATTGTTTTAGTTTAGAGTTATTTAACAAAGTCTTGTGTACGAAAGGCTCCCTGTAAAGTATTTTGGTTGTTCAGTTGCGCAATTTATGCTGTAGTGCTGTGATATAGAAGTTAATTCATAAGCTGATTCTGTTTGGACGAAGTGCGAAATAGTACATAAGGTCTTAAGAAACAGGATCTTATGTACCAGCGACTTCATGTAGTTGTTCCTTGAACAAATTTCTGTATCACAGTGTTTCAGTTTGTGTATGTGCAAATTGATAAAGCCAAGTATTTACTGGAACTTTTAACATTTAAACACATAATTATATTAAGCTGGATTAGAATCGGGAAGTCTATAAATTAGCTGAAAACTAGAGTGCTATGGGGAGGAAGGCTGCATTATGCTTGATAAAAATAATAAAGTGAAAGAAAAACAGAGAGTATTTGATTACAATTCGAAGAGTTATTTCTATTATATGGAGAAAATATTTGATGTAGCTGTTCTTAGCCTGTTATGGCTTGTTTTCTGCCTCCCTATAGTGACGATAGGAGCGTCGACCACCGCTTTGTATTATACAGTTCATAAAGTGATTATGCAGGATAGAGGGTATCTGTCACAGGAATTTGTACGGGCGTTCCGGGATAATCTGAAACGCGGAACAATTCTGTGGCTTATTCTTGGAATAGTAAACTTTGCGCTTCAGCTGAATATCGGGATATTATATAAGAAGACAGAAGGGTATGCGGGATTATTCTTTGTTATTTTTTATATTGTATTGCTCGTTCTTGTGATAGGGGTGATGCTTTATTCTTTTCCGGCTATGTCTCGTTTTGATATGGAAGCGGGTTGGATCTTAAAGCTTGCATTATATATGACATTCCGTTATTTTCCTGTGACGCTGGTATTGTTATCAATATTTGCTGCCGGTCTTTATGTACTATATCGGATACCGCTACTTATTCTTTTCCTGCCGGTAGGTATGATGATGGGGGAACATTATTTTCTGGAGCCTATTTTGCATAAACATACTACGCATTAATTTTCATTTCATTTAAAAACTTAAACCTGACTTTTATCAAGTTAACATCGTTGACAAAAGCTACTTTTAGCCTATCTTCAGAGGGCAGGTTTTATTATATAAATACTATGCACAACGGATAAGCTGTCGTCGTTTGACAACAAGATTGTTTTCATTTGGGCGATATAATACAGGGTACGGTTTTTTTATCCGATTTAAAGTACGAAAGATATAGTTTGAGATTACTGCTGTATTGTAATTCTTTTGTATTTAGTTATGTAAAATGTGCTTGTAACGATAAAAAGTTTAATATTCCGGCAGCCATAAGGGTTTGCTGGAATTTTTTTATCATTACGAGTAAAAATAAATTGTGCAAATTGATACCTTTATATACCAAAAAATGTTTAAATATACCAAAGATAAAAAATGAAAGCTAATAAGGTTGACAAAATAAAGCTATCAATGTAATATATTTACATGAAATACATTTCATATGAAATTCGATATGAGAGTTTCGGTTCTCATTTTTCTATCGCTTGATGCTTGCTATAAGATCAAAGCATATCATTAATTATGAATTCAGTTTTAAATTCCCAATGTTAATTTTATAGGAGGTTTCAAAGTGGAGAAAACCTTTGTAATCTACGATTCTGACGTTTTTTATGCAACCCGTTTTATGGAGTTTTTTAAAAGAAATAATACCTTTTTTGAGATAGCAGCTTTTACCAGAAAGGATTCACTGGAAGAATATCTGCAGTTTCATCCGGTTGAAATACTATTGCTGGGTGATGTCTTGGAGGAAGAATTGCTGAAATCGCAAAGAATTGGATATATTTATTATTTGACCGATTATGCTGCCGGATATTTTAATAATGATAGTACCAATATCTATAAGTTTCAGGCAGCCAGTTCTATAATGGATCAGATAGTAACAGATTATACCAAAAAAATGGATAAAAGTAAGGATGACAGGAAGTTTTTTGATCAAATGCCGATTATATCAGTTGTTTCGCCGGTGCCCTGTCTGGAAAGTCTGTTATTTACCTGTTCCCTTGCCATGCAGATGTCAGAGCAAAATAAGGTATTACTGGTGTTGTTGGATCCTCTTCCGGTCAGGTTGACGGAACATTTTAACGATTTAGGTCAGTCTTTATCCGATTTTATTTATTATTTAAAAGAGAAAGCGGATATTACTGCTAAAATGAACATGATATCCGGTATAAAGGGCAATCTATCATATCTGTCAGGAATTTTGCACGGTGCAGATCTCATAGCACTGGGCAAAGAAGATATCCGACGGTGGATGGAAGAATTAAGGAAAGCTGCTGTATATCGGACGGTAATATTTTATGTGGGATGCTATACCGAAACGTTGACGGAATTTATGAATAATAGCAATACCGTATTGATTACTAAAATAGATTATCCATATGATACAGCTGTATACCAGGAGTGGAAGAGGCAACAGGCACAGCTGGGAATAGATGTTGACACCGATAAATTCTGCCTGATAGAACTTTGCAGGGAGGAAGGTATAGAAGCCCTTCCGGTAACACTACAAGAACTTACTGGCACTTTGTCCTGGGAAAATGCAAAAAAATATAAAAATCAATAATACTGCAGGAGGCTTACATGGACCATTTAAAGGAAGCTTTAAGGCATATGGTGATAGAACAGATTGATTTGAGCAGAGATATTTCGGATGAAGAGCTTTTGGATATAATAGATGGTGAACTGATTAGTTGTAGTAAAAATCAATATATTAGTATGCAGGAGAAGCAAGGACTTCGCAAGGAAATATTCAACTCAATTAGAGGGCTTGATATTTTGCAGGAATTGATAGATGACCCAGCCATAACAGAAGTCATGGTAAACGGGCCGGAGAATATATTTATAGAAAGAGATGGAAGAATTTATCCCAGTAACAGAAAATTTGAATCTGTACAAAAGCTGGAGGATGTTGTTCAACAGATTGTTTCCCATTCAAACCGTATTATTAACGAAGCTTGTCCAATTGTGGATTCCAGACTGCCGGATGGCTCCAGAGTCAATATTGTTCTGTCGCCGGTTGCTATGGAGGGCCCAATTATAACGATAAGAAAATTCCCGGACAAACCGATCACTATGGATCGCTTAATTGATCTGGGGTCTATCTCGCAAGAATTAGCAGTTTTTTTAAAAAAGCTGGTTATGTCGGGATACAATATCTTCATAAGTGGCGGAACCGGTTCCGGCAAAACCACCTTTCTTAATGTTCTATCTAATTTTATCCCCTCCGACGAAAGAATTATTACAATTGAAGATTCTGCGGAACTTCAGCTTCGTAATATTCCAAATCTTGTCCGCTTGGAGGTACGTAACGCAAATTCGGAGGGAAATAATGAGGTCACGATTCGTGACCTTATAAAAACCTCTCTTCGAATGCGTCCTGATCGGATTATCGTAGGCGAAGTCCGCGATGCGGCCGCAATTGATATGCTACAGGCTCTTAATACCGGGCATACATTGTTAGCACTATAGCAATTACTACAAAAAAATAAGTTTGATGGAACGGTCCGAAAAGAATCGAATTTCTTGGAGTATAGATCTCCAGAAGCGTATCTTCTCATTAAAATCGAATGTCAAGTATATATCTTCAAAGTTGCTGTTTAAAAGTTGCTTTACTTTGGATAAATCTTTCTTAGGTACATCTTTAGAAGGTATTGCATTTAGCTGATCGATTAGCTTTGAACGATCGAGTTTAAACTCATCCATTGTGAGCAGGTCATTTAAATAGAGGTCTTTGAGCTTTTCGATTTTATCTTCAATCTGTTTTCTCTTTGCAATAGTGCTAATAATTGGAGCAGTAGATAATTCATATTCTCCGATATAATCCTCAAGGTCTTCACGTAAATGTGATATTAAATGCTTTTCTAGAGTAGTCTCAAACAGGATCTTTTGATTGCCACATAACTTAAGATCAAAGTGTCGCTTGCATCGGTACCCGCTACGTTTATATTTCTTTCGGCTGCCGTCAAGTTTTGGATGGCCAATTCCATGTACTTGATGCGCAGCCATTGCAGACCCGCAATCTCCACACTTGATCATTCCAGAGAAGAGATAATCCTTTTTCTTATTGGCGCGTATATTTCGCGATATCAGGCTCTGGACTAAATCAAAGGTTTCGCGGTCAATAATTGGTTGGCAATAGTTTGTATTATCACGAAACTCACCGATATATTTCCGGTTTTTCAGTATGCTTCTTCGATAAGTGGCTGAAGTTCTATCAATACCGAACTCCTCGCGCATATATTTCATTACATCGGTTAAATTAGATGTTAGCTTATAGCGATTGAATGCAGCAACAACATACTTTGCATTTTCATCCGGGACAAGGCGTTTATTTTCTATGTGATATCCAAACGGAGCGGTACCTGAGATCACTTCTCCGAATTTTACTTTACTTTCAAAGACGGAAAGGATACGCTCAGAATCATTCTGTGCTTCTAGTTCTGCCCAAGTCATGGATTGCGCTACAAACGCTCGGCCATGGGCTGTTGTTGTGTCAAAAAACGGTTGAGATACGGCAGTCCATGATACCCCTTGTTCTTCTAGGATAGCTTGAGTATTAAGGTAATGACGTAGGGAGCGGAACCAACGATCGAGTTTAGTGAACAGGACAATATCTACATTTCCTGCTTTCACATCATCCATAAGGCGAGTAAAGTCATCGCGATTGAGTTTCTGGCCAGAAATACTTTCATCTATATATTCATCAAATATAACCATATCATTATGCCTATTAACATAATCGCGAAGAGTTTCAAGCTGCTCCCGAAGACTGTCTCCTGTCTTTGCCTGTCTGTCTGAACTGACACGCAAATATAAAGCGCAACGTTTTAGTGTTTTCTCTGGTTTCTTTTTCATATTAATCACCTTTACTAATTTAAGAAGGAATATGGCTTACTGTAATATCCTTATATCATCCGCATAACTCCTAAAACTGGTTCAAAATATACAATGTAATTTCTAAATGTAGTATAAATGCCATACCTTCTGCGGTAATGTTCTAACGATTCTTCCAAGAACGTCTCTGTTACTCCAAGGTAGTCGGCTATCATGTATGCACTGGAGCAGCCGACTTCGTATGCCTCAATAAGCCCTACCACGCCAACTTGCAATTCATATGCTATGGATCTAGCTTTAAGTTCCTGCTTTCGATTTCCAGTTTTGCTCTGATCTAGTATATCTCCAGAGTTAACAAGATAGTGGCCGATTTCTTCTGCCAAGATACACGCCTTTTCTGATAAGGTAGGTATATCTTTTCTAATTGCTATTTTCTTGCCTTTAATTCGTCCTTTATTTCCATGTAAAGGCTTCTCTTTAATAATTAAATTCAATTCGTCTGCTGATTGTAGCAATTCTTCGTATGTCAATATAATCACCCCAAATGTAATATAATTTATGTTATGATCAATCAATGTATATTATTAGAAATTTTCGTCATCCATAATTGCTTCATCATGCATTTTTTCCTCAGGTGTTGCCCCAGGTATCTCATGAGCTGCATTTAAAGTAGCATCTTCAAATTCGCGTAAATCATTTAATTTTACTGCATAATTTAATAGTCTTTCCTTATCCAGACTATTAAGTTCGTAGTATATATTAAAGAGTTTAGTAGCATTGATATCACCTGAATTATGTTTAGTGCCATAATTGCTTGTTTCTCTCACAAACAGAACATCGGGAGATGATTTTTTTTCCATTGGAACATCATACCCTAATAACCATGCTTCCTCGATATCCAAAGCATTGCATATAAGATAAACTCTATCATTTTTAGGCTTTGCATAGCCTGACATATATTGACTAATCGCGGATTTTGGTATTCCTGTTTTTTCAGATAATTCTACAGGCTTCATATCTCTTATTATTAATGCGCTTTTCAATCGTTCCTTTAATTCTGTAATAAGATGTGCCATTTTTTGTTACCTCCCATAATTTGCATTATAATAAGAAAGTTTAAAAATGTCAATGAATAAGTTTAAAAAGTTTAAAAATATGTATTGACAACAATGTTTCAAAATGTTAAACTCGAGCTGTAATAAATACTAAATATTGGATGAAAGGAGTTAATTATGGCATTTAACTACAATAAGTTGAGGGGTAAGATTGTAGAAAAATATGGAAATCAATCCATCTTTTCTGAGAAATTTGGGGTATCAGAGAACACAATGTCTTTGAAACTTAATAATAAAGTCAGATTTACTTCTGACGATATTGTTAAAGCGTCCGAGATGTTGGATATCCCACCTGACGAAGTTGGTGTATATTTTTTTACCCTAAAGGTTTCAAAAAGTTAAACTTTGGAGGCGAACATGAACCGAGATAATACAAAACCTGATCCAAACAAAGTATTTAAGGTAATCGCTGAAATTATAGCGGATAGGGAAGGTATAAAGGTGACATTAAAGTCCGTGACGAAGAAAGATAGTCAGAATACATCATATGCGGCTACATAATGGACAAGCCTAGGTATAGAAAGAGGTGTGAAGAAGATTGATCAGGATCGGGAGTTGCTGAAAGATTTAGCAGCGAAACAGAAATGAGTGTAACTTATTAAACTATTAATTTGGATAAAGGGGGAATGTAGATGACAGAGGTATATAAGAAATTTATATATGATTTTCTTGCTGAGATTACTGATGAGGAAATTCTTAAAAAGATATATACAGTTATCTGTGTATTCATAGGTCGATAGTCAAGAAGGTTATCTAAAATGAGAGTTAATTAAAGATACATATAAAGTTAGCAGGTGGGTGAATGCCAGATAATAAAGTTTATTACTATATGAGATTAAAGGAACATTTCTTTGATAGTGATGAAATCATTATATTAGAAAACATGCCAAATGGATATGTTTATTCCAATATATTATTGAAATTATACCTTAAAAGTCTTAAGCGAAATGGTAAATTAATGCTCAGTGATACCATTCCTTATAAGGCTGATATTATCGCCAAGGTAACAAGGCACGATGTAAAGACGGTTAAGCAAGCACTTGATATTTTTAAAGAGCTTGGATTAATTGAAATTATTGAAAATGGGGCGATATATATGACCAATATACAAAGTTTTATCGGCAAAAGCAGCACTGAAGCAGATAGAAAGAGGATATATAGGGAGCAGATTGAACAAGACAAGTATGTATACATGATTGCTGACAAATGTCCAGATATAACAGTGGACATTACACGGGACAAAATACAAGACAAATCGATAGACATTTCACAGGACAAAATCAAGGACAAATGTCTAGACAAATCTACACCAGAGATAGATACAGAGATAGATACAGAAATAGATACAGTGATAAAAAATAATACATATTCGTCAGAAAGTCATAATAAACAGCCAGAAAGTCAAGTGCCACCAGATAAATCTGATGATAAGAAAGTAAAATGCTGTGACGTACCGGTGAAACAAATTAGTCATAGAATTCCTAAGAAGTGCACCAATATCGATTATAAGCTGATTGTGGACCTTTACAACGATATATGCATCTCTCTTCCGAAAGTGACAAAGCTATCGGATTCTCGGAAGAAAACCATTAGTGCAAGGCTAAATACTTATAGTCTGGATGAGCTTAGAAAGGTTTTTACTATGGCAGAGGATAGTGATTTCCTTTCTGGAAGGAGTGCAACAAATTCGTGGTGCAGCTTTGACTGGCTGATGAAAGACGGCAATATAGTGAAAGTCCTCGAAGGAAATTATTCGAACAAAGGAAGTGTGAAGAGTGGAGAATACGTTCGAGACAATGGATTTGGACATGTTAAAACCGGAAGAGAATATATGGATGAATACAGAGCATCGGTCGAAGCCAGAGGAGAAGTTTACGAGCCCCCAGTTATTGACGGTCCCTTCAAGTAAATGTCCTTTTAAGAAGTGTGATGGATCCGGGATCATCTTGACGGAGTATCCACCACATGGATATTACAAGGACTATAACTATCCTCATACAGTTGCACGTAAATGCGTGTGTAGCGGAAAGACAGGTTCGGAGTATCGGAGATCAAGAGCTTATCTTCCCCTCAAATACAGCAATGTCAGGGCAAAAGACTTTAAGTGGGATATCTATAACTGTGATGTGAAAAACCAGATCAGGATCATGAATGACTTTCTGACCTACTTTGAGGATTATGAAGAGGCATCGAAGGGGCTTTATATCTATAGCAGGACGAAAGGAAGCGGAAAGACAATGCTCAGCTGTGTGATTGCCAATGAACTGATGAACCAGATATCCATGTCAGTAAAGTTCACAACCGTTTTGGACCTCCTGGGGCTTATTAAAAAGAATTATAAATCCGGGGACCTTAACGAAGAGATTGAAGAATTTTATAAGGCCAGGCTGCTCATTCTGGACGATATTGGAACGGAGATTAAGAAGGAGCATACCGATATGATTTTATTTCAGCTGATCAATGAACGCTGTAATAAAAAGCTCACTACGATTTTTACAAGCAATCTGCCTATCGAAAGTTTGAAGCTGGATGAGCGTACCGTAGATCGGATCAATTCAATGGCGATCGTGGTAGAAATCCCGGATGTTCCGGTTCGGAAGATGAAAACAGAGAAAGAAAATGTTGACTTCCTTAACAGGAGCCGGCATAAGCCAGCGAGAATGTGGTATTCGGACGAAAAATAAAAAAGCTATTGAATAAGCGGCAACTTATCAATAGCACGTAATTCGACAACCAAGCCGGAATTACATAAAGATTATATCAAAGATTAACTCCCGGCACAATAGAGAAGGAGAAAATTATGAATGCTATGAAGCATCTTACAGAGGAGCAACAGGCTGCGGTATATAAAAAGCTATGTGAAGCAGCCTTAAGAGTATATGCAAATAATGATGAATTACAGTCTGCGGATGATTGGAAAAATATATTCGACTCGATAATTAGTATAACTGGAATTAAGGTCAGAAAAGTTTCAAAAGGGTTTAGATTGATATCTGACATATATTGTGAATATGTCAATATGAATACGAGTAATTCATCACTTCAGGATACTATAACGAGCATGATTAGTTCAATAAATGACGGTACTGAGCAGGGATATAAGCGTATTAAAAGGATATATAATTTTATTAGTATTATATATACTCTCTAAATATTATGATAATGAGCTTATGAAAGTGAATAGGTCTAGGAACAGTAAAAAAGAATAAACGCAGTAGCCTAAAAGAAGATGAATGAGAGGGGGGTGGGTAAATCGTGAACAATACATACAGTGTAAGCAATATCGAGGAAGAAAGATTGATTGATATTGCAGTAAAGGCAGCCAATGCCAAGAGAAGGAGTCCGGTTAATATCAGTACGGTACAATCGGTTCACCTAGAGGATATTACAAACGTTCTCATGGGTAATGATATGTTCCTTCAGGACATGAAAAAGCTACTAGACCATATGGAAATGGAGATCAGAAATTCTAAGGCATTCGATGAGTATCATGTGAATTTGATCCTTGAAGCTTTTAGTATGCTCAAGGATGATCTGTTGTCCCAAAGGGTCAAGATAGATGCCAGCAACTATCATAATTTTCGTGAGTTCTTCATTGACAATATTACGGTACGTTTGCAGCAGATGAAGAAACATTAAGGCGGTAGTGAAGGAGGAGTAAGTGATGAAAAGCATGGTTGAGGTCTATGGAAGGAGGTGGGAAGTTGAATACAGTGGAGCCGATCAGGGACAGAGAGAAGATATTTGACATGGCTGATTACCTGAAGATCAGAAGTCAAAGGGATTATGTTATGTTTATGTTTGGGATTTATACAGGGCTTCGTATATCGGATATTCTAGGACTTAGAGTCCGTGATGTTCGGGATAAGGACAGTATCTATATCAGGGAGATGAAAACGGAGAAGGAAAAGAAGTTCAACATCAATCCAGAGCTGAAGCCGATCATCCGGGAGTATATCAAGGATAAAAAGGATTATGAATATCTGTTTAAATCCAGACAGGACAAGAACAAACCCATATCAAGGCAGCAAGCCTATCATATTCTGAACAGTGCTGCGGATGCACTTGGGATATCAAGAGTAGGTACCCATACACTGAGAAAGACCTGGGGATATCATACTTACCAGACGACTCATGATGCAGTCGGAATAAAAGAAATACTGAACCATTCGGATATTTCGGTAACACTCCGGTACATAGGGATCAACCAAGACAATAAGGATAGGATTATGAATTCCTTGTCATTCAAGAGATCTGAAAGGTGACAGAAGATAAGCAGTAGAATAAACATAGGAAGCTGGCCAGGGTTGACAAGGATACAACAGATGAATGGAATATGAGGTAATGCATAAGAATATAGCTCTATGGACGGAAAGGAAAATATTCATGGAAGATTTTTTTGAAAGATTTATTAAGGCAATCCGGGAACTAGATGATGCCCACGATATCGCTGAAGCTCTAGAAATTGCAGACGGTGAAGAGAGGATTGATTACAATGGTGACATTGAGGATATATTCAATTCAATGTCAGAGGCTCTGGAGAATGTATAGAGATTAGGGCTATTCATTATCATTAGTCAGAGCTTCCCGTGATGTTAAAAAATGTAGTTTAAAGGTCTTATAAGATACCTTTGATCAATGCTATGAAAAACGGTAATGGGAAATTAAAAAATAATCAGTTTGACATATTGAAGAGGATTAAAAGTGAAATGAATGAATCTGGCGCATTATATAGAAGGAAAAAAGCAAAATGAGATTGACACAATTTTAAGATATGACAAACTCACAGAGGGTAATTTATACATACATATAATTGGACAAGCCCCCGGAATGTCTAGGTTCTTCCAGAGCCGTTTTTCCCTTGCGGTTCTAGCGAGCCCGGGATTTGACTAGGGACTATTATAAAAAAATTGATATTGCCATTTCCGTCTAAGGACAGGTGAAGAGATTAAAATAATGAAATAAGATGGATAAGTAAGATGGAAAGTGAAAACCATTATGAACCGGTAGTTATCAATGATGATCCATTGAGGAAGAGAGCCGGAAAGATGGAGTCAGATGCACCTAAGGACTTTCAAAGTGCTAAACCGGGAGACCGGATCATAAATGATCTATCAGGTATTTATCCTAAAGAAGAAAGAAACCGTAAATTTAATTAAAACAAGCCTATAAGAGCCATAACTATTTTGAAACCGAAAGATATTTAATAATACAAAATCCGATAGGCACATAAAAGAAGGAGAGAATATATGAATACGAACGAACTGAAAATTAAGATGGACCAGATAATGGCTTCCATTATAGGAGTAAAGAGTGAGGCGGAAGCGCGTAACAACAAAGCAGGCGAAGCTTTTCAGGCAAAGACTAATCTGTACCTATCAGATTTGATGGCAAAGAAGAAGCTGGTTGAGAAGAAAAGAGCGGAGCTAGAAATAGAACTGGATACGCTTATTGCCTGTGAGAATTCAATGAAAGAAATGTATAGTGATGTGATTGCTGCCAATGATAAAGAAGAAACGATACGCCTAGAAACTGAAATGAGAAATATCCTTACAGACATAGCTTTCTGCAAGAGCAAAATCAATCTTATTGAGCATCAAAAGATTAAAGGTGAGAAAACGATGTATGATGATGCTTGCAAAGCATACAAGAAATATTTACAGACAAATGAAATGGGAAGAGTAACATTTAAAGAAGTCGAAGATTTGATAATAAATGCATTGAGTCAGCTGGAAGACATTAAGAAGTCAATACAGAATGTTTACATAAAGAGCCATGAAAGTAAAATGATTGAAATTTATGAATTAATGAACGGCCCGATTACTCAGAGAGTACCCGGATACTTCCCAGATTTTCAAATTAAGCAGAGATTTATTCGCGAGTTCATAGAAAATATGGAGTAATCAAAATATATTGTGGCTCATTGTACTAAGCTGATGAGTTAATCTTCAGATAAGTCCTCCTATGGGTTCCCCTTGTGCATAGTAAGCATAGGGGGATGGTGGTATCTGTAAGATATGTGAATAGAAGCCGGTTCAAATAATCGGGCATATCGCATCGAGAGCATAGAGCTGATGAAAAGAAATCCAATACTTTTCTCGATGTGGAAAGGGGAAATAACTATAGAGTACATAGAAAAACAATTTGAGAGGTCAAATGTCATTAGAGATTTGGACAATCAGATCATGGTCCTAAAACTTGAGATACAGAATTTGGACAAATCAGTTAATAAAGCTTTCAATTTAGCAGAAATATGGGGACCGAAGAACCACCTAACTGTAGATTACACTAAGGTTGTTCCTTTGAATAAACAGCCCCATATTGGGCTAGACGACGCAATAAGGCTATCAACTGGAGATACTAATCGAATTCATAGAATAGAAGCTGAAATAAGCCAAATAAAGGATAGAAAAAAGCAGATAAAGAAGGTGTATGACTTATTTGATGGAGTTGAGCAGCAGATATTCTTTCATCGGGTCCTCATGAATGAGACACAGGAAGAAGCTGCAGAGTATATCTCCATATCCACCCGGCAGCTCCAGCGGATAGAAAAAAAGATGAAGGAACGGCTTATGGTATATACCTAGTATAGTTCTTTGGAAATGGTAGCCGGTCCCGACTTCTTAACAAGTCCGACACTTACAATTATAGTGAATGATGAGGATATTTGGCCACACGATTATTCGTTTACGATGAACCTATCCGATCTCAGAAATGGGGTTGATAAATTCGAAGTCTTGAAAACTTATACGCACGGCAGTATAGACTTACTATTTCAAACGGACCTATGATAAATGTTAGTAAATAGTGACGGCTTTTCTTATTTCTGAACAGGAGAAAATGAGACGGTTACCTTTTGCATTAAATGATTTTTGCATGACCGTTATCATGGGAAATAACGTTTGGAAGCGTAGCTCAGACGGTAGAGCAGTGCGGTGGCACGATGAAGGTGAGTTCAATTTTCGCGGCTTCCTTCCATCTTTGAATGGGATGGACTTTATAAATCCCACTCACAGGAAAGGCATTCGGCATTTCGGCAGAGTGCCTTTTTGACAAAGAAAAGGACCGGTTGATCGGACCGGTCACAGTTTCTTCTGAGGTTTAGTTGCTCCTCTTCTTGATAGCTAAGAACGCTACATATGTAATGCAAAAGCATACAAAGCAGAAGAACCCAGTGTCACAAGTGGATATTAGATCCTGTACTTTGGTAAACAGTTTGGCACCGTATATACCAAGTAGGAACAAGCAGAAACCCCATTAATCACTTACGGCTGGTGTTTTAGCTTCATGAGTATTTCTCTTTTATAATCTGTGTTTGGGCTTACAACTAAATACCGGAATATGTAGAATGCCCACAAAAAATAAGGTAATCATGAAAAAACATTAGCAGTTTGTGAGAGTGTGTGAAATAGGACGTTACTCAAGAAGCTAAACACCAGCAGTTTACAATCAGGTTAAGAACCAGGTGGCAATAAAATATTGCCAATGCAATGCTTACTTAATAAGCGGTTAACTAATGCGCTTCTCATTTCTGACCTCTTTGAACACTTCCTTTCACACCGCATACAATTATGCGTATATTTATTTTAGCACATATTGAGATAAATGTAAATTTATAGGAGTACCAACTGTTGTAAATACTGTAAAAAAGTGGTAGTATTTGGTTGAAAGGAGGGATAAAAGTTGGAAGAACTTATAAGGGAAAGCAAGGTAATAAAAGGAAACATTGAATGTCCATATTGCAAAAATGTATATGAATTCTTTGAAAATGGTGATAATAAGGCTATCTTAAAGAGTGTAACAAATAATCATTTTCTAGATCACATTGAAACGGTATTGTATTTCGATCTCTTATCAAAATGCAAATCCTGTGGTTTCACTACAATGACACAAGGTGTATTGAATTTAACAAATGATAAATAATTGAGAGCATCCTTCGGGGTGCTTTTTCTTGTGTCAAAGTCATCAGTGCCGGTTATAGAAGTTTCGGAACGAGGATATCCATGCCATGTGTAGTAGCTCATACTGATTCATTATGTACGGCTGATATCGATCTATGCCATTGGTTCTATGGTGAAGCCTTCTGAGTCGGTCATAACGGTTCTGGGAGGATGGTATCTGTGCCGAGTGCAACAGATCAGAGCTGAGTCCTTCTGTGTAGCCTATATTAAATTCAAGCCATCAGTTCTATGCTAAAGTCTACTGAATCGGTTATATCGGCTTAAGGATGATGATATCTGTGTCGAGAACAACAGATCAGTGCTGAACTCTTCTGTGCTGACTATATCAAATCCATGTCATTAGTTCTATAATGAAGCCTTCTGAGTTGGTTATATTGGTATTATGCAGAGGATAACTGAGATGGGTGGAGAAGTTGATGATCTTTCTTATAAAAATACGATACCGGCAGAGAGTAATGTGGAAGAGGATGCAGTGGAGAAACTGGCTAGAGCAGCTCCGGAAGAACTATGGGAGATTGTGTCTCAGGTATTGAAAGATGAAAAGAAGATCCGGATATTTCGGATGCGGCACACAAATAATTTGACCTTGGAGCAGATCGGGGAGTAGCTGCATGTGAGTAAGACTGCCATTGATCAGACACTAAGCCAGGGCATTAAGATGCTCAGGAGGAATTCCAGGACAAGGAACCTGGGAGTGGAGCTTGGGATCTAGAGCAGGGAGATCTCTTTGGATACTAAACGTGTGAAACGGTGGGCAGGGGATGAGATACTGAATATTACCTTAAGGGAAATGATCTGAGATATGCATCTAGCATGGGATGGGTAGACAGCAATATGATGAAAGAAAGTGAAGTATGAGAAATCATGAGTATTACATGGATCCGACAACAGGGGGAAGCAATTAGGAGAGCTGATCGGTCCGGAAGGAAGAAGCAGCACAGGCCTTGGAGGGGATCAACTTACTTACCTGTTCGGAGAAGGGATGCGTCGGGAGCTGAGGATAAGATCTTGATACTAAATAGTTGCTGGTATATAATGAATGTGTTCCTAGTAGTCAATTATGAAAGTGAGGTAGCTTTGAGAGATGATACAGCTTATTACTGGATTAAAGATTTAATGATTGTGGGGAAGAAAGAAAATCATATACCCTTTATTTATGATAAAGAAAAGGGATGGGTAAATGAACCGGATCACATCTTATCTGATAGGATTATCGGCTACGATGGATACGAAATCGGATGCTCAGATATGTTGTTCAGAGTTAATAAAATCACCGAGGAACAGGTTAAGAAAATAATAAATGAAATGTAATGTATAAGCACTTGCTCCGGCAGATGTTTTTTTGTTGTAATTTATTGGAACATGGTATATAATGTAAGAAAAAAAGTATATAGTAATAAAAAATTTACTGTTATGTAGAGGAGTATTATGGGGATTATTAGTGAATACAGTTCTATGCCAAATTTACTATTATCGCCAATAGGTATTAAGAATTGCGATGTAGACAAATATACCAGTTTTAATGCAATATGGGATACCGGCGCTAATAATACATTAATAAGTAGTGAATGTGTAAAATTACTAATGCTGAAAAGGGTTGGGCAAGATTTAATTAAAGCATATAACGGAGATACTCACTTAGTATCTTTGTATGAAATCAGTATATGTTTTCCTCAATTGAATATAGGTTATCCTAAAATAAGAGTTTCTGATGGCATTGAAAAATCTGGCCCTTTTGACATTATTATTGGCTTAGATATAATTAGTCAAGGGGATTTCCGTTATTATAAAAAAGAAGAAAAATACATATTGGATTTCGATATTAATATTACATAAGAGGTAAAAGTAACTTCAATCGGGCGGTTGTATATTGTTGATTATATTAATTGCGGATGGCAGAGTGTGGGAAAAGGGAGAAGTATTATGTTTACGGGGTTTAAATTACAAATTAATGAAGGGTATTTCGATAATTCGGGTTTAGAATTTAAGAATTTATATTATAAAGATAAAGACAGTATTAGAGAACGCTTGGATAAATATGTATGTGATAAGGGATATATAAATGCCACATTATTAGAGGAATCATGGTTCCCGAAAATAGAAGCAGATGTTTTTATATCGCATTCACATATAGATGAATCACTGGCAATTAAGTTAGGTGAATGGCTTTGGAAAAATTTTAAGATAAAAGCATTTATTGACTCTTGTGTATGGGGACATGCAGATGAATTAATGTATAATCTTAACGAGAAGTTTGGTGATAAAAGAATAGTTAATGGTGAGACAGTTTATGATTATAGGAAAGGTAATCGAAATAGTAGTCATGTACATATGATGCTTTCAAGTGCATTAACTAAGATGATTGATAGCTCTGAATGTTTAATCTTCCTAAATACTCCTCACTCTTTGATGTATAACGACTACTTAAATAGTAATTGTACACAATCGCCTTGGATATATTCAGAACTTCTTATGTCAAATTTAGTACAAAAAATCAAACCTGAAAGACTAAAAAATGAAGAGAAGTTTGCATTTGAACATGCCCAACCGATTTTTCTTTATAAAGAACCTGAAAATAAATTAATTGATTTAGATAGTAGCGACTTGACAGAATGGGCATATAGTTGGAATAATATTGGACATGCATTGGATACTTTATATAAACTTAAAGCTAATGACAATATGGAGTTGAGAGGATTATTCAATGAATAATAAGGTTAAACACCTAGAAATGATTGAGGCCATAATTGCAAGATTGGCAAATAATTCATATACATTAAAAGGCTGGGCGATAACTTTAGTTGTGGGAATTATTACGCTTTCTGGCAAAGACCAAAATAAATTATATATGATAATGGCATATGTTCCGTTAATAGCTTTTTGGTTATTAAGTTCATATTATTTATACATAGAAAATCTTTATACGATACTATATAATGATGTGCGCTGTAAAAAAGAAGAAGATATAGACTTCAACATGGGCACAGTATATATTAAACATAAAAAAAGAATATTTGCAAAAAGCATTTTTTCCACATCACAAATACTATTCTATGGGTCTTCGATTACTTTTTTAACCTTAACGTTAATTTTTGTAGGTGCATTTCATACAGCTCAAGTAACAACAGTGCCTTAATGGACTTCCAACGGACACAAATCTCAAATGATATGAAAGATTATAATATGTCATTGAATGAGAATTAATCATCAATGTATGAAAGCCTTGATTTTATAAGGCTTTACGAGATTATATGAAATCCTGTCAGAAATTACAAAAAGCTCTTTTCAGAACTCCAAAACCGCAGGTCTGAGGTTCCAATGCATAATTATATTCTGTTTTATGTGACTATTAAGATATATATCAACAACATACTATAAATCAAAGAGGTGAATAATGGGGACACCTGAGGGAATTGCCATATATGTGGGCGATATGTAAACTTGATCTATGAGCATGTTCCGCCAAAGGCATCACTAAAATCATAGACCAGTAAAGAAAAATGGAATAGATTTTATTCATCAGCAAAAAAAATTTATTCTTGATACTTCTATGCTGACTATATCAAATATTCAAGCCATTAGTTCTGTGCTGAAGCCATCTATGCCGGTTCTATCAGTTCTGAGACGAGAATATCTGTGCCAAGAGCAACAGATCAGTGCTGAACCCTTCTATGCTGTCTATATCAAATCTATTCCAATGGTTCTATGCTGAAACCATCTGAGTCGGTTAATATGGTTCTGGGACGAAAATATCTGTGCCGAGAGCAACAGATCGGTGCTGAGTCCTTCTGTGTGACTTACATTTATTTCATGTGATTAGTTCTGTGCTTGAATCCATCTATGTCGGTTTTGTCAGTTCTGAGACGAGAATTCCGTGCCAAGAGCAACAGTTCATTGCTGAGCCCTTCTGTGTGGCTTATATTAAATTCATGCCATTGGTTCTGTGCTGAAGCCATCTGTGTCAGTAGATCAGTTCAGGGACGAGGGTATCTGTGTCAGGTTAAGGGGAAAACGCAAGAAGTTACAGCTGATAAAATAGGATTGTCGGTAAGACAATTACAAAGAGTAGAGAAAAATATAAAATGTCACTTAATAAGCTGAATTTTAGAAAACTATAATCTATTTAATTTTTATATAAATATTCTTGCTATCTAACTCATACATATATTTCGTATTGATGGATATTGTAAAAAGGTGTATAATTATGGTAATGATTTATTGGATTAAAATGTGAATAAATTGTTGAATTTATGTACCTAGGAGGATACTATGGATGGTGATATTCTAAAGGTCGACTTACATATTCATACACCTGCTTCTAAATGCTATAAAGGCCCAAAAAGTGATGAAGAATATTTTGAGATATTAAAAAAGGTTGAAAGTTTAAATATTGATTTAATAGCAATAACAGATCATAATACAATAGCTGGTTATGAAAAATTATTAGAATTAAGAAAGCAAGTTATAAATATATTTAGTATTATACAAGAGTACCAAGATACAGGAAGTAGAATTAATGAAGCCATAAAGGACTGTCAAGATAAACTATCTTTATTTAATAATATAACAATTTTACCAGGAGTAGAGATTACTGTAAATCCAGGTATTCATATGATTGTATTAACATCTCCTGAAAAATATTTAGATCTTTCAGATCTATTAAATAATATAGGTTATTCTAATGAAAAAAGAGGAGCAGATTCCGAGACAGCAATTGACGTTGATATAAAAAAATTTCTATCAAATCAATTATTAGAGGATAAAATTATTATTGCTCCACATATAGATAGTGATAAAGGAATTGATAAATCATTAACAGGACAATTTCGCGCACAAATTTTTCGATCACCGAATATTCATGCTATGACATGTAATAATTCACAACAGAAGGAACGAATACAAAGTCTCTTTAAAAATGAACCTCTTTATAAAAGAGAAATACCTGTAGCTTTTATCAATGCGTCAGATGCACATAAGACAGATGAAATAGGTTCTAAATTATCTTATATTGTATTAAAAAATAAAACTATAAAAGATTTAAAAGAAGTGTTCTGTTATAAACATGAAAATATAAGTGATTTCAATGACACTAATCTAGGTAAAAATATATCTAAACTTATAAAAAATGAAAAAACATATACATTAGAAAAAATTGAAAAAAATGGAGATTTATGTCATTGTATTTGCGCATGCCTTAATAATGGTTTTTCTTACTTAATATTAGGAGTAAATTCTCAGGGAAACCTGATAGGAATAAAAAGCGAGAATGAAGATTTTAATACGCTTATTAAAGATGAAATGAGAAAACTTACCTCTAAGTGTTTTCAATTAAGATATTTAGTTAATGTAGAAAAAATGGGAAATGGTAATAATATAATTATTATATCATTTAAGTATGAAGTTTATAATTTATGGTATATTAGTGCTTCAAAAGAAGTTTATATAATGAAAGACAATATGCCAGTAGCTGCCACAATAGAAGATGTTGAGGATTTAGTTGAAGAAAATACTTTACTAGCATTGGATCGATTTGAAGACAAAAATAATAAAATTGTTGATAATATAAGTACTCAACTTTACTCATTAAAAGATACAATTGATAAATATAATCTTTTATATGATATATCTTATCTTTCATCTTTATTATTTAAATATATAGAAATTACACATAGAGAAAAAGATAAAATTGATATAAGTACGAAAACATACTTAGATGGTAATGGAAAAGATAATGGCAATCTTCACTTTGTATCGAATAATGGAATACGCATGCAAGATGCAATTTTAAGATACTCTTGTCCAGTTAATCATTTACCTGCTGATTTAATATCAAATTATTTTATTGTTGACGATACATCAATAGTCATATCACAGAATGGTGGAACACATATAGCTAATAAGAATAATTACATTTTGGGTATTGATACGAATATTTTATTCTTAAAATTGAACGAAGAAAGCAAAACTAAATTTTCTATTTATGCTATATTAGGTTGGTTGAAATCTTCTGTGTTTATATGGTTTTTATTAAAAAAATATAATTCAACCAATTTATATTTACCTGATATAATGAAAACTGTAATAATTCCAGAATTAGAATGTTTAGAACCAGGTAATAGTATTGAAAAGCACGTTATAGAAATTATTAATTATGAGAAAAATTTTCTAAAAAATTTAGATCAAAAGGATTTATGTAAATTATGTGAAAAATGTGATGAACATAATTGTATTTATGAAGAAAAAATAAATTTACATAATAATGAAATTGTGACAATGGCTAAAAAAATAGATGAAGAATTCTTTAAAGCGTTTGATATAAATAAATGCCAACAACTTTATATATCTAATGATTTAAGAGGAGAAGGTATATTTGATATAATATCGAAATAGCTTTTACTTTTGTGAATATTCTTGCCGTCTGAAATCAGAATTCCGGCAAAATGGAAATCAGTCTTCCGCTTGACGGAAATCACCTTACTTCTGCTTAATTACCAATAATCATGTAATGGGAAAATTGTCAATGCCTTGCCGCTTCAGCGGTGCGTAGCAGCATTGATGATTTTTCTATTCCATGAAACCTTATACAAAGCAGATAAAGAGATACCATTTCTTGATTTCCAGCGAATGGACAGGCGATGGAATGATCTCCGGAATATTCAGTCTAGATAATGTCATGGGCTGGATCAGATTGTATCGGTTAATGACAATAAAATTCAATATATGATCATAATATACTGAGGAGGAGAAGATATGGATATTAGTGAAAATATAAAAACTTATATTGAAAGAGGGAATACTAATAATAAATTTCAGTTTTTTAATATTAATAATATGGACACGTGTTATGACTATTATAAATCTTATACAGAGATGTTGGTAGATCAGATGTCTCCAGACAATAATATTTATAATAAGAAAAATAGAAAAGAATTTATTTTTAAATATCTTTGGGATGAAAGTGTCAATGCTGGTAGTATTGAAAAATACGAAAATGATTTTTTACAAATTAATGAAGGAACGATTTTAAAAATCTATAATTTTTTTTATATGTTAAATACAAGAAATAATACTTTAGGTTTAAGCTTAGAAAAATGTATAGAAATAAATATTAATATGTATTATAAGAATAAAAAAAATAATGAAGAAATAAAAACTAAAATGATACTTTCAGATAATAAATTAAGAAACAATCTAGCTGAATATATGGCCATGTTTGCAATTAAATTTCTTACTGCACATGAAATCGGTCATATATTTAATGGACACACAGCTCATTATTTACATGTTCGAGAAGAGATAAAAAAATTGAATAATAATATTTGTAAAGACCAGCTATACCTGGATTTACAATCTATGGAAATGGATGCGGATGTTTTTGGTATTAATAGAGTTGTGGATGAAATTGTTTATATGATAAATAATAAGGATGATATCTTCAATATTTTGAAAAATAGTGAAGATATTTTTGTTTTGTTATTATATGCTATTCATGGATTATTTTATCTTTGGCGTTTAGAAAATGGATATGATAACATGTGTAATTACAAATATAAAGAACATCCACCTATGTTTATTCGAGAAGGATTAATATATGGAGCTGCATCCGAACATCTCATGCATATACTTAATAATTACAAGCTAGATTATACTACTAAACTGGCAGAAATAGAATTTAAGATGAATATTGTTAATGAAAAAAATAATAATGACTATAAGAAATTTGTAGAAAAAAATTTACTTGAAATGAAAGAGCATGGTGAAAAAATAAGTGATAATTGGAAAAATAGAATAGCGTATATTATAAAAAACGAATCAAGATTACCAATAGAAGGAATTGATTATAATTAACTGGTTAATGCTCATATTAGCATTATTATGAATTCTTGATATCTATAGAGATTGAATTATTTTAAATAAAACTTATATTAACGAGGTAAATAAACCTTGATAATATAAGTTTTATTTAGCTATATAGTACTAATGGATTGTATCATACCGGGCATGATGGATCTTTATCCACCGGACATGCCAACTCACCTGCTGATATGTTGAGTAGGTTGGAATCGCTGGTTCTTTTGGGAGCAGAAATCCCGCTTCCGGCAGTACGTCGGCAAATAGCGTCTGCAATTGATATCATTGTTCAATTAGGAAGATTAAGAGATCGGTCAAGAAGATTACTGGAAATAACGGAAGTACTTAATTGTACTAATAATGAGATTATGCTGAGCCAGCTCTACTTATTTGAAGAGCAGGGAGAAGAAAATGGCAGAGTAACCGGAGAATTTGTGAAAGTGAATGACTTATGCAGAACAGAAAAGCTTAAACGTGCCGGTATTGAATTATGATCCTAAAAAAATCATTAGGTTTCAAGATATATGTAAATATAATATAATTAGTAATGTTAATCAAAATACATTTAATAATATACGCAATATAAAATAAGCAAGAAGGCAACAACGAAAACCGCGTATGCGCATGGATTATTTAAAATAGATTTATCCAATAGATATTGAATTCCGTTTAAATTGAGGATGAGGTATAAGATGATGAAAGATTATAATAAATACAAATTCTCTATCAAAGAAAATATTCGATATATTATGCAGGGATCAGCTTTTTCAGCTATACTTGGACTGCTTTTTTACCAGAGCTTTATTGGAATTCTATTATTGTCCCCATTGGTATACTTTTATAGAAGAAATAAAGCAAGGGAACTGATGAATAATCGAAAATGGAAGTTGAATTTGGAATTCAGAGATGGCATAGCAGCCTTATCAGCGGCTTTGGAAACCGGATATTCTGCTGAGAATGCTTTCAAGGAGGCATATAGGGACCTATATCAGATTTATGATAAAAAATCCATGATATTACAGGAATTTGCTTATATCATAAACCAAATACACATGAATATTGCTATTGAAGAAGCGCTTGGTAACTTCGGGGAACGTACCGGGATCGAGGATATTCAAAGCTTTGCAGAAGTGTTTGGAACAGCGAAGAGAACCGGTGGGGACTTAATGAATGTTATTAAAATTACAAGTAATATTATTAACGATAAAATTGAAGTAAAAAGAGATATTATCACACTGCTGACAGCAAAACGACTGGAAGCAAATATCATGAAAGTCGCACCTCTCATAATACTTATTTATTTATCTTTATCATCTCCGGGTTTTTTAAGCCCTCTGTACCATAATATCATGGGAATTTCAGTGATGAGTGTTTTTCTTCTTTGTTATCTTGCAGCTTTTCTGATAATCGGTAAAATAATTGCAATCGAAGTATAATAAGGGAGGATATTCTATGCTGATTTTTAATATATTACTTCTGCTCATTTTTTTTGCGGGTTTTTTGATCACTCGAAATCATTCACCTGATATATGGAAGGAAATCGATAAAAAGGAACATAAGCTATTTGTTTTATATCCGCTGGCAGATTGGATCATAACAAAGCTTGGATTAGAGAATTTCTTGCAGCATAAAACAAAGGTAACAGATTCTATCAAAGCACTCTATGTAACGGCGAAAACCAAGCAATTGCAAAGGCTTTATTGGTGTAGTCGAATTGCTGTAATCATAATGATAATCGTATTGTTTAATTTTCTATCCCTTCTGGGACAATTGGCAAATCTAAATTCATCCCCTATTTATGATGGTAAATATTTAACACGTCCGATGCATGGGAGTGGCAGTTCCGAAGTAGAGCTGAAGGTTGAAATACATAAAACAGAAAAATCAGAGGCATCAAAGGAAGACAAATATCCGCAGTATCAGGATATTACAGTCAATGTATCGGAGCAGAATTATACGAAGGAAGAGCTTGAGCAAGTATTCGAAAAATCCATACAGTATTTAAGGACGAAAGTATTGGGAAATAATAAATCGCCTGAACAAATTTATGAAAAACTTAATTTCATTTCTTCTGTACCAGGAACAGGGGTAACGGCTGCTTGGCAGCCGGAGGACTTTGAACTTATTTTATCTGATGGCACAATTAATAATGAGAATGTGACAGAAGAGGGGATTAGAACGGCTGTTACGGTAATTCTATCCTGTCAGAAGCAACAGAACAGATATAGCATACCATTTCTTATTCTGCCCAAAAGGGTGAGTGAGGAGGAGACACTGCAAAAAGCTTTGGAAGAACAACTCCATTCTTATGATGAGAAAACAGCGGACAAGGAATACCTGGAGCTGCCGGGAATTTTAGGGAATTACAAACTTACATGGGAGGATAAACTTGAGAGAAGTAATATCACATTATTTTTCACAGGAATAATTTTTGCGGTAGTATGTTGGATTTATGCAGACCGAGAACTAGATAACAGGATGAAGAAGCGAAAAGATCAGATGTTGATGGATTATCCTGAGATTATTAATAAATTTACGCTCCTCATTAATGCCGGAATGACCGTGAGGCAGGCGTGGAATAAAATAGCAGAAGATTATAAAAGTAAATTAGAGCAAAAGAAGGTTACAAAACGGTATGCCTATGAGGAAATGCTTGTGACGGTAAATGAACTTAATCTGGGGCAAGCTGAGAACCAAGCTTATGAACAATATGGAAGAAGAGTTGGTTTAATTTCCTACATTAAATTTAGTTCATTAATTTCACAAAATATAAAAAAAGGGACTAGAGGCTTTACTGAACAGCTCATGAAGGAGGCGGCAATAGCTTTTGAAGAGAGGAAGGATATTGCTAAAAGATTGGGGGAAGAGGCTGGAACTAAGCTGCTTATTCCAATGATGGTTATGCTAATTATTGTATTTCTAATTATTATGTATCCGGCATTTATGTCTTTTCATGCATAAGAGGAAGTGTAAATCAGCTGATGGCGGTTAATACTTTTTCGATGAGCAGAAAGGAAAGTGAGGAAATGCCAAAGGACGGAAGAAAGGATTAGAGCACATGAACGAGTAAAAGCACAAGTGCGAGTAAAAGGATAAAAAAATACCTTATAAAAAGACTGAAAAATACGGAAGGAAATGAATCGTTATGAGCAAAGGAAAAGAAAAAATTAATAATTTTTATTGGAAGATTGCAACGAAACAATTAGATGGTATTGGTGTAATTGAAATAATTTTAATTCTGGTAATAATTATAGGATTAGTATTAATTTTCAGAAATCAGATAGAAGCTTTGATGAAAGTTGCTTTTCAATCTATTAGAGATGATGCAGGTAATATAGGAGTGGATATTAACGTGGACAAATAGAAAGTATGCTAACGATAAACAAAGCTGAGTCTTGCAAAAGCTCTCTCCTATATAATTTAAGATATCATGATTTAGAATTATAATCGGGAGTATAAAAAAAGGAAGCGATATATAGTATACATAAAGGTATAAATCTTAATCACACTCTTTGCAAATATATTTGTGCAAACAGGCGTAGAAATGGATATAAAAATGAAACAATTACTACATAAAAACGAATCAAATGCCTCCATCACAGTATTTCTCAGCCTGGTCTTACTGCTGATACTGTCCTTTCTTTTTACACTCACAGAAGGAGCAAGAATAAGCACCGCAAAGGTTGAAGCAGAACGTGCCCTGTCGACAGCGATGGATTCTGTTTTAGCAGAATATTATGGACCTTTATGGGAGGAGTATCATATTTTTGGGTTTTACGCCGGGAAGGGTGGGGAAAGCGACCGAAAAGTTCTGATGGAAGGAAAGCTTACAGATTATATGTCGTATACCTTTGAGCCAGATAAAAATATCAATCTTATGGAGAAACCTGTCAATAAGGAACTGTTTCATCCATCCTTGAAATCGGTAAAAATAACAGAGGAAACCATGCTGATGGATTACAATGGTAAACTTTTAATTAACGAAGCCGTAGAGTATATGAAATACCGGGAAATCGGAAATGGTGTAGAACAGCTTCTAAGTAAATTATCATTGCTGGAAACACCGCAAAAAGTAAGTTATCTTTGTAAAGAAAGCCAGAAGGCTGCAGAAAAGCTGGTGGAGATTGATAAAGGAATATTAAGACTGATGGAGCTCTTGGATGGACTTAAAACAAGTAAACAGGGCATCGTGGTAACAAGAAGCGGTGCTCTCAAAACAGAAGAATATTTTGTAAAAAAAATATGCTTTTCAGAAATTAGTGCACAAGCAGTTGGTATTAATCAGAGCCAGGTTTTTCAGGCGTTGAGAAACCAATACGTCAATCCGGATTATTATTTTAACACGATTAGTAATAATATAGAGGCGGTAAGAAATATTGATATTCAGATAAGCTATGCGCAAGCTCAGGAACAGGCAATTATCAGAAGCATGGAAGCGCAGCAGACAAGATTAATCCCATTATATAATGCTAGTAAAATGACAAATGGAATCATTAAGCAGATTGAAGCAATATACAATACCATAAATAATATGGGAAATATCTTAAGCAGACTAGCTGATCAGGAAAGGGAGCTGCAGGCTAGTAAAGCCTGGTATATCAACAATATATTAGAAGCGAAGAATAATATATATAGATTAATATCAGAAATAAAACCACTTATTGTAGAAACACAATCTACTCTGGATGATATTTTATTTAAGACAGAGACAGCGGCTCCGGTTATAAAACAGTATGAAGAGGTTCTGAATGCAGGAAAAGAACTGATTGGGGAGAATATCTATGCGGGACTGGAAGAAAATCTAAATGAAATGAAACGCTATGTTACTGTGGAAGGAGGCAGTTATAATTTTAGAGGGATGAAAACTATTTTGCAAAAAAATTTTCAGGTTCTGACTCAAGTTGAAGGTATTCTAATGCAATCAGAAAATCTACTATCTGTAGCTTCCTATCTGGATGCGGAACGAACCTTTGATAATGCAAAAAGCATTCTAAAGGGATACCAAACGAATGGACTCACTTTAGATTATAGTACTTTAGTGCTGGATAAATCATCAGAAGATAATCCGATTAGTAAAATTAAAAATATATTACAATCAGGTATTTCGGGTATGGTGATGGATCCATCTAAAATATCAAAACAAAAGCTTCCGGCAAAGACACTACCCTCTGATATAGCAGCTATCATGCAAGAAAATAGTGATTATCTGGAAAAAATTCGTAACTTTTTTGGAAGTATAGTGCTGAGGAGTGATGTTTCGGGGACGGATAGTTTGTTTGAAAGCTTTGGAGATGGAATGCAGGTTTATTCCATAATTGGTAATAGCATTAATCAATTAGCAGAACATATTCTCTATCAGCAGTATCTGAAAGAGCATTATGGATTATTTTCTGCAAAGGAGGTTACAGGAGGTAAGCCAACCGTTCTAGCCTATGAACTGGAATATCTTCTTGTTGGAAAACAATCAGATCAGGAAAATATAAATTCGGTTATATCAAGAATTGTATTACTCAGAACAATTTTAGATTTTACCAGTATATTAGGGGATAGTACTAGGCGAAATGAAGCAAAGGCTGCAGCCGCGGCAATTGTTGGATTTACGGGATTGCCGGTACTGGTTGGAATAACACAGGTGTTAATTTTACTGGCATGGTCTTTTGCAGAAGCTTTATTAGATGTTAGTATACTCATGATGGGAAAAACAGTTCCTATTCTGAAGAAGAAAGTGTCTCTGGAATTATATGAGATATTTTTGATAAACAGAACCTATCTTACCTCAAAAGCAGAAAAAGTATCGAATACAAATGAATTATCCTTGTCTTATCAGGATTATCTAAGATTATTTCTCTTAATGAAGGAGAAAAGGGAATTGGCATTCCGATCCATGGATTTGATGCAGGAGAATATTAACATAAGGTATAAAGAAGATGCATTTACATTATCAAATTGTATATATGGATACAAAACGAGAGCGGAATTTTCAATTGCTTCAAAATTCACCGCATTTTCCTTTGTCAGACGACACCTGACGTCAGATGAATCAGGTTATTGCTTCACTGCAGAAGCGGAAAATTGTTATTAATGAGGCTAATGCATTCTTATTTATAAAAAAACAGCGGGTTGGGATGTCCGCTCTTCTATCATAAGAACTCTTATTAATATCTATAAAACAAAAAAACAAATTAATCTCTCCAGGAAATCATTTGCTTTTAGGAATCAAATTCATTTCTTTATTAGAAGAACGGACATCCTAGCCCGCTGGTTACATAACTCCGCTGGATTAATAAATATTGGTTATGATATATAAGTTAAGCCCTACAAAAACACAAAAAGAAATACGCATTAAGCAGAATAAGGTTTTTGGTTTATCATATTTGAATGCAAAGTAGATATTGATTTTATAATAGGGAGTATAAAGGTGTTAAATAAGACCTCTGATAAACTTCATAAAGAGAAGATATACAGCCAGGAAGCGTCCTTAACGGTAGAAGCTGCCCTGGTTATGCCGATCTTCCTCTATTTTATATTGGCATTTCTATATGTTATACAGATTTTTACATTACAGGAACGTATTCAAGCAGAAATGACCAAGATGGGGTTGGAGCTATCTAAAAGTGCTTATTTTTATAAGGATTTTCCTGACATAGGGGAAGCGCTGGAGTTTGATAAATCAATATTCGGAAGTGAATTTGATACGATAGCTAACAAGACGATTGATCATGTGATTAGCGGAAGTTCTCTAAAGTTGTATGCGATAAGTTTTTTAGATCAGTACTGGGTTAATAAATCTTGTATAAAAAATGGTTTTCAAGGAATTGATTTTTTCAGTTCCAGTATCAGAAATGATGAGGACTGCATAGATATTGTCCTAAAATATAAAATTCATATTCCTGTAAAAATATTTGTAATAAAAGATATCAATATGCTTCAACGCGTCAGACTCAGAGCCTGGACCGGACACCAGGTGGCAGCAGCTTATGAAGCAGAAACAGGTAATGAAGACGAAATGGTCTATGTTGCTAGGACCGGCAAAGTATATCACAAGAGTGCGGAATGCTCACATATAAAACTGTCTGTCAGAGCTGTGCAGGGTATACCGCATGAGCTACGTAACAATAACGGTGCGAAATATAAAAGGTGTGAAGAATGCTGCAAAGGAGCAAATGTTGAAAATTCGGTGTATTATATTACCTCTGAGGGTACAAGGTATCATACAAAAAGAGACTGTCATACGATAAAACGGGATGTGCAGAAAATACCAATCACAAAGGTCGGTGATAGAAGACCATGTTCAAGATGCTATAAATAGCTTAGAGGCCGTAAGCGGCAGAAAGAGAAAAACAATGGCTGAAACAATAATAAAAATTGCAATATTTATCATGCTACTTCTATGTGGAATACAAGATATTATAAAAAAGAAGGTAGCAATATGGGTAATAATAGCAGGGGCTTTTGCAACGGCTGTATGTATACCGTTTTGCAGCTTAAGTAGCATACCGGGTAGAATAGGCGGAATAGCAGTGGGAGTAGCTGTGATAGTAATAAATCTTTCAACAGCCGGTAAGATAGGCATGGGAGATGCATTTCTACTTTGTGTAACAGGATTAGGATTAGGTTTTTGGGGAAACCTTGAACTATTTGCAATAGCGCTTCTTCTGGCAGCAATTGTTTCGATTATCCTGTTAATTCTGCGCCTGGCTGATAGAAAGAAAAGCATTCCGTTTATACCATTTCTGTTTATTGGATATTTATTTATATTAATTGCAGATCGTTAGGGTGGCATATGATTACAAGTCAAACCTTGAAAAAGAAACAAGTTATGGAACATAGTAACAGAAAACTATATGCGGGAAGTATCACAGTTGAAGCTGCTTTTATTATGCCAATTGTAATTATGATAATTTTTGCCTTACTTTATCTGGCTTTTTATCTGCATGATATCTGCAAAATCAGAGCAGAGACAGATCTTATTCTATTTAAAACGGGAATAACTATGAAACATGATGCAGCCATAGCAACTGGGGAAATAGTCTATGACAATATAACAGATAGAGGTGTATTTTATCTGCTTACAGGAAATACAGGTAAGGAAAAAACAGCAATCACGGATTTTCTTAGCCGAAAACTTTCGAAGGGATTACTTTTAGTTAATATTAAAGCGGTAAATGTGAATGTAGAACGAAGGAAGGTGACTGTGGCAGTTGAAGTTGACACTAAGGTATCACTACCTGGGATTAAGTATTTATTTCATTCATTGTCCAGAACAATGGTGGAGGGTGTTCAGCCGGTTCACAATCCTGCGGAGACAATTCGGTATACGGAGGTTATTCTAGATACAGGTTCTAAGATAAAAGGAATACACGAATTGAAGAAAAAAATTGAGGACCTTTTAAATTTGAATAATTAATAATACTAAAATACACCAAAATGTGTACCTGGGGGATATGAAGTAATGGAAGTGGAATATAGAAAAGATATTAAACACAACTATATTGTTATCAAAATGAAGGAGAATAATGAGAAGGATGCTTCGGAGACTTTTTGCATAAAAATGCTGGAACGTCAGAGAATTCAGGGCATACTTTCATTAGAACAGAAGAGGATGGATGATAATTTACTCCTTTATTATGATATAACCTCAAAACAATCAATGTCAGTCCTACTTGATAAAACAGTACTTAGTTATGAGAAGGTAAGGCAGCTTTTTACGGATATTATAGGCATAATTGAAAGAGCATTTGATTACCTTCTACCAGAAGATAATTTTATTTTACAACCTGATTATATTTTTATGGGAATCTCGACGAAGGAGCCTTCCCTTTGCTTTCTGCCAGGGTATGCAAAGCCTATAAAAGAGCAAATGAATGGTTTGATTGAATATCTGATGAACAAGGTAGATTACAACGATAAGGAAGCGGTTCTTTTAGTTTATTCACTGTATGCTGCCAGCAGAGAAGAAGGATATACGTTTGAGCACTTATTAGCGGTATTGCAAAATAAACCTTCAGTGAATGAATATGAAAAAAAGCAAAAGACGAAAGGTGCTAATACAGGAACAGAAAGCATTTCCTCAGCATTCTCTCCGGAAATAAGGGAAGAGGATCAGGAAAAGAAAGAAGGTGAAAATAAGAAAATAGAAGAAAATAAGAATGAAGAGAATAAATATAAAGAAGGGAATAAGGCAGTAGTACGAAATAAGGATAAGTATTGGTATAAAATGGGATATCAACATCCTTTTGCAAAGAAAAAGAGGGAGGCAGGGGTGCAAGTTCATAATAAGAATAGCGATCAAACTCTTTTTGCTGGAGAAAACAGGAACATACCGGTTATGCTGGAAAAGTTGGAGGGAGAAGAGGAAATTGCGTATTACCCATTCGTATCATATGCTTATACGGGTATTTGTTTAGCAGTTGGTATTATGTTACTTGCCTTAAGCTTATACTATAAAGTAATATACAATTCTTTTGGCAGCAGGCTTGATTACAGCAAGCTTTTTGCATTGGTTCTTATTCTTTTTTGCGGGGAAGGATATCTACTGCAGCGTATATGGAATAAAAAGAATAAAATAACAAAGATAATATCCAAAAAAGAATATGTAAATCCAAAAGAAAATATAGGGAAATACAGAGGTATAAAGAAGCCAGGGAAGGAATCAATCGGTGAATCAGTTAATAAAGCAGTTAATAAAACTGCTGATACAGAAATGTTACTCTGTGATAAGCTGCCTATCCGTCAGAAGTTTTCTGCAAGTATAAAGCATTTAAATGATGATTTTAATGATTTTCAGGAGGGAGAAAGGCCTATTAATCAGAAAGAGAAGCGGGCAGAAATAAGTTGTTTTTTGATGTCTTCACAGGATATGGAAGAAGATAATCCAACCTGTTTACTAAATCCATTATCTGATGATACAGAATATACGTGCAATGCTATCAAGAAACCCACTGTATATTTTATTCTTAAGCCATTGAATGAAACAGAGCAAGAGATACAAGTAAAAGTTATCCCCTTTTTCATCGGAAAGCTTAAGGAAAATGTGGATTATTATCTTGAAAAAGAGGTAGTTAGTCGATATCATGCTAAAATTACAAAGGAAGAAGAGCAGTATTATATAATAGATCTTAATTCTACGAATGGAACCTTTGTAAACGGACAGGCAGTACAGACCTATCAAAAGGTGAAGATTACGATAGGAGATGAGATAGCAATAGCGGATATTAAGTACCGAATGATTGAAAAAGAATAATCTAAAGTAGTGAGAGATCGGTATAAATCCGTATTTGAATAAAGTAGAATGACATGTTTATATCACAGTATTATATAATCTTTCCTGGTGATATATACTTCTTCCTTAAACCTATTAATACTGCAAGACATAATTTTAATGAGAGAGGAGTATTGAAAAAACAGTCCGGTCATAGGATGGAATAATTCTATGACCGGACTGTTTTCTGTAATTAGTTTTTTGGTATCATTGCATCCTTTTGTGGTAAAAATCGAGCAGATGATTAAGTTGTTCGGAACTCCTTTGAAAGCCGCCCAAGCGATTGCGCGAAGCCCAAAGAGAATAGTGTGTCCTTAGAATTTCCTCTAAATCGATGAATAATAGCCGCATTTTCTTTCGATATTCTTCTCTGTCTGTACGGAGGAATTTCATAGTGCGGTAGAGTTCAATTCCGTGTCTTACCATACGAAGGCCATTTTTCATATCTGCTTTGATCAGACTAGCATCCGGACAGGAAAGGCCGGCTTCATTTATTTTACTTTCAGTTTGGTTTAGATAGTCCTCCATTGCCTGGAAATCAATATTAATTACTGCATCTTGCAGGGGAATATGATTCGTCTTGGCAATGTTAGCGGAAAGGATGAGTAGGCGTTTTAAGCCCTGGTCAAATTCTTCTTCACTGTGAAAGGTGTATTTACTGGACATGACAGTGAAAGCCAGTGTGGTATTATATAACGGAGCATGTTCAAGATGATAATAATTGCCAAGATCCCAGGCTGCCTGAAATGCACTTTCATCTGCACTCTGATAGATAAAATGGTTGCAAAACCAGGAAATCGGAGAAGAGTCATCTTGGAGGCCGCTCCACGAATAATATGCGGTGTAAGCGAAGACCGTCTATTCCCTCTTTTCTCACCGGGAGGACTGGCAACAGGCCGATACGGTAAAGCAGGCTTATATGCTGAATGTTCCATTATATGTGATAAATACCATTCCGTCAGATACCACTTCGGTTAACATTATGCCGCAGATTTCAGATCAATTATTTACTGTCGAGGGAGATAATGTGATTGCAGAAACAGGTCAGTTTTTCCTTCAACGTTAAGCCATATGAAATAAAAACATATCGTATCATTGTTATGTCATAAAAACTTTAAGAACATTTAATAAGTATTAAGAAATATCTGGAAGCCATCCAAATCATATTTCTTCGGAAATACACTTTAGTGTGCTTCGGGATGCTTTTTATGTTGAAGCCTTTGCTGTCTCAATAACCGAAGCTACCTGTCCCCTTCCTATCCTTTAATATTTTCTGCTTTTGTTGTACCCACGCTAAGATCCTATATTGCAGCTGCTATGTAAATTTGTTGAAACATGATATTAAATAAACTATAATATAAGTAATTGTTATTAGTTTTGTGCAAAAGATATCACCAGTAAATCAAAGGGAGAATTTTAGGTGAAACAGGTTAAGTACCATTTGAAACAAGTTGATAATTTAATAACGTATAAAGTAATAATTTTGGTTTTATCTGGGTTGATAGGAGCATCCTTTATTAATAATTTATTTTTAAATCTTAATAATGATTATAAATATGTGCTTCTTAATTTTATTATGATTATTCCACTTTTAATTACCTTATCCTGGGGCTGGAGCTATGCATTCTTTTGCATGGTAATCATTATGTTTCAGATTAATATTTATTCTTATTATTCAGAACAAAGCTGGGTTCTATTATTATTTTTTACTAATTACATGATAATGATGATGATAATCAGTAATAGATCACAACAGTTCTACTCGTATGGCGATTATTATTTTTATTTAATACCGCTGTATATACTGTATATTTTTATCGTAATTGCATTAAACGGCAGTGTGTTTTATTGCTTGCAAGGAGTTAACAATGCTTGTAAAGACAGTGAAGCACTGATTGCATTACATGGCAGCTCCGCCTTCGCCTTTACTTATAGACTGCTTGTAATTCAAGCGGTTGTATTTGCGATCAGTGAAGTATTGCAGCTGCTGCCTTGTATAAAAAGAATATTCCGGCTGGAGGTTACAAGGTGTTCAAAATACAACACACCAATCATTTTAGGTGCTTCTGCTTTTGGGGTGTTTTTATGCGCAATATTAGTTATGGATTTCCATATTTCCAAAGAAAATAATTTAAGCTTTTATTCGTTGCACCATCCGTCAGAGGCGATAAGAATGACTTTCCTTGCAGGATTTGTGATTTGCTTTATTTTTGGCGGAATTCAAGCTAGAATTACGGAAGCACTAATGGATATGATGCTGAAGCGAAAGAATAGTGAAACAAAGTACCGTCAAATTTTTGAAAATTTAAATGATATTTATATGGAAACAACGTGGAGCGGGGTAATATTGGAGGTTTCTCCATCAATACATAAAATCCTGGGATATCAGGAAAAGGATCTGGTTGGTACGAATGTCATGGAACTCTATGTAAACCAGGCAGACCGCTATTATATGCTAAAGAATCTGGCAGTAAACGGAGAGCTTGAAAATTATACAATTCTGATCCGGGATACTGTTGCAAAACAGCATACTATGTGGACACATGCAAAGCTGCAGACAGACAGGAACGGAACAAAGAGAGTAATGATTATTCTAAGAGATATCTCTCAGTATATGGAAGAACATACGAAGCGGCAGGAATCAGAGAGATATTATAAAATGCTGTTTGATGAGATGATGAACGGCTTTCTGGTTTTGGGACCTGTTTATAACAAGGAGCATATCATAGAGGATGTTATTTTTATCGATGCAAATCCCGGCTTTGAGCGGAGCTCGGGAATGAGCAACCAGTTTGTCCTTGGCAAGACCTGGTCTCAGGTTATGCAATACAAACACAGGTATCTGGAAGAATATCAAGAAATTTTGGATACCGGCGGGTGTTCTATGCAGGAGGTATATAATCCGACTTTAAAACAATATTATAAATGTATGACATTTAAAATTAATGAAGATAGAGTGGGATGTATTTTTGAAGACATTACTGAAAAAAAGAGGACGGAGGATGAACTGAAGGAATTAGCAGCTAACCTGGAAGCTATCTTTCAGAGTACAGACGATAATATCTGGCTGGTTGACCATAATTTTAATTTGCTTGCCTGCAATCAGGCTTTTTTTAATATGGTGAAACGACTTACCGGTTATGAATTGAGAAGAAATAAGATGAAGGATATTATGCCGGGTATAGTGCGTCATAAATGGGAGATTTTATATAAAAGGGCAATCAGTGAAGGACATTTTGTTTTTGAAGGAGAATATAAGGGGGTAACCTTTGAGGTATCGCTAAATCCCATTTACAAAGATGATAAACCGGTGGGCGTTGCTATGTTTGGCAAGGATATTACAGAACGCAAGAAAGCAGACAGAGAGCTGGCAAAGCTTAATGTGGAACTGGAACTGCGGGTACAGAATAGAACACAGGAATTGCAGAGGGTGGTCCAGGAGCTGGAAGCGTTTAATTATATGGTTTCTCACGATCTGAAGTCTCCCTTAAGAGCTATTTATCTGCATTCACGAATTATGCTGGAGGATTATCGGGAGAAAATGACGGGAGAAATGGAAGCAACGACGGACAGGGTTATGAAGCTTTGTCAGGATATGCTTCATATGATTGATAAATTGCTGGAGTATTCTACTACATCCAACGTTTGCATAAATAAGCAAATAATAAATATTAATACTGTAATTAGAAAATCTTTTGAGAGTATTACTTGTGTATTGCAAGACAGAAACATAGAGCTTATGTTTGATTCCCAAATACCTCCGTTGATGGTGGATGAGGTATTAATAAAGCAGGTTTTAGACAATATCTTATCGAACGCGGTTAAATTTACTCAAACCCGCGACTGTGCGGTAATTAAGGTCAATTGTACCAGAAGCAGCGAAGAAGTTATAATTTCAATCAGCGATAATGGGATTGGGTTTGATATGGCAGAAGCGGATAATATCTTTCATGCCTTTGAACGGCTTTCCTCGGCACAAGAATATGAGGGAAGCGGGATAGGACTTGCTACCGTTAAGAAAATCATAAAGCTTCATGGAGGAAGAACCTGGATGGAAGGCTATAAGGATATAGGAGCAACCATCTATTTTACCATACCTTTTTTTATACAAGGTGGTAGTGAAGGAGACGGCTAGATGTATAAGGTCATGATAGTAGATGATATGGACATATTTCGCCACTATCTGAAACGCTTGAAAATATGGGGCCAGACCTTTGAAATAACACAGGAAGCAGCTGATGGTAGAGAAGCACTTGATAAATTAAAAAAATATCCGGTTGATCTATTGTTACTTGATATCAAAATGCCGAAAATGGATGGGATAGCCTTTCTGAAAAAAATAGCGGAGGAAGCATTATGCCCCTGTGTGGTACTGCTTAGTGATTATACAGAATATGGATTTGCCAGGCAGGGTATCATCTATGGGGCTTTTGATTATATCAGTAAATCGGTTATTGAAACAGAACTGAAGCCGCTTTTGGACAGAGTGGAGATACACCTGAAAGATAAGCAAAAGAATAAGCAAACCGTGGAAGATATTCGGGAATATATAGAAAAGGTATGCTTTACAGCCGAGGAGGTTACATGTCTGGTTGCATATATACGCGGCGGAGATGAAAATTCCACAGAAGTGATGACAGAAATGCTTAATACAATAGAGATTACCTGTTGTAATGACAGCCAACGGCAAATATGGGCAGCTAATAAATTAATGCAGGAAATAAAAAGTAAAATATTGGAGTATGAGTTGTGGCTTCCTTTGTATTGTAACTTTATTGATAATAATCACGTAGACCCACAGAACAGCTCAGAATGGAGTATGGTAAGGGGAGCAGCTGTTGAACTGGTGAGAAACCTAACTTTAATGATGAATTGGTTCCTTCCCTGTAATGACAATGAAATTATCATCAATACCTGTCGTTATATCCTGAATAATATTCAGGAGAGGCTTCCCATCAAAGTAATAGCAAATAGAATGTACATAAGCAAAGCTCACCTGAGTGAAATATTCAAACAAAAGACAGGAATGACTCTACTGGATTATATTACAAGAGCAAAAATGGAGCATGCCAAAATACTCCTTGCAGATGGAAATAAAAAATATAACGAAATTGCTTATCAATTAGGATACCATGATTACGGATATTTTAGTAAGGTTTTTAAAAAATATACAGGAGTGACACTATCATCTTATCGCAGACAGCATTGAGGAGAAAAGAATTCAGAAGAATTCCTTTTCTCTTTTTTATTATATAGGAAGGTTCGTCCTATGTAATAAAAACCCTCCGAGAGGATACGCAGCTTCGCGCGCGGAACATAAGCTCTGCATGGCACACTTTTGTTCTTCATTGAAAAATGCTATTATGCGGAAGGCTTTGACATACAGACAGTTGTGAACAATATCCGACAAAAACCCCTGTTATTCCGCCTTTTGTCACTAGGAATAATTTACCAGTTGAATTATTCTTAAGAATGCGGATAGATGGTTGCTTTAATATGATCAACAGGGAAAGGAGACAAAATGAAAACAATGGAACAGTCAATAGTACTGGAAGAGGAAGAGGATACCTTAAAGGGAAAGTACCTTACCTTTTCCTTAGGGAATGAGATTTATGGTATAGAAATCTGCTATGTTACCGAAATAATTGGTATACAGTCGATTACTGAAATACCGGAGCTTCCTGCTTATATGAAAGGAATTATTAATCTCAGGGGAATGATAATTCCGGTAATGGATGTACGTTTACGTTTTAAAAAGCCATATCAGGAATACAACAACAGGACATGTATTATTGTTATCAAAGAAAACGACAGTTCCATAGGACTAATCGTAGATAGGGTAGCGGAGGTATTGAAGATTGGAGAGAACGATATCGTAAATCCTCCCAGTATTATGAATGCAGCTCAAAAATTTATCAAAGGAATGGGTAAGACAGGGAACGAAGTAAAACTCATATTAGATTGTAATATGTTGATTAATACAGGAGATCTGGAAGAGCTTTCTATCCAGGAACAACCAGTGACATCTAATCAGGAGGGAACAAGATGAAGGCATATAAAAACATGAGAATTTCAGCAAAATTATTGACAGGATTTATAATAGTGTCAGTCATAGCTGCTGTTGTAGGTATTGTGGGTATTTTTGGTATGAAAAAAATTTATTCCTCAACGGAGATTATTATAAACCAACGACTTATTGGCATTAAAGAATTAGCAACCATAAAAGAAGCGCAGAATGCAGTATTGGCGGGGGAAAGATTTTTAGTAAATACAAATCTGCTGGATGCTGAGATTAGACAGGCAAATTATACCTTTGTAGAGGAAGGTATGCAAAGAGCAGAAGATGCAATAAAAATTTATGAGCAGCTATCTCAGTCCAGGGAAGAAGAAAAGGCCTGGAAACAGTTTACCTTGATGTGGAGCCAGTGGAAGGAAGAACATCAGCAGGTAATGGATCAGGAAAAGGAAAAGGATAAACTGATTGAAGCGGGTGTTTCAATAACGGATGTAAAGATTACTGATATTAGTAAAGAATCCCTAGAACGATGTCTTAATGCAAGAGATACTTATATTACCGCATCCAATGAACTTAATAAATTAATCGATTATTATAATAAGGCAGCGGACAATGATGCGGAATATGCAAAGCAGTTAAATCAAAGGTTGGGAATTGTTTTGATTACGACAATAATAATTGGTGTAATACTTGCAATATTACTGGGAGTTATTATAAGCAGAATTATTACGAAGCCCATTAAATTACTTACTAATTCAGCGGATAAGCTGGCACTCGGAGATGTTAATATCAACCTTGTATCGGAAAGTAAGGATGAGATTGGTATGCTGACAGAAGCATTTATTAAAATGATTGCTAACATTAAGGAGCAGGCCTTTGTTGTGGAGAGAATAGCATCCGGTGATTTAACCTGCCGCATTAATGTGAAATCAAAGGAGGATCTGCTGGGAATTAAACTGGAAGAGCTGCTTCACATGAATAATGAGGCACTCGGTAAGATACATAAGGCAGCAGAACAGGTTGCTGTGGGTGCAAAGCAAATGGCAGATACCAGTATAGGATTATCAGAGGGGGCTTCGGAACAAGCCAGCTCGGTGGAAGAGCTTACTGCCTCCATCGAGGAGATCTCCTCTCAGACACAGCAGAATGCAGAAAATGCAAATCAGGCAAATACACTGGCAGAAACAACAAGAACAAATGCAATAAGCGGTAATAATAAAATGGTTGAAATGTTAAGCGCCATGCAGGAGATTAATGATTCCTCTTCAAGCATCTCAAAAATTATTAAAGTTATTGACGAAATTGCTTTCCAAACAAATATTCTTGCATTAAATGCAGCAGTGGAGGCAGCGAGAGCAGGACAGCATGGAAAAGGCTTTGCCGTAGTGGCAGAGGAGGTAAGAAACCTTGCAGCCCGTTCGGCAAATGCCGCCAAAGAGACAACCGATATGATTGAAGGTTTGATCAAGAAGGTTGATTATGGAACCAAAATCGCAAACGAGACTGCACAAGCGCTTAGCAAAATGGTAGAAGATATTGCGAAGGTTGCCATTCTGGTAGACAATATTGCTATAGCTTCAAATGAACAGTCCAGCGGATTGACACAAATAAATCAGGGGATTATGCAAGTATCCGAAGTGGTTCAGACTAATTCCGCAACGGCACAGGAAAGTGCGGCAGTCAGTGAAGAACTTTCCGGACAGGCAGAACTTCTAAAAGCTCAGGTTGGACAGTTTAAGCTTAAGGAAGAAGCGTTTTCTGATAAAACGAATATAAAAACCAGAGAAACACTGGACTTACCAAAGAACGATATAAACCGCAGGGAGCGACACAGAATAATCAATCTTGGAGATGATTGACAGACGAAAGAAAAGGTATATCCAAATGGACAAGAGGCTTGTGAATGATACGGAAAAAAATCAATCTGATAAAACAAGAACAAATAAAGCAAACAGGATATTAATCAATTTCCTTCACATTGACAGAAAAACCAGTCCACGCAGGGAAGCAGTTCGAATTGCAGGGCTATATACATTCATAGGATTTGTCTGGATTGTAGTATCCGATATACTTATAGGTGCATTGGCCGAAGACAGTCAGATGCTTATTATGCTAGAAATAATAAAAGGGTGGATGAATGTTTTACTTTCCGGTGCTGTCATATACGGTATTATATTAACTACGCACAGGAAAATTATGCAGGACGATTTAAAACTTGGTCAAAGCTATTTTGAACTGCGAAATACTTATGATGAACTGGAAGCCTCCCATGAGGAACTGATGGCCTCGGAGGAAGAATTACGGCAGCAGTTTGATGAGCTTACAGAAAACCAGAAGAGATTGACGGAAAGTGAGGAAAGATATCGCCTGGTTTCAGAAGCTACAAATGACGGAATTTGGGATGAGCAGAAGGATATTCGGTATTTCTCGGAACGATGGTATGAAATTACAGGGTTTACTAAAGAAGAAATAGCAGGTCTAAAGGATTGGAAGGAATTAATACATCCGGAAGATTATAAGCAGGCGATAGGAGCAATGGAAGAGCACCTGCATACAAGGTCGCCATTTTATAGCTGCGAATACCGCATTAGAACAAAAGCAGGCAAATATATATGGATTCAGGCACGTGGAAAAGCTTTATTTGATGAAAAAAATACTCCTTACCGATTAGCCGGATCCCATACCGATATTACCGAGTTGAAGGAATATCAGAGCAAATTGCAGCACATGGCATATCATAATTATTTAACAGCTCTTCCGAACCGGCAGGCGCTTTTCGAACAAAATATAGAAGCATTTATGAAGGAACGAAATAGTCACTTTGCATTGTACTATTTAGATACGGATAATTTTAAATTCATAAATGATACTATGGGTCATAATTTTGGAGATCAATTAATAAAAGCGTTGGGAAGGAAATTCCTTTCGCTGACAAGAGAACAGGATAATTTATATCATTTGGGCAGTGATGAGTTTGTAATTCTGGCGGATGAAATAAACTCCTACACAGAAGCAGGATTTTATGCAACAAATATATTAAATTCCTTCCGATCACCCTTAAAAATAGCAGGTAGTATGATCTATGCTAAAATCAGTATCGGAACAGCACTTTATCCCGAGCACGGTCAAGAAATCGGTAAACTGCTGCAATATGCAGATACAGCCCTGCATAAGGCAAAAGAAGGCTTTGGAAGCACCTATCAGCTTTATGACAGCTCCATGAACAAATTCTTAAAGGAACGGATGCAGATGGAGAGACAGCTGCGTACTGCATTGAAAAAAGAGGAGTTTCAGCTGTATTATCAACCGCAATTTGATCTCTTCAAGAAGAAAATAACCGGATTTGAAGCACTTCTTCGATGGAATAATCCGGAGCTTGGCCAGGTTTCACCGCTTGATTTTATTCCGCTGGCCGAAGAAACACATTTTATCATTCCCTTAGGAGCATGGATATTGGAGGAAGCTTGCGCATTTATGCAAAAACTTTATACCCGTGGTATCAGTGAACTGACGGTTGCTGTTAATCTTTCTTTACTGCAGATATTACAGGATGACTTTCTGGATATGGTTTTTCATATACTGGAAAGGTATCAGCTGGAGCCGCAGAATTTGGAATTGGAGATAACAGAGACCATCCTGATGGAATCCTATGAGGAAATTGTGGGGAAGCTTAATCATTTAAATGCAAGAGGGATTAACATTGCTCTTGATGATTTCGGAAAAGGATATTCTTCCTTAAGCTATCTGAGGCAGATGCCGATTTCCACTCTAAAGATAGACAAATCCTTTATAGAGTGTATAGCCACAGAAGATCGCAGTGAGGCTTTGATGAGGCATATTATATCGATTGGCAAAAGCATGGGAATGTCCGTAGTAGCAGAAGGAGTTGAGACAAAAGACCAGCTTAATTATCTAATTGTTAATAAATGCCAGAAAATGCAGGGATTCTTATTTAGCAAGCCGTTGCCGGAGAGTGAGATATTTAAGTTAATAATACAAGAGAATTAATCCCCGCGGATGTAATCAATCTCCCATTTATAAGTTGCTGTCATTACGAAAAGAGCTAATCTCCACTGTGTCAAGCATGGAGGAATTCGCTGCTTCTGATAAAGCAAAAGCGGCGGGGTTATTTTATAAGGAAGGGATTTTTAGATGTGGTTATTATTCCGATCCTTATCATTAGATTTACATTCTCTGATGAGTGTATATTGTTAGTATGATTAATGTGAAATATATTAAAAAATCACCTTAGAGATAAGGTGGTTTTTTTAATTCATACGAGAAAAATTCATCCTATGAAATCAAGTACTTTAGGGCTTCTATCAAGGATTATCTTCTAAGCAGAATAGGCTTCTTCATTAACCATAAAATGGTATACAATACATTCGTAGCTTGACGGTAACACAAAGTCAAGGTATGATATTGTAAAATTCTTTCAAAGTGTAAAGCTTGCAGGCTTTGCAGAAAGGTATGGTAAATCATCATGAGCAGGAATACTTTACAACAAGAAATGAGAGATCAATTAACTTCGAAGGAGCTTTTGGAGCTGGCTAAGAAGTACTCCTATGATTACATCGACAGTTTGCAGGAAAAAGAGGTATATCCATCCGTATCGGACATAGAAAAGTTAAAGTATTTTGAGGAAAATATGCCGGAGGAAGGCACTTCCCCTGCTGTCATCTTAGATATGCTACATGAATATGGCTCAAATGCGGCAACCAATCTAAGCAGCGGAAAATATTTCGGTTTTGTCTGCGGAGGCATTTTACCGGTTTCCCTGGCCACCAAATGGTTGTCGGATACCTGGGATCAGAATAGTGGTTTATTTGCTATGTCACCAATTGCATCAAAGCTGGAGGAAGTATGTGAAAAATGGCTTACGGAGCTTTTGGGTCTGCCGCAGGACACAGCCGCTGGATTTGTCAGTGGTTCGTCTACTGCTATAATTTGTGCACTTGCTGCAGCACGTAATGACATTCTTATAAAGCAAGGCTGGAATGTAAATGAACAAGGATTATTTGGTGCTCCGCCGATAAAGGTGGTACTTGGTGAACAGGCTCATTCCACTGTATTTAAGGCGCTGTCATTGCTAGGACTTGGCAAAGAGCGTGTGCAGCTTGTTCCGGTTGATGATCAGGGACGGATTATACCAGAGAAGCTGCCTGCTATTGATGATAATACCTTGCTGATTGTGCAGGCAGGTAATGTCAATAGCGGAGCTTTTGACCCGTTTGAGAAGCTATGCGATATTGCCAATAAAGCAGGTGCATGGATTCATGTGGACGGAGCCTTCGGATTGTGGGCGGCAGCTTCTGCTAATCAATACGAACTAATCAAAGGCTTTGAAAATGCTGATTCCTGGTCGGTGGATGCTCATAAAACACTGAACGCTCCCTATGATTGCGGGATTGTATTCTGTAAAAAGAGATCAGCCCTAATAAGTGCTATGCAGGCTGCGGGTTCCTACATACAGTACAGTGAAAACAGGGACGGAATGCTTTATACACCGGAAATGTCTAGGCGTGCAAGGAGCATTGAACTATGGGCAACCCTGAAATATCTCGGGAAAGCGGGTATCGGTCAACTGGTTGATACCTTATGCTCCAATGCGCAGTATTTTGCACAGAGGTTATCTGACAATGGATTTACAGTGGTGAATAAGGTTGTTTACAACCAAATTTTAGTGAAATGTGATACACCAAAGACGACACAAGCCACCTTAAATAATATACAAACTAGCGGTAAATGCTGGTGTGGAGGAGCAAAATGGGATAATGAGCCGGTTATAAGAATCAGCATCTGTTCCTGGCAGACAACACATCAGGATCTCGATGAGTGTGTGGATATCTTTGTAAACTGTAAAAATACATTAGATTTATAATCCTTCTTAAATGAGGCCGGGAACTAGGGCCTCTTTTCACTAAAACCGCTTCTCAAAACAGGATCTCATAATCCATATATTGAGGTCAGATAAGGTTTGCTTACTATATATATATCTTGTAATTATTAGAACGAAAGTGGTAAAATGAATGGGATAAGGACGACTTCTGAATGATTGGAGGAACTTAAATGAAGAAACGATTTGATTTTTTGCATACTGCTGTTTTGATTTTATTTCTTGTCATAGCTTACTTCATTGGAAATGCAATACTCAAAGGAATATTATTATTAGTATTTTCCTGTGTATTGATGTTTAATACGATAGTAAGACTTAGGACATTGAAAAGTGATAAAATCAGAGATAAAATATTATATGGAATATTATTATTTTTAGATTCAGTTCTTTTATTAAGTGCAATTTATGTGATTGTGTCAGCTATGATCGCAGTATTTTAGTTATATTACAAGAACAAGCTTCTGCAGAAAAAGAATGAAGCAAAATATATGGCAGGACTTTTAACAGGCAAATTATAATAGTCCTATTAATGCCGAGTAACAAGGGGAAGGTTTACGAACTTAGCAATTAATAATTGAATGGAAGGGTATGGGGATCTACTTATGAAAAAATATGTAATGGCTTTGGATCAGGGGACTACAAGCTCAAGATGTATTATCTTTGATAAAAAGGGAAAAATGCTGAGTGTGGCTCAGAAGGAATTTATGCAGATTTATCCAAAGCCGGGCTGGGTGGAGCATGATCCGACGCAGATCTGGTCTTCTATAATTTCAGTTGCATCCGAGGCAATGGCTAAGCTTGGAATAAGCGGAGAAGAGATAGCCTCTATCGGAATTACCAATCAGAGGGAAACTACAATTGTATGGGATAAAGAAACCGGACAGCCGGTTTATAATGCAATCGTCTGGCAGTGCCGCAGAACGGCAGACACCATTAATGAGCTGAAGGCAAGAGGACTTGAAGAATATATTATAGATAAGACCGGATTAATTCCGGACGCGTATTTCTCAGGTACTAAGATTAAGTGGATTCTGGAGAATGTTCCGGGTGCGGGAGAAGCAGCTCGGGCCGGTAAACTATTGTTTGGAACGGTGGATACCTGGATTATCTGGAATTTAACGAAGGGAAGGTGCTTTGTGACCGATTATACCAACGCCTCCCGAACTATGCTCTTTGATATTAAGAGGTTAACCTGGGATGAGAGAATACTTAACGAGCTTAATATTCCAAGTGAAATGCTTCCCGAAGTGAAGCCTTCCAGCTGCGTATACGGTTATTCCGACCGAAGCCTGTTTGGTGAGGAGATAGCGATTGCCGGAGCCGCAGGCGATCAGCAGGCAGCCCTTTTTGGACAATGTTGCTTTGGGAAGGGCGATGTGAAGAACACTTATGGAACCGGATGCTTTTTACTTATGAATACAGGAGACGAAGCAATTACCTCGAAGCATGGATTACTTACAACTCTGGCGGCAAGTACAGGACCGGAGCCTCAATATGCGCTGGAGGGCAGTGTATTCGTAGCGGGAGCGGCAGTGCAGTGGTTAAGAGATGAGCTTCGCCTGATTCGTTCCGCTTCAGAGAGTGAAAAATATGCAATGCAGGTAGAGGATACCAATGGTATTTATGTAGTTCCTGCTTTTGCAGGGCTTGGTGCGCCGTATTGGGATCAATACGCAAGAGGAGCAATCCTTGGAATAACCAGGGGATGCAACAGGGAGCATATCATAAGAGCCACACTGGAATCCATCGCTTACCAGACACAGGATGTTTTGCGCGCTATGGAAGGAGACTCCGGCAATCACCTGAATTCCTTGAAGGTAGATGGCGGGGCATGTGCAAATCATTTTCTGATGCAATTCCAGGCAGATATTCTGGATACGACTGTACTGAAACCGGAATGTATCGAGACCACTGCCCTGGGTGCGGCGTATCTTTCGGGCCTCGCAGTGGGATTTTGGAAGGACAAGGAAGAAATTAAGCAAAATTGGGCGCTGGCGGAAATCTTTCAGCCGCAGATGGCAAAGGATAAAAGGGAGAAGCTTATAGCCGGATGGAATAAAGCAGTAAGCCGTTCCTTTTCATGGGAAGAAGTATGAAGAAAAAGAGTCTTCCAGGCTTTTTCCCAAATTATATGTGAGATGACGCTTTGCGGCATTGTATTTGGAAGTATGAAAAGAATTTTGAGAGGAAAAGGATAAGCGAAACATGACGGAAGACAGATTAAACAACAGCTTGTTAAATAGGGGCTATCAGCGGTTGAATTCAAATGCGCAGGGAATCTATCTATATTACCGCGGCTTGGAGCAAGAGCTTATCATAGTATCTGTCATCCATGCATTGAATGGAAATGAAATCAGCGTCCAGCAGTATTGCCATATCTTGGGGCAAATAAAGGAAAACTTCAGGAAGTCAACTCCGGGTCGAATACAGCTGCAAAGCCTTATACTCACCAAAAATCCTGACAGTGTGAAGCATTTTTGCACGGCAACTTCCGAAGATAGTCACTGGATCGTTGACCTTACAATGAACAGACTCATGATATACGAAACACAATCTTATGATATTGCCGGTCTTAAGGGAATGCTAGAGCATCTTTTAGAAGAGGAGAGGATTGAGCATAATAACGGACAGGAATTAAATTACGAGACAGTTATGCCGGATGCTCTAAATAATGCGACACCTGCCACCAATAAGATGGTACAGTTTACACCTGTTACTATGTCGATTATTTTAGTAAATATTCTTGTATACATTATAACACATTATACACCGGTACTTGGCGGACCAGACCAGATGTTTATGAAAGGAGCACTTTCCTGGTATTATGTGATGCAGGATAAGGAATATTACCGCCTGCTTACCTCCATGTTTATGCACGCGGATATGGGTCATATTTTCAACAATATGATAATCCTGTTCTTTATCGGCTCTAACCTGGAGAAGACAATTGGTAAACTGAGATACCTCGGTATTTATTTGGGAGCCGGAATTCTGGCAGGAGCGGCTTCTATTGGCTATAATATGTTAAGAGAGAGCGGTACGGCCCTTTATACCGATACGACCTTTTCTTTGGGAGCCTCCGGAGCAATTTTCGGCGCAGTGGGTGCGCTGCTTTATGCAGTTTTGATTAATAGGGGTAAACTGAAGGAAATCGGAATAAGACAGATGGTTGTTTTTGTAATTCTGAGCCTGTACGGAGGATTTGTAGATAACCATATCGATCAGGCGGCCCATATCGGGGGATTTTTAGGCGGTATATTGTTAGTCGCGCTTCTCTATCGCAGACAGGCCTAATACAGCATACACAAATGGTGCTTCCCGTAGTATAATACAGTCATCCGTTAAAAAGAATAGAATGAGAAATTTAGATATAATTAGCACGAAAAGAGAGGTTGTTTCATGAAAATTAATATTTATTATGGCGGCAGAGGTCTGATTGAAGATCCGACACTTTATGTAATGAGTAAGATTACAGCAGTATTGGAGGAATTAAGAGTTCGGGTTACCAGATACAATCTCTATGAAGAGAAGAATGCTATTTCCATGCTTCCAAAGACGCTTAAGGAGGCCGATGGCGTACTGCTTGCGACTACTGTCGAATGGATGGGAATCGGCGGACTGATGCAGCAGTTCTTGGATGCCTGCTGGTTGTATGCGGATAAGGACAAGCTGTCAAAATTATATATGTTTCCGGTTGTTATGGCGACTACCTACGGAGAGATGGAGGCTGAACTGACTCTGATGAAAGCATGGGAGATGCTTGGCGGAATTCCCGGTTTTGGAATATCTGCTTATGTAGAGGACCATGTGGAGTTTGAAACAAGTCCGGATTATGCAGCTATTATTGAGAAAAAAGCAGAGGAGTTCTATAAAAAAATACATTATAAAGCCAAGATGCTTCCTACCAGCAATTCCGTAATAAAGCAAAATGTATTACAAAGTAATTCAATTGTGCTGACACCGCAGGAAAGTGAACAATTATCCATGTATGTATCGGATGATACTTATGTGAAAAAGCAGAAGGAAGATATCGAAGAACTGACACAGCTTTTTAAGGAAATGCTCGATAATAACAACGAAAGTGATGCAATGCAGGATTTTCTGAAAAATCTTAAAGACAACTTTCGCCCAATAGAGGATTTTACAGCTTCTTATGCAATTAATTTTTCAGATATTAATAAAACATTGGTGGTAGAAATTAATAATAAACGCCTTAAATGTTATTACGGTGATAAACCGGATGCCGATGTCATTGCTAAAACGACACACGCTGTAATGAATAAGCTGGTTCTTGGCCGAATAACCTTTCAAGGCGCGTTTATGTCAGGAGAAATGACTGCCAAAGGAAACTTCAAAACATTGCGTACCTTTGATCAGGTATTTCAATTTAACATATTATAGATCTTATTCCATATAGAAAGGAAGATGGATTGTAAATGAGGTTAAATTGTCATTTGAATTTACAAAAATACTGCCATAATGCAGGTCAATTACCCGCTTGACTAGAGCTAGTCCTACACCGGTACCGCCTTTTTTATATGTAACAAAAGGAGTAAATATTGTTTGAATTTCATCTTCCGGAATGGCCTTACCATTATTACTGATTTCAAAGGAAAGCTTGGCAGGGCAGTTATCTTCACCGGGAAGATATTTCAGGGCGATATGTATGAAATTGCCAGGATTGGTTGCTTCAAAAGCGTTTTTAACCAGGTTTGAAAATACTTGCTTGAGCTTGGTAGAATCACAAGAATAATGTATGAAGAATTTTTCACTGTTCGGATCAACGGTTAAGGTTAGATCAATCTCCTTATTCAAAGCCTCCGGCATAAAGCTGCTGATAACACTTTCCGATAGTTCTTTCAGGTTAGTAAAATCCTTATGTAAATAATTGCAGATATTTAGCAGGGAGGCATCCGCCATGATATGCTCCATATCATCAACTAATTCCTGAAGCTGGTCCCAGTATTTAAAGTCCTTTGCCTCGGGATGCTTCTGTTCCATGTACTGAAGAGTGCCTTTAAGCAGAGATAAGGGATTACGAAGCTCATGTACAAACATAGAGGTGGTTTTTTTGTTATCATCGATAATGGATGTGATAATTGGTTCAACTTCCGGATTGTTTTTTATAATGCAGGCTAGTGCATCATTATTGATTTCTGAGAACATAATGTTAGACCCCCTAATGGTAAATAAAATGAGAGCAGACGGCTTTCCAGTCGGATAGATAGGATTCGATCAGAAGTCTTTCGCTATATAGATATTATCAAATTATGGAAAATCATGCAATGTAAAAAGTATAACAACAATCGACATAGGAGGCATTTTATTATGAGTAATTGTATTTTCTGTAGAATTATAGCCGGAGAAATTCCTTCGGCAACGGTTTATGAGGATAATGATTTTAAGGCAATCATGGATATCGCTCCAGCTGCCAGAGGACATGTGATTATCCTGACCAAGAAACATTTTTCAAATTTATTCGAACTTGAGCCGGATACAGCCTCAAAGGTACTAACCGTAGCGGGAAGGATTGCTGCCGCAGTGAAAGCAGAACTTGGCTGTGACGGAATTAATTTACTTCAGAATAATGGAGAGGCAGCGGGACAGTCCGTATTTCATTATCACATGCATGTCATTCCTAGATATAATGGGGATGAGGTTACTATCCCATGGAAGCAGCTTAGCTATGGAGAAGGTGAAGCAGCAGTCCTGGCAAGGAAAATTGCAGTGAAGCTATCTTAATAGAATAGTATAGCGAAAGCAAGCTGTAAGAGGGTAATTCTAATTAATTATTGTTTGACTCCTTAAACCGGGTGGTGCTGTTGATAATATTTTATGCCTTTGCCGGTACAATAACTGATCAGCAAGCCTGACAGAGCTCCAAATAAAACATCGCTTAGGTAATGAACTCCCAGATATAATCTGGAAAACCCGATGAAACCTGCAAGGACTAATGCAACGATACCCCATTTTTTATTAATTCAAAGGCAATATAATTAATTTACGTACTATCATTATAGTAACAATTGCCTGGATACTTGGTGCATATAAACAGCCAGTCCCCGTAATATTCTAAATAAGGGACTGGCTTTTATAGTTATGAGTGTTATGGGTTAAGGAATAAAGTATACCTTCCAATTCATTTGCATATTTTGTATTAATTCGTTATTTCCTTAATCATATTTACTATGGTGTCAATTGAATTATTTAATTTGCTTTGATTCATGGCATTCATATAATCTTTTTTTGTATTCATAACGGACTGGATTGCTTCCAGAAGCCGGCTGATGCTTAAGTCCTCTTCCTTTAGAACATAAGAATAACCTTGACGTTCAAAAGATTCCGCATTCAGTATCTGATCACCCCGGCTGGAGGCAGCCGGCAAAGGAATTAAGATATTTGGTTTACGAAGTGCTAATAATTCGCAGATAGCATTCGCACCCGCCCTGGATATTACCAGATCGGCGGCGGCAAACAGGTTGCTTAACTCGGCTTTTATATATTCATATTGTACATAGCCGGCGGTATCGTTTTGACGTTCATCCAGATTACCCTTTCCGCATAGGTGAATGACCTGATAATCTCTAAGCAAGGTGGGAAGCATTCCGCGGATGATATCATTGATGGCTCTTGAACCGGTGCTTCCGCCTATAATTAAAATGACCGGTTTGTTGGAAGTAAAGCCGCAAAAGTCCAGTCCCTTGATCTTGTTTCCAGAAAACAGCTCCTTACGAATAGGAGTTCCGGTAAGTACAGCCTTTCCTTCCGGCAGGTATTTAAGGGTTTCGGGAAAATTAGCACACACTCTGGTCGCAGAAGGAATAGCAAGTTTGTTGGCTAATCCGGGAGTCATATCTGATTCATGAATAATTGCCGGGATTTTATGCTTTTTGGCAGCCAAAACAACCGGTACACTTACAAAACCGCCCTTTGAGAATACAATATCCGGCTTCAGCTGTTTCAACAGCTTACACGCCTCAAAATACCCCTTAATAACCTTAAAAGGATCTGAAAAATTCTTAGGATCAAAGTATCTTCTTAACTTGCCGGATGAAATTCCATAGTATGGAATACCGTACTCTTCAATTAACTTTTTCTCAATTCCATTATAGGAGCCAATATAATGAATATCATAACCTTCTTCTTTGAGTTCCGGCAGCAGAGCGATACAGGGCGTAACGTGGCCGGCAGTTCCTCCGCCCGTTAAAACGATCCGTTTCAAGCCCTTGCCCTCCATTCCTTCAGTGCTCTCGCAAGCTGATCCGGACAGGAGGTTGATTTAAAACCGCAGGTAACTCCTTCCAGCTTTTGAATCACATCGTCTACCTTCATTCCGATAACCAGGTTTGATATTCCGCTGGTATTACCAGAACATCCTCCCTGAAACTGTACTGCATTGATGATGTTTGTTTTTTCGTCTATTTCAAAGTTGATTTCACGGCTGCAAACGCCTGAGGTTTTATATGTCATATTAAGACCCTTTCCTTTATATATGTTCTATTCTAATGTATGTAGCCCTTTCTAGAAAGGACACTTTAATTGAATACATTGTAGCGCACGATGTTGAATTTTGCAATGAGTTATTTTATTTGTGAATATCATGATACATGGATTTGTATATTCTGATTTCTTATAGTATTGGGTTTTTATCTGATTCCTAAGATAGTAAAAATGTCTTCAAATATCATTCATTTCCTGTTACAATAATAATTATCTAGAACTTATATTTATATTATATATCTACTATATTAACAATAATAGGGATTAGCGTGAAGAAAAAGCATCTTCATACTAAAAGAACCTCGAAATGAGTACGACGGTGCTCCTTCCAGGCTTCTTCTCTAATTATTTTTTGAAAGTGTAATAAATTTATTTTTCACACGGTAATTTACGCGCTGCACAAATCGCTGGACTTTGCAAAGGGGATGGTTATTCATATGATATTTGTGTAGCTGGCCAAAGTTTGGGAAAGGGAATTTATGAATAGCGTTTTTGGATCATGGAAAGATTATGTTTTGAAAAATGAAAGTATATTAAGAATAGATGATAATCAGGTATCGGCTGATGTGATCTATATCGGAGATACAAAAGTATGTTTATATTCAGGAAAAAATCTTCTTTCGGCAGGAATATGGCTTCAGTCAGATGATTGCCGACTGCGAATTTATTCGCGTACCAGTGATAGTGAGAACATAATATGGCGTTCCTTTAACGGGAATCATGAGGAAGGGCCGGTACATCAACATGCCTTTATTGAAATTGGGTATGTCGTTGAAGGCTGTGCCTACCAGTCGTTTTTTGGTAAGGAATATCAGTTTAAGCAGGGGGATTTCTGGCTGGTAGACAGGAATTGTTATCATGCGGATCAATATCGACCGGCCAATTTGTTTACCGCTTATATTGGAATACCTTCTGAGTTATTTGATTCAGCCTTTTTTGATGCTGTTGGAAATGATGAAATCCAGAATTTCTTGTTTTTGTCCCTTCTTCAGCAAAAAAAGAGCAGGCAGTTCCTGCATTTTATTCCTAAAGAATCGAATGAGGAAGAGGAAATATTAATGGAGAAGCTCATTCGGGAAATAATTGAGCAAAAAATAGGATATTATGATATATCGAAGGGATTGCTAGCACGTTTAATAGACAGGTTATCATCAAAATACGAATTTCTATTGACCAGACAGGAAAAACAGAAGATGAATGATCTTTTGTTCCGTGAGGTAGTGAAATATATTAACGAAAACTATAGAACAGCAACAATTCAGGACTTAGTTGACAGATTTCACTATAATGAGGATTTCTACAATCGATTAATTAAAGAATATAGTGGTTTTACTTATTCAGAATATTTAAAAAATGTAAGGCTTATGGAAGCTGAAAAAATGCTGCTCACTACAAATCTTCCGATAGAACAGATTGCAGAGCAGGTGGGATATCAAAGCAGAGGATATTTTTATCGTTTATTCATGGAAAAATATACTATGACACCAGCGAAATATCGGCAATTAAATCACAATTAATTGCAGCATGAATTAAAAATTGATATGAAAATATGAATTAAATAAATAATAGTAAGCTTATTTTGATGGAAATAGAATACATCGAAATAAGCTTTTTGTAATTTATACGAGGAGAGCGCGAGGTACACTTTTGTTTTTGGTGTGTAAGAAATGAGTTAATAAAATAGATGCTCTGGCAAAGCGCATTTTATGCAGAATGATGTCAAATTTAATAAAAGAATCGGGAGAAAGTACAAATAAGCCAATCGTAAGTCGGAAACTGAAATTGTTAGATTATATAATATGCCTTAGTATTAATGTTATAAATACATGTGTTTATGCATCATTCACAAACCTAGAGGAGGACTAAAATGAGAAAGAAAAAAATTCTATCACTTATTTTGACGGTTATGATGGTATTTTCAACACTGGTTGGATGTGGGGGAAGTACAAATAATTCTGATGATCAGGAAAAAGCGAAAGAAGATGTCAGTGCTACGACGGCAGCTTCCGATAGTACGGGTAATGCGAAAGGTTATGAGGCTGGGGAATGGCGCACTTATGATCCGATTATTACGGCAACATTTGGTATGACACAGGATATTAATAGTGATGCATTTACAGCTATGGCAAATGCAGGAGAGCCGTATGATAACAACAGATGGATTAAAATGTATCACAATGAAGTAGGCATAGATTGCAGTTACAAATTACTGGCATCCAATGATCAGGATTATCAGCAGAAATTAATTCTTGCTATGACATCAGGAGATCTGCCGGATATATTTAAAGTAAATGATCTTGCACTATATAAGCAAATGATTGATTCAGGAGTAATTGCTGATCTTACAGATATATACGAGAAGGAAGCTAATCCTACTTTGAAAAGTATTGTAGAAGGAGAAGGAAAAGACTTTATAGCAAATTTTAAATTTGAGGATCGTTTATATTGTATTCCAAATAAAATGCCATCTACAAATGACTACAGTTATTTATGGATTAGAAAGGATTGGTTAGACAAGTTAAAACTGGCGGTTCCAACAACAATGGATGAAGTGATGAATGTTGCAAAAGCTTTTGTTGAACAAGATCCGGATGGAGACGGCAAGGCTAACACAATGGGGCTAAGTATTGATGAAAACTATACAACCTTTGGATCTACCGGTATATTCTGGGCATTTGGCGGGCAGGCTGCAGGGAAGAAATATTGGAGCAAGTTAGCAGACGGAAGTCTTGGCTACTCTATGGTTCAGCCAGAAATGAAAGGTGGACTTAAATGGCTTCAGAGTATGTACACACAGGGTTACCTAAATCCTGAATTTTCTACTCAGTCCTTTACAGAGATCAGCAAAATGGTGGCAAATAATTCACTGGGAATGTTTTATGGATGCCATTGGTATGCAGGGCAGGTAAATAGTGTTAAAGATAAAATTCCGGATGCAGAGTGGATTCCTGTCCTTGCTCCCGGAACAGACGGAAAGCCGGCTACGGTATATGGATCTGTTGATATGAGTGGTATCTATTGTGTGCGCGCCGATTATGAACATCCGGAAGCACTGGTTGCAATGTTTAATGCCTATACAGAGAAGCTATTTGGTGAAAAAAATGATTTTGAAAATTATTTTTCATGTAAAGAGAATGGTGGTTTATGGCAGGCTGGTCCGATTAATATGTTGGCGGCAGATGTGGACCTTAAGCCTTACCGTGCTATGAAACAGGCAGAGAAAGACGGAACATTTGATAAACTTACAGGAGTAGGCGCAAGCTATTGGAAGCAAATACAAGGCGGCGACCTAAGCTATAAACTTATGTTTGGTCCGGATGGATCCTGCTTTGAGTTGGTAGATGAAACGTATCCGGATATTTTTATCTGGAACAGTTATCAAGGAGCTCCAAGTGCTACTCAGGTTGAACGCTGGAGCAGCATGCAGGAGATTATTGATACACAATACTTAAGAATTATAATGGGAAAAGAAGAGGTTGACAAAGGATTTGATAAGATGGTTCAAGATTGGAATGCTGCCGGAGGAGATAATGTTACAAAAGAAATCAATGCAATTGTAGCAGGAAAATAAAGAGAAGAGTATGCCGCGGGCGGATGTTTTACGCCCGCGCTTCTCCAAATAAGGAGTAGCTATGAAATCAAAGAAAAGTAATCGGACATTACATTTGATGATGCTTCCATCGGTTATAGCACTGATGATATTTTCTTATGTACCAATGGCGGGAATTATCATTGCGTTTCAGAAATTCAACCCGGGTTATGGACTTTTCGGTGCAAGTCCATGGATTGGTCTTGATAATTTTCGATATGTATTTTCATTGCCATCGATTTGGCAGGTTGTTTATAATACACTGATATTATCAATAGCTAAGATTGTGATTGGTACAATACTTGCAATTATAACAGCATTACTGCTGAATGAATGTCGTTATAGGCTTTTTAAGCGATCGGTACAAACACTGATATATTTCCCGTATTTTATTTCATGGATTATATTAGCGGGTGTTATTTCGGATATTCTATCACCTACATCAGGGGTTGTTAATCAACTGATTACAGCAATGGGAGGAAATCCAATTTATTTTCTGGGGGATAATGATTACTTTCGTGGAACCTTAATAATAACAGATGTATGGAGAGATTTTGGTTACAATAGTGTGGTTTATCTTGCAGCTATCACTGGGATTGATCTGTCTTTATATGAAGCGGCTGCAATTGATGGAGCAGGAAGATGGAAACAAACAATCCATGTAACATTGCCGGGTATGAGCGTAATTATTATTCTTATGATCATATTAAATATGGGTAATTTATTAAATGCCGGATTTGATCAGGTATTCAATATGTATTCACCTGGAGTATATGAATCCGGTGATATTATTGATACTATGGTGTTTCGTTTGGGCATACAACAGGGGCAGTTATCTCCGTCCACTGCAGTGGGATTGTTAAAATCAGGCGTTTCACTATTTCTTATATCATTGTCTTACTACATTGCCGCTAAAAAGTTTGATTACAAGATTTTTTAGGAGGAGAGGTAACGATGAAAGCAAACGAAAAACAAATAAATCAACCAATTCATATTATTCAGTCGAAGCAACAAAAGATCTTTCAAATAATAATTATAGTAATACTGATTTTTATGGCAGCAGCTTGTTTTCTTCCCTTCTGGTATATTGTCTGCCAGAGTTTTAGCTCAAATGAAGCAATCAGTGCAGGTAAAGTGGGGCTGTGGCCTGTAGATTTTACGTGGAAGAGTTTTGAATATGTACTCCAAAGAGCTCCTTTCTGGAAAGCAGCAGGAATTACATTAGCGCGTATCGGATTAGGCCTTCCGCTTAACTTATTTATGATAATAACAGCGGCATATCCACTTTCTAAAAGCAGTAGTAAATTTAAAGCCAGAAATATATATGTCTGGTTTTTCTTTCTCACGATGTTGTTTAACGGAGGTATGATTCCTAATTATCTATTGATAAAAAATTTAAAATTAATCAATACAGTCTGGGCTTTGGTCCTCCCGGGATGTATTAACGTGTTCAATATGCTGCTCATATTGAGCTTTTTCCGTCAGCTTCCGAATGAACTGGAGGAAGCAGCAGCAATTGATGGAGCCGGACACTGGAAAATTCTTTGGCGAATATTTGTGCCTGTTTCAATTCCGGTTATTGCTACAGTAACATTATTTTCTTTGGTACAGCATTGGAACAGCTGGTTTGATGGTATGATTTATATGAAAGAACAAAGTTATCCGCTTCAGACTTATTTGCGCAGTATAATACTTAATTTTAATTTTACAAATCTAAGCCCGGAAGAACAAAAGAGACTGTCCCAATTTAATGCAGATGGTCTGAAAAGTGCACAGATGGTTCTGGGTGTAATACCAATTCTTCTGGTTTACCCTTTTTTGCAAAAGTTTTTTGTGTCGGGAATTACACTGGGCAGTGTGAAAGGTTAAAGTAAAATATAGAACATGGTAGGAGAGTTTATTATGAGTTTATTTAATGTCCCAAGAGAAAAGCAAGTGCGTGTCATTATTAATACAGATGCTAAGAACGAAGCGGATGATCAATTTGCTATTGTTCATGCCTTATTAACCCCTAAACTTCAGATAAAAGGATTAATTGGTGCACATTATGGAGTAAGAGACAGTAACAATACTATGTTAAAGAGTTATGATGAATGTCGTAAAATTCTGGAAATAATGAACCTGTCAGACAGAATAGAAATCTATCAGGGTGCCAGGGAGGCAATTACAAAGAATGGTGATTATGAGTACTCAGACGGAGCAGAACTCATAGTCAGAGAGGCCTTATCAGATAGCTCGGTTCCATTATATGTTATTTTTATGGGACCGATTACTGATCTGGCCTGTGCCTATCTGGAGCACCCGGAAATAGCTGAAAGACTTACGGCAATATGGATTGGAGGGGGGGCATATCCGCGGGGTGGTTGGGAGTTTAACCTCAGTAATGATATTGAGGCAGCAAATATAATCTTTCATTCACCTGTTAAATTATGGCAGGTACCTATGAATATATATGGTAAAATGCAGGTAAGCTTGACTGAGCTGGAGATGAAAGTGGCACCATATGGTGAGATAGGTGCCTATCTTTTTCGCCAGATGATTGAATTAAATAATGCGCTTGCTTCCAGATTGGAATGGCCGGCAGGAGAAAGCTGGTGTTTAGGAGATTCTCTGGCTGTAGGTTTATTAATAGAACCAATGGAAATGTATTCTGAAATGCGAGAAGTTCCTGCTGTAGATGAGAATATGAACTATCATTTTACAGGGAAGGGCAGAAAAATACGAGTATACCATGATGTAAATGAACGGTTTATACTGGAAGATTTTTATTCTAAGTTAGTTAAGTTTAGTAAAAGCACTGATTTTTAATTAACTATTTAGATGATGTTGGGGTCAGATTTTCACGCTGATTTTTCAGTACTTTGGTTGATATAAATCAGTATAAGAATTAGACAGTCAAATCTTAATATGGAAAAAAGGGGTATGTATAAAGATTAATTCTAAGTAGAATTACCAGGGAATGAATATATGGCAATTTATATGCGAAGAGTGAGTTGATTCCAGAATATTTTATCTGGCCGGGTAGACTTGTCCTGTGAAGGATAAAGTCACTCGGCTTTTTTTAAAAATAACATTCATAAATGTACTTGACAATTAATGTATAGTATACTATACTACAAAATGTAAAGTATACTATACAATTCAATGAAATAAGGTGATAATTTGCAGACCAGAATACAAGAACTGAGAAAAGTGCGTAGTATTACACAGAGTGACCTGGCTGATGCAGTGAATGTTACAAGACAAACTATCATTTCGCTGGAAAACGGTAAATATAAGGCCTCTCTGGTACTGGCACATAAGATCGCACAGTTTTTTCAGGTATCGATTGAAGAGATCTTTATATTTAATGAGGAGGATGAGAATATATGATAGGTTTATTTTGCGGTGCGAAAGCCAATAGTAATGAGGAATATAGAAAAGTAATAAAAGACAGAATGAATATAATGGTTTTAGTTTTCGCAATTGGAGTTGCTACATTAGTTGTTGCTTTACTGGGGGAATATGTATGGAATACACCAATCAGTGAACATATGCTTGGAATCTATGCAGGTGCCGGAACCGGATTAATACTTGCATCTATAATAATCTGGATTAAAAATAAAAATATATTAACCAATGAAGAAAAGATAAAAAAAAGCAGATTAAACTGTACGGATGAAAGAATTCAGGAAATCAATGGAAAAGCATTTCGGGCGGCAACCGTTATTTTATTAATCGGAATTTATGCATTTGCTCTGATTGGAGGATTGTTCTATCCGTTGTTGGCAACTGCAATGCTGCCGCTGGTTTTTATCTTTATGGCCGGTTATATTATTTCCTTTTTGATCTATGAAAAAAGGATGTAATAATCGGAGAGAAAATTAAGAGCTGCAGCTGAGAGCTGCATAAGTTTGAAACATCCTTATGCTGCAGAAGGCTTGGGATGGGTATATAATATTCATCCCGTCATATTTAGATGAAAGAAAGTGCAGACAAGTAAAATGAAGAGAACCTTGATAAAATTATGTATGCCGCTTGGACTACTTATATTTGCTACCTATCGAATTGCTAATCATTTTATAGCAATACCTGATATACTTGCGTGTCCTGCCTGCTATATTAGTATCACCTTAATGCTGCTTGGTGTATTTTACCATGGCTGGTGCTTTGGAAAGCATAAAAATCCCTATTGATTGCTAATTACAATTCCTGTCTCATAAAAAAATTGTAATTCGACTTGCAATGAGCTAAAATGGTAGCATTGAATACAGTAAGATGCGGAGGCAGTGAAGGAAATGAATAAAATTGCAATTATAGGAGCTATGGATGAGGAAGTACAGATATTAAAAAGCAGAATGCGCAGTATTACTGTGAAGACGATTGCATCGATGGATTTTTACGAAGGTCTGTTGCTGGGGAAAGAGGTCGTTGTAGTGCGCTGTGGTATTGGTAAGGTTAATGCAGCAGTTTGCACCCAGATACTGGTTGACTGTTATCAAATAGAAGCGATTATTAATACAGGAGTAGCAGGTTCTTTGCGAAATGAAATAGAGATTACCGATATTGTTCTTTCAACAGATACGCTGCAGCATGATGTGGATGCTACCGGTTTCGGATACGAACATGGTATAATACCACGAATGCACAGCTCGGTTTTTCCGGCGGATGAAAAATTGATGAAACTAGCCAAAGAAATATGTGAAGAAGTAATCCCATCCGTAGGAGTACACACCGGAAGAGTAGTAAGTGGTGATCAATTTATCTCTGACAGTGCTAAAAAAGTCTGGCTGGTAGATAAATTCGCCGCATACTGCACCGAGATGGAAGGAGCAGCCATTGCCCAGGCAGCTTACTTAAACAATATCCCATTCCTCATTATTCGGGCAATTTCTGACAAAGCTGACCATAGTGCCGAGATGGACTACGGAGAATTTGAAAAACTAGCCATCGTTAATACCGTAAAGCTTCTGGAAGGGTTACTTGCCAGGCTATAATAAAGAAAGAACTACAATACCACATGCTGCCGGTCCTGATCGCTTCGATAACCGGTAGCATGTTTTATTTATGGAAAAGTTCGTCCTATGAAATAAAGACTCTCCGGGGGAACACAGCAATGGAATATGAATAGACTGTGAGAGGTAACTATATTGCATATAATACCAAAAGTTTTGCAATTCCTACCTTGTGAAATATTTCAAATAAAGTATAATTATGGAAGAGGATAACAGAATGGATAAAGGGGCGTGCAGTATGGAAAATCAGGAAAAAGTTCAGGAAATGATAAGGAATATGGAACATATAATTGTTGGGAAGAGAGAGGTTATTGAAAATACCTTGGTTACCCTTCTGGCAGGAGGTCATCTTCTATTGGAGGATGTGCCGGGCGTGGGAAAGACAACTCTTGCTAAAACCCTGGCTCAAACAATTGATTGTGGATTTACAAGAATTCAATTTACTCCGGATACATTACCAAGTGATATTACCGGGTTATCCGTCTATAACATGCAATCCGGAAAATTTGAGTATTCCAAGGGAGCTATTATGAATAATATCATACTGGCAGATGAGATTAACCGTACCTCACCAAAAACCCAGGCAAGCCTGCTGGAGGCAATGGAGGAGAAACAAGTTACAGTGGATGCAATTACCTATTCGCTTAGCAATCCATTCATGGTAATTGCCACTCAAAATCCCATAGATTATCTTGGAACGTATAATCTGCCGGAAGCGCAGCTGGATCGCTTTATGATGAAGATTTCAATCGGTTATCCGCAGGCAGGAGATGAGAAGGTTATGGCAGATCGTTTTTTAAACCATAAGCTGACGAGGAAACTGGAGGCCGTAGTGGATGGCGAGACAGTGCTCCGGATGCAGAAGGAAGTGGAAGAGGTTAAAGTTAATCAGGATTTGATTACTTTTGCCACTGCTATTATACAAAAGACGAGAAGTGACAGTAATATTGCACTTGGAGCAAGTCCCAGAGCGACTCTGGCATTGCTGCGTGCGGCTCAGGCATTGGCGTATCTGAAAGGGAGAAATTACAGTATACCGGATGATATTATGAAGCTTGTGCCACAGGTTTTATCGCATCGTATGATCCTGTCTCCGGAAGCCAGATTGTCACAGCTTAAAATCGATAGAATATTAAAAAATATTGTCGCTAAAATTCCGGTTCCGGTATTTTCTTAGTGACGGATAGGATGCTGCCATGAAAATAAACCGACTGATCTGTATTCTGTTTATCATAGGAAGCGGTGTGTTTGCCTCCTGTTATGGGGGTGGTTTTTCTTATGCTCTTTTTTATCTGTCACTATTGGCTCCTGTCATAGCATTTCTTTATACACTATATGTTTATGCGCGGTTTAAAATCTATCAGTCAATTGATAGCCGTTTGGTTGTAAAAGGCGACTGGACGCGGTATTCCTTCGTAGTGGCAAATGAAGACTTTATTACGTTTCGTAACATAAAAGTTAACTTTTTAAGCGATAAATCCAAGATTGAAGCAGCAAACAGGACAATTGAATACAGCTTGCTTCCCGGCGAGGAAGAGCGGTTGGAAACAAGAATGAAGTGTAACTTTCGCGGGGAATATTATGTCGGGGTGGATTCCATAGAGGTTACAGATTTTCTCTATCTTTTTTCAATTAAATATCCGCTGATTTCAAAGTTAAAAGCAATTGTGTATCCAAGAGTGGTTAAGCTGGAACGCCTTGCAATAGCTCCACCTCAAACAGATGTAAAGAACCCTGTAAAATTCGATAATTTTAATGGAGAAGAGCTGGATACAGAGGTAAGAAAGTATTATCCGGGAGATTCCAGGAAGAGAATACACTGGAGGGCATCTGCGAAAATGCATGAACTGGTCAGCCGGAAATATCAGTATATTCCAAAGGCAGAGATCATAATATTCATGGATCTTATGAAAATACAGGAAGACGATATGAAGGTGGTGATGGCGGAAGATAAAATTATTGAGAGTGCCCTGGCAATATCTGATTATTATGCATCCATTAATACGCCATCGGAGATAATTTATGAACAAAGAGGGGTAAACGTAGCTTATGTTACCACCAGGGAAGATTTTAACACATTTTATAGGGTATGTGCTTCTATCCGTTTTAGCAGCTTAGTTCCGGTTGAGAATATGATGAGCGAAAGGCTTCTAATGGGAGCAGAGGGCATGTTTTGTATTGTAGTTACGCATTTTCTTACAAAAGCACTCTATATAGTTTCACTGCAGGCTGTTTCAAACGGTTGTCATGTCAGCATTTTATATATTAGCGACGATATATCACAGGAAAGCAAGAATTTACAGAATGGGATGAAATTATCCGGTATTTGTGTATATCAGATCATGGCAGAGACAGAGATTGGCGATGTTCTTTCGGGCATAGCGGTATAAATAAATATAATCAGAGAAAGAGTAGGCAATTGGGGGATTGATTATTCATGGGAAAGAAGCGGGAGAAACTTAATCAGGCATATCATATCATATTAAGCATTGCACTTACCTGGGCGCTTGTATTGGCTGTTAACCAATATTATCAGCTTAGAGTATCGGTAATACAGATTATTACTTTTTCTGTTCTTCCTGTTTTCGCTATTTTTATCATAGATATTTATAAAAAGAACCTGATCAGTTATCTTATTCTACTATGCAGTATTCCGTTTTTAGTCCTTGTATTCTGGTTAACAAAGCAAAATCCGCTGCATTTGCTGCAGGACTGGCTGAACTGGTGTTACTATTATAATGGGTCAGAAGAATTGTATAATGGATTTTATGCAGGATTTGCCGCCCTATCTGCTGCAATTGCCGGGGCAATACTATTGTATGTTTTCACGAAGCTGCAATGGGCAAAAATAATTTTAGGGGCTGTGATCTTTTGTATACTAATAACGCTCAGCATTCAGAAGGTGGATATAAATAAAACAGTAATTGGTATCAGCATCTTTTATAGCATGACAATTATTGTTGAACTTTCCAGCATGATATACAGTAAGAAAACAGGAAAACTGGATAAAAAAGAAGGAATGTTTTATCTTGCTCCGATTTGCCTTATACTGGCAGTATTATCCATTAGCTTTCCCTCCAAAGCAGAGCCGATTAGATGGAATACGATTAGGAAAGTATACAATGGTATGGCGGAACAATTTTCATTATGGGGTACGGATCTTAAATATTATTTTGGTAACAGTAGCAGCGTATTCTCGATTAATTTGGCAGGATATTCTGAAAACCCAGGAGAGCTAAGCGGGGGAAAGGTAGTAAAGAATTCCGGAGTTGCACTTAAAATATCGGGTTTAGACAAAGAGGAAACAGTATATCTGATGGGATCTGTCAGCAATGTATATACCGGCAGCCGTTGGAATAAAGAGCAGGAGGAAAATGGCTTAGGGAAAGAAGAATATTTTCTGGAGTATACGGAATTATACAATGCTTTGGCAAGACAGAAGCTGGAAACATTGGAGAACAACCAATTTCTAGAAAAAAACACAATTCGTATAAAATATAATAATATAAAGACAAAAACATTTTTTTATCCGCTTAGTACAAGTAAATATGAATTTACATATAGTAACAAAGAGCTTGCACTTGATGCACCTTCGGTAACTTTTCGTAAAGCATACGGAAAAGGGATATCCTACAGTACCAATTACTATCAGATGAATTTGCAGGGGAAGGCATTCATTCAAATGCTTCAAAGTGCTGATGCATTCTCTTATGAGAATAAGTATGAACTCAATCCGGAATCCGCTGCATGGCTGCAGAAAAATGTATTGTTTAGTGACGGCAGTACAGATTTACAGAAGGATCAAAAGAACTATGAGATGTTAAAAAAGTATGCTAAGCGGATGAAAAGCCAATATAGTGCCCTTCCGGCAGAATTGCCGGAAAGAGTGCGTAAGCTTGCGCAAAAAATAACGAAGAACTATACGACGAAATACGATAAATTAAAAGCAATTGAGGCATTTCTATTAAACTATACCTATACATTGACGCCGGGGGAGGTTCCGGAGAATGAGGACTTTACAGATTATTTTCTGTTTGAGAGCAGGAAAGGTTATTGCACTTCCTTTGCAACGGCAATGGCTGTTCTAAGCAGGTGCATCGGTGTACCCTCCAGATATGTGGAAGGCTTTGTTGCCCGTTATGGAGACAGGGATGAGGATGGTTATTGTTCTGTAAAAAACAGTCAGGCACATGCATGGGCAGAAGCTTATCTGGAAGGCATCGGATGGATACCCTTTGAAGCAACACCTACTTTCTATGATGTACGTTATAACGAGTGGAAAGAATACAACGGAGCAGCCAATAGTGTTGTAAACAATACGGATTTAACGCATATGTATGAAGACTATGCACACCAACAGATTGTGCTTGACCAGCAGGACGAGGATATTGCGGTATCTGAAAATAAGGATAGCAGGATGAAAATCCTGAAAGAAGTATTAATCTACACAGCAGCACTATTGGTAGTTGTGTCGGCAATACTTGGATATTATTTTATTATGGTATGCCGTTACCGGAATACATATCGGAAAGCTAATTGTAACGGTAAAATGTATATGTTATTTTTACGTATTTTATATTTGCTTCGAAGGGAGGGCTTTGCACTCGGACAGCAGGAAACAGTGCTTATGCTGGCGGAAAGGGTGAAGGACCGTTACAAATATGAGAAAATTGATTTTTACGTAATAGCCGAAATCTATATGCGTTATCGGTACGGAGAATGCGAAATCCGGGAGAAAGAACTTAATCAGGCGAATACTTTTTGCAAAGGATTATGGAATAAACAAAGAAAAGAAGAACACCGGTTTAAGATGTGGTTTAGAGAATTCATGTTTCTGGCCAAAAAAGGTAGGTATTGGTAATAACGTGATTATAGGGAAATTATAACTGATAGGCAGTTATAATTTCCCTATAATCTTTTTATTCGGATAGATTTGCGACAGAAACACCGGTATAATAATGCGTAAGAATAGCGGTATAATCAGAGCCTTCTTCAGCCATTGCATTGGCACCATACTGGCTTAGACCAATACCATGCCCGGAGCCGTTACAAATGATACGAACCTTTTTTTCATATTCTTCCATATAAAAATGATTAGAGGGCAATCCGATCACTTTTGCAAATTCTTCTCCTGAAACGGTTTTATCACCCAGCTCAATTTTGAGCACATAACCGGCACTGTCACGCGAAGCTACGGTAACTTCTTTTAAAAACGATTCTTCTTTTAGATTAAGGTTATTATAGTATCGATTAAGAAGGGTAATCAAGTCAGCCGGCTTATACTCATTTATTTTTAAATAGTTGGTGGAGGTAACATCCTGCTTGCTGGAAACACTCACCAAATAGGGAACATCAATACCCCAGGCTTCTGAGGCATTTCGTGTGAAGCCGGAGCCGGTATCAAAAAATACAGGCAGAATTAGAGAACCTTTATAGAGAAGCACCTTATTTTTTGTTCCATAAACAGCATTTTCAAGTTTGGTAAAGTAAGCATGGTAATCGGCTTCCCCCCAATATTCCTCCAGTGAATCTAAACTGATATAGGAAAGACCCAGCTCAGAGGTTGTAAAACTGGTTTTGGCCGGATTATCTCTGGTCAGAAGAGTTGCATTATATAAGGCATAGGTACGCGCAATGACAGCCTGTGCCTTCAAAGCATCCATCTGGTAGCCTGCAGGCATGTTGGCGGCAACAACACCTAGCAGGTAGTCTTCAAAGGAAAGCTCACTCTTTGATCCATTTGCATCGTAATAGACGGAGAAGCTCATCGCCTCAAGTGAATCAGTTACTTTATTTTCTTTTACTAACATTGTTAATATAAAAGGAATTAGAAGTACCAGAACACATACCGTTACGGTTTTAATCAGTATTTTTTTCATAACACCTCCAAAACGCTGCGACATTTTACATGCTTTGGCATCTTATCATTACATTATATTTACAGAGAGAGAGAATATGCTTTTTATTCTGGAGTTGTCCCATGAATTATATAATTATGATTAGTAATGATTACAAATTCTAAACCTGAAAAAAGATTGTGCCGAACGGATTATATTTTTTATTTAAGGATTATTTAATAAATTGCCAGTTACAATCAGATTAATAAGGGCAGATAATTGTGAAGCTTAAGAATTAGGATAGTTCTATAATTGTTTACCGGATTAAGGTTAAGGAAAGGGGAAAGGAAATGTATTTTAGAATTTTAGCAAAAGATTTAAAACGCAAGAAAACAATGAATATCATTCTGTTAATCTTTATTGTACTGGCAGCAACCTTTATCTCAAGCAGTATGAATAATTTGATTGCAATTACATCGGCTATGGATCATTATTTTCAAAAAGCAGAGTTAAAGGACTTCATGATTCTTACGATAAAGAATGAAAAGAATGATGCTGCAATTGTCAAATTTCTAGATCAAAATAAGAATGTGAAAAGCTGGTCAGTGGATGAAAACCTGTATGTATCGCGCGAGGATTTAGAGCTTTATGGAGGGAAGAATTTTGAATTCTCAAATGTAGCTTTCATCAGCAGCTACAATATTAAACAGCAGAAATTTTTCGACAGTGCAAACAAGGAAATCACAACGGTAAAGGACGGCGAAATTTATTTACCTAAAAAGGTGATGGAGAATGTCGGAATAAAACCCGGAGATATTATTACAATTAAAAGTGATGGACTTAAAGTGAATTTTAAGGTGATCGGTAACTGTAAGGATGCACTTCTGGGATCGGCTATGATGGGAGCAGCCAGATTTTTAGTTAGTGAGGGTGATTACAAGAAGCTGAGGGGAAATGTCAAATTAGGGAGTGGATCAATATACTCTGTTAAAGCTTCTAATTTAACGGCTTTTGAAAAGGATTACAATAATATGGGTTTTGATAATCTGGTTTCCTGTGATAAAAGCCTGATTTCCTTTACTTATATTATGGATATGATTATTGCTGGAGTTCTTTTGGTAGTCAGTATCTTCCTCATTCTGATTTCATTGGTTATTCTGCGCTTTACAATAGTGTTTACGTTGAATGAAGAGTTTCGTGAAATCGGCGTTATGAAGGCAATTGGAATTGGGGGCAGGAAAATCCGGGGATTATATATCGTAAAATATCTGGCAATATCCTCGGTAGGGGCAGCCCTTGGCTTTGTTCTTGGAATTCCCTTCGGAAATATGTTTTTACGGCAGGTTTCCGGGAACATCATTATGGAAAATGGAACGCAGGGACTGGTAATCAGCTTTTTATGCTCAATTTTGATTGTTGTGACTGTAACCCTGTTCTGTTATTCCTGCACACGTCAGGTGAATAAGCTTTCTCCGATTGACGCGATCAGAAATGGTTCCAACGGAGAGCGCTTTAAACGAAAAGGATGTTTAAATCTAAATAAAAGCAAGCTGCCGGCCGTCTGGTTTATGGCTGTAAATGATATTTTTAGCGGAATAAAAAAATTCAGCGTTTTAATCATAACCTTTACAATTGGAATTATTCTAATAATTGTTCCGGTAAACACGATCAATACCATGAGAGATGACAATCTGATTATTCTATTTGACAAGGCAAAGAGTGATGCCTATCTGATCAATGAAAATAATTTTAAACTTTTCCGGGAAAAGAGACGTAACTTTATGGAAAACTACCTTAAAGATATGGCGGATACTATTGCAAAAAAGGGGATGCCCTGCGAAGTGTTCAGTGAAATGCTGTTTAAGCTGAAAATAACAAATAAGGATTTAAGCTTTATATCCCTTGCACAACAGGGAACCTTAGTAAGTGCGGATCAGTACACTTATACCGAGGGGCAAGCACCCAGGTATGCAAACGAGGTGGCTCTTACCCATGTGACTGCGAATAAAGTAGAGGCAAAAATCGGAGATACCGTAATGATTAAAATAGGCGGAGAAGAGCAGAAATTCCTGGTAACAGCATACTTTCAATCTCTTAATAATTTAGGCGAAGGAATTCGATTTTCAGAGAAAGCCAACCTGGATTATTCCTCTGCTGCGGGTGGTGCAGCTATTCAAGTAAGATTTACGGATCATCCGTCGGCAGTGGATATAAAAAATCGTTTGATGAAACTCAAAGAGATGTTTCCAGAGTATCAGGTTATTACGGGAAAGGAATACATCGATAATATGATGGGTGGTATTGCAAAACAACTGGAGGGAGTGAAGCAGCTGATCGTTGTTGTCATTTTAATCATTAATACACTGGTTGCCATACTAATGGTAAAAACCTTTATCACAAAGGAGAAGGGTGAAATCGGAATGCTTAAAAGTCTTGGCTTTCAGAATATTACAATTGTGAAATGGCAGTCTATACGAATCGGAATTGTCCTGTTTATCTCGATGCTGCTTGGTGCAGGACTTTCCAATCCGATCGCTCGGATTACATCCGGCAGGATCTTTCAGATGATGGGAGCCAGTCATATTGATTTTGTGATAAAACCATTTGAGGTTTATGTGTTCTATCCGGTAATGATCTTTGCAATAACAATGGGGGCAAGTATCCTGACGGCAACGCAGATCAGAAGGATAGCAGCCCGCGAAACAAATAATATTGAGTAATAGAAATGGGTATATGTTTGAAAGAAAGTCATTTTCAAACTATTTATGAAAGCCTATTCACTTTTTGAATAAGTCATCAAAAAGTGAAAGGCACGGGTATATGTTTGAAAGAAAGTCGTTTTCAAACTATTTATGAAAGCCTATTCATTTTTGAATAGGACATCAAAAAGTGAAAGGCACGGGGATAAGTATGACAAATGTTTTGGAAGTAAAGGATTTGTGTAAAACCTATATTGTGAATAAACGTCAGAACAATGTTCTTAGAAATGTGAATTTTGCAATTGCGGAGGGAGAGATGGCTGCGATTATGGGGCCTTCCGGTTCCGGAAAATCAACGCTCTTATATGCCGTATCAGGTATGGATCATATCACGGCCGGGAATGTAATGTTTTTAGGAACAGATATTTCTAATTTAAATGCAAAAAGGCTTGCGGACATAAGATTGGATGAAATGGGTTTCATCTTTCAGCAGATGTATATGCTGAAAAACTTGACGGTACTGGATAATATCATCCTCCCTGCCTGTCAGTCAAAAAAGAAAAAGGAGAGAAGAACAGAAACGGTAGAAAGAGGACGGAAGCTGATGAAGAAACTGGGGATTATTGAAATTGCCGATAATGATATTACAGAAATATCAGGCGGACAGTTACAGCGTGCCTGCATTTGCAGAAGTATGATCAATAGACCGAAAATGATATTTGCGGATGAACCGACGGGTGCACTTAATCGAAGCTCTTCCAATGAGGTGATGACGGAGCTTGGTAAAATAAATGAAGAAGGGACTACGGTTCTACTGGTAACACATGATGTAAAGGTAGCCGCAAGATGTACCAGAGTTATCTATATTGTTGACGGAAATATTAAAGGCGAGTATCATTTAGACAGATACAGCGATCAAAATACGCTGAAGGAACGGGAACGTGTCTTAAATAACTGGCTGATGGAATTGGGCTGGTAATCACTGCTTTCGGTAAAAGGGGGATTTGTATGGCTGATATTCTGATTGTTGAGGATCATAAAGAAATTGGAGGACTTCTCTGTGATTTTCTTCGCGCAGAGGGGTATTGCTCCTATCTGGCAATGAACGCGGAGGAGGCACTTACTTATTATAAGAAAGAAGGAGCCCGTCTCATTGTTCTTGATATTATGCTGCCCGGTATGGATGGCTTTGCTCTCTGTAGCACCATCAGAGAAAATAATAATGTACCAATTATTGTTGTCAGTGCAAAAACAGAGAAAGAAGATAAACTAAACGGTCTGATACTGGGCGCCGATGATTATATGGAAAAGCCTTACGACATCGATATTCTTCTCGCGAAAATCAAAGGAATTTTCAAAAGAAGATATGACTGTGATCTCTTGGTCGATGGAAATCTGAGAATTAATAAAATTAACCGCATAGTTTATTATAAGGACAGGGAACTCCCTTTAACGGTAAAGGAATTCGATCTATTGGAGCTTTTAATGGAAAATAAATCGAAAACATTGAAAAAAGAATGGTTGTTTAATAAAATCTGGGGATTTGACAGCTTTAGTGAGCCGCAGACCTTGACTGTTCATATCAAGTGGCTTAGGCAGAAAATCGAGGAAGATCCCAAAAATCCGGTAAGACTTCTGACGGTATGGGGTGTGGGTTATCGGTTTGAAGGATGCCCGCCCGGTGAGAGGGAGCCGCTATGAAGCGCTATCATCATATCATGTTGGGTGTCATTTTATTACTGGCTGCAGTTTTTATCGGTGTTAATTTATTCCTATCCATGTTGTTTTATAAGGATAATAACCGAACCTACCGGGTGGAAATCAATCGTTTGCAGAACGAAATTGCTCAAAAGGGAATGGGGTCTATTAAGTTGGAGCAATATAACTGTGTAAAAAACATCACTGTTTTAGAAGAAGGGAAAGACGAACCTGAATTTTTTGAGGGTAACGGAAGCGATTATATTATTAAAAAGATAGGTATAAGCTACTACCGCTTTGATTATGAAGTAATGCTGACCAACGAATACCATGTAATTCTACTGACTATAAATGCTGCGCTTGGAACTATGGCAGCAATTGTATTGGGAGTGATGATATTTCTGCAAGAAAAGCTTTTGAAACCCTTTCATATTATTAGTGACTTACCCTATGAGCTTTCGAAGGGCAATTTGACGGCCGGACTTAAAGAGAATAAAAGTCGATTCTTCGGAAAGTTTCTATGGGGACTTGATCTGCTTCGTGAGAGTCTGGAGAAACAGAAAGAGAAGGAGCTTTCTTTGCAGAAGGAAAAAAAGACACTGGTACTTTCTATCTCTCATGATATCAAAACACCGCTCAGTGCTATCAATCTATATGCAAAGGCATTATCAAGAGATCTTTATAAAAGTGATGAAAAACGAATGGAAGCAGCGGAAAATATCAGTATTAAGGTAAAAGAAATTGAGGGTTTTGTATCAGATATTATTAAGACCTCCAGCGAGGAGTTTTTAAGTTTTAAAGTAGATAACGGAGAGTTTTATATGAATAGTCTGTTAAAGAAAATCAGCAATTATTATACGGAGAAATTATCTTTGTACGGGATAGACTTCCGGATAGAAGACTTTAGAAACTGCCTGATCCGGGGAGATATTAACAGGGCTGTGGAAGTCTTACAAAACATTATCGAGAATGCAATTAAATATGGAGACGGGGGAAGCATTACAATTGCCGTAACCAGTGAGGAGGACTGCCGCCTGATTTCAATTATGAACAGCGGCTGTTCTCTTCCGGAAAATGAATTACCCCATATATTTGAAAGCTTCTGGAGAGGTTCAAATATCGGCAATCACAGCGGAAGCGGTTTGGGATTATATATCTGCCGGCAGCTTATGAAAAGGATGGAGGGAGATATTTTCGCAAAATGTGATGAGGATAAAATACAGGTAACGGTGGTGTTCAGGATGATATAATACTGCGGCTAAATTTCTATATAACATGGAACATTCAGCTCATGACCTGGTCAAATTCCGATGCTGCTTTGTAAAAAGTAATTATAGAATCTTGTGAAGAACGTATTGCATTATATACAGAAGAGAAAGGAGAAGCATAAAGGTAGTTATCTGCCTTTATGCTTCTCCTTTCTACTTTTACTTTGCTTAGGCAATTGCGAAACTATATAGTTGCTCAAATTGTATACACAGAATACATATATTCCTCCGCTCCTTCCGCTTAACTTCCGCTCCAGAACATGTGCTTTCTGTGTATACAATTAATATAATTCTTGCGTTTCGCAATTACCTATTTACTTTGCTATACAGGGCTATATTATCTTAATTGGCAATGAAAAATAATAGTGTTACCATAAGCAAACGGATAGTGATATGGGATTCTAATATATATGTTCTTACAGGGTAATAATGACATCGGAAATACCTCTTGCTTTCATCTGCTGCATTGGTTTTATAATGGAAATGAGTGAGGCAAGCAAACATGCAGTAATAATCGATAGCACCTGTAGCAGGGGGAAATTCCAGGTGATCTGAAGAAAATCAGTAAAAGCTTTCCGTAAAAATACACCAAGTATTATTCCAAACAGACATCCTGTCAGACAGTAGGTAGCAGCTTCGGTAACCACCATCCTGCTTAACTGGGAACCGGACATTCCAACGGCACGCATAATTCCGAAATTTCTCATCTTTGCGGCTATGCTGGTGTTCATGGTATTCATGATATTTAAGATACTGATCAGGGCTATTACAGTGACAAAACCATAAATAAATATTGTTACAGTGATAAAAGCATTATTGGTTTCTTGATTCATCTGTCTGCGGTCGCCTACTTTTATACTGTGTCCGGCCAATGCTTTTATCTGCTCGACGGTACGATCCGGGGAACTTTTTTTAAGCTGAACATCAATTTCTTTATAAGCATTGTCCGTTGATATCTCTCGAAAGAGCTGTTCCGTTGTAATAAAAGCTGTCATAATCGTATCATTCGTTGAATAAGGGATGGAATCGGCTATTGCAAGCACTGTTAATTCCCTGATCCCATTTGCAGTTTTTATCCGGACCTTATCACCGAGCTTTAGAGAGGTGGTTTTGGTAAGCTCATCCATACGGTATATCTTATTTACGGCTATGATACCATTATTTTTATTCAGATAAGCTTCACTGGCGCTTCCTTCGGTAAGATATGCCTTTGCCCATTTGAACTGAGTATCGTCATAGGAGATAAGCCGGGATTTTTCAGGATTTATAATATAGCCATTTTCCTCTGTTATAAAATCCCCCAGGTCCTTTTTATATTGCGGGGTAAGGCGGTCTAAAGCAATGGATGCGATGACTGTAGTACTCATTCTGCCATTTGCGTTCTTGACTTCTTCGAGTTTTTGAAGCTTCTGATAAATATCCGTTCCTATCCCTTCCCGGGAAGCCAGACGCAGATCTGCCGAGTAGCATTGTAACGGCCTCGCGCCAAGGACATCCGGATTAATCATAACCTGGAAAAGCAAAAATAGAATAATGCTAAAGGCAATGGAACAGGACATCAGGAATAGAGTTTTTTTCCTTCCGATGGCATTCAAAATTCCCATGGATACTTCTATGGGGAGCAATTTTGTTAATAAACCCACCTTTTTTTTCTTTTTGATATGGAAATCATTATTGCCGGTCATAGCACTCACCGCTGATACCCGGGAAGCCTTTCTGGCAGGAGATAATAATGCCAGGAGGACGGTAAGAAAGCCTAGTATTATTCCTGCCAGAATACCGGAGGAACTAAGCCGGAACAGTCCGATTGCTCCGTAGATACTACGATTAAACAGCTTAAGGATTGCCAGGCAAATAATAGATAGCAGGTAACCGAGAGCAAGACCGGGAGGAATAGCTTTTAGGGCAATCAGGAAGCCTTCTCTCCGGACGAGTCTCTTGATCTGGTATTCTGAGGAGCCGATACAGCGCAGCAGACCAAATTGTTTAATTCTTTCCATAACAGAAATGTTGAAGGTATTATAGATCATAACTACAGCAGTAAGCAGTACGAGTGTAAATAAGCCGCCTCCTATTACAATATATTGTACTACCCTGTTATTTCCGCTCTGAAGCATCAGAGCCAGAAGGCCTTCATTATAACCGATTCTGTCCTCATTCAGCTTAAGTTTGGTTTTAATTTCCTGCTCAGCCCTTCGAATAGAGATACCATCCTTAAAAAGTATGAAGAAAGAGCTTTTCTCCGGAATATAAGAAGAGGATGCAGCGATGGAAAGAAAAACAATGGGAAGGGAAGTAGCCTTGGTAACGCCCCAATCCTTATAGATGCCGCTAATCCGGTATTTTATCGGCGTTCCTCCAAAAGCAGCAACTGCTACGGTGTCTCCCGGTTTCAATCCAGCTTTGGCAGCATACCAATTCTCGAGCATAATTTCATCCTTTGCTTCCGGATAGGAGCCTATTAAAATTCGAAAATTCAAATTGGCTGCAAAGTTGGATGAGATTGCACCGAGCGCACATTCTTCTCCCTCAATGCTTCCGTTTTTATATTCTTTCAGAATTCCGCTGTTTAAGATATCAAAGCGGCTCTGTAGCATTGATATTTCCCTTTCAGAAGGAGTTCTGACCAGAATGTGATAGTTGCCTTCCGTATCCAGAATATGCTGCCTTTCAAATACAATAAGAGAATCGAGTATGGATATAATTCCAACAACGAGTGCAACAGAAAGGATTACACTTGCCATGGCAAGCCGGGATATTTTTTTATGAGCAGATAAATATTTCGGAGCAAGCTGCAGATAATTCATCATGATAGCACACTCCCATCCAGTTCTGTGACAATTCCATCCTCTACATGGAAGACCCGGTCTGAATATGTAGCTAAATTCTGGTTATGTGTTATCATAATCAGAGTTTGTCGATATCGTTCTACGGAAAGTTTTAAAAGCTTAATCACATCGGCTGTATTTTTGGTATCCAGATTACCGGTGGGCTCATCTGCCAGGATGATCGCAGGCTTGGAAACCAGTGCGCGTCCGATTGCAACCCTTTGCTGCTGGCCGCCGGATAACTGGCTGGGAAGATGATACCTTCTGTCCTTAAGGCCCAGAATATTAAGAAGATCCTCTAGGTAGGAGCTATCCGGTTTCTGATAATCCAGAAGTAGCGGGAAAATGATGTTCTCCTCAACGTTAAGCTCAGGGATCAGATTATAGGCCTGAAAAATAAATCCTATATTTCTTCGGCGAAAAATGGATAACGCCTTTTCTTTCATGCCAAAGACAGCATTTCCATCCAGAAAAACCTCGCCTGAGGTAGGAGTATCCAGTGCACCCAGAAGGTTTAATAAAGTACTTTTTCCGGATCCGGAGGGCCCAACAAGACTGACGAATTCTCCCTTGGAAATAGATAAGCTTACATTGTTTACTGCATTTACTGAAGTTTCTCCCTTTCCATAAACCTTACATAAATTTTTAGTTACTAAAATCTCCATCCTTACACCTCTTCTTTATAATTACCGGTATGGATTTGAGTGCGAAAAATTAATTTACCGGTCAATACAAGTAAACACAGGAAGCGTTTCTCTTGCTTAAGGAGATCATATCATTTTCCTCTTACTGTAGAATGACTCTCAGCTTACATATTTGTAAGCTTTGGAAAGGTAAGATGGAAGGAGGTCCCTTTTTGGAGCTCACTTTCAACGGAAATGGTGCCGCCATGCTCTTCTATAATCATTTTTGCCAATGTGAGGCCAATGCCTGTTCCTTGTTTATCCTTGGAAAACCGGCTCCGGTAGAAACGTTTAAAAATGAAGGCGAGATCCTGCGGGTGGATACCGGAACCGTTATCCTTTATGAGAATTTCTTTAAACACAGGTGATTCATAACAGAGGATGGCAATCACTCCTTCCGGACCGGTATGATCGAAAGCATTTTTTATGATATTGCTAATCGCTTCATACATCCACTCTTTATCAAAACATAAGGTCATATGCTCATCACATTCCAAAAGCAGTTGTTTGCTCTCAGTTTTTACCCGTATCTGAAAATCGTTCTGAAGCTCCGCTAGAAATGACTTTATAATTACTTGCTTCATGTTTAGTATCATAATGCCGGAATCCAATCTTGCCAGCAGCAAGAGGTTTTGGATTAACGTTTCTATACGATTTAATTCCCGATCCGAGCTTTTAAGAAAATCCCGGATAACCTCATTCTCTGTTTGCTCCTCCTGTATAATTTCATTATACATTCGTAGTGCCGCAAGCGGAGTTTTAAGCTGATGAGAAATATTGGAAATGGTATCCTTTAGAAATTCGCGGTCCTGTTTCTCCCTTAACAGGTGGGAATTCAGAGAGGTCGCCAATGAATTAACGGAATGAAAGAGCTTAGAGAGATTACCCTCTTCATGCTGACTAAGTCGTACCTGTGTATTTCCTTTTAGGAAAGCATTGATATCCATGTTAGCCTTTGTAAATTTATTCTCCAATCGAAGAATGTAACAAAAGACTGCAAAAAAAATAGCTGCACTAAACAAAACGGAAAGAAGAAGCAGGCAAATAGCGTAGTTAAAGTGAAAAGTCTTTATTTCGATAAAAAGCTTTTCTTTTAAATCATTCTTATAACCGACTTGTTGCAGTAGTCTGCGGCCGGATTGGTAATCATTATTATCTTTCCTTAGGATAAAGGCTTTCTGTATGATAGCGGAATCGACATCTTCTCTTTTCAGATATCCTGCGATAGAATAATCATGAACAAACATTCTATGTTTGTAATCGGAGGAAATAACTGCCGCTATAATCTGACCGGTAATTAGAAAGGCGGTTAAAATAAGTGCCAGAAGAAGGAATAATCTCTTTATATCTTTATTTGAAAGGAACTCCATTATAATACCTCACTTTATCACATTCCATTTATAGCCAAGTCTTCGCACCGTAGTTAAGAATAACGGATTTTCCGGATCATCTTCAATCTTGCTTCGTAGTCTTCGAATATAAACAGAGAGAGTATTGTCGTCTATAAAATTACCGTTGGTATCAAAAAGTCTATCAAGGATGACCTCTCTGGTCAGTACAGCATCGGGATTTTGAAGCAGCAGGCATAAAAGCCGGTATTCACCGGTAGTAAGCTCTAGCTCTGATGAGTTTTTATATACACGGTTTTTTGCAAGATATATGGTAATACCGTTGGAGCTTAATTCATCCCTGGGTACATCAAAAAGCCGGGCTCTGCGAAGAAGAGCATTGATCCGGGAAATTAGTTCATTTAATTTAAAGGGCTTTGTGACATAATCATCCCCGCCGAGATCCAGCCCCATTACAATATTCACCTCTTCGTCAGAAGCAGTCAAAAATATAATCGGTATGGAAGAGGATTTTCTAATCTTCCTGCAGATATCGAAGCCGCTGCCATCAGGTAGGGTTAAATCTAAAATCAAAAGGTCAAATTTTTTTTGTTGAAAAATGTTGAGTGCCTCCTCGACAGTTTTACATATCTCACTTTGAAAACCGTTTTTATGTAAGGAAAAGCTTAAGCCTTCGATTAAACTTAAATCATCTTCCACCAGAAGAATATTGTTCATTAATTTCACTCCTTTTCTATATGTATTGTGCTTGAGTCATATACAGGGGAGAAGTCAGCTTTTAAGTAAATTATAATGTAAAAACATGAAACAAATATCATGTAATAAAATATAGTGCTTAAATTTGGTATAATATTGAAGATTTCCGGATAGTAATATTAGATCAGAAAACCATAATACAAATCCTATCATATAAGATATAAATGAAATCTTCAATAAAAATTACCAAAATATGCGTTAGAAAGAGGATTCATTTGGCAAGGATCTTGGAAACCTTATTTTGGAAATATACACTTCTATTAATTGAATTCCGGTATAATAGTATACAAAAAAATATCATAAATACGATATTGGCATTTGACTGTAAGATTTGACGAAAATCATGACATTCAGATGCCGGATTTGTGATAATGTTTATAAGAAATAAAAACAGCAGAATCCATATTTTAAGCACAATACAGCAAAAAGACTAAATTATATAGAATTTGTAACTAAAGCACATCGCATCTTTACAAAGTCTTTATTTAATGTTAAAATTATGACGATTTATAGGGCTAATAATGACCTTTACTATTAAAGGAGGATATTTGAAAATGTCTAGAAAAAAACTATCAATGGACGGTAATACCGCCGCGGCTCATGTGGCGTATGCCTTTACAGATGTTGCCGGCATCTATCCGATCACCCCTTCAAGCCCCATGGCAGATTCTGTTGACCAATGGTCTGCTGTAGGACAGGAAAACATTTTTGGTAACCAGGTTAAAGTTGTTGAGATGCAGTCTGAAGCTGGTGCTGCAGGTACTGTACATGGTTCTCTTGCTGCAGGTGCTCTTACTACTACATTTACAGCTTCTCAGGGTCTTCTTCTGATGATCCCTAATATGTATAAAATTGCTGGTGAGCAACTTCCCGGAGTATTACATGTATCTGCACGTACAGTTGCAACACAGTCTCTGAATATCTTTGGTGACCATAGTGATGTATATGCCTGCCGTCAGACAGGTTTTGCTATGTTAGCAGAGACAAATCCTCAGGAAGTTATGGATCTTGCCCCGGTTGCGCATCTTGCAGCGATTGAAGGCAAAGTTCCTTTCTTAAACTTCTTCGATGGTTTCCGTACTTCCCATGAAGTACAGAAAATTGATGTATGGGATTATGCGGATCTTAAGGAAATGACTAATTTTGATGCAGTGAAAGCTTTCCGTGAGCATGCATTAAATCCTGAGAAACCTGCTATGCGTGGTTCTCATGAGAATGGTGACGTATTCTTCCAGCATCGTGAGTCTTGTAATTCCGTTTATGATGAATTACCGGCTGTTGTTGAGAAATACATGGCTAAAATTAATACAAAGCTTGGAACAGATTATGACTTATTCAACTACTATGGCGCTCCGGACGCAGACCGTGTAATCGTTGCTATGGGATCTATCTGTGATGTAGCAGAAGAAGTTGTTGACTATTTAACCGCTGCAGGAGAGAAAGTAGGACTTGTAAAAGTTCGTCTTTATCGTCCATGGGTTTCTAACTCCCTTCTTAAGGTTCTTCCTAAGACAGCAAAGAAGGTTGCAGTACTTGACCGTACAAAGGAGCCGGGTGCACTTGGCGAGCCTCTTTACCTTGATGTTGCTACTACACTGCGTGAAGCAGGAATGAATGATATTATCCTTACGAACGGCCGTTACGGACTTGGCTCCAAGGATACTCCTCCGTCATCTGTATTTGCAGTATATACAGAGCTCTTAAAGGATGCTCCGAAGGCACGTTTCACAATCGGTATCGTGGATGATGTTACATACTTAAGCTTACCGGAAGTTAAACCGGCTCCTATCACATCTGCTAAGGGTACAGTAGAATGTAAATTCTGGGGTCTTGGCGGTGACGGTACAGTAGGTGCTAATAAAAACTCTACCAAGATTATCGGTGACCATACAGAGAAAAATATTCAGGCATACTTCCAGTATGACTCCAAGAAAACAGGCGGTGTAACAATCTCCCATCTCCGTTTTGGTGATAAGGCAATTAAGAGCCCTTACTATATCAATCAGGCTGACTTTGTAGCATGTCATAATCCTTCTTATGTTGTTAAGGGTTATAAGATGGTTCAGGATGTGAAACCAGGCGGTATCTTCATGATTAACTGCCAGTGGTCTGACGAAGAGCTTGATACGAAGTTAAATGCTGCTGCAAAGAAATATATCTATGATAACAAGGTTCAATTATATACCATCAATGCAATTGATAAGGCTACAGAAATCGGTATGGGCAAACGTACCAATACCATCCTTCAGTCTGCTTTCTTCAAATTAGCAAATGTAATGCCGATTGATGAAGCAATCAAATTCATGAAGGAAGCTGCTAAGAAGTCTTATGGTAAGAAGGGCGATGCAATTGTTGAGATGAACTACAAGGCAATTGATGCTGGTGTAGACGCACTTCATAAAGTTGAGGTTCCTGCTTCCTGGGCTAACCCTGCTGCAGATGCTCCGGCTGCTGATCTTGCCGGTATTCCTGCAACAGTGAAAATGGTTAGAGAATTAATGGAGCCTATCGCACTTATGGATGGTGACAGCCTTCCGGTATCTGCTTTCAAGGATATCGCAGACGGCCAGTTCGAATTAGGTGCTTCTGCATATGAGAAACGTGGTACTGCAGTATTAGTACCGGAATGGGATTCTGAGAAGTGCATTCAGTGTAATAACTGTGCATTCGTATGTTCCCATGCAACAATTCGTCCTTTCATGTTAAACGCTGATGAAGTAAAATCTGCTCCGGCGAACATCAAGCTTGCCGATACAAAGCCTAAGGCTGGCGAATACAAGTTTACAATGAGTGTTACTCCGCTTGACTGTATGGGTTGTGGCGAGTGTATCACTGTATGTCCGGCTCCTGGAAAGGCTATTAAGATGGTTCCTCAGGAATCTCAGGCACATGAGCAGCCAGTATTTGATTACTTGGTAGCAAATGTAGGCAAGAAGCCTGGCATGCCTGCTGATACAACAGTAAAGGGCTCCCAGTTCAATCAGCCTCTTCTTGAATTCTCAGGAAGCTGTGCAGGATGTGCGGAAACCTCTTATGCTCGTTTAATCACACAGCTCTTTGGTGAGCAGATGTATATCTCCAATGCAACCGGATGTTCTTCCATCTGGGGCGGTCCCGCTGCAACCTGTCCTTATACTGTAAACAAGGATTCCAAGCAGGGACCTGCATGGGCTAACTCCTTATTCGAGGACAATGCAGAGCATGGCTTTGGTATGTATCTTGGACAGAAGGTTCTTCGCGACCAGATCATTGCAAAGGTTGAGAAGATTGCTGCTTCCGAGAAAGCACCGGAAGAGTTAAAGGCTGCTGTTGCAAAATATGTTGAGACAAAAGAAAATACAAGAGAAAATACCGCAGCTACAAAGGTATTAGTTGCTGAGCTTGAGAAAGCTGCTGCTGCAGGCTGTGAGCTTTCCAAGGAAGTAGTTGATAAGAAGCAGTACCTTGCTAAAAAGTCTGTATGGATCCTTGGTGGTGACGGATGGGCATATGATATCGGCTTCGGCGGTCTGGACCATGTACTTGCTTCCGGCGAGAACGTAAACGTTATGGTATTCGATACAGAAATGTATTCTAATACAGGCGGTCAGTTATCCAAAGCATCCAATATCGGTGAGGTTTGCCAGTTTGCTGCTTCCGGTAAGGATATCGGCAAGAAGAGCCTTGCAGAGATCGCTATGAGCTATGGTTACGTATATGTAGCACAGATCGCTCTTGGTGCTAACCCTGCTCAGACAGTTAAGGTTATCGCTGAGGCAGAAGCTTACAACGGACCTTCCTTAATCATCGGCTATGCTCCTTGTGAACTTCACGGAGTTAAGGGTGGTATGAACCACTGCCAGGATGAGATGAAGGCAGCTGTTAAGGCTGGTTATTGGAACCTGTTCTCCTTCAATCCTGCTCTTAAGGCAGAAGGCAAGAATCCATTTACTCTTACCTCTAAGCCGGGTGATGGAACTTACCAGGATTTCCTTAAGAACGAGACACGTTATACACGTCTTGAGAGAGCCTTCCCTGAACGTGCCGAGAAGTTGTTCTCTGACTCTGAAAAGGCAGCAAATGAGCGTTACGAGCATTTGTTAAAATTAGTAGAACTTTATAAATAATTATTAAGCTCTATATCATTAAGAGGTGCGGTTTATATCGCACCTCTTTTTTTCATAGAGTGAGTCCTATGAAATAAAAAACCCTCCGGAGGATGCGCAGCTTGGCGTATGGAACAAAAGTTGTGCAGGATAGATTTATGATCGCGATAAGTGTGCGAAACACACGTTTAATCTTATACATGAAATTATCATTTCTATATATATATTAAGAGAAAACGATTATCCCATGAAATTTCATGTTTTCAAGCACTACAATAAATGAATGCCCGAAAGACATTCACAGTATAAGAACGAAAAAGAGGAAGAAAAAAGAAAAAAAATGAATTTTTCGTGGAATATTACAATATGTTACATAAATTTAAAAAAAACGTAATGATATTATCAAGCAAATAACATGTTTTTGTGATATAATCCATTTAGTGTACTAATTATAGTACACAATAAAGAATGAATAAAGGTGGCTTATGAATAAGAATGAGCGTAGCAAAAGACGTACAGTGAAGAAAAAACATGGTCATATATGGTTGTATTTAGGGATGGGTTTGATCTTGCCGGCCATAATGATTTATATTCTGATTTCCCTATACTTCAGTAATCATTATTATCCGAAAACCATTATTAACGGAGTGGATGCTTCCAATATGACGATAGAGAAGGCAGAAGAAGCAATTAATGCCACAGTAGCATCCTATGTGTTATCTCTGAAAGAAAGAAATGATATCACAGATCATATTGATGGAAAGAGTATTGAGTTACATACTGAATTTGATACGGCCCTTAAAGATACCCTGCCGGATCAGAACAGCTTCTTGTGGCCGCTTTCTATGTTCCGTACTCATACGGTGAAAGTAAAGACAATGCTCCGGTATAATGATGAACTTCTTCAATATGCTATGAAAGATTTAAATTGCATGAAGAAAGAGAATCTTGTTGAACCTGAAAATGCACATATATCGGAATATGGAGAGGATGGTTCGGACGGATATAAAATAGTACCGGAGGTCCAGGGAACGAAAGTAATTGAGAAAAAGCTGACCCAGGAGATCAAAAATTCTATTCTTTCATTAAAGGAGTCTCTAAATCTTGAGGAGGCTGGCTGTTATGAAGAGCCGGAGATTAAATCCGATAACAAAGACTTAAAGATAATATTGAAAAAAATGAATAAGGTAGCGGGAGCTAAAATAACCTATGAATTTGGCGAGAGTACAGAAATTGTGGATGGCAGTCGTATCAGCAAATGGATTACTGTTGATGATAACTTAAACGTCATCTTAAGCAAGGATGGAGTAAAGGAATTCGTAGACTATATAGGTAAAAACTATAATTCCTTTGGACGTGTTCGAACTTTTGAGACTTCCTATGATAAGGTGATTAAGGTAGAAGGCGGTGATTACGGCTGGTGGCTGGATCGGTCTACTGAAGTGAAGGAATTGTATGATTTAATCGTAAACGGCGAGAAGATGAAGCGGGAACCGGTTTATTTCCAGACAGCACAGCAATATGGGGCAAATGATATCGGCAATACTTATGTAGAGATAAATCTTACTGCACAGCATATGTTTTTCTATAAAGATGGTAAGAAGATTTTGGATTCAGATATCGTATCCGGTAATGAATCAAGAAAATTTGAGACTCCGGTAGGCACTTATCCGATACAATATACCGAGAGAAATGCAACGCTAGTGGGTGAGGATTATAGTACTCCGGTTAATTACTGGATGCCATTCAACAAGAATATCGGGCTTCATGATGCCTCCTGGAGAAGTAAATTTGGTAAGGATATCTATATAAGAAATGGTTCTCATGGCTGTATTAATATGCCTCCTGCGAAAGCGAAGGAATTGTTTGGATATGTCAAACGAGGTGTACCGGTAATTGTCTATAAGCTAAAAGGCACGGAAACATATGATACGAATAAGAAAACAGATGTTCCGACCAAACCGGAGGCAAAGAAAACTCCGGCAGATAATTCAAGTAATACGGCCGACAGCACAGCCGACAGTACCACCGAATAGCGGGTATGATGAAAGGTTATTCAGTTATATAGCTTAGAGACAAAGCAGACTTTTGTCAGGTACAGAGATTGAGGTACCGATCGAAAATTGAAAAAGAAGAACCTCGGGTATAATTATAACAGTACCTGAAGTTCTTCTTTTTATTATCGGATGCTCAATTATGCCTTGATATTTCTATTATCTGTTGTAAAGAATACTATAACAAACCCGATTGCTGCAATAAGCGTACCAAATAACAGCATATCAGAGACACCAAGAGTATCTAGTATTTTACCGCCGGTGATACTTGCAATAGACCCGGCAATACCCCAGGATGCGACACCAAGCATGGACTGACCCTTCACTCGGTCCTCCTTATCGATGATTGAGTTAACATAATAAACAGAGGCAGGAGTATACAGAGCAAATGACAGCATCTGAAGGGCCTGTGATATATATATAACTGCAACATTTGGTGCAAGCCATGCAATAATTACTTTAATTACAAAGAAAAAAGCAGAAATTTTTAACAGGGTTCCACACTTAATCCTTCTGACCAAAAAAATAAAACCGGCCATCGTAGGCAGCTCCAGAGCGGCGGAGATAGTCAATGCAAGACCCATATCCGCACTATCGCCTCCGGCATTTTGTATAATATTAAATAAAAAAGTATTTAATAAGCTATGGGAATAAAAAATCATCGCAATACCAATTAACAACAGAGTGTACTTTTTATATTTCATGAAAAACCCAAGAATACTGGTAGGGGCATTTACAGTTTGATTTTCCTCTTCATATGGGTTCTTAGCCAGATCAATAGCACTTGATAAGCTTTTCTTATTAGAAATCTTAAAAGCATAGGCAGCGGCAATCAACAAAATATAACTGAATAGAAAGACGGTCAGCAAGATACCCGGTCCAAACCGGCTAACCGATACTCCTAACACAGAAGAGGTGACCGCATAAGCAATTGAGCCACCACCTCTTGCAAGACCGTAGTTTATGGGTATTCCTTTATTCATATATTCAAAGGCAAGCGAATTGAATAATGAATTCAAGGTAAACTGAATAGTATTAATTAAAACATAAATACCGGCTATTAAGTAGAATGAGTTATGTATGAAAAAAAGAATAAAAGCGGATACAAATACAATAAACATAAGAATAATTACCAGAAAACGCAGGTTTACTTTCTTGGATTTATCCACATAGCCTGCAATAACAGGTTGCAGGATTATCGACATAATAGCAGATAAAGCAATTATGATACCGATTTGTGTATTATCAAAATTTTTATATTGCAGGTAAACAACTGCAAAACCATAAATCACACATTCGCTGATCCAATAAGTACCTTGCAGCATTGCATATTTTAGTGTTAATTGTTTGGATAATTTCTCCATATTAAACTCCATTCTGTCAAATTGCTATAATTTTGGCTTACAGTGCAAATTTGCAGAGATAAGATACTTTAATCATCCACACTGATTGCAGGGGTTAATCCCTGCAATCAATATATACAATAATAAATAGCCTGTCAAGATAAGGATGATAAATAAATGCAGCGTTACAAATGGCACTAAAAGACAAAGTCTAAGAACCGACGAATGCAAATACATCGGAAGCACTTATCGGATACACAACTCGGAATTTGACTAGCCTGGGAACAGTAACTTACCAATAGAAACGTACTGCGCTATTATGAGGGCATGTCCGTTGCGCTGGAATTTCTATATTGTTGAGGTGTCATACCGGTTATTTTTCGAAATTGCTTATGAAAATAGGAGCTGCCTGAAAAACCGGTCTGATCTGCAATTTCCTGCAGGGACAGATCAGTTGTGAGCAGAAGTTTTTTTGCTGATCTTATCCGTTCATTAATAATATAGGTACTTAGTAACTGTCCAGACTGTTTATGAAAGAGATAGGACAAGTAATCCGGATTCATGTGTAGTTCTACCGCTATATTATTACGATTTAAAACCTCTGAATACAAATTAGTACGTATATATTTTTTTACTGAATCCACAAAAGAGGCTGAATCTTCGTTTGCCTTCAGGATATTTTCCGATTCAAAGAGCAAATGCTCCGCCCAAAACAGGAAATCTTCCATAGAAGAAGTAGCCTTTGCTAAATCAGTATGATGAACCAGCTTAGGAAATAATTCATTCATTGAGATTTCCTTTGACTCCAGCACAGAAAATACTGTCTGAAGTATACCGTAGTATAAGACAATAAGCATCTTAACCGGATAATAGGCAGAAGGAGTCCTAAATTCTTCTTTGATATCCTTAATAATCATGGTGGAGCTATACTTTAGAAGAAGCTCTGACCACTTAGCCAGAGGGATATTTTTTAACTGGGAATCAGAAAATTCCTGAGAATAGGATGCATCCAGGTTATGCACCGGTATTACAATATTTTCTGTCGTTAATATATTAGATTCAAAATTCGTTAGCATTTGATAAGATAATGCAGCACTTGTGAAAGGGCCCTTATCGGATAAGAAAATGGTGACTCTAAATTCCGCATAATGAGAAATTAATTTTTCCAATACAGATTCACAGAATTGGAAAGCATTCCGGTAATCGGTAAATTTGTCGGAATTGATAGCAAGGGCAAATTTGGAGGAAGAGATTTTATATAAAAATTGGTCTATATTTTCTTCGAAATATTGAGAAAAAATTACAGCAAGCTCTTCCAGTGAGATATATTTTGCATCATTATCAATTGTTTTTGTATACATATTAATAAAAAGGTAATAGAAGTTTTCCTCGAGCCAGGAAACAGGGATACTTAGGCGCTGCATGGACTCGATAATGGAACGATCGTCCGGGGTACCTAAATAGATTTCCCTCCAAAAGGTTTCCATACGGAGTGCTTGATTTGCATCCCAGGACGCAGCGATATTTTTGGCGCGCTTCAGGTTATTATTCTCTCTGACTTTTACGGCAGCACGCAGAAGCTCTTCTTCCAGGACAGTAGCCTCAACTGGCTTTATTAAATATTCGAAACATTTTAGAACAATAGCTTTTTGGGCATAACTAAAGTTCTGATGTCCGGTAAGCAGTATTTTTACCGGTTCAAAGGAATTATCATTTGCCCAGGAGATAAGATCCAAACCGCTTCCCTTTTGCATCTCTATATCGGTTAATAGGATATCGATCGTATGCTGTTTGAAAACTTCCTGTGCCTGTTTCATGCTATAGGCGGTATATACGTTATCAATGCCTAATTTGTCCCAATTAATATTTCTGGTAATACCTTGTACGATATAATATTCATCGTCAACTACAAGTATATTCATTCTATCGGCCCTCCAAAGCATGAAAAGAATTATAGGGAATGAGGGGGATTTCAATATCAATTCTTGCACCCATGCCCTGTTCATTGGAAAAATGTATAACGGCAGTTTCGCCATAAACAAGGCGAAGTCTTTTGGAGACATTCAAAATCCCGAGATGGTCGCCATTCTGCTTCGCTACACTCTGCCTATCTATATGATTGATCATCTGCAGCATATCAGGGCTAAAGCCTTCACCGGAGTCAATATGTGTTAAGTGAATCCACTTTTCACCTTCCTTAATGACCAGGTGAGAAGAGATTTTTATAAGAAGAAATTCACCCATAACTAAATTATATTTTATAGAATTTTCCGTCAACATAAGCAAAATCAGAGGGAATACAGAGGCATCCTTTGTATCCGGGCTGATATCAGGTTCATAGGTCAAACATCCGGGAAAGCGTAATTTTGATAATTCAATATAGTTATCGATAAAAACTAACTCTTCCTCCAGGGATACAACGGTACGGTCTGATAAAGTATATCTCAGATGTTTCGAAAGTGTCTGAACCATTTGCTGCAGGATAGTATTTTTTGTATTGTCCTCCGCAAGAGAAGCAATGGAATACAGACAGTTTATTAAAAAATGGGGAGCAATCTGTGATTTTAAATATTGAAGTTCTATTTGCGAACGGGATATTTTCTCTTCATATATATTGATACGCAAATTATGAATTTCGTCAAGCATATTATTAAAAACAGTATCAATTTCTATAATTTCTTTACAGTTTGAAATATCAGAGGGAACTTTTTTGTCAAAATTGCCCTGACGAATGGATTCTAGCGTATTATTTAATAAAAGTAAAGGCTTTGACAAAAATTTGCTGAAGGAAATCATGAGTATCAGTAAAAGCATTATGATAATGATGGACATTAATAAAAGCACTTGGTATATCGTCTTGAATTGCAGGCTGATATTTTTTATAGGGATTAGTGCTACCAGATAATAATCACAGTAGTCAAGCTCATTCGTAACCAGCAGGGATTTGCTCTTATCGTTCATTTTAAAAATGGAATACTGCTCTAATAAGGTTTTTACATGAAAGGTATAATGCGATAAATCATTATTACAAAGGGGCTTCCCTTTGCGGTCAACAAATATTACATTGCCTTCCAGTTCAGAAATATTTTTAAAGGAGGAGGTAAGGCTGTCTATTTTAGACCAGGCTCCCAGATAGGTATTATTCACTTTAATAATGCGGATCAGATAATAGGATTGATTAACCTCTTTCGTAAACCACGTTTTTATGTTGAGCTCATTAAATTTGCTTTCGGAATTCAGCCCTCGCAGATACTTACGTAAATAATTCGAAACAACTGTGTTATCAGTCGTCTTATAGGACTGGATAAAGGTATCGTTAATAGAGGTATATACAAACATACCATCAATTTCTGTAAAGGATGGAAGGCTGTAATTTAGAAGATCCTTGACACGCATAATATTATTATAAATTTTATTCACATCCGCAGTGGAAGTAATATTACTGATTTCCAGGCTGTAGGAATTCATTTCATATAGAAAGATATCCAAATCATCCAGATTACCGCTCAGCTGGTGATTATATACCTGAAGCGTGTCCTTAATATTATTATAGGTTTTTTGCAGCAATATATTATTAAAATAACTATACAACCAGCCAATAATAATAATAAAGGATAAAAATATAAGCGCCAGAGTTTGCAATACCCGGTGCCGGAAGGAATAAGGCTGCCTATGGAATTTGTTTCTTTTTATATACATAGATAAGATCCTCTTTCAATTGATTGGATATAATGCATTATTATTATGCAATAAAAACTAAATTTTAGTATTAATTATATAAGATCTAAGAAAAATGGAATAACTTCTAAGAATAGTTTCTAACATTTTGCACAATACATTATATAATGCAATTGTAGTATAAATCAAGCGAAACGTTCGGATAATAATAAGTATGGAACAAGCATCTTCCGAGAATTCTCTTGAATTTATTTAATCAAAGGAGGTATTTTATGAAAAAATTACTAGTTATTTTGTTGTGCATGACCATGGTTATCGGCAGCTTATCAGGCTGTGCTAAGAAGAATACCGGTGATGACACAAAGGCAACTCCTGCACCGACTAAGGCAGGCAGTGAGGCAACGGCAACATCGGCACCGGAGCAGGATGCAGCGGCAAAAGCAATTGCAGATCGAAAGGCCAGCGGGAAAACCCCGAAGATTGTAATGGCATTTATGAACTGGGCAGGTTCTCCTGCAGGCGCAGAAAGAATTCAGCAGCTAATCAGCAAATACACTGAGGAAAAGCTTGGTGTTGATGTAGAGCTTGAAATTATGGATGTTGCATCCTACAAACAGTCTTTAACCTTAATGCTTTCCTCCGGTGAGCAGGTTGATATTTATAATGCAATTACATTGGGATATACAAATGCAATAAACAATGGATATTGCTTAGATCTTGAAAAGGATAATCTAATTCAGAATTATGGTAAAGATATAAGCGGAACGTTAGATCAGGCATATGTGAATGCATGCCGTGTGGGTGGCGTTTTATATGGTCTACCTAATAAAAGAGATATGGCAATAGGCCTCGGTGGTTTTGCAATCGGAAAAGAATATCTGGATGGTATCGGATTTGATTATGCTTCTATGTATAAAAATAAGGATGACGAAGTTATTTATACTGATATTAATACAATTTCCGACATTTATGCAAAACTTCATGCAAAATATCCCAAGCTTTATGTATATGCTCCGCAAGAAGCTTCGCTTACACAACAAAATAAATTTGATCCCCTTGGCGGAGATAACTTTGGTGTATTGTTAGATCCGGAGAATAGCCTTACTGTATCAGATCTTTGGGGAAGTGATATGTTTAAGAGCTACTGTGAACAATTATACAAATGGAATCAGGCAGGTTATATATCAAAGGATGCTTTAACAGATACTACTGCAGCGACTGCACAGGCAAAGGCTGGCACAGCTATGTCTTATGCAACAGCTACAAAACCTGGTATTAGAACACAGGAAAGCGGTCTTTGTGGACGAGATATGATTATTTTCCAAACTGGCGATGATTTCCTGAAATCCTCTTCTGTAGCAGGAATGCCATGGTGTGTGAACTCCGGTACAGAAGATCCTGTTGCTGCTATGCAGGTATTAGATTTATTTTATACAGATCCTTATCTTTCTAATTTACTCTGCTGGGGTGAAGAAGGAAAAGAATATGTTAAAACAGATGATGGTCATATTAAATTTGCAGACGGCGTAAATGCACAGAACTCCGAGTACTACAATAATGTTAACTGGGAGATGCCGAACCAGTTCATCGCAGGTATCTGGGAAGGCAACACTCTTGATATTTGGAAACGTATGGATGCCTTTAATAATAATGCTGTGAAATCAAAAGCACTTGGTTTCTCCTTTGATAACAGCAGTGTGGCAACAGAATTTACCGCTCTTCAGAATGTTTATAAGGAATATGCTTTCCAGTTGATGTATGGTTTTAAAGATCCTGCAACAGGCATTCCTGAAATTGTAAGCAAGTACGAAAGTGCAGGCTTAAAGAAATATATGGATGCAAAACAGGCAGCTTTGGATGAATGGGCTAAAAACCAGAAATAGATAACACAATATGATTTGGAAGAAGATCCTCTGCATTACGTTAAACTAAATATAGGAGCAGCTTAATTCATCTCAAATAGTTATACTGATTAAATAATCAATTATGAAATGCATAAAAGGATGGAGAAGTTTAGAATCTTGCTTCACCATCCTTTTATATAAGATTTACCCGACAAAAGTCAATTTAGGCTTTGAATGAAACGCCAAACAGAATTGATATGCAACCATATTCAACATTTACTTATTTCTGACTTTTGTCGGGTAAATCTTAAAATTTTTACACCTGTAGTTATATATCGTCATAGGTGGTATATGGAAACCTGATTAAAATATTGTGAAATATTATTTTAGCTTAAGATTTATATGTCGCTTATGTGGCGGATGGAGGTTAATATGTCAAAAGCAGCTACAGCCGGTAGTCTAACGGCAAATAAGAAAAAGGGATGGAATCAGTTCAAGAAGTTTCTCCCTCTGTATCTCATGGCTTTGCCTGGTTTAGCATACTTATTTATTAATAATTATATGCCATTGCCCGGCTTGGTTTTGGCCTTTAAAAAGTTTAATGCCAGAAAAGGAATTTTTGGTTCGGATTGGGTAGGTTTTAATAATTTTAAGTATCTCTTTACTACCCAGGATGCATGGATTATCACTAGGAATACTATTTTATACAATATTACCTTTATCATAATAAATACAGTCTGTGCAATTGCTGTTGCTATTATTCTTGCGGAGATGACCTCGAAAATTAAGAAATTTTATCAATCGGCAATATTGCTGCCATTTTTGGTTTCGGCTGTTATTGTCAGCTACCTGGTATTTGCTTTCCTTTCAACAGAAAATGGTTTTGTTAATAATTCGATCTTAAAGCCATTAGGGATTGAAGGAATCTCCTGGTATACGGAAAAGAAATATTGGCCATTTATACTGGTCTTTGTAAATACATGGAAAACAATTGGATACAGCTGTATTATTTACTTATCTACAATTATTGGCTTTGATAGAAGCTATTATGAAGCGTCTGCTATCGATGGTGCATCTAAATGGCAGCAGATCAGGCTTATCACAATCCCTCTTTTGAAATCTACAGTGATTATGCTTACACTTATGGCTATTGGACGTATATTCTATTCTGATTTCGGTTTATTTTATCAGGTACCTCAGAATTCAGGAGAATTATATTCAGTTACTAACACGATTGATACTTATGTTTACCGTGGCCTTATACAGCTGGGAGATATCACAATGTCCTCCGCAGCAGGCTTATATCAATCTCTTGTAGGCTTTATACTGGTACTTTCGGCGAATTTGGTAGTACGTAAATTAGATAAGGAAAATGCATTATTTTAGGCATTCAAAGTTAGTTTGTACCTAGCTATTCACTACAATAAATTATTCGTAGAAAATATTAAGAAAGAGGTTAAAAATGAAAACAAGGGAAGACAAAATATTTCAAATTATCGGTCATGTTGTTATGATAATATTGACAGCCTTAGCATTAATACCAATGGTGCTGCTGGTTATTTCTTCATTTACAGATAACGATACTCTGATCAAAAACGGTTATGCCTTTCTGCCGGAGAAATTAAGTGCTTATGCTTATGAATATATATTTAGAACAGGAAATTCCGTAATTCATGCTTACGGAATATCCATATTGCTTACCACATTGGGTACGGCATTATCTCTTATTATTACTACCATGTTAGCTTATGCGATCTCGAAGAAATATCTTCCGGGTAAAGGACTTCTGACCTTCCTTGTCTTCTTTACCATGCTGTTTAACGGAGGATTGGTTCCTACTTATATGAATTATACTACAGTATTTGGCGTAAAAAATACTTTCTGGGGACTTCTAATACCGGGACTTCTAACAAATGGTTTTAATATATTACTTATGAAATCCTATTTTGTGACAGGTGTTCCGGATGAAGTACTGGAAGCAGCTTATATAGACGGTGCATCTGAATTTAAAACCTTTGCTAAAATAGCACTTCCGCTTGCAAAACCTGTAGTTGCTACAATTGGACTTTTTGCAGGAATTGCTTATTGGAATGACTGGCAGAATGGTTATGTATATCTTACAAAGCGCACAGACCTTTATTCCATACAAAATCTACTAAACCGAATGATTCAGAATATTCAATTTTTAACGCAGAATTCAACAAACATTTCCAATGCAAATGTTGGCGTTTCTGCAATCCCTTCCGTATCGGTACGTATGGCTATGGCCGTTGTAGGTATTTTACCAATTCTTATAATTTATCCTTTAGTGCAGAATAATTTTGTAAAGGGAATTACATTAGGTGGTGTGAAAGGCTGATCAATATAAACAAGCAATAAAATACTGGCTTCAAATTGAATATGGCTGCAGCTATATTCCCTTGGCATAGGCATTTTAATATGATACTTCACATGAACGCATGCAATCATCTGCAGTAAGCCAACCGGGATACAGGTGCAGCCATATTTCATGAACATTATTTCTTTATTTTGGAATCGATGGCACATTTAATTCATGAATATTGCCATATGATACTTAACACTGTATAATAAAGTGAACTTGAACTTGGGGTAAAGTTTTGCACTTGCTTTGATGGCAAAACAGTGATACAAGCTTAACATCTAGGAGGTTTCGAATGGTAAATTTTAATATTAATAAAGACAAAAAAACGGAATTCCCCCATTACTGGGAAATGTGTGTAGGAAGCTGTCATGCCTATACCGCTTTAAGGGAAGATTATAGAAAGCAGCTAAAAAGAGCTCATGATGAGCTTGGATTCAAATATGTAAGATTTCATGGATTATTGGATGATGATATGTGCGTACTCATTATGAAGAAGGATTACATGGGTAACGAGCTTGGATTGGTTTATAACTTTGTTAATATTGATAATATCTGTGATTTCTTACTAAGTATCGGAATGAAGCCTTTCCTGGAATTGGGCTTTATGCCGGAAGTGCTGGCCAGTGGAGATAAGACGGTATTTCATTATAAGGGGAATATCACTCCGCCGAAGGACTATGATGCATGGGCAGAATTAATCCGTCGCCTGACGGAGCATCTGGTGGAAAGATATGGCTTAGAGGAAGTGAAACAATGGTTTTTTGAGGTTTGGAATGAGCCGAATCTGGTATCCTTCTTTTCAGGAACGAAGGAAGAGTACTTTAAATTATATGAGGTAACAGCTAGAACCATTAAGAAAGTAAATGCGCAGCTGAAGGTAGGTGGACCGGCAACCTCCTGTAACTCCTGGGTAAAGGATACCGTGGATTTCTGTGAACAGAATAATGTTCCACTGGATTATGTATCCACGCATCATTATCCGACGGATGATCCGTTGTGGAAATCCGGTATGGATATCGAAGATTTCTTTAAATCCGGACTGGCTGCCTTAGGCTCCTACGAACGCGGAATATTAAAGAAGATGACCATGAAGGCAAGAGAAGAGGCAGGAAAATACCCTCTGTATTATACAGAATGGAATACCTCGGCAATGACGAATGATAATAAGCATGACGAGTGTTACGCGTCTGCCATGATAGCGAAAATACTGGCGGATAATGACGGACTTGTCGAAGGGTATTCTTATTGGACCTTTACGGATATCTTTGAAGAAGGCTCCCAGCTTCCAGGTGCATTTCACGGAGGCTTTGGTTTGCAGACATATGCGGGAGTCGCAAAGCCGGCATACCGTTTGTTCCAGTTATACCATAATCTTGGTGTAAAGAGGCTTGCAGTTGAAACAGAGATAATAGAAGGGCAGACTGCTGAATTGCTTGCCACAGAGACAGAACAGGGAGGCATTCGTGCAATCCTTCATAATCATCAGATCCCGGACGGTCCGATCAAGGAAGAGGATTGTAAGATCATGATAAAGGGCATAAAGGGCAATGTGAGGGTAACCTGTTATCCGATCGATGAAAGCAGTGCCAATGCAAGAGGTGAATGGGTAAAAATGGGAGTGCCGGAATATCTTACGAAGGAACAGCTCGAACAGCTCCACAAGGCATCGGAAGTGAAGGCCTATCCCTGTGAATACCAGATACAGGATAATAATTTGATCTTAAACATTAAGCTTCCGGTTCATGGCGTATGTGGAATTGATGTTGAGATTATAGTATAAAAAACGATGAGGGTGATAGAATGGAAGATTGTATTTTTGCAAAATCAGTAGAAAAATGGGGCGTCTTTGAAGCAGCAGTCAAGGGCAGGACGGAAGGCAATCCGTTTTCTGACTATACGATTGAGGGAAGCTTTGTATCCGATAGTGAAGAGGTTACTGTCAATGGTTTCTATGATGGTGAGGGCAGTTATAAGGTACGGTTTATGCCGTCTTATGCGCAAACCTATCATTTTAGTATCCAGGGTTCATTCTCCGAAGAAAAATTTACGGGAGAGTTTAAGGTTACTGAGCCAACAGGGAATAATCACGGACCGGTAAAAGTGAGAGATAAGGTAAAGCTTGTTTATGAGGATGGAACACCCTACCAAAGCTTTGGTACAACCTGTTATGTATGGGCATTACAAAACGAAGAATTGCAGAAGGAGACCTTAAAGACACTGGAGAATTCTCCCTTCAATAAAATCCGCTTCTGTGTCTTCCCCAAGCACTACCTCTACAACTTCCATGAACCCATATCCTATCCCTATGAAGGTACACCCTGTAAGTTTTCAGGGGAAAATTTCGTTTTGTTCGGAGAAGGAGCAATTCCGGAAGGCAATCACTGGAATTTTACACGTTTTAATACGGAGCATTTTACCCATCTGGAGGAATGCATAGAGAAGCTTATGGCGCTTGGAATAGAAGCGGATATTATTCTGATGCATCCCTATGACCGCTGGGGATTTTCGAAAATGGGACTGGAGAACGAAAACTATTACCTGAAGTATGTGGTATCCCGTTTTGCCGCTTACCGTAATATCTGGTGGTCAATGGCGAATGAATACGATTTGTTTTTTCATAAGCCGGTGGAGAACTGGGAAGAAAATGCCAAAGTTGTTAGTGAAAATGATCCCTATCACCATCTAAACTCCATCCATAACTGCTTTAACTTCTATGATTACAGCCGCCCTTGGATCACTCACTGCAGTGCACAGCGTACGGAGCTGTACCGGACAACGGAGCTTACGGATGAACTTCTAAACACCTATGGGAAACCGGTGGTCTGGGATGAGATCTGCTATGAAGGTAATATCAATTATGCATGGGGAAATATCAGCGGAGAAGAGCTGACCAGAAGATTTTGGCAGGCATTTCTTCGAGGCGGACATGCAGGCCACGGGGAAACCTATCTTGGACATGAAGATATCCTATGGTGGTCCCACGGCGGGAAGTTATATGGAGACAGCCCGGCTAGAATTAAGTTTCTCTCCGACTTGTTAGAAGAGGTTCCTGGAAAACTCCTGACTTATAAGAAAATGGAATGGGATGAAACAGTCGGAAAGGCTGTGGGTATGGCCGGAGAAGCTTACTATCTCCATTACTACGACCGGTACCGCCCTTCTTTTCGAGATTTTAAGCTGGAGGAAGAAAAAAAATATCAGGTTGATGTGATTGATACCTGGAATATGACGATTGCAAATGCAGGTACTTTTTCCGGTAAATTCCGGATTGATTTGCCGGGTAAGGAATTTATGGCTATCAGAATTAAGGAAATAGGATAGACAGGAAATTAATAGAAAATTCATAAAAGGGGCTTTTGTAAAGCAGCTGGAAAGCTATAGAGCAAAAGCTCCTTTTTTATAGTTACAATTCGGTTTCGAGCCGAATTGTAACTTTTGAAACTGTTTTTTTCGCTCCCTTTTGAAACTGCTTTTTTGCTCCCATGACTTATATAAACAAAAAATTATTATTAGATATAAGATATGGTAATATGATTATGAAAATAAAAAATGTGTGTGAATTCACTCGAATCTTACTTAAAATAGATTCTTATTTCTATAGATATTCATCCATTAATCCCTTTAGCTTAAGACTATCTTCATAACCAGAATCTAAGAGCAGAGACTTTTCAATAAATTCCTGTGCTTTCGCAAATTCCTGCAGGTTATAATAGCATACGGCGATTTCATAATGAATGGCTGCATCTTCACCGTAAAATTCCAGTGAGGTCTGAAACAACCGGATGGCATCGCTGTCATGGCCTAAATAAGATAGCAGAGAACCCAGGCAATAGGATAAGTCGCCCTCTTCACCAATCGGAAAGTAGTGTTCCCGGACCTTGTCAATCACATCTGCCAGTTCTTCCTTCGGAAAATCCGCTTCGTCATTTATTCTTTCAAGCAGTGTATTATAAAATTCAATAAAGGTTCTAGCATCCCAGACGGTATATCTTAGAAAAGTCAGTAGCTCCCTGGTTGAGAGAGTCTTATTATGGGGAACGATTGCTTTCTTGAGGACATAAAAATCATCCGGACCGATACCTTCTATGATTTCACGGTAAGCTAATTCGGTCTCCATAAAATGATGTGTGCGACGGCTGAGCAGAAACAGGGACATGGTTACATTTTCATGCTCATAGAGACTGTGTATGGCTTTACCGCCAAGGCCTTTAAAATATAGCTCCAGCGCATGAAAATTAACAGTCAGGGATATGGAGCCATGCTTTGATAAAAAAGGGTGGTAATTCTTGTCCATTGCCGCAGCATCCCGATAACCTTTATCCGTTGAGAGCAGGACAATATCATCATGAAACAGCTGCCTAAGACGGCCTAGACAGCGCATCGCAACGATCGGCAGATAAAAAGCAGTTTCCTCCAAACAATCCTGATAGGAAAGAAGAATCTGATTAAGCTCTGCTTCCTCGTAATAGCAGCTGCCATCAACTGGCTTATCAGTATAGTAATAATCCAGGCCGGCAAGAATGGAATTATCCTCGGGATCAGGAGTTTCGCCCGTTGAAGTAAGGGTAATCAGACCTTCACACAGTTCCCCGTTACCGACATAAAAAGTATCCTGAGGAAGACTGTCGAAGGTATAATTTGCAAAGAGAATGAGAGGATTTTTAAGGCTGCCCCTTCTTAGAACTTTACCGCTGCAACATAAATGCAGCTCATCCTCTTTTGACATATCGAATACGGCACAGTCCAGTATGCCATTTTCAAAATAGGGCTTTAAGAAGCTGTGATTTAACCAATATTCAACATTACGAGTGGCAAAATCGGTTACAATATATTGGAATTTTAACCCTTTCAGGGAGGAATGCTCAAGAAGGTGTAAGAACCGTTTCAAAAAAGTGTAGGTAAACCGCCCTACCCCGGCAGCCAGCTCCATAATATAAATAGTTGCGTTCTTATCAAAATCCGTACTGCAGGTAAGATCCCTGCAGTAGCCGAAAACGGTTTTCGCATACAGGTTCGCAATATAGGGATTGGTGGTTATATATTGAGGGACAATGCCTTTAATCCATGCCTCAGGTCCCTGGTTTGTATAGTAATCAGCCTGCAGTCTCCATACCATGGATTGTGATAAGGGTTTTTCGGCTTCTAATATTGTGCCGAAGGTTTCTGAGGCCTTTGATGAGGTGGTTCTTTTAATTGTATGCTTATTTTCTATTTGTTTATGATTTGTTTGATGCAAAGTGATGCCTCCTAAATGGTGAAATGTGTAGCCTTGAAAAAGTAAGTATATTGAAGTTATTCTATCGGAAATATGGAAAGCAGAAGAGTAAGCCTATTTTCTGATTTGCGGATTTTATTATAAGATAATATTTGACCGGCTTTACACTATGCTATTGAATAGAAAAATTATACAACAGATTTTAATGAAAACAACATATATTTTGAAAATTATTTTATAAAGCTAGCTGTGGCGTTAATGTTCAGAGGCAAGTCATATTCCGAACTCATAGACCAGTCTAATTACATTAATGAACATCTGATAAGTATTTCCGAAGCGGAGTGTCATTACGTAACAATATATTATTGTCGATGAAATAATTTAATCATTTAATATTTAATTTAAAATGTTATGAATAAAATAACAAGCTTAACAAGATTTTATCAACTGACACATAGCAGTGGAGTCAGACTGTAGATATTTATAGCTGCTAAAAAATATAAATTGATTAACCTACTATAAATATGATATCAAAAGGGTTATTTTTTTTTATATTCTCTTAACAAAATGATAGACCATCCAATTGCGCAACAAGCGAATATTATAGAAAGCTTTATAATTGAATTAGTAAATAAAAAAATACTTCCACAAACAAAAAAAATAATAGTACAAATAAACAGAGCAAATTTACTTTTATTCACAACTTATCTCCCTACTAAGATATTTCAAAATACTTTTTGTATTGTTTAAGAAAACCCATTTAAATAGTTTTCACTATCACTACTTTTGTAGTAAATATATTTTACATATATATAATAACACAGAAACCCATATTATTCCATATTGTAAAATAAAATTTAAGTTGAGTGTTTACAAATCACATAAATAATTCTTTTTATACTATGTAATAAAAAACCAGTAAGGTTTTCTAATAATGTTTGCTGCAGAATGTATTATTAAAAATCACTGCTTGTTTTGATTTTTGGTGAATTTATTAATGAGATAGTAGGACTAGATATGAATGCGGCAAAGGAAGCCTTTTCTGAATTTTTGGAGGGTGCTAATCTGGATAGCAGACAGTTCTAATTTATTAACCAGATTGTAGAATACATTGTACATAATGGAATTATGAAGGATTTATCCGTGCTGCAGGACCCACCTTTTACGGATAAAGGCAGCGTAGTAGAGATTTTCTCAGATATAAATGTATGGATAGGTATCAGAAAGGTAATAGATCAAATTAATGCAAATGCGGCAGCATAAGCAGATAGATAGGAATAGATTAAAATAGAGGGAACATAAACAACTTTTCTCTTGAAAAGCTAGAAATCATTGTTGAAATATGGTAAGGTTAATGTGATTGTTGTTTATTGACTAGAAAACTGACTGAAAACAAAGGATGCGATGAAAATGAGGTTTAATAACCAGGATAAGGACATGTGTAATGGTCCCATATTTGGGAAAATAATTCTTTTTGCATTGCCCATTATGGCGATGAATATTCTTCAGCTGCTGTTTAATGCGGCGGATATGGTTGTAGTCGGAAGATTTTCCGGTAAAGAGGCGCTGGCAGCTGTTGGTGCTACCGGTGCAATCATTAACCTGATTGTGAATTTATTCATGGGGTTGTCCGTGGGGACAAGTGTCATCGTGGCCCAGGAATGTGGTGCAGGGCGGCAGGAGGCGGTCCGGACTTCAGTCCATACCTCGATTTCGATAAGTGCCTTTGGTGGTATCCTGGTAATGGTGTCAGGACTATTTTTATGCCATCCTTTACTGAATATGGTTGGAACTCCCCTGGATATTATTGATCTATCCTCGCTGTATTTGAGAATTTATTTTCTGGGTATTCCAGCCAGTATGATATATAACTTTGGTGCAGCAATACTGCGTGCAGTCGGTGACAGTCGACGGCCTATGTACTATTTACTGGTCTCCGGTATTGTTAATGTAGTATTGAATTTATTTTTTGTAATCGTATTACATATGAGTGTGGATGGTGTAGCTTGGGCAACTGTAATTTCGCAGTATCTGTCGATGCTTTTAATTCTTTTATGCCTTATTCGCAATAAAGAGGAAGCAATTCGTCTGACGCCAAAAAGGCTGTTGAGCCTTGATATAAAGAAATTGGGGCAGATTGTCCGGATCGGTCTTCCTGCCGGATTACAGGGATTATTGTTCTCCATTTCCAATGTACTGGTTCAATCAGCAGTTAATTCCTTTGGCTCTGCTATGGTGGCGGCCGGCTCTGCGGCAGGAAATATTGAGGGATTTGCCGCTACCCCCATGAATGCATATTATAATGCGGCAGTCACCTTTACCGGACAAAACATGGGAGCTAAAAAATATGATAGAATAGATAAGGTAGCAAAGATCTGTACGATACTCATCTTTGCTACCTGGATTGTTCTTGGCGGATTGGCTATACTATTTAGCAGGCCCTTGCTGTCGATATTTACTACTGATCCGGAAGTAATCAGGCTTGGTACAATCAGAATTAACGTCATGATGATTGCATACTTTACCTGTGGTATTATGAATGTATTTCCGGGACTTACCCGTGGTATGGGCTTTTCCATATTACCGATGATTTGTACCCTGATTGGAGCCTGCCTCATGCGAATTGTATGGCTGGCTACCATTTTTGCATGGTTTCCCAACATTCTGATGCTATTTGCCTGCTATCCTGTAACCTGGGCTTTGGCGGGCATCGGCCAGGTGGGCAGCTTCTTCTACGCTAGAAAGAAGGTCAGACTGCGCGCTGAATAGGATCTGTTGTGTGTATAAAATATTTCTGATCGCCACATTTTTTAAACCTCGTTAAAGAAGCTCACCATAACGTTTCCGATATATTGTTTTTATAAAGGTGGCAAGAAACATATAGCATAGGATGATTCCGATGAGCCATGGATAATATGCGAGTGGTATTGCCGACATCCAAACTGATGAACCAATTGCCGTATAGGGGATGATGGTTCCTGCTGTTATGGCAAGAATCGTAAGTAGCATTACCGGCAAGGATGCCCTGCTTTGAATAAATGGTATTTTAGGTGTGCGTATCATATGGATTACCAGAGTTTGAGACCATAGACTTTCTACAAACCAGCCTGCGTGAAACAAGGAAACAAACAAGACTTTATTAACACCTGCTGCGCCGTATGCTCCGCCGGCAGCGGCCGGGCAAATAATGAAAAACAGTATAATATAGGTGATAATATCAAATAGGGAGCTTGTCGGCCCTATCCAAAACATAAATTTTCCAATGGATGAAGCATCCCATTTTCTTGGCTTTTTAAGATACTCCGCATCCATATTATCCCATGGAATGGAAAGACAGGATAAATCATAAATAAAGTTTAATAATATGATTTGTACCGGCAGCATTGGTAAAAACGGAAGAAAAGCACTTGCAGCTATAACAGAAAACATATTTCCAAAATTCGAGCTTGCAGTCATTTTAATATATTTCATTATGTTTCCAAAGGTTTTCCGTCCTTCTACAATTCCCTCTTCCAACACCATTAAATCTTTTTCAAGGAGAATGATATCAGCAGATTCCTTTGCAATATCAACTGCCGTATCTACGGATATTCCGACATCAGCCTCGCGCATGGCAGCAGCATCATTGATTCCATCACCCATAAAGCCGATTACGTGTCCGTTATCACGTAATATCCGGACAATTCTTGCTTTCTGCTGTGGTGAGAGCTTTGCGAATACGCTTGTAGTTTCAACCGCTTTCGCAAGCAGCTCATCGTCCATATGGTCAATATCAGAACCAAGCAGCAGGTTTTCAACCTTCATACCAACCTGTTTGCATATACATCTTGTCACGGAATCGTTATCTCCTGTTAGAACTTTTACTGCAACACCATAATCATTTAATGCTTTTATCGCCGCTTTGGTAGACTCCTTAGGAGGATCAAGGAATGCAAGATACCCCATAAGTACCATATTAGCCTCATCTTTTATGGAAAAGTCATTTTCAACCGATGGATTAGTTTTCTGGGCAACCGCAATAACACGCATTCCATCCTGATTTAGCTTTTCTACTGTTGCAAGAATTTCACTGCGAATTTTATCTGATAAAAGCCGAACCTTTCCGTTATATTCAGCATGTGTACTAATACGAAGCATTTCTTCAACGGCACCTTTTGTAATAAGCTGCGTCTTACCTTCTGCATCTTCAATAACCACACTCATCCTTCGACGGTTAAAATCAAATGGAATTTCATCAACTTTGGTATATTTTTGTTTCAGAGAATCATAGGGCTCATTATCCGCATAAGCTAAAATAGCAAGATCCATAAGATTTTTAAGCCCTGTTTGGAAAAAACTGTTTAAAAATGCATGGCGCAATACTCGTTCATCCTCATTACCATGGATATCAAGATGATATTCTAAAACGACCTGATCCTGTGTTAATGTTCCGGTTTTATCGGTACATAAAATATCCATCGCTCCGAAATTCTGCATGGAATGGATGTGCTTTACTACCGTCTTTTTCTTTGCCATTACAACAGAACCCTTTGCTAGGTTTGTGGTAACAATCATTGGAAGCATTTCAGGTGTTAACCCCACAGCTACAGATAGCGCAAACAAGAAGGACTGAAGCCAATCGCCTTTTGTAAAACCATTCACAAAAAAAACTATCGGAACCATACACATCATAAAACGAATAAGCAGCCAGGATACCGAATTTATGCCCTTATCAAAGCTCGTAACAACATTCTCTCCTGTTATTGCCCCGGCCATTGAACCAAAACACGTGTAATCCCCTGTTGCCAGCGCAATGCAGGTTGCAGAACCGCTAATCACATTACTTCCCATAAAAGCAAGACTTGACATTTCAAGAGGATTTTCTGCCAGCAGCTCGCAAGGAATCGAACTCTTCTCAACAGGCTCGCTTTCGCCTGTCAGCGCGGATTGACTAATAAATAGATCCTTCGAAGTAAGGATTCTAACATCAGCGGGGATCATATCTCCTGCAGCTAAATAGACAATATCACCGGGTACAATATCAATAAGATTAACTTCCTTCTTACCCTCACGTTCAACCGTAGCAGTTGTATAAACCATAGTTTTTAATATTTCTGCGGCATTATTCGAACGTGTTTCCTGAATAAAGCGAAGAAATCCGCTTATTGTTACCATTAATACGATAACTATAACTGTTTTAAAGCTTCTATCCTTCTGGGCAACCAGAATTACATCTGTGAATACCGATATCAGTGCAAGAGCAATAAGTACAATAGTAAATGGATTGATGAAAGCGGTAATTAACCTTGAGAATACGGTTTCCGGTTTTTCCTGTGAGATTTCATTGCTGCCATATTTCTCTTTCAGCTCCTTGGCATACGCATCACGATAGCCACTTAGTGATGTGTTCATCTCCTTTAAGAGTAATTCCTTCTCCATTTTACCGAATTTGATCAGTTTCTCAGAAATTGGAGAAACCGAATTTACTACTGTTTGATTTACTTTTTTCTTCATTGTCTTAACCTCCTAATATTATTTTTGAGAATAATTTAAGAAATAAAGACATGAAACACAGAACTTAGTATGTTTTATGATCCAGGCGTCAAATTCTTACGCTGATTTTTCAGCATCTTGGTTAATATAAACCCGCGTGAGAATTAGACAGCCTCGGGCGGATGAACACTCGCTTTCCTCGGCGCATTTATATAATAAAAGCCGGATTTCGGTTATGTAAATGAATATATATATACCTATATCACACCTATATAACTAAAATCAGGCTTTTAACACCAGAATCATTTAGTTAATGGCAATAGAAAGTTCACGAAACGTGTTTTCTATTGTTTTAGTGAGAAGAACGGATAGAAATATAGTCTCTATCCATGTTACAACTTATACTTTGTCCATCAGGTTCCACGCCTTTACTACTTTCCGTATCCATTCTTCTCACCTCACTTTCTTTTAGGTAACTTCAAAACTTGGTAATTATGATTGTCATGTACGCAGAAATCATAACATATAGCACTATATGGTTTTGCGAGTGCCTTTTCATAATATCTATAGTAAGCCTATAGGCTTTTTGTATAAAAAAATCCCTTACCAAATAAATTGGTAAGGGATATAAATCCACTCTAAAAGCATATATACAATAAAGTATAATATCCGTTCAAGTTTTAGCATCGCAGGGCGATGAAATTGTATTAGATTACGCCTTATACGACGAAACCTGCTGACCTTCTTATAGTGTCTCCACTACTTTGCGGTAACAATCCTTATCCCTGCGGTAGCCTCACCTACCGTATATTCAATTTCTTTAAACAGGGTAGCACTTTATTTAGAATATGTCAAGACTTAAATAACAGGAATTCATTTGAAAAGCGGGTACACCTTTGTTCAGTCTATCAAAGCGGGTAATGGGAATCGAACCCACACATTAACCTTGGGAAGGTCATACGCTACCACTACATCATACCCGCATCCTTATTTTACTATATTTTGCCTATGTGCGTTATTATACCACCGGCCTGGCCCTATGTCTATAGTAAAATTAATCTTGTCTGTTTTGTGCACGGTTCACTGTTCATCGTCAGCCAAATTTTATTAAAATCTACCGGACACTTAGAAAAAGTTATTTGAAATCATCTAAATACTTATTTAAATTAAGCTGATATTCATTCATAAACACGTACCGGGGTTTTACAACATACATCTTTAATTTCTTTTTATCATGATTCTCGAGCATATAATAAATACTCTTAACCCTGCCTTGTTCGTCATATTCGATGGACCAGCCTTCAGAAGACTTTCTTGTAAGCAGTGCGCTGACGAGCTGCTGGTTTTCATCCGCACTCTTATACTCCAGATTAATCTTCAGATCACCGTATTTATTCCCTCCCTCCTGCATTAGTTTTTCTACGCTTTTAATTATCACGCTGCCATTTTCAAAGGCAATCTCCTTATCTAATGTAACTTCCTCATCAACCTTTGGAATTGGCAGGGTAACCTTTTCCTCCTCCTTTGATTCAACGACAACATACGGAATATAAAGCTTGTAATCCCTGGAACCATCGCTCACATCAAAGGTATAGGCAGCATTCATGCCACTTCCATAGCTGCCAGGCAGCGTGTAATTTTTATCTCCATGTTCCGTTTTTAGAGTCAGTTTCTTACCGAAATATGAAAAATCATAATCATGATCGAAGCTGATCAAATTATATTTGGAATAATTCACAGGGTAAACATTCACACGAAGCTTGTGATCTGTAAGCTTTGCGGTAGCAGTCAGGCTGATATTATTATGGGTACCGGTTATTCCGATCTCATCCAGGCTCTGGTGCTGCTCCAGCGTGATTAATTGGAAATCGGCACGGATATCGTAATCCTCTAATACAAGAGTATAGGTTTTTAATGGATCAAGTAGTTCCGGAGCAAGATTGAAATTGTAGGAGAAATTCTCAATTAATCCTCCGCCGCTGCCGCCGCTTACCATCGGGTATTTCTTTTGATCAACAAGGATATAAATATTTGGTTTTTCAAGCCGATCGGTTTCCTTCAGCTTCTTCCATTCCAGATCTTTATCCTTCAGGAGCTGTTCATCCGTATAGTTTGCTCTTTCAAAGCTGAAGCTTACAGTCAATTCGCTGTCACTTGCCACAGCACTCATAATGTTCAGGCTTCCCTTGTCGTTTTCTGCGTTGACAGGGGATTTTAACTGATATAGGATTTCCGGATTGTTTTCGATAATTCCTACTCCAGGGATTAGGCTGATCAGGTTATGAAAGGCAAGTGCGATATTACTGCTGTATTTCCAGGCAAATAGACTGAATAGTAGGACGGCAGCAGCAATGATATATAATTTTCTGGGATTTGATCTTTCTTTTTTAGAACTTACATTGCCAGGATTTGAGGCATCATCACTCGGGCTAGAACTTTCCCTATTTAGATTTAAGTCAACTGAGTCTATACTTGATTTTTCTGTTCTAGAACGAAGATCTTCTATAATTAAGTTAGAGCTTCCCATCCTCAGGCTTGCGTCTTCATTATCGCCTAATAAATCTGATTCAGAATAATCCACATTACCTAAACTATTCTTTCCACTTTGCAATACCGGATAGAAATTATCTAAATAAAGCTTTTTAGCTGTTCTCTCCTTGATATCTTGTATATCTTTCCAATTTAACTCTTCGGCTTCTATATTTTCAATATCCTTCAATAACTCTGTGGCTTCTTCCGGATTAAGCTCGTCAAGTATACCTACAATACTTCTTTCTGTATCATTTTCATTTAGCAAGTATGTTATTTTCTCTTTCAAGATCCACACCTCCCAACATTATTCGAAGCTTTTTTAAACCTCTTGATATCTTTTTATCAACAGTGTTCTCACGCAAGCATAGTATCTCCGCAATTTCTTTCGTCTTCTGGCCAAGGTAATATTTCCGGATGAAAATCTCCTGATCCGGTATACCAAGGGATGAAATTGCCTTAAGTAGAATCTTTTTTTGTTCTTTCTTAATTATATCCTGTTCTAAATTAGTATGAATATCTTCAAATTGTTCGAGACCTTCTGCTGGATTGCTGCTGCGAAGGGCACTGCGGGCTAGCTTGCGATACAGATCAATACCTTTGTTTTTAGCCAGGACTGCCAGGTAGGCCTTGATGGAACCCCTATTAAGATCAAGCTTATCCTGCTGTTGATAGAATTCCAGAAAAACATCACTGGAACACTCTTTCACATCCTCTTCTGTACCGACTACAGATAATTTACTATGGATTATACTGTAAACCAATCCGCCGTACTGATCGATCAGATGATCCAGGCCTTGATTTGGATTTGATTTAAGCTCGTTTATCAGTTCTATGTCCTGCAACCATATCACTCCTTTTACTGTTTTTAACCGGGTTATCTATTAATTCGCAGTTTGATCAGATAATCTGACCAAAAAATATATATTTCTTTTGTACAGCAAAAACAGCAAGCAGGCAAGTAAAAAATTACCTGTGGTGAAAATATTAAAATGTCTGGGAATTAGAGATTAAAAATATTTAATCTGGAAATAATATTTATGTAATTTACAAATGCATTTCTAGAGATTGGAAACCAAAGGAAAACAGGGTGAGATTTCATACGCATTTCTAGAGGATGAAATTTGTGCAAGAAAGTATATGGATAAGGAATAAATAAAAAATTTTCGGAGAAAAATATTGTTGAGGTGATGACAGTGAAAAAGAACAAATTTACTGAATTTTTCAAAGGAAAAGGTTATTTTGTGTTATTGTTTGTCGGTGTAGTTGCAATTGCAGCAGTTGCGCTGGTAGGATCACAGTTAACCACTACGAAGAATAGTGGAGAACAAAAGAGCGTAGATCTTAATGATACCGACAATAACATAGCAGCGAAAAACGATGTTAATCAGGCCGCTGAAAATAACCCGGTATCGGAGAAGATCGCTAATAATGCAGGTGATAAAGCTAACGATACCACAGCAAGTAATTCCACAACAGGCAATACCGCAAAAGGGAATGCTGCAGCGAATAAAACCGCAGCAAACGTTACTGCAGCAAATAAAGTTGCAGACGGTAAAACTGCAGCGAAGGATGTTGCCAGCAATGATGTAGAATATGAAGACTATTCTGCGGATAACGGCAACACAGCGTCTGCAACAGCCGACAATTCACAGAAGACAGATACTTCTGTTGCAACCGCAGGAAAAGTCGTTGCACCGGATAACAGTGCCCCCGTTGATGCACTTTCCTTCAAGGCAGAGGATGGTCTTCAGTGGCCTGTTAAGGGCAATGTCATTATGAATTTTAGTATGGATCATACCATTTATTTTGCTACATTAATGCAGTATAAATGTAATCCAGCTATCATAATTGACGCGAAGGTAGGTGCCGAGGTTAAGGCATCCGCAGATGGAATTGTATCTGATATTCAAGAAAACAACGATGAAACGGGATATACAGTTACAATGGATATTGGTAACGGATATAACCTGGTTTACGGACAACTGAAAAAGGACAGTGTTTCCCTTAAGATTGGAGACAGTGTGAAGAAAGGCGATGTAATCGGTAAGGTTGCGGAACCTACAAAATATTACACGGTGGAAGGCAGCAACCTCTATTTTGAAGTTACAGAAAATAACCAGGCAGTAAATCCTATGTTATATCTGCATTAATAAGCAGGAATAAATCAAAAAACGAGTGGGAAGGCTTATGAATTAATAAGCCATACTCACTCGTTTTTATTATTGATATAAATACCCTTTTTCTTTTAACGCCTGATTAATTCGATCTAAAGCATTATCTGTATCAGCCTCTACGGTGTGTTGGTGAACACCATCTGTTAATTCTTTCAAAGGAACAATCTTCTTTTCCTTAACCTTTTTCACAAAATCGTATACATCCTGGCGATTTCGTATAATTAAAGCAGTAGTTATTTCACCATAGATTTCATGGCTTACCAGAACATCCAATATCTTACCGCCGTTATCTACGATGGTGCAAAGCTCATCTTCTATTTGCTCCGTGGTATGCTTTACCTTAAAAATACGCTTACTACAGGGAGAATTTGTATTGTAAAGCATATATCCCTTCGTGGTTGATATAATATTAATGTCAAAGGCGCGTACCAGGGCGATATCCTGAACGATCACCTGGCGGCTCACACCAAGAAGGCGTGCTAATTCGCCTCCGGAAATCGGCTCAGAATGTTCTTCTAATAATTTTATCAATTGTTCTCTGCGTTTATTTCCTTCCATTGGCTCATCCTTCTTTGTTTGGTTAGTTGACTTATGATAGGAAAAACATATATAATATGATAGTCATAATCGGTTGATTGTAACGTTTGATAGGAACCTGTTATTGAAACAATTATCGTGCTCCTGCTTGTATTAACAGCATAATTATATACTGAGAGGCACTGATTGGCAATGGTTTGTTTTATATATGGTAATATTGGGAACAGTAATCGGAAAAGGGGATAATAGATGTTTCGTTTATGGGCTAAAGTATTTAAGGATAATCGAATGATTAAAGATATGGTGGTTTGTAATGACAGTGCTAATTTGCGCAGGACGCAGAAAATATTCATGGCCATAGATGAAATCTGCCATGCATATGATTTATCAAAACCAATCTGGCTGAATGTGACGGCGGAGGATTTTAAGCGGCATGACAAAACCAGATTTACAAAGGACAATTTTATAGAGACGATCGATTTTGATTATCTTGAAATTCATGTAATAGAGGAAGATTAATACAGATCAAAGGTCGAATGGATACACATTTAGCAGCATTTCCCCGAAAAAAACGATGTTCGGTATAGGAGAGGCAGGATGCAAATGTTTCGTAGATATAGTATAATGGCAGCACTATTGATGATTTTATTTCTTTCTGCTTGTCATAAGAAGGTGAGCCAGGAGTTAATTCGAGAACAGCCAGGCGGACAGGTTACTAAAGAAGCCGGATCACAGGAAAAAACCGTTTTGCAGGATGAAGCCGGTTTAAAGAATAAAGACTCTTTTTGTGAAGAAACGGGAGCAAACACGGATAATAAAATAAAAAACATAAATAATAAGAAGATAAATACACACAGTGGGGAAAGAGATGTTAAGAACAATGAAAAATATTTTTACTATGAAAAAATCTCTGAAAAAGTAAAATCCAGAATTAACGGTAAATCTTATGGCGATAATTGTGATATTCCATATGAAGAGCTCCGATATGTCAGAGTGCTTTACTGGGGCTTTGATGCTGAGAGCCATGAGGGAGAGCTGATTGTAAATAAATTAATCGCTGACGATATGATTGCGATTTTTAAGGAATTATATGAAATAAAATATCCGATCGAAAAGATGGTTCTTGTTGATGACTATGATGCGGATGATGATGCCTCTATGGCTGCAGATAATACCTCATCTTTCAATTACCGCAAGGTGGATGGTACGGAGCACCTCTCCCAGCACAGCTATGGATTGGCGATCGATATTAATCCCAGGTATAACCCATATGTAAAGGGTAAGGGTAATAAAAAATCCATAACACCGGAAAACGGTAAAACATATGCAGACCGTTCGTTTGACTGCAAATATTATATCAAAAAGGGAGATGCCTGTTATAAGGCATTTACTGAGAGAGGCTTTACCTGGGGAGGAGAATGGAAGAGTTTGAAAGATTATCAGCACTTTCAAAAAAAGAAAGAATAGAGAAATCTGAACAGTAACTGTACAGGAATGATATAATAACAAATTTCCAATCATGATGTCGCAAGGCGGCATGTCAAATAATTGGGGAAAGCCTAGAATGAGCACCGCGGTGCTCATTTCGGGGTTCTTCTTAGTGCGAAAATGCTTTTTCTTCACACTTACAAAGGATTGATTTTAAAATAGAAGCTATGATATAATGACAGTAAGCGTGATAATATGGATAAGGGAAACCGCATTTGCATCAGCAAGGGGGGCTATATGGGGCGTGTTTTGGTTAAATGTCATGATTTAGAGATGTTTGAGCAATCAAAAAAGGCGTTGCAAGCGCAGCATGAGGTGGTGCTGTTGCCAGAGGATACCTCGATGATAGAGACTCTAAATGTTAGTCCGGTTGATCTTGTCCTGATTGTACTGTCAGATGCTGATACAAGCGGTTATCATACGTTCCATATGATAAAAAAGGTTCCTGAGATGAAAGGAAAGCCGATTGTTTTTTTGATGCCGCATTATAATGATATTCTGGAACGGAAGGCAGTATCGCTCGGAGCAAATGATATCATATCCATACCGGTTACGAATGAATTATTACTTTTGAAGATCAACGCCTGTCTTGAACTTGCACAGCTTAGAACAGAAAGACCATATGTGGAGAAGTACCAGGATGCGATCTCCTTTTGTTTTGCGGAGCTGGTAGAATGCAGAGATGTTATAACTGGTGGTCATTTAAAGAACACAACCAGGTATTTTAAAATACTTTTACAGGAAGCAATGGCATGTGATTATTATAAAAACATGATCTCAAAAGATGATGAGAAGGATATTCTCCGATCGGCAACTCTTCATGATATTGGTAAAATCGGTATCTCAGATGATATTCTGCGTAAGGAATCCTCCCTTGATTATAATGAGTTTGAATTTATGAAGACACATACAACACTTGGTAAGCAGGCTTTTGAGAAAATTATTAAGGAAACAGGCGGGGCAAAATGGTTATATCTTGCCAAGGATATGGCATATTGCCATCATGAGAGATGGGACGGAACCGGATATCCGAATGGTTTAAAGGGAGAAGAGATTCCTCTTTATGCAAGAATGCTTACTATAGCAGATGTTTATGATGCTCTGACCTCCAACAGGGCTTACAAAAAAGCCTATAGTCATAAGCGGGCTATGGACATCATAGCAGAGGGGAAGGGCAGTTTTTTTGATCCCATGCTGGTGGATTTATTTATGAAAGCAAATAAGCGGTTTGAGGAAACTCTGCAAAAGAAGAGACCATCACCGGAAAAATAGAAAGGAAGTAGCCTATGTCCTATACGGCTCTTTATAGAAAGTTCCGTCCGGACAACTTTACAGATGTCAAAGGACAGGAGCATATTGTAACAACATTAAAAAATCAGATCATGGCACACAGAATTGGACACGCATACCTTTTTTGCGGAACCAGGGGAACAGGAAAGACTACTGTGGCAAAGCTGCTGGCGAAGGTTGTTAACTGTGAGCATCCGGTTGATGGCAATCCCTGTAATAAGTGCAGAATGTGTAAGGCAATCGCTTCCGGAACCTCAATGAATGTCATCGAAATTGATGCTGCATCCAATAATGGCGTGGATAATGTCAGGGAGATTGTGGAGGAAGTCAGGTATTCGCCGACAGAAGGCCGTTATAAGGTATATATTATTGACGAGGTTCATATGCTCTCGGCAGGAGCGTTTAATGCGCTCTTAAAAACAATTGAGGAGCCTCCGTCCTATGTTATTTTTATCCTTGCGACTACAGAGGTTCATAAGATCCCGATCACGATATTATCCAGATGTCAGCGCTATGATTTCAGAAGAATTACAATTGATACGATAGCGGAACGTCTGGCAGAGCTGATGGAAGCTGAAAATATTGAGACAGAAGAGAAAGCTCTTCGTTATGTGGCCAGAGTAGCGGATGGTTCAATGCGTGATGCATTAAGTCTTCTGGACCAGTGCATCTCCTTTTATCTTGGTAAGAAGCTGACGTATGACAATGTTCTTGAGGTACTTGGTGCTGTTGATACACAGGTGTTTGCTAAAATGCTTGGATTTATCCGTGAGCAGGATGTGGCAGCCTGTATCAGGCTGCTGGAGGAGATAGAATGTCTGGGGCGTGAGCTTGGACAATTTACGATAGATTTTATCTGGTATCTGCGTAATCTGCTTCTTATTAAGACGACGGAAGATATCTCGGATATGATTATCGAGGTTTCTTCTGAAAATCTGGAGATATTAAAGCAGGAAGCGGCAAAAATGGAGGAACAGGCACTAATCCGTTATATCAGAATATTTTCGGAGCTTTCCAATCAGCTGCGTTATGCAAGCAGAAAGAGAGTTCTAATTGAAATTACATTAATAAAGCTCTGCAAACCGGAAATGGAACAGAACCTGGATTCCTTAACGGCTCGTCTGAAAGCACTTGAGGAAAAACTGGAAAACGGTGTTGTAATGAGTGACGGGCAAAACCCGGTACCTGCTTCTGCTACGCAGGAGAAGCCGCAGGTACAGAAGCAGATACTGGAGATTATGCCGGATGCACTGCCAGAGGATTTAAAGGAAGCGGCAGCTAACTGGAAAGGTATAGTATCCCAGATCACAAAGAAGGCACCGGCTTTAGGCTCCGTACTACAGGCTTCAACGCTTAGCATTGACGGCAGTCAGGGATTGCTGATTGTGGTCATGGACTCTCTCGATAAAGAAATTATCGACCGTGAAGCACATATTCAACTGATCCGCGATACGGTTGCGCAGTTACTTCATAAACAGGTACAGATAAATACCAGATATCTGGACAAGAATAAGGAGAATGTGGAAGAGGTAGTGGATTTATCAAAGCTGATTAAGGTGCCGATTGAATATGAATAAGCTATTTTAAATCAAAAGCATTTAAAATTGTTATACTATTACAAAAGCTTTTGAATTATAATATAGATAGAGAAATACTTATTGTGAAGACTGGATAAGAGATATCATCCATAAAAATTAAAAAGGAGAATTAAAACGATATGGGTAAAAAGGGTGGATTTCCGGGCGGAGGTATCCCGGGTAATATGGGAAACTTAATGAAGCAGGCACAGAGAATGCAGAAGCAGATGGAGGATAAAACCAAGGAGCTTGAGGATAAGGAATGGGAAGCAACAGCCGGCGGCGGAGCAGTTACGGTTAAAGTTTCCGGTAAGAAGGAAGTGGTTTCGGTGAAACTCTCCAAAGAAGTAGTTGATCCGGATGATATTGAGATGCTGGAGGATCTGATTGTGGCTGCAGCGAATGAAGCACTCCGTAAAATGGAAGATGAATCCTCTTCCGTAATGAGTGAAGTAACCGGAGGACTTGGAAGTCTTGGGGGCCTTGGAGGTTTTCCTTTCTAATGGATTATTACAGCAGGAATTTGGCTGGAAATGATAAGAAAGCGGATAAATAAGGCGTTCTTAAGATGCCGATAAGCGCACTAATCATGAATTGGTAGCTGCTTAATATCGCATAAATACAAAACCTTATATTTGAATGATTAGGACCTGGACAGAATTTCTGTTTAGGTTCTTTTTATTACTTAGGAAAGTTCGTCCTATGTAATAAAAACCCTCCGGGAGATGCGCAGCTGCGCACGCGGAACAAAAGTTGTGCATTATAGATATATAGTCGAGAGAGTATGCGTGGCACACTTTTGTTCCTTAAAAATACTGCCATGTTACCGCTGTTTATTTGGACGAAGAAAATTTACCAATATGAATAAACAATAATCGAAAGCTCTTGACAACCTAACAATTGTTAGATACAATTAATCTAACAATCGTTAGGTAAGGTGATTCATTTGAAGAAAGATAAAAGTAATACCAAAAACAAAATACTGAAGACTTCCCTTGATCTCTTCTCCTGCAGAGGCTACAGCGCTGTATCCATTCGAGATATATGCACAAGAGTAGGTATAAAGGAAAGCTCAGTGTACTATCATTTCAAAAATAAGCAGGAGATTTTCGATGTCCTGTGCAATTCCTTTACAGAAACAACTTATGCAATGCCGCAGGCTTTCTCAGCGCAAATGCAAAATGTAACGTCAGTGAAAGAGGAGGAGGTTCTCTTTGTGTGTCGAAGCTTTTTCAATGATTATCTCATGAATGAAGAAATCAACAAGTTCATTCGAATGCTGATCATTGAGCAAAGTACCAATGCGAAGGCCGCAGAACTTTATCACAAGGTTCTGTTCGACGACGCTTTTTACAATCAGAAGATCATATTCAAATGGCTGGTGCAGATCGGTTTTCTAAAAAACGTCGAAATTGATACAATTGCCATGGATTATTATGCACCGGTTGTGTATCTGTTTCACCGTTATCTCGTTGCAGGAGATATCACGGATGAGATTAGAGTAAAGGCAAATGAACATCTTTTAAGGCATGTTCAAAGCTTTTTATCCAAATATAAGAAAGTTTGATTCTAGGCTTTTATTTTATAAACGCGCCGAGCGGAGCGAGTGTGCATCCGCCGGAGGCTTTCTAATTCTCACGCAGGTTTATAATAACCTAAGTGCCGGAAGATCAGCGTGAGAATTTGACACTCGAATCATATTAGGCAATAGCGATACGATACAGTTGTACAAAATGTATACGCAGAAAGTATAAATTTAATATAAATCCTGCGTTTCGCAATTACCTCAAGTTTGTTTTATGAAGGAGGATCATAAATGTCTTACGTTGTACAAACAAGAGAATTAAGTAAAGCATTTGGTAAATTTGTAACAGTTGACAAGGTAAATCTGCATGTTAAGAAGGGTGATATATACGGATTTATTGGTCAGAATGGTGCGGGAAAGACTACAACAATCCGTATGATACTAAACCTTATCAACTCTTCTGGTGGAACCGTAGAACTGTTCGGCGAAGAAGTAACGGACAAAAACATTTATAAGCATTTAAAAAAAATAGGTGCAATCATTGAAACACCGGGCTTTTATCCAAACCTTACAGGAGAGGACAATCTGGACATCCATCGGATTATGATGGATATCTCCGACAAATCCAGTGTGGATCGTGCAATGAAATTGGTTGGATTATCAGATCAGAGTGGGAAAAAGACACGTCACTATTCTCTTGGTATGAGACAACGACTCGGTATTGCAAGAGCTCTTTTGCATGATCCGGAGCTTCTGATTCTGGATGAGCCGACAAACGGACTTGATCCGCAAGGAATAGTGGAAATACGAGATATGCTGACTGAAATAGCGAAAGAAGGCAAAACTATTTTGATATCTTCGCATATTCTTGCCGAGGTAGAAAAAATGGTCAACCGGATTGGCATCCTTCATAATGGAAGGCTTCTTGAAGAAATCAGCTGGGAGGATTTCTACAAAAAGTGCGGACATTCGATTCAGTACAGAGTAAGTGAACCGGGCAAAGCGGCCGAATTGATCGGAAAATCCATGAATGGGGCCAATCTTTCCGTCACGAAGGATATTGTTACCTTAAAAACAAATGAAAGCGAAAACTGTGGAAGAATAACAAAGCTTTTGGTCGAAAACGGTATTGAGGTAAAAGAAAGCACAATGATAAAGGCTTCTCTCGAAGATTATTTTATAAAACTAATAGGAGGGAACGTCCATGCTTAAATTATTAACTTTGGAGCTTAGAAAACTGAAAGGGACCTTCCTTTACATATTAATTTCTATAGCGTTCTTAGCACCATTGATTCTGGTTCTTATTCAGTATTCTTCCGGAGAGAAAGCTTCATTCCCTGAAATTGTAACGAAAAGCATTGTTTTCATTCAGATGATATCCTTTGGCTGCGTAGTTATTTCCGGATGTTATATGATAACGCGGGAATACAAAAGCGATATGGTGCAATACCTTGCAATTACACCCAATTCCATGATCCGGATACTGTTTTGCAAATTCATTTTGCTTTTTTTGGAAACATTTGTGCTGCAATTGGCTATTTTTGGGGTGTTATTTTGCATAAATACGATTCTTAACGGTTTTAACGGTGACATTGGATTTCGTTATATTACCGCAGGCATACTAAGTTCGCTGTTTCTTAGTTGCCTGATCCCGGCTGTTACCTTTATTGCATTATGGAGGCGGAGCTTTGCCGGTTCATCAATCATTTTTCTGGTTTTGCTTATGCTTACCTTCCCGTTTGCCTTTATGAGCTATGGTTTCCTATTTCCTCAACTGGAGCCAATCATATTAGTTTCCGAATATCTAGGAAATAAACGCTATAATCAGATTGATTATGTATATGGAATCCTGATCCTTGCAGCTACCTTTGCAATCTTTTCATATCTGTCTATCCGATGGGTAAGGAAAAAGGGGTGAGACTATGCTGCGAATACTAGAAGCGGAAATTAAGAAATTATATGCTTCAAAAATATGGTGGCTTATTGTGTCCGGAGCGGTATTACCCGGTCTTATCACCTATCTTTCTTTTTTGCAAAACTGTAATATATCATGGCTCATTTTCCTTCATGTGGCGCTGCTGATATTCAATGTTCAGTCTCTGTTGATTTTTTCGGTATTCGCTGCCTTTCTCTGTGCCCGTGAGTATGAGGATAATACCATTGAGGTCATACTTTGCTATCCATATCCGAAACGGGACTTTCTCTTTGCCAAGCTGACGATTATGATTTTCGTCATCACAGGCACGGCAGTCATGTTCGGTATATTTACGCTTTGCTTTGGCACGGTACTTCTTTCCTCTGGTATCAATTCGACTCTTTTGTGGCACTATATAAAAGTATTGCTGCTTGTAATACTGATGCATTTTCTCCTGATCCCGGCAGCCTTTTTTCTTGCTGAGTTTAGCCGTATGGCTATATCCGGGGTTATTTACGGAATTATCGGAATGTGCCTGTGCATGATGCTATACAAAACGAATTTCTTACAGTTTATTCCTGTGTGTATCCCGTTTGATTTGATTGACCATCTTCTGGGTATGGATGTAATGAAAATTCTACCGAACTATAGTATCCACTGGAGCATCTTGACAGTCTGGTTTGCCCTGTTCCTATTATTAAGTGTAAATATTCGGTCAAATATATACAGTAGAGGCTGAAAAACGATTTACCTGGAAATAGATTAAGGGCTGAAGGTGAATACCGGATGCCCTTTTTATTTGTATTTAATGCCGAATACAAATACTTTTTTGGAAGCGCTTACCGGATAAGTAGCTCGGAATATGAATGCCGTTAGACAATAATAAAGATAAAGCTATATAAATGAAAAGACCTATAAAACACTTGAAAACAGGCACCTTTTAAGGTATGATAATTCAAGATAAAAGGAGCGGAAACGAATGGATTATTACAGCAGGCAAATTAGCAAGCTAATAGAGGAATTGTCAAGATTACCGGGAGTCGGTGTTAAGACAGCGCAGAGACTGGCCTTCCATATCATCAATATGCCGGAAGAGCAGGTAAGGAGTCTTTCTGAATCAATTATAGAGGCAAAGAAGAACATAAGGTATTGCAAAGACTGTCTGACATTGACCGACAAAGATCTTTGCCCGATCTGCTCCTCTCCCGGAAGAAATAAGCGTCAAATTATGGTGGTAGAGAACCCACGCGACCTGGCTGCATATGAAAAAACAGGGAAATACGAGGGCGTATATCATGTGCTTCATGGAGCCATTTCTCCAATGTTGGGTATCGGACCGGCCGATATTAAACTAAAGGAGCTTATGCTTCGTCTTCAGGGAGATGTGGATGAGGTTATCATTGCAACGAATTCGAGTCTGGAGGGTGAAGCAACAGCAATGTACCTCAGTAAATTAATCAAACCCGCAGGAATTAAGGTGAGTAGAATAGCCAGTGGAATCCCGGTTGGCGGAGACCTTGAGTATATAGATGAGGTTACATTATTGAGGGCGTTTGAGGGAAGAGTGGAATTGTAAGTTTATTTTTGCTTTTGTCGCCGGGCACCTTGTCTTATCGTTAAGGCAACCGCAATTATCCTCATCGACAGTAGAAAATGAAATAGAAAAACATGCGAAAACATCTTCGCAATCAGACCTAGATAGGGCAATGAACCACAAATCGGTTCATTTTAACCGCCCCGTCTCAGGTCTGTTCTTTTACCAGGAAAGCACTTTTTCTTCTCGTTTTTATCCCGGACCTCCTTGTTTTGAAGCATTCCGGCATATTTAATTTTATCTGCGGTTCTCTAGCTAAGATGATTATCGCTTTGGCAACTGGTAACCTATTAAGGCTTTATTAAGACAATCCTTAAAAGGCTTTAAGACACAATTTTTTTCCATTACAATATTCATAAAGTGTTCATTGCCTAGAATGGTTTTATCAGATACGATATTCTCAAATGCTATACTGTGCTCGGCGATATAATTTGGCATTTGAGCCGTTTCCAATATCGCACCTACATTTCATGACAAATAGGGATGGCGGTAGCTTCTGAAAAATTAATTCTGAAGCCCTCACCTGTTTCTAACAGAATAAAGGTTGCATCAACGGGAGCCACCTTAATCAAACGCATGATGGGGATGTCCGAATACCGTGTGAATTGTTGTGGGAGTTTTTCTTCTATAAAATGAGCGATTTCGCTATTGGATTCATCACAGGGATGTTCCAAAGAGGTAGCATATCCCGTAATCTGGATAGCATCTACGCTCAAAGCAACATGATTATTTTGAGCAATTTGCTTATATTTATTTGAGCTTGTCTCTGTGACAAAATAAAAACACCCATTATAAGTGTAAACATTCACCGTTCTGGCTGCTACACCATCTCCATTTCTGGTAGCTAGTGCCATGATTTTATCTTGTCCAATTTCTTTATACAGTGTTTTAGTTGCTTTTATAAGCATTTCATTCATATAAAATTATCTCCTTTTTATTTTCAGTGTACCAGTATATTGTTGACAACTGTATGTCAATGATTTATTCTATCGTTATCAATAATTTTGGAAGTGGATTATGAAAATAGATAGGTTAATAGCAATTATTATGGTTTTGCTGGAGCATGAAAAAATCAGCGCCAAGGATTTGGCTGAAAGGTTCGAGGTTACACCACGAACAATTTATCGCGATTTGGATACTATTAATCAGGCGGGTATTCCTATTCTGTCAACCTCCGGTCCCGGCGGTGGAGTGGAAATTCTTAAGACATATAAAGTTGAAAAACGATTATTTTCCACATCAGACATAACTACATTGCTTATGGGATTAGGAAGTATTCAATCCAACCTTCCAAGTAATGAAATCGTAGGTACTCTTGCTAAAATAAAGGGGATGATACCTCTCGAAAAACAAAAAGATTTTGACTTTCGAGCGAACCAAATAAAAATTGATGTGACCCCGTGGCTTTATGCAGGAAACTTATCCGATACGATTGAGCTTATAAAAATTGCAATGGAACAGCATCAACTTTTATGCTTTGATTATAGAGATATTAAAAATCAAAAGAGCAGACGTGAAATTGAACCATATCGTCTGTTGCTAAAGGGTGAGGACTGGTATATTCAGGGATATTGCATAGGACGTGATGATTTCAGAACCTTTAAGCTTTTAAGAATGCAAAATGTATGTATCTTAGAACAATCATTTGAAATTCGTGATTTTCCTTTTAAAAAAATGGATTCCGTATTTTTTAATGATAAGACACTGGTTCCAGCTAAATTACGAATTCATGAAGCTATAAGGGATGCAATAGTTACTCGTTTCGGGGAAGACTGCTTAACTCCGGACGGAACAGAACACTATATGGCTAATGTTCATTTACCCATTGATGATTTGTCATGTAGTTATATAATGAGTTTTGGGGGCAAAATTGTGTGCCTTGAACCAAAAAATTTAAAAGAAAAAATTCAAAAAATTTCGGAAGAAATTTATGACCAGTATCATTAACATTCCTTTTATTAGCTGTCTATCACATTATTATTAGCATTGCTAGTTACTCTCTTATGCCCTATGCATTATATCTATGATGAAATAATGTCGTAAGTATAAACTAAAAATATTATAGTATGTATATAATCAGAGCTACTATGTCGACGGGTAACACACTGAATCTAAAAGGCAACCGCAATTATCCCTGTCGACATAATAGATAATAACGCGGAAACACCGCGGAATAATAAAAAATTCAGACCTAGAGTAGGGCAATGAACCACAAATCGCTTCATCTTAACCGCCCCGTCTCAGGTCTATTTTTTTTTCATTTCAGACCAGACCACGCATAGCTTCTAACAATTCAACACAGAAAAATCCAAGAAAAAATAAAGATAATATTCGCGGGACGTGAATCCCGAGAATAAAGAAAATATAACAGAAATAGTTGGGGCACTTCGTAACAATAGCTAACAGAAGAAAGGATGGAAGAAAGAATGATAAACAAGAAGAATTCAAAAAATTTTGAGGTTACTTATACCACAGCATTTAGTGAAAATGGGGAGGATGCTTTTATAGCGATATCAACTCATCTAGAAGAAGAAATCGAAAAGGTCGTATTCCAATTATTTGGAGCAGGCCACCAAATTGGTTGTCATTGTGTTATGACAAAAAGGACATTCTACATAATTGTTGATGAGGATATTAAAATTAAAGCTCGAATGACAGGATATAAACATATTGGTGATGAATTACTTGGTAATATGAATAAGCTTATGCAAGAATATAATATAACACTGTAAGAATTGCAGAATATGTATCGACATGATGAATCCTTGAAGAATGATGTGGAAATTTATAATCACAAATATCAATGTAAAGTGGTTTTATCCATTGAGGATACGGATGTTGAATCATTTGATAAAGCAAGAAGTATTTTGGATACCATAAGCTTTCAGAGGATGAAGCCAAGAACAAATTAATACTGGAACGGATTTGATAGTAGTACTATTACGCCAGCCTGTCATGTTAAGGATTTCTTATTTTTATGACAGGTTTTTTATACACTGTCTGCAATTAATGGTAGAATTCATTAAGAATGTGGCGTAAAATGGAAATTATTATCAAAAAAAAGCATTAAACCTTTAGTAGGACTATTAGGTGATTTATTAATTTAAATGTTGAAAAATTGGAGACATTTAGGGGGAGTAAATATGGATATGGAAGTCTTGGTTCATGAAGTGCCAGTTCGTTATATTGATGCATTCTTTGCATTTTGTGTACTTTTATACATTTGCTCCCAACATGATAAGGCCTATAAGGAGGATTGGTTTTCGGGAGCGATAAATCGTTGGTGTAATACAATTTTCACACCGCTTATAAATGGAGATGAATATGTTCTATAAAAATATCAAAATGATTCTCTAAAATACAGACAATAGCGGGAAATATTTTTAGCAAGAATGTTATCTAATACTTCGATATATTAAATTCCATAATCCCCCTAATAGAGAGTGCTGATTTTTTTCGCTTGAGGCATTAAATGATAAATCAGAATTTGAAAGTGAGCTATAATGATGAATATAGAATTTAAGAGTTTCAGTGATTTTTCAAAAGGAATATTATATAAACAATTGGTAGATAGTTATTCTTTTGATAGTAAATGGCAAGAGTACTTTGATAAAGACTGGAAAGACTATGATGAATTCTTCTACGATAATTTACAATTTACTAATAATTGTGGTTTTGTTACCATTTTGAACGGCGAACCAATTGGACATATTTCATGGGACCCAAGAAATTTGCCCGAATATGTAGAAATAGGTCATAACTGTATTGCATCTAAATATAAGGGAAATGGCTATGGGAAAAGACAACTTCAAGAGGCGGTTAATAGAATTCGACAGTATGATGGGCTTAAAAAAATAATTGTTGGTACAAATAGTAATCTAATCGCACCACATAATTATGAGAGTGTTGGTTTTAAGCTTTGTCAAAGAAGGAAAAATGAAAGCGATACTGTATTTTCAGGTGATTATCTTGACTATGTAATAATTTTATAACGTGATGATAAATACTAAGTTATAAAGAAGATTAGCTTGCATTCGCCTTGGAATTTGAATATGTCACTTTGTATTTTGAGTGATAATACATATAGTTTGTATGAAAAATAATGAGAGGAATGGAACAATGAAAGATATTCCAATATACGACACTTTCTCTAAAATTGAGCCGATTACGAAAGGTATGTCAGGAGATAAAAAATATTATATTGAAACAGTGGATGGAAACTATTTATTACTTCGTATTGCAGACTCTTCTGAGTACGTACAGAAAAAGACGGAGTATGAAGCAATGAAAGAAATGTATTCACGAAATGTGCCGATGCCTTTCCCTATTGATTTTGGTATTTGTGACAATGGGGAATCTGTGTATACACTGCTTAGTTGGATTGAGGAAGTTGAAGTAGAAGCTATTTTGCCTTCCTTATCACCTAGAGAACTATATCAATTGGGTTTAGAATCAGGTGAAATTCTTAGAAAGATACATACAGTTCAGGAAGGAGATGCTATTCCTGACTGGTCTGAGCGATACTACTCTGTTATAAACCCTCGCATAGAAGCATTTCACTCCGAAGGCGTTCATTTTCCGGGAGATACCATCATTTTAGGTTATCTTGAAAGCTTCCTGTATACTTTAAATAGGTCAAGAAATTGACAATAAAAAATACCTCAAGTAAATTTAGATTATTACTGACTCGGCCAGTTGGTAAAAATCCAAAGAATACGAGAGGTATCTAA
>JAEZZO010000006.1 GCA_023418475.1 Bacillota bacterium
CCTATGTTCTATTTTTGTGGTTGGCAAACCTACAATCATAATAACATAGGAGTTTTTTTACTTGAAGCTAAAGCTAGTTGGGGACACACCTGCCTAGCAGGTGGTTTATTTTCTCTTTGATTCAATCAAAAAACGGCAGCCCTTCGGCTGCCGTTTCTGATACAATTCATTTTGATTATACGGCTTCTGCTTCTTCATTCTCTAGTGCCGCAATTTCATACTTTTCAAGGATAATCTTCTGGATCTTGTCTCTGGTATCCGAATTAATCGGATGAGCAATATCCCTATACTCCCCGTCCCCGGCTTTACGGCTGGGCATTGCGATAAATAAGCCTTTGTCTCCTTCAATTACTTTGATATCGTGTACAACAAATTCGTTATCAAGTGTAATTGATACAACTGCCTTCATCTTGCCCTCCTTACTAACCTTTCGAACACGTACGTCGGTAATCTGCATGGCATAGTCCCCCTTCTGTCATATTTATAAGTTGGCTGTTAGAAAAGCTAATATTATACTAGATAATTTCACTTTTCCTGTTACTGCACCCTCGAAACCCCTCGGTTCGAGAAAAATATTTAAAAACTAGATATTTTAGGATATTATAACATATTCTTTCCAAAATGTGAATAATAAATATGAAAAAATTGTTAAATTTATTGTCTTTCTAGTAGCACTTATTTGCAATAATGTAATTATAGTAACAATAGCATCTCTTTTTCATAATAAAATCAGACAGAATTTATTAAAAACTTAATTATCCTTGCTGAATCAACTTAATTGCATAGTTTTCAATGTTGTATAGCTTTAGCAGGATAAATGAAAAGATAGCCTTCGTATCAACGCAGCTATTTAATATAGCGTTATTAACATAATTACGTACTAGCAATCTTCTGCCCTATATGAATATAATGAATAGGAATGATCTCAGATCAGAAATCACTTAACCAAATCCTCTTGCAGACGTCATGGAACGAATTTTATATTGTAATTTAAGTGAAATGGGTTATAATAACAGGTAGTAAAATGACCTATTAATAGAGTTAAATTGCAGGCTTTTTTTGCTTGCTTTTTAATATTAATACAAATAATTAAGGATAGGAAGTGCACTATGTACAAAATAGATTTCGAAAAACCATGCCGAATTCATTTTATTGGTATCGGCGGAATAAGTATGAGTGGATTTGCAGAATATCTTCATACACTGGGATTTAAAGTAAGCGGCTCTGATTCACATCAAAGTAAGATCACAGATCATCTGGAGAGTCTTGGAATTGCATTTTATCTTGGGCAAAAAGCCTCTAACATAACATCCGATATAGAAGTTGTTGTTTATACGGCTGCTATTGCACAGGATAACGAAGAATTTCTGGAAGTGAAGCATCAAAATATTCCTATGTTAAACCGTGCTGAGATGATTGGTCAGGTTATGCTCAATTTTGATGATGCAATTGCTGTTTCAGGAACACATGGAAAAACAACTACTACCTCCCTTCTCTCATTAATCTTTTTGGGTGGAAACTTAGACCCTACTATTTCAGTCGGTGGAATTCTGGATGCTATCGGCGGTAATATCCGTATGGGGAAATCTGAACATTTTATAACGGAAGCCTGCGAATATACGAATACCTTTCTTCATTTTAATCCGAATCGTGCCATCATTTTGAATGTGGATGCCGATCATCTGGATTTTTTTAAGGATATCAATGATATCCGCAATTCCTTCCACCTTTTTGCGAAACGTCTTCCGGCGAATGGCCAGCTATTTATCAACGGAGAAATTGAACATTATGAGGAGATCACTTCTGATCTGGAATGTCAGGTACTAACCTATGGTATCATTGATTCAAAATATCGTAAGACTGATCTTACATATGATATCGCAGCAGATAATATTAAATTTAATGAAAAGAGCATCGGCAGCTATGATTTATATTTCAAAGGCAGCTTTATTGACCGCATCCAATTAAATATCGTTGGTATCCACAATGTATCCAATTCACTTCCTGCTATTGGTATTGCACTGGAAGAGGGAATATCAACTGATGTAATTAAGGAGGCACTGTTTTCCTTCAAAAATTCAAAGCGCCGCTTTGAATATAAGGGAGAGGTTGGTGGTATTACTGTCATGGACGATTATGCACATCATCCTACCGAAGTTGCAGCTACCTTGAATGCGGCAAGAAATTATCCACACAAAAAATTATGGTGCGTATTCCAGCCACATACCTATTCCAGGACAAAGCAGCACCTGGAAGAATTCGCTTCTTCTCTTGCTTTGGCTGACAGTGTAGTCTTAGCTGATATTTATGCTTCCAGGGAGAAAGATCCGGGAGATATTTCTTCAAGGGATTTAGTAAGAGAATTAGAGAAATTGGGGAAAGATGTGTACTATTTTCCTTCCTTTGATGAGATTGAAAATTTTTTATTACAAAATTGTATGAACGGTGACCTGTTGATAACTATGGGTGCCGGAGACATAGTATCCGTGGGAGAAAACCTTCTAGGTTTGTAGTTATCCACATTATCCACAGTATTATCAACAATTTTTGTTTTTAATACCGTGGATATTTTTTTTCATCAGAACTTTTCTACAAAGATAGATTTTTCTTTCGCATACTACTCTATTTTCCGAGTTTTAAATCAAATTTTACATATTATTACATTTAATAGTCTCTATTCTATCCACTATATCCACGATATCCACAATCATGAGAATCGCTGTGAGCCCTAAAAATAGGCTATTTTCATCCCGAATTAACTATGCTATAATGTTGCTTGCATCAAACAAGGATCAACAAAATAATTACTGATTTGTTAATATAAGGATGCCTCAGAAACACTTGGAGGGAATAGTTTATGAGTAAAATATCACTACTTGCAGAAGGTATTTCGGACGTTACTATCGTCCCTAATATTTTTATTGATCAATTTATGCCATCAGCCAACGGTGCGTATGTTAAGGTATATCTTTATCTGCTTCGCTGTATCCTGGGAAGCTGTCAGGAAGTAAGCATCTCCTCCATTGCTGATCGCTTGGAAAATACTGAAAAAGATATTATCCGTGCTTTGACTTATTGGGAAAAGCAGCATTTATTGATACTTAGAAGAAATTCAGAGAAAGAAATCCTATCCATTCGCTTATCCGACTTAACCAAAATGCCGCAAGAGGATGTGGATATCGCTGTTGACTCTGATTCTGAGCTGGATGAGATTGCTGTCAGTATCCATACTGAGACAAAACCGGCAATCCGCCAAAGCTATTCGGCTGAAAAAATATCTGAATTTACCAATAATGATGAGATCAAATGGGCAATGCACATTGTGGAAATCTATCTGGATCGTCCGTTAAAACCAATGGATCTACAACTGATCCTTTATCTTTATGAAGAACTTCGTTTTTCAGCAGAGCTGATTATGTATTTATTTGAATACTGCGTCTCTAAGGGTAAGAAAAATGCTTCCTATATCGAGGCGGTTGCACTGACCTGGGCAGAAGAGGGAATTGATACGGAAGCAAAGGCTAAAGATGCGGCTACTGCTTACAATGAACACTATAATACCGTTAATAAGGCGTTTGGATTAAATCGTGCCCCCGGACAGATCGAGCGCCAGTACATAACAAAATGGGTAGAGGTATTCGGTTTTTCTGATGAAATCATTACGGAGGCTTGTAACCGTACTATTCTTCGGACGCAGAAGCCGGATTTTAAATATACTGACAAAATTTTGGAAACCTGGTTTAAAAAGGATGTAAAAAGCAATACTGATATTATGCGGCTGGATGAAGAGTTCAGCAAGGCTAATAAAACATTAGAAAGCCGTAAAACAGTTGCTGTACAGAAGCCTTCGTCTAATAAATTCAATCAATTTCCGCAGCGTACCTATACAGCGAAGGATTATGCCGAATTGGAACGAAAGCTGCTGAACAAAAACACATAGAATATGAATAGATTTTTTCAGAAAGGAGGCTTGCCATATGGCATTAAAAAACGAGCAATATAACCAGATACTAAGAGAATACGACAGCCGCAGGCTGAATAATAAGCATGATTTGGACAAGCGTCTTAAGAGTGCTTATCAGCTTATACCTCAGTTAAAAGAGCTGGAGGATCAAATGATCTCTCTGTCAGCGGAGAGCGGACGCATGGCTCTTCGTGGTGATGACAGGGGTTTAAAGGAGTTAAAAGACAGATCCTTAGAATTAAAAGCGCGTCAGATTGAGCTTCTATTGCTCCATAATCTTCCCGCTGATTATCTGAATATGCGTTATGAATGCAGTAAGTGTCAGGACACCGGATTTATTGATAACAATAAATGCAATTGCCTGAAGCAAGCAATTGCCGATTTAATGTATTCAGATTCGAATATCAAAATGATATTAAAGCAGGAAAATTTCAGCAGCTTTTCCTTCCGATATTATTCGGATGATTATATTGATGAAGCAACCGGCTTGTCCCCTCTTTCAAATATGCAGAAGGTTGTGGCAAACTGTAGGAGTTTTATAAAACATTTTGATACGAAGCAGGATAATCTGCTGCTTCTTGGCAATACCGGAGTGGGTAAAACCTTTCTTGCTAATTGTATTGCCAAAGAACTTTTGGACAAGGGCTATACGGTAATATATCTTACCGCCTTCCGATTGTTTGATATTCTCGAAAAATATAAATTTGGAAAAGATGCGGATAGTACCTATCATGCTGCTAACCAATTTGATTATATTCTGGATTGTGACCTGTTAATTATCGATGATTTGGGTACTGAATTTTACAATTCTTTTACAAATTCCCAACTATATCTTATTATTAATGAACGTTTATTACGAAAAAAATCTACTGTGATATCAACTAATCTATCCTTATCCGATATTAATACAAATTATAGCGAACGAGTCTATTCCCGTATTATCAGCAGCTATAGTATACATCGTATTGTTGGCGAAGACATTCGTTTACATAAGGCGATCAATGGCACAGTTTCTGTATAAAAAGTGATTTTTATAGCGAATAGCTTATTGACTAACCAAATATATAATGTTATAACTTTTAATGGCTTTTGTAACCAATCTACTATTTCATGGAGGGAAATCTAATGTCAAAGAACGAGAACATCGTAGAAACTATTCCTGTGGGACCGCTTGGAATAATTGCACTGGAAAGCAGCAGAACCTTGGGAGAGCATGTAAATGAATATCTTGTTAAATGGCGTAATTCGAGAGAAAGCGAACATAAGGGTACCATCGCTTTTTACGGTTATCAGCGTGATTCTTACTTAATGAAAGCCTGCTGTCCAAGATTTGGTACAGGCGAGGCAAAAGGGCAGATTAAGCAATCTGTTCGTGGTCATGACCTTTATCTTCTGGTTGACGTTACCAACCATAGCTTGACCTATAAGGTATGTGGAAATGCTAACCACATGTCACCTGATGACCATTATCAGGATTTGAAAAGAATTATTGCGGCAGTTGGTGGAAAAGCCAGAAGAATTACAGTAATTATGCCTTTCCTTTATGAGGGAAGACAGCATAGAAGAAGTTCCCGAGAATCCCTCGATTGTGCTTTGGCATTACAGGAATTAACACAGATGGGTGTTGACAGTATTCTGACCTTTGACGCTCATGATCCCAGAGTACAGAATGCGATCCCGCTAAATAGCCTTGAAACGGTTGCTCCGAATTATCAGTTCATTAAAGCCATGCTTCATAATGTTCCCGATATTGCCTTTAATGAAGATCACATGATGGTTATTAGCCCGGATGAAGGCGGTATGTCAAGAGCTGTTTATTTTGCAAATGTCCTTGGTCTTGATATGGGTATGTTTTATAAAAGACGTGACTATACACGCATTGTTAACGGACGTAACCCTATCGTTGCACATGAATTTCTTGGTTCCGATATAAATGGTAAGGATGTTCTGATTGTGGACGATATGATATCCTCCGGTGAAAGTATTCTTGATGTTGCTGCAGAGCTTAAGAGAAGAAATGCAGGCAGAATATTTGTAGCTGCAACCTTTGGTTTATTTACAAATGGATTTACAAAGCTTGATGATGCTTATGAAAAGGGACTTATTTACAGGGTTCTTACTACAAACCTTGTCTACCAGACCCCTGAGCTGTTAACAAAGCCCTGGTATATTAGTGTAGATATGAGTAAATATATCGCCTTGTTAATTGACACCTTGAATCACGATAATAGTATCAGTAATTTATTAAATCCGGTGGAACGTATTCAAAATATTTTGAAAGAATACCATCAGGGCGGAAAATCCAAACGTTTTGACGGTGTATAATCTAACCTATTTAATATCATGTTTTATTTTGTGTTTTATCAATCCATACTCATACTATCCTGCTTTTACTATAAAATAATATAAAAAAACCAGCACAGAAATTTTTTGTGCTGGTTTTTTTATGTCTGTGACAATCTAACCGTTTAATTTTTCTTTTTCGACATTTCATTTTATATATTGACATTTTTCTGTATTATACTATAATTATTTCCATGGTAATAAGTTGTAGCTCACGTCACTGTAAATTTTTTCTTTATTTAGAGAGGGAGACACAATAATGGCAGAAGTTTTAGAAGCAGACCAGCTGGAAGATACTTTAAAAGGAAGATATCTGACGTTTGCGGTAGGTAAAGAAGTCTATGGTATTGAAATTCAATATGTCACAGAAATAATCGGGCTCCAGCAGATAACCGCTGTCCCGGAGCTGCCGGAATATATAAGCGGTATCATTAATTTAAGAGGTAAAATCATTCCTGTAATGGATATGAAATCAAGATTTAAGCGGCAATTTACAGAACAAAATGACAGAACCTGTATCATTGTAATTGATATTCTTAATCACCCACTCGGCTTAATTGTAGACAGTGTGGAAGAAGTGATCTCCATATCTGACAGTGAGATCGTAAGTTCAAAGGAAACAAACTTATCCAGCAATAAATTTATGAAGGGAATTGGAAAAGTAGACAATAACGTTAAATTATTACTAGACTGCACTACATTACTCACTATAAATGAATCAAACAATTCATTTTAAACAAAGGAGGATTTTTATGAAATGGTTTAGAAATATGAAAATAGGCTCAAAGCTTACTCTCAGCTTTATTTTAGTAGCTTTCATCGCCGGGATTGTAGGAAGTGTAGGAATTTATAATATCTATATGGTAAACAAGAATGATTCTATTCTCTATAACAATATGACAGTACCTCTATCCGATACTGCAAGCATGGCAAAATTATTTCAAACTGTCCGCGTTATTACCAGAGATATGGTTCTGGAAAGCAGCTCTGAGGAAATCAATTCATTGTATGAATCCATTCAAGATATTGTTACACAAATGAATGAACATTCAGAGAACTTTAAAGCTACCATAATGACTGCTGATGCTGAAAAAGCCTATGAAGATTATCTCTCTACAAGAGTGGCTTTCCGTGCAAATTTGGAACAACTGCTGCAGCTTTGCCTGGAAAATAAAGACAATGAGGCTTATGCACTGATAGAAAATGAAATGAAGACTGCCGCAGATAATGAGCAGACAGCTATTGACAAGCTAGTGGATCTAAAAATAGCAGGAGCAAAGGATAAGTCTAATTCCAACGGTCTAATGACAAATAATGCAATACTGCTAATGGGATTATCTATAGCAGCCGGCATGATTCTTGCTGTTGTGCTTGGTTTATTTATAAGCCGCAGTATCGGCGGTCCGATCCGAAAGGTTGCAATGGCGGCAGAGTTGATCGCTGAGGGTGATTTAAATGTTAATCTGGATATCAATACAATGGATGAATTGGGGAATTTGGCAAATTCCTTCCGACGGATGGCTGAAAACTTAAATGATGTAATGAAAAATATCAGTATGTCTTCCGAACAGGTGGCCGCCGGCGCAAAGCAAGTATCCGATTCCAGTATGTCTCTCTCCCAGGGTGCGACGCAGCAGGCAAGCTCTGTCGAGGAATTATCGTCCTCTTTGGAAGAAATATCGTCTCAGACAAAATTAAATGCCGATAATGCCAACAAGGCAAATCAACTAGCCGAACTGACGAAGGAAAATGCTGCTTCCGGTAATTTGCAGATGAATGAAATGTTAAAAGCTATGGATGAAATAAATGAATCCTCCGGAAATATATCCAAGATAATTAAGGTAATCGATGATATAGCCTTCCAAACAAATATTCTTGCCCTGAATGCTGCCGTTGAAGCTGCCCGTGCGGGTCAGCATGGCAAAGGATTTGCTGTTGTAGCGGAAGAGGTCAGAAATCTGGCTGCAAGATCATCAACGGCCGCAAAAGAAACTACGAATCTCATTGAAGGTTCCATCAAAAAGGTAGAGGGTGGTACCAAAATAGCCAATCAGACAGCGGATGCCTTAGCTAAAATTGTGGAGAATATATCCAAAGTTGCTACATTAGTAGGCGATATTGCTGTTGCTTCCAATGAACAGGCCTCCGGTATATCGCAGGTAAACCAAGGTATTTTGCAGGTATCAGACGTAGTTCAGATGAACTCCTCCACCTCAGAGGAAAGTGCCGCTGCAAGTGAAGAGCTTTCCAGCCAGGCTGAAATATTAAAAGAACAGGTTATTCGCTTCAAGCTGAAAGATCATGGTAATCAGCAGATACCTTATTCTCCGGAAAAACTGTCTCCCGGGGTTGCAAAATTACTTAAGAATATAGATAACTCTACTCATTATGTAAATACGGTATCTTATAATGGGAAAAAACCGGAGGAATACCGGAAAATTATATTAAACGATCAGGAATATGGAAAGTACTAACTCCTTTTCATTTCCTTTTACTCATTTACATCTGGCTGGATTATAACCAATCCAGCCAAATTCTATTACTATATATCCGGTAAATGCTTCTTAATCGGAGTACTCTTAATGGTTTGCATCTTGAGTTTCCGTAAACTGTAGTCCGAAAATGAATAAATCTAACCAAAGTGCCAATCTGCTATTTTTTGAAAGGTACTTGAGTGGCAGTTACTGGACTAGAAGTACTTTAATAAGCCCCGCCTAA
>JAEZZO010000033.1 GCA_023418475.1 Bacillota bacterium
TCCATGTAGAATTATACTTTATTTCTACAAGAAGGGATTTATTTCGGTGAAAAATGTGCATTATTATTTGCCAAAAGCTATGTACTACTATCTGCCAGAAACTTTGTACTTTATTTTACCATGTACAGTTTATCTCTGAAAAAAATATTGTAAGATTTCAATAATTCCCATACATAGCTTTGTTATGTAGATGAGTTGTGGTAAAATATACATAAAATAGAAATGTTATGTAAAATATTAGAATATTTTATATTTAATGGAGAGTGAGACAGGTTATGGAAAATGAAAGAGACATTGTAAAAAAGATAAGAATACTTATTGACAATCCAGAACAATGCAAGGATGGGATTGTTGATTATTTTGCTCATAACATCAAGTATATTACATATGAAACAATGTTGGCTCAAAAAATTATGCTTAAGCTATATCTATCAGAAACCATTGAAGAAAAAGAAAAAGAAACAATTTATTATGATGTGATGATGTATTATAATACGGAACAAATTAGAAACTATATAGATTTTATTAAAAATATATTTCCGGTACTTAATAAATTACAAAATTATATAAGCAGACAGATACAAAACAATTTTAACTCGCTATTCGTATTTTTGAGTTGTCTTAGTATGTTTACAATGGAAAATCCAGACATTATAAAATATCCGAAAAATCTATTAATGCAATTAGCTGTTAAGTTATTACCTCATGATACAAGTTGGAGTGAGGCACAAGGTAAAATTGTTTTGGCTGAAGGAACGTATATCCAGTATAAAAGATTAATTGAGAATATCTATCTTAAAGCAATTAGCTGTGGGTGCATAATAGAAAAGTTTGATGATATAAGTTATTTAAAAGAAGAAGTATTAGAAGTAAAAACAATTTCAACTAGACCAGTAATTAAATTAAAAATGAGTGATCCTGAATATAAGTATAGAATTATGTTAGGATCTGCATATTATGGTGAGGTTTCAAATAAACGTATAATAGATGAAGATTGGAATACAGATTTGATTTATCGATTTTATAAATGTTTTATCTGTAAGATATGTTATTTTAATGAAATAGGAGATTTTGAAAAAGAATGGATATTAGGAATGTTAAGACGACAATTCATTGGCGAAACTATGTTAGACTTAATTATACGTGTAACAGGGCAGACTGGATCTATTATAGTTTCGATATTATTATATTTATACATAAAACAATTGTTTTTGATAATGGTTCATTCTGAAATGTATCAAATAATAACTTATGAAGAAATAAGTAAAGGGATCTGTTTTGCAGATAAAATTAATGAAGATGAGTTTTCAACTATATATTTTATGATTTTTACTAAAGAAGATTTGGAATTTGACATAATTCAACATCCATTTTTTAGAGAAGGCAATAATATCATAATTGCACGGTGGATGATTGATCAGAATTACAATGTTTTTGAAGAATCTAGAAATATAGTATTAAATCCATATACACATAATAACATGGGCCGAGAAATGGATTATTTCGGAAAGCACATATTTGAAATATTTATTAAGGATGTTACTAAAGATTGTGGTTGGAAAGTATTAAAAACCGGAATAAAAGTTAAAAAAACTGATTTTGATTTGGTTGCATTTAAAGATGGAAGAGTAATTCTAGCTCAAGTTAAAGTAGCACATTGTGGTAGAGAACCTTATCAGTTGTGGAAAGCGGATAAAATTATCGAAAAAGCAGTTGATCAAATAAATATATGTAGAAGAGCAATTCAAGAAGATAAATTGTTGTTATATTCAAATCTGAAGAGGGAATGGATTGTTACGAATAGGGATCAAATACAAGATATCTTGTATTTGATAATTACTGGAAATAGCTATTTTTCTAAAAGAAGGGATATACCAATTATTAGTATAGAGGACTGGAAGAATGTTCTATTGATTGAGCAGGAGGATAATGCGAGGTTTAAAGAGATACTCAATGACACGTTATCTATATATAATATTAGTGAGAAGCCTATATATAAATCCAGCTTAATTGATACTGATGAATACTCAATTCTATATGATGAATATGAGATATGAGGAGGAGATATAAATGCAGAATGGTTATATTGAGGTAAAGGATGTCAAAGAAAATAATTCCTTTTATGTTCCTAAATATCAGTGGGGTTATCGTTGGTGCACTGAGAATGTAAAAAAGCTACTTGAGGATATATATGAAGGAAAATTAGGAGAAATATTTGAAATAAAAAATAATAGCAACAATTTGGTGTCTTTACGGTAGAAAATGTTTGATTTGGATACAAATGGTACTATTAAATAAACGATTTGTCAGCTAGGTGGATGAAATGACGAATTCCCCATTTGTAAAGATGAATTGCTGCTAAAATTAATATCAATGTAGAAAGAAGCCATTTAGAGATTTCATTCGTATTTTATTGATTTAAAAGGATGCTTTTAGTAAAATGTGATAATAAGTATTTCTTTGGAAATAATGGTTGATTTATGACTGCATATATGTAAAAGTGAGATATAAGCCTCTTTAGAACTACTGTAGTGAACTTGACTTTGAATTGGATGATGTAGAACTTAAAAATGAATTGTTTGTGGGGTATAAAATGAGCGGATGCAAATTTACTAAAGAATTACATAGGTTACGGAAGTCATCAAGTGATTCTATAGATAATGTGGAAAGATTTGATGAGTTTAAGAAGTATATGCATGTTACAAGACATGCAGAAATGGATCTCAAAGACATACTAAAACGAGTAAACGTTGCTGGTAAGAAATCCCTAGTGTTGCTATGTGGTAGTGCAGGAGATGGAAAATCTCATTTGCTATCATACCTTAAAAATTCTGATGAAGAAAAATTGCTTGAAGATTACTTAGTATACAACGATGCGACTGAGAGTAGTGCACCGTCTAAAACAGCGATAGATACTTTGACCGAGGTTTTATCCGGTTTTAGCGATGATAGATTGAATGAACCCGGAAAAAGTATAATCTTGGCTATCAATCTTGGTGTGCTTAGTAATTTCATTGAATCAGAGTATGGAGAACATTTTCAGGATTTAAAAAAATATGTTGAAAAAAGTAACATTCTCACATCGCAAATCAATGACAATCATTTTGATGAGAATTGTCGTTTTCAACATGTTAGTTTTTCTGATTATCATATGTATTCATTGAAGTCTGGCGGAGCCTCACCAAAGTATATTGAAGATATTTTGGAAAAGATTTTTATGGATCTAAACGGAAATCCATTTTATAGTTCATATACCAGCGATTGCTCAGTATGTACGCTTTCACAAAAATGTCCTATAAAGAAAAATTATGAATTTATGATGGAAAGAAACCATCAGAAATATATTGCTAACTTACTTATAAAATCTACAATTAAGGACAAAGAAATACTCACAACTCGAGAAATATTAAATTATTTATATGACATATTGGTTCCACAAGATTTTAGTTTTACAAAACTTCAAAAACTTCTTATAAATGATGCAAACTTTTTAAAGGAGTTTATCAAGGAAATCACACCGGTATTGATGTTTGATTATAGCGATCTTACAACATTGATGAATCGGATTAGAAAATATGATCCTCTGCTTATTCGCTCAGAGAATGCTGATGAGTTGGCAATCTCGTATTATGTATCATCAGATATAACGAAAAACATAGAAGAGACATTAGAAGAATCTCCATATGAATCAATACTATGTGATAAAAGTCTTATTCCAATAATCAATGATGACAAATCATTGAAATCACAAGTTTTTAATGTCTTGGTTCGAATTAATCTAATGAAAGCGCAAGAGGTAGTGGATGAGATTTATCAGGGATATTTGAAGAATATGTATTTGTATAATGCTGGAAAGTACAGCGGATTAAGCAGCATTTATTCTATGGTTGAGAAAGGAATCGTTCAATGGTGTGGAAGCGAAGCTGAGGGAAATATATGTTTGGATGATAAACATAATGGTTTTGTGTTATATGAATACATAAAGTTTGAAGAGTATCTCGACAATGTACCCATATGTGTAAATTCAGATGAATTGCAAAGATTTATTCCTGCAATCATTGTAGAGTTTGAGAGCACAAAAAATCATGAAATAATACCATTATATATTGACTACTCTCTATATGAGTTGATTTATAAGCTGAATCATGGGTACACTCAAACAGCAGATGATAGAAATAATCATGCAGATTTTATTAGTTTTATTTCGAAAATATTAAGGACAGGCTCTGCAAGTGAAAGTCTGATTGTAGTATCGGAGAACAAACAAAAGGCTAATATAGAAAAATCGAAGTTTGGATATAAATTTAAGGTGGTAAGATGATCATGGGGTATGTATTCAACGAAGTGAAATTTAAAGAAACTTTCAATGCCAAATCAGTTGACAAAAAAGCGGCAGACTCATTAAGATTATCACATTTTCCGAACAAGTATTTTAAATTATTTCCATATAAAGCAAATGGTAAAATACCGATTGTGACAGATATGGAAGATGTAGTAAGTGGATTTTTTAGGCGAGTAATAGGTATTGAAACAGAATCAATTGAGTTTGATACACTATTTAATAATTTGGTTGATAGTGTTGGTATCGAAAAAGAGGATATTGACTATTTCAAAGAAATGATTCATAACTTGTTCTTTCAAGGTGACAATTTTGTTGCGAAGAATATTGGATTGTATCCATATCAAACGGTGGTAAATAATAAGAGTGCGGATCAGTTATCTTTTTTCTTGTATTGTATTCTGGGGCTTGATGAGAAGGACCGATGCGAAATTGAGAAGGCAAAAGAAAGATATCCATTTAATGTGCTAGAAAAAATGTTGGTAGAAATTATCAATACCCAGCAGCATGAGCAAACTGAGAAGGATAAAGCATATTTTAAGATCATCCTAGATGTACAAGAAAAATTTAGAGCAGATTTTCATTTTATGCTGAAATCGGGAATGACATCGCTTGAAGACTTTTCTAATTTACTTTCAGTATATTATTTCTATTATGTTTCACAGACCTGTTTGACACTTGATCAATTTTGTGATGGAAATAGGGCGGATATGGTTCGCTTATATTATGCATTGGATTGGGAGAAAATTAGTAAAAATAGAAAATGCTGTACTGAAGGCTGGGAAAAACTCCAAGGAAATATAAATCATATGTTTAGTCATGCCATTACATTGGAAATTCTAAACCAACATAATAGCAATGATATGTATGACTATATTAAACTGCAAGAATTAGCAGGCGGCGATGTCAATATGGATAAGCAAATAGCAGAAGAAATTCAAAAGGCGGAAGCTATGTATAAATCTTATGTTGGAGATTATAAAAAATTCAATGATATCCCTATTCCTGTAGGGGGAACTGAAACCGATAAAGCTGTGAGACACTTGTTTAAATGCGTAAAAGAACAGTTTCTCGAAACAGACAGAAAAAGAGCTAATCAATATTATAATGAGAAATTTTCGGTGTATTGTAAGGAGAATTGGGTTAAAAATAGGAAAAAGTCTGGTTGGGTATTAAATTTATTAGAACGTGATATTATTTTCCTTACAAAAATTTCGTTGAGAGAAGAGAATAAAATGCGACTCATTGATTTATTTAAAGAGTATGAAATTAGAGGTATATTCTTGGATAATACATCAAAAGAGCTTTTACAAGAATTCTTTACAAAGTTGAATTTGATCGACAAGAAGAGTGATAGTGGGGATGCACAGTATGTTAAGAGAATTTTATGATTTTATTGCGAAAAAAATTAATAGTTATTTTCAAACAGTGGCATCTGAAGGCTCCTTACTAAAAGGTGAAAGCTTTAGCCTGAAGCTAGATGATGAGGACATGGTGTTGAAGGTTTATGAAGCACTCAGGGAAATGGCCGCACAGAATACTACAATCGGAAAATATGTATATCAATGTGGAGATGGAACCGTATATGAAACCTTTACATTAAGGGTCACAAATGATGAAGTTATAATTGCGGCACTAATAAATGGGATGACAAATGATTTTTTGTGTGCAACGCTAAGAAATGTTGCAAACCACGAACATAAACCGTTATTAATGATTTCGTCAAATCCCATCGATAGTGCTAAGAGTGGTTCTAGGGATATGTCCTCTAGTGGAATGCCGTTTTATGGTAATCAACTGATGAAAGAAATCAGAAGCATGGTGGATGAAAGTACGCAATTGACCAACACCGAAAAATGCATTCTAAATTATGAATTGCAGAGAAGAGAGGGAGATGTATTTAGCGATAAAACATCTTTATATGAATATAAAGATCTACTAGCAATAATGAGTCGCGGAAAAGTTGAAAAAGAAAATTTTCCGGGTTTTAGACTCTTTCCTATAGATGGGAAAATTGAATATCAGAATTATGGACAAAATCAACTAGATCGAGATATTGACAATAATAACAAATTATTTGAGAGAATTGATAGAGGATTTCGTTTTGGAAACTTGGAGAGTGATCTATCAAAAGATTTTGAAGATTCATTCATTGATAGAATTGAAAATTGGCAAAAGCAGGACCCTGAGAACTGGAGTAGACTGATTTCCTACGCTGATTTGATTGCAGCAATGGAAAAAAAGAAAGCAAAAACAGAGAATCCATTGAAAATAGAAAATGAAGATATTTGTGTATATGGAGAACTACCATTAAATACAGTCGCATATGATGATTCATTTATTGTTCGAAACGAAGGATCGCAAACAGCGAAAAAAAGAACAAGGAATTTATTAATATTTAATGATAAAAAATATAGAACACTTCATATAAGAATTAATTGTAATGCGCGTATCAATAATGCTGATATTTCGTCAGATGATGCTGAGTATATTAAAGAAGGGAAGGATATTATTTTCAAGCTTACTAGAGAAGGAATATCCTTTCATAAGTTTGAATTATCTGATTCTGCAAATTCAATTGTTTATGTATTTAAGATTTGTGTTATCGATATTTCTGCCGATTACATGATTTCAACAATAAAGCATAGTTTTTCTATTGAATATAAGAAGACGAAGAAAAATAGTAGAGTAAAATTAGTTGGAACTTGTACGGATTTGGTATTTAATAGTAATGGATTAAATAACTCTACGGTAAAAATAGATGATAATGAAGTATATCTTTGCACATATAATGAAAGACTTCACCTGTTTGCAACAGAGGAGGAGTTGTCGAATTATGGGAATGGCATTAAAATAGATATAAATTTTTCAGGAGTCGTAGTTCCGTTTATATTATATCCAGATGAAGCAAAGAGCATAGAGATTATTGGAAGAAAAATATTACGTGATAAGCTAAATAACAAGAAAAGCTTTGAATTCAAAGATAATGATCACATTTATAGTGATTCCCAGGAATACTTTGCAAAAGCAAATCTTTTAAGAGAATTAAGAACAGAACAAAAAATAATAGATGAACAGATTCTAGTAGGAAAAAGTAAACACTTCTATGATTCTGAAACTGCAAAAGTAGAGAAAGTAGATGTTAGTATAGATCCTAAACTAGAATTAGCTTATTTGGAATATCTTCAGGTTTTAAAAGAGCATAGTACAGTTCCAACATTAGCATATCTAGGAGATGATCTCCTTGCAGCAGCAACAAGGTATGTTGATGAATTTGAAAATTGCTATTCGAATATGGAGGAAGGTGGGAATCTTTCGGTAATGCAAGAAAATGCTTTATTGATAGGTACTATTGCGATAGGTAATAATATAGATGAAATTTTGCTAACACCATTACATCCTTTGAATGTACGATACCAGATTGCTTTACTAAATGAAAAAGACTTGGAAAATGCTAGTGATATTATTGTTGATCGGCTCAATTCGGTAAACTTACTACCATATATTCAAAGGAACCGTAAAATTTATAAGGTATCTGATCAGCTGTTTTCTACAGAATGGAAGTATTATGCACCTGTAGATAATAAAAAATATAGAGGTAGTAGACGATTTGTTCCTAAACTTGTGGAGGAGAAAATAACAGAATTTCTTTCGCACTTTAGATATATTTTCGATGATATTAACAATCGCTGTATTAAAATCAACTTGATTAATATGGGTGATTGTAGTGATGTATTTGTTGGAATTGCACAGTACTTTATTCATACAATTAACAAGAATGCTGATGTTGATAATTTAATTAGATTTGAAATTCATATCTATACGGATGATAAGATTGGAAATGCATTCTCTAATATTAAAGAGTATGCAAGTCTTAAAGAATACTTGACCTCAAGAAAATTGGAAATTGCTTATGGGATATCAATGAATAGTTTGGAAGGTGTGTTTTCCAAAAATGTTGAATGCTATTTCCATAAGGATACGGGTCGAGGATATTCATACTCACATATTTCTTTTTATGAAATGGAATCAGAAATAACGTCTGAGCAGGCAACAATGACTCAGATTGAAACAGGTTCCTCACTTGGAGGTATTATTTCTGGTGTCCCATCAAGTAAATATGGACATAAATATAGAACTGGATTTGGAATAAAATATTCTGAGAAAACGAAATTGATTAGAAGCGCAGAAATGATAAATGCCCTTATCCAAGTGGGGTCAACAGGAAATCCATATCATTCTGGAGTAAGTATCTCAACACAAATTGACGCATCAGCAGAAGATAAGATGGATTCGATATATGCTGCTTCTAATTGGGTGGTATTTGTAGACCCCAAAGTTGATTTAGATTTCTTTAGTGAGAAAGAGGCAACAAGTGATCTTCTGATAATTCATTATAGCGATCAATACACATCGAGTAGTGGATATGATGCGATTACGGTTACTCATAAATCGAAACAATACTCATTAGTTATTCAAGATTATTTGAAAAATAAGGGTGTTGAAGCAAATTTAGAAGAAGTACATAAGATTATTAACATGTTTAATGCGATAAATGGTGATTGGCTTCTTAGATTGGTTTCATCAAAGAAGGCTACAAAAGATTCAACATTTAGCAGGGAAAAGATAAGTATCGTGGCGGCTATTAAATTTATGTTGGCATTCTTAAAACATCCTAATATTACATGGGTGCCGATATCACTTGAAGAAATGCTGAGAGTATCAGGTGGAGCAGGATTATCGAAGGATGAGGGGGTATTATCAGCAAAGAATCTTGGATTTGAGAAAGGACCTACGAGTGACGATCTTTTATTCATTGGATTAGATTCTTCATCAGATAATGTGAAAATTTATTTATATCCAACGGAAGTAAAGACAGGAATCAATGATATTGTTGTAATTAAGAAAGCTTTTAAGCAAGCATCATCAACAGTAAGAGGGTTGAAGTATGCATTAGAATCCGCAGACGGGAAAAACGAAACCATTTTATACAAGGTTAATAGAAATTTTTTAATGCAATTACTTGTTACGAGTTGTAAAAAAATGCAAGTATATCATGTTGATGATACTCAAAATTGGGATATAGTTCTGGATAAGTATAGAAAAGAGATTCTTAATGAAAACTATATTTTATCAGAGGATATACAGGAGATTTTAGGTAAAGGCGCTGTGCTTTCATTTAGAAAAGGTCTTGTTTCTAGAAGAACCTCATTCAAAGAAGATGCGATCAACTTTATAGAGATGCCGGAATTAGATGAGTTTGGGCTTATTCTCGATAGTGTAGAAAGCATACACACAGATATAAGAAATAAACGTGAAAGAGATTTATTAATTTTTGAAGAATGCTCTCTAGCAGGGTTGACGGGTGACATATCAAAACTAAATGCAAGCAATTTGGAAAGTGATGAATTAATAGAAGATAAACAGGATGAATCATTACCTGAGAAGGGTAAAGATATTGAAAAAAAAGAAATTCTCGATGAACAAAAAAAAGCTCCTACAGATTCAGAGGCACAGCCTGAAGTTCCTAAGGAAAAAGGGATCAGTATAGTATTTGGAACTAATCTGCAAGATGGATCTCCGATATTATGGAAACCAAATGATACAAATCAATTATTCCACACAAATACGGGAATAATAGGAACTATGGGAACTGGAAAGACTCAATTTACAAAGTCACTTATTGCACAGCTACACAAAGAACAAGGTAATAATCTAGAGGCACAAAATATTGGAATCTTGATTTTCGATTATAAGGGTGATTACAATGAAAGCAAGGAAGATTTTGTTGAATCTACAAATGCAAAGGTACTGAAACCGTATCATCTTCCATTCAATCCTCTTGCACCTACAAAATCAAAAGTGTTTAAACCTTTATTGCCAATTCATACAGCAAATGCATTTAAAGATACTTTATCAAAAGTATATAATCTAGGTCCAAAGCAGCAGGATACATTATTTCAGTGTATTATTGAAACATATGTAGCGTGTGGTATTACTGCGCAAAATGCTGGGTCGTGGTATAATGAAGCACCTACATTTGATCAAGTATATCATCGATATGCGAATAATGAGGAAATCAAAAAGAATGATTCTTTAGCAGCCGCAATGAACAAATTACACCAATTTGAAATATTTGAGAGTGTGCCAAGTAATACAAAATCACTTTTCGAATTACTTGATGGTGTAGTTGTAATCGACTTGTCCGGTTACGATCCAGACATTCAAAGTTTGATTGTTGCAATCACGTTAGATTTGTTCTATTCGCAGATGCAAGCAGCAGGTTCTAGTAAAATGGAAGGCAAGTATCGTCAGCTATCAAAAATGATTCTTGTTGATGAAGCAGATAACTTTATGAGTGAAGGATTTCCGGCGCTTAAAAGGATTTTAAAAGAAGGTAGAGAATTTGGTGTTGGAACAATTTTATCGACTCAGTTTTTGAAGCACTTCGGTAATGGCGATGATGATTATGCAAAATATATCTTAACTTGGATTGTGCACAATGTTTCGGATCTAAAAAATAATGATGTTGATTATGTGTTTAAAACTGAGCCTAAAGGGGCAGAAAGTCAAAGACTTTTCAATGATATTAAGGCACTTACCATACATCACAGTATCATAAAAATAGGTACAAATAAACCGATTTATGTTAAAGACAAGGCTTTCTGGGAGCTATATAAGGAATGGAATTAGATTGACACTACAGAAGCACAGTGCTATACTTAAGTAGTATACTTAAGTATAGCACTATTTCTTTTTGGAGGAGTAAATGGATTACGCATATAGATTTCCAGTTGTGAAAGGAAAGCAGGCAGGAAAAGAGTATTATATTGCCATGGTACCACTTAAGATGTTGCCTAAATTGTTTCCGTGTGAAGACGATTATGTTCTTCCGGAATACAGGGCCCAGAGAAAATTGAATGAAACAAGAATACCTGTTATTAGCAAATATATTACTGAAAACAGAGATTCCTATGTTTTTTCTGCTTTAGCTGCTTCAATTGATGGTGAATTTGAATTTTATGAAGGAAAAGATCATATAGGAACAGGTGTATTGGAGGTTTCCATGGATGCTAGATTCTTAATTAATGACGGGCAGCATAGAAAAGCGGCAATTCTACATGCATTGAATGAAGATCCATCGCTTGGAACTGAGACTATTTCAGTTGTTTTTTATGAGGATTTTGGATTATCTCAAAGCCAACAGATTTTCACCGACCTTAACAAGCATGCGGTAAAGACATCAAATTCTATAGCAGAACTGTATGACTCGAGAGATTTGCTTGCAGTTTTAAATAGAAATATTGTTTCTAAAGTAAAGTTCCTTAATGACTACACGGATAAAGAAAAAGATATCTTAGGTAAGTTTTCGTCAAACCTTTTTACATTGAATACTTTTTATATGGCAAACAAGAAAATATTAGGTAGTGTAGAAATCACTGATGAAGCAGAAGAATTTCTTTGCGAATATTGGAACTTGATTGCAGATAATGTGGTTCAATGGAATGAATTATTGGAACATAAGATATCTAAAGTAGATCTACGTGAGAACTATATTATTACACAAGGTGTAGTCATTCAAGCATTTGGTATAATAGGTAGTTATTTTAATCAGCATAAGGAACTTAACATGAAGGAGCACTTAGGACGGTTAAGTAAAATAAACTGGAAGCGTAATGCATCTCAATGGAAATTGAGAGTGATTCGAGCAGATGGAAAGATTCTTACAAGTAATAAGGCAATTAATTTAACTGCGAATCAAATAAAAAAGGAGATTGGATTGGAACTCTCGGAAGAAGAATCTCACAGAGAAAAGCAATTTATTGAAAGTATAAACATATAGGAGATGAATCATGGCAGAAAAATGTGTAAGCTGTGAAACAAATAAGCAAAGTGTCACTATTACAAAAGACACTATAAATGGTTTATTAGAAACCATTCGAGATTTATATTTAGCAGATGACATTCCTTGGGTGATAGGATATTCGGGGGGAAAAGACAGTACAGCAACTTTACAGCTTGTTTGGCTTGCTCTCGAACAATTGTCAAAAGAGCAGCTAGAGAAACAGGTACATATCATTAATACCGATACATTAGTAGAATCACCGGTGATTTCAAAATGGGTTCAGAATTCGTTGAAGATAATGGATGAATCAGCAGAGAAGCAGGGACTACCCTTTATAACACATCGATTAACCCCCTCAATGGATAATACATTTTGGGTTAATTTTATAGGGAGGGGATATCCGTTCCCAAGAAAAAAACTCCGGTGGTGTACAGATCGTTTAAAGATACAACCAGTAAATACATTTGTCAAAGAAAAGATAGCAGAACATGGTGAAATCGTATTGATTATTGGAACAAGAAAAGCAGAGAGTGCGCGACGTGCAAAAACTATGGCTTTTTATGAAAAAAAGAGAGTCAGAGAGTTGCTAAGCCCAAATCCTTCTCTAGCAAATGAGTTAGTCTTTTCTCCGCTTGAAGAATGGAACGATAATGATGTATGGGTTTTTTTGATGCAATATAAAAATCCCTGGGGGTATTCGAACAAGGAGTTATTAACTTTGTATAAAGGGGCAACGGTTGATGGTGAATGCCCAATGATGGTAGAAAAGGGTTTGCCGAGTTGTGGAAAGAGTCGATTTGGATGTTGGGTTTGTACCATGGTTGAAAAGGATAAATCCATGGAAGCTATGATTGCAAATGACGATGAAAAAGCTTGGATGACATCACTCCTCGAGTTTAGAAATAAATTTGGTGATGAAGAGCACGATAGAGAACGTAGGAGTTTTCGAAAAATGGCTGGATATCTGCAAGGAAGCTACAAACAACTGCATCATGGACCTTATCTCAAAGAATATAGAGAAGAATGGCTTGGAGAATTACTTCGTATTCAAATGGATATTAATTTTAATGGACCTGAAGAGTTTTCTGATTTAGAATTGATTACAATACCAGAGCTAAGATATATCCGTAGAATATGGGTTTTTGATAAACATGAGTTTGATGATTCTTTACCAAAAATATATGAGCAAGAAACGGGTAAAAAGTTCGACGACCCTGAATGGGTAGGTTCCGAAGCTTTTAGGAGTGAAGAATGGAGTATCTTAAAAGATGTTGTAAAAGAACTATATCCAGATGAAGAATTGGCATTCGAAATGGCATATAGCTTGATTGATATTGAAAATCAATCAAGTAGTTTAAATAAGAGAAAAGGTGTGGCGGAGGATTTAGAGCGTTGTATTCAGAGAAACTTTTATAAGAATGAAGAAGATGCAACAGCATATTATTTAAGTCAGGTTTCAAGAAAGAAAGATTTAGGCGGTAAATATAATGAGAAGGCTTTAGATAATTCATACGATGAATTGGATGAGGAAGATGAAGATGAGGATTGTGAAGAATGATAATTAAAAAATTGATTATGCATAATTTTGGAATATATGCTTCAACAAATCAATTTGATTTTGTTGGAAAGAATTCAGTAGTCCTTATTGGAGGGATGAATGGACGTGGAAAAACCACCTTTTTAGAAGCGGTATTACTTGGACTCTATGGTTCGAATTCTTTTGCATATATTGAAAGTAAATATCAAACTTATGGACAATATTTAAAATCATTTGTAAATAAATCGGATCGAACACTGGAGTCATACATAGAAATAGAGTTTTCCATGGATGCTACTGAAGATGAAGTATATTATGTTCATCGTGAATGGGATGCTAAGAGTCAAAGAGTAAAAGAGAGAATATGGGTACAGAAGAATGGAGAAAGCAACGTATTTTTAACCGAGAATTGGTCTATGTTTGTTGAAAATATAATGCCAAGCGCCTTATCAAGTTTCTTTTTCTTTGATGGTGAAAAAATAGCTGAGTTAGCTGTTGAAAACACAAGCACTCAAATGAAGGAATCCATAAAAGCGTTATTAGGAATATCTGTATTAGACCTTCTACAAAGTGATTTGGGTAAAATTGTTAGTAGAATTAGTAAAAAAGCTGACGATAGTCAGGATCTGTTAAAATTAGAAGAGCTAAGATTAAAAAAAGATTCTGCAATAAAAGACTTACAAGATATAGATGAAAAGATTCAAAAATTGTCTGAAACAATTATCAATCAGAAGAATGAATTGGAAAAAAAGAATGTAGAGTATTCAATTAATGGTGGAGACATTGTAGAACAGCGATATGATTTAATGAGACAGAGATCAGAAATGATTGCTTCATTATCTATAGGACAAGATGCTTTATTGGATGTAGCGGCTGGAGAATTACCGTTACTACTTGTAAAGTCATTACTACAAGATATACAAGAACAGGGCGAAAAGGAACAGAATAGGAAAGTATCGAAAATAGCATTAAAAAAGGTGGAAAAAATGTATGCTTTATTTTCCGAGAGAAGTGAAAAAGTATCTGCAGAAACAAAAGCATTTGTTGATTTTATTCAATCTGAAATAGGAGATACGGACAAAAAAGAAATATATGGTCTTTCGGATATGACATTATATCAGGTGAAAACATTAAATACAGTACAGATCGAGCAGGCTAAATCAAAAGCAGTTGATCTTATTGCTAGAAGAGATAAATGTCAGAAAAAGATTAATGAGATTGATAATTATCTTTCAGTAGATATAGATGAAATTACGTTGAATCAAATTTTTAAGGATATAAAGACTCATGAAAAGGTAATTCTAAATAATGAAATTGAGCTGGATAATTTGAATAAAGAAAGAGCTAATATACATGGTATAGTTATGGCTTCCGAATCTGAATTTCGAAAGATGGCGGAAGGGGTTCTATATTCCCTGGAGACATTGGATGATGATAACCGAACTGTTAAGTATGCGCATATGGCAACTGAAATAATTGTTAGGTATCGTATTAGACTTCAGGAAAATAAGATCGGTATATTAGCTAAGACAATGACGGAATGTTACAAGCAATTAGCTAATAAAAAGAACCTGATTGATAGAATTAAAATGGATGCGGAAACATTAGATCTTCACTATATTAATAGGGATAATGAGGAAGTTGACAAGCAAAGCCTATCAGCAGGAGAAAAGCAGCTTATGGTAATATCATTACTTTGGGCATTAGCTATATGTTCAAAGAGGAAACTTCCGGTTATAATTGATACTCCTCTTTCAAGACTTGATTCGTCACATCGTACAGCATTAATTACAACCTATTTTCCAAATGCAAGTGATCAGACGATTATACTATCAACTGACACAGAAATTACCAAGGAATACTATGAACTTATGAAGCATTCACTAGGAGATGAGTTCACTTTGGAATATAATGATGCAAATAAGCAGACATCGATAAAGCGCGGGTACTTCTTTCAGGAGGTAAAATAAATTGGTAGTAAAACAGATAAAATTATCAAGCTTGTCAAAAGATAAACTTGGACGTCTAAAAGGAAAAACAGGAATACAAAACTGGAATATTTTGTGTAGATGGGCATTGTGCTATTCGTTGAGTGAAAATACAATGCCAACAGATATACCGGTTAACGCAGATAGTAATCTGGAAATGTCATGGTATACATTTGGTGGAGAGTACAGTGAAATCTACGATGCACTTATGATAGCATGGTGTAACAGAATGAGGTTGCCAACTGATGAGGAAACGCTTGCAAAATACTTTAAACTGCATTTAGAAAGAGGAATCGCACATTTATCTGGTACAAACTTCATTAAGAATATGGATGATCTTTTAAATCTAGCATTAGGGGAATAATATATGGGAATTTACTTGGATTATAATTCATCGGCACCAATTGATAAACGAGTGTTAGATGTTATGGTAAATATATATCAAAATACATACGGTAATGCTGATAGTAGAACACATGATTATGGAGATGGAGCTCGTAAAATCGTTGAAGGTGCAAGAAACAATGTCGCATCAATTCTGTCAATTAACAAGGATGAAGTTATTTTCACAAGTGGTGCCACAGAAAGTAATAATATAGCAATTCTAGGCTTAAAAAATTATGCAATAAACGAAAATAAAAGGCATATCATTACTTCATCTATTGAACATAAGGCAGTACTGGAGACCACTAAGCACATGAGAAAAGAAGGATTTGAAGTGGAATTTATTGATCCGGATGAATCCGGGCGAGTATCACTAGAGCAAGTAAAACACTTACTAAGGGAGGATACACTCTTAGTAAGTGTGATGCATGTCAATAATGAAACTGGTATAATCCAACCGATAAAAGAAATTGCTGAGTATTTGAAGGATAAACCTGTCTTATTCCATGTAGACGCAACACAAAGTTTCGGAAAGCTTGTAGAAGAATTACGAGAAGTTAAATATAACATGCTTTCAATGAGTGCACACAAATTGGGTGGTCCTCAAGGTGTGGGAGCACTAATTCTTAGAAAACAAGGATACCATATGTTACCTGTCAAATCCATAACATATGGTGGACAACAAGAGCATGGTATTAGACCGGGAACAATTCCAGTAGCATTGGTAGCAGGTTTAGGTGCAGCATGTAAATACGCAGAAAATGAATATAAACAAAACAATAAAAAGTGTGCTGTCATAAAAGAAAGGCTGATTGAAATATTAGATAAATCAGGATTGTCGTATGAGTTTAATGGAAATCAAGAATATTGCATACCTAGCACTATGAATATTTGTATTCATGGAGTGGCATCAGAAGCATTAATGCTTTCCTCGAAACAGTTCTGTGGAGTTTCAAATGGTTCTGCATGCAATTCTAACTCATATAAACCAAGTTACGTATTAACTGCAATGGGAAAACCAATTGAGAAAATAGATAATTCAATCAGAATTAGTTGGGGACCAGAAATAGATATAAACGAAGTTGAAGAATCATTTACAAATATGATTTTTATCGCGAAAGGATTAGTGTTTTAGAAAAGTGGTGTAGAGAATGCTTGGATGGAATTTGAAAAACGGAGTAATAACTGAATATAATATTAATAAAGACAGATACTGGCCATTGTTTAATTTTGTCTCTTCTGATTCCAGCAGGAAAAGAAATAGCTATAAGTTTGGGTTGATCAAGTCTTTGTTAGATAATCTATTTAAAGGGGATGAAACTGATCAAGGTATATATTTTTCTTATAGATATGTTTTTACAAAATATGCATAAAATTACGGGAACTTAGTAGTGAAATATGGACTAAAGCAGATGAGAAGTGATGGAAGATCTGATTTTTTAAAATTAGAAACTATTTTGAAGGCTGCTGTATCTGATCAACAAATACATGTAAATATGGAATTCTCATCAATTGACTCACATCATAAAGAACAGATTATATGTCAAGTGGTTGACGAATACAAGATGTGTGTTGTTGGAGCACTCTATAACGATTTTGAGGGTGTATTGTATAGCTTTGATTTAAAGCGGAGGGGCTCTATTTATCACATGGTGCGTTATAATTTTATGCTGAAATATAAAGTAGAAATAGAAAACCTTAATTGTAACACTTGGGCGAAGTTTCTAGAAAAGGTTATCTCCAATAATGTGTTAATTAGGCTCTCAGACAAATTCGAATTGGTAACATCAAAAAATCCGATTTGTCAATTTATCGGGAAATTTTAAGGAAAGAATTTGTGAAATATAACTGCTTCTATTGTGGTAAAAAGCTTCAAAAAAATATTCATATAATCCTTAGGAGTGGCACATATGATTGAGAAAATTAAACAAATTGAGGAAGGTGTAAGAACAGCATTTATCAATTCGGGCTACAATTCGAATTTAGCTTTCAGACCTCAATTTGTCTCGAACAATCAGAAAGAGGGTAAGAAAGTAATCTCCTCGATCGAAGATGAGCTTGTGGTATGTGACCGTTTTCAAATCAGTGTCGCCTTTATCACGATGGGTGGAATCACGCCTTTACTTCAGACCTTGAAAGGACTTGAGAAGAGAGGAATCCCTGGAGAAATCCTTACAACAAATTATCTGAATTTTAGTGAGCCGGATGCTTTAGAAAAGCTGAATGGTTTAAAGAACATTACCTTGAAAATGTATGATGCAGAGGCTGCGGACAAAGGTTTCCATACGAAAGGATATATTTTCAGAAAGGATGAGATATACAGAATTATTGTTGGAAGTTCCAATATCACCAGCGCAGCACTTACCAGTAATAGAGAGTGGAATACAAAGATTATTTCCACTGAACAGGGTGAGTATGTGCAGAAAATCCTAGATGAGTTTAATGAACTTTGGAACTCTGATCATACACTTGATTTCGATGAATTTTTCGAGCTTTATAAAGAACGATATCAGATTATACAAAAACAGCGTGAGATAGCTCGTCTGGAAGAAATTCCATCTATTGAGAAATACAAGCTGACTCCTAACAATATGCAGGTGGGTTTTATTACTAATCTACGAAAAATTCTTGCTGCCGGAGAAGAGAGAGCACTGTTGATATCAGCAACAGGTACAGGCAAAACCTATATCTCAGCTTTTGCACTTAGAGAGCTTGTGTTTAACAAGTATTTTTCTTGGCTCACCGTAATCAGATAGCAAAGCAAGCTTTCAAATTATTTCGTAAGGTATTTGCTTCGATTTCCATGAGCATAATTTCGAGTTCTCTTGGGCGCATAGAGAATGATAAGGATTATTGTTTTACGACAATACAGACATTTTGTAGGTAAGATATTAAGATGCCTTAAAAAACATTACGCAGATATGTTTGGAAGATAAGAAAAGGATGTGATATATGGCAAATCAGTTTTTAACAAATTATACAGAGACAACGTTCCTTGAGAAAATTAAAGATAATTTAAGACGTTGTAAATCGTTCTCGTTTTCGGTCAGCTTTATTAAAAAGGCAGGCCTTGTTCTGGTGTATAAAGACATTGAAGCTGCTGTGGAGAGAGGGTGTAAGGGAAGAATTATTACTTCTATCTATCAGAATTTTACAGATATTGAATCTCTAAAGAGTTTCTATACACTTATGGGTAGATGTTCAGATTTCCAGTGTCACCTGGATTTTGATTGTTTTCATGATGCAGGATATTCCACTTTAGGGTATCATTCAAAGGGATATTTGTTTGAATTCAATGATTATCGTGAGCTGATAGTTGGTTCGTCGAATATTACAAGATATGCACTTTTGAAAAATGTGGAATGGGATGTTGCGGTGACAGATGTCTACGAGCCTGGAGTTTATGATCAAGTGATGGAGGAGTTTCAGGAGAAATGGAACAATACATTCCTGTTGGATGCTGAACTGATTCATAAGTATTCTACAAGACTGAACTATGCTATTGAAAGATGGGACATGGATTACGATCTTTCTTCGGCTAAGATTAAGCCAAATTATATGCAAAAAAGTGCATTGAAGGAACTAAACAGATATCGTGCAGTGGGTGTTAACCGTGCACTTACAATTGCATCAGCAGGTAGTGGAAAAACATACTTGGCGGCTTTTGATGCACTGAATTTTAATCCTAGTAGACTCCTTTATATTGTCCATGAGGGTTCTATTTTGAGTAAATCTTTGGAGACATTCCAGGAAGTGTTTGGCAAGAATGTTACATATGGAATTTATAGCGGATCCAGTAAGGAATCCGATGCAGATTTTGTATTTGCAACAAATATTACCATGTGCAATACATTGGAGTTTTTTGCAAAAGATGAATTTGACTACATCATAATTGATGAATGTCATCATTCTACAGCCCTGACATATAAGAAAATCATTGGATATTTTCAACCGGAATTTTTACTTGGATTAACGGCAACACCGGAACGCATGGATAATCAGGATGTATTTGAAATGTTTAACCACAACATACCTTATGAACTACGCCTAAGAGATGCCATAGCAAATGATTTAGTAGTACCATTTAAATACTATGGAATTCGCGACAAAATGGTAGATTATGGTCTTAACGCTTATGAAGAACGAAAAATGATTGCACAGATGGTGAAAGAGGAACATTGCGATTTTATTGCGTTACAGATAGAGAAACACAGACCGCAAGGAAAATTGAAAACGCTTGCATTTTGTCGTAATGTGACTCATGCTAGAATGATGTGTGAGGCTCTAGGAGAGAAATACAAGACGGCATATCTTACTGGCCGTAATGATATCGGTGAACGTGTGCGTGCCTACAATGACTTACAAAATGACGGTACGGAGCTTGAGATTTTATTTACCGTAGATATACTTAATGAAGGTGTAGATATTCCTGGAGTAAACATGGTTTTGTTCCTGCGACCGACTGAATCAACGACAATTTTCATTCAGCAGCTTGGACGGGGACTACGTAAGTATCTGAATAAGGAATATATTACTGTTCTTGATTTTATTGGAAATAGCTACAAGAGAAGCGTTCAGATTGCATTTGCACTTTCTTCCCTGGCTGAGAATTTTGTCATGGAGAAGCGATTGATGGCGGCTCTTGTTAAAGATGATTTTACTGCACTTGGGTTATCTGATTATGGTGTAGAGATACATATTGATGATCTTAGCAAAGAAGAAATATTGGAGTATATAGATAAGGAAAATTTCAACAGCATTAAGTATTTGAAGCAGGATTACTTCAATTTTAAGAAGTATATCATTTCTGAGTTTTATCCTCGTCATATGGACTATATCAATAATGATTGTGCTCCGGATTTAATTCGTTTTATGAGTGTGAAGACGCAAGGTAAGAAAAACTGCTCATATTACAATTTTCTTCGTGGAATTGAAGAAGAGAATTTGCCTATATTCTCAGATGAACAAATTTCTTTCGTTAATTACCTATCAGGACTACTGCCTCTTGTTTGGGTATATGAGTATGAGATTATTCGTTGTCTGCTTGGTGGATTGAAAACATATCAACAGATTATAGATGAATTGATGGAGAAAATGTCTAAGTTTAAAAAAGAGGAGTATCAGCATTCACTAACTTTTCTACAGTTTGTTAATAAGACCGATGAAGGACTAGCGATATCGGTAACTCTTGACGATCAGTTTATGGAATACTTAGAAGATCTAATCAGTTATGGATTAACAAGATTTGAGATCGACAATGGCGATGAAACTGGGTTCAAGCTATGGCAGAATTATCGAATTGATCAAGTTCAGCTAAAGCTATTAAGAAACCCTGGAAGCAATCAAAAAGGTACGTATTATTATGAGGATTATGTTGTAATATTTGCTTCTTTAAAGAAAGACTTAGATGAAGCTGATAGACTGAATTACAAAGATAAATTCCTTCAAGCAGATGTGTTCCAATGGGAATCAATGCATGATTTGCCACAGTCTGATTACGAGAAGTTGACTCATAGTAGATATGTCTATGTTTTTATAAGAAAGGTTGATAGTGAAAATGGTATTGTTTTACCATTTACCTATGTGGGAAATGGTCAACTTACCAATCCGAGGAAAAACGATGACGGAAATAGAACCTATCTGTTTGACATTCATATGGAAAATGAGTTACCAGAGTATTTGCAGTATGACTTTGGACTGACAAGAGATTAATGAAAAAGATGCTTTACTACCCATATTATAAGAAGGAACCTAAGAAGGAAGGATTCGATTCATATAGAATGATTTAACGAATGAGTTTAGAGTAGAGATAAAAAATAAACCATAAAAAGGCGGCGAATAAAACCGGCGAATAAAAGCGTCGAAAAAAAAGTGGCGAAAAAACATTAGAGATTATATGGTGATTTGGGACCAATGTAGCTAGAGTATAATAATGATCTTATGTTTTTTGACTATGTAATAACCGAGAGTTTCAAAATAATAAAAAAATTTAAATGAAATGCGGCTGTATTTAGAAATAGCCGCATTTCATTTAAAAAAATTGTTAAATCATCGTTTCTTGGGTATAATAAGAATTGGAGGTGTGCGAAATGAAAAATGAAATTCTTATACCGGATAATCAAAAAATAATATCGACGGACGAACTTAAAAATTGGGGATTTACTCATTATAAAATAAATAAATTGGTTATCGAAGGAACTCTTATAAAGCTAAATAAAAAGAATTATGAAAACGCAAACTTTAAGGGTGAAGACTTGGATTTTTATTTTGTTCATGCATACGCACCAACGGGAGTAGTGTGTTTGTTGAGTGCTGCAGTATTCTATAGTCTTACAACATATAGACCTGATGCTATTGATGTGGCAATAAGTAAAAAGAAAAATGTATCAACATTACCAGATTGGCCCACTTTTAATTTGTATTATTTTGAAAAAGATAGATATCAAACAGGAGTACAGATTATAAAAGATGGACCAAATCAATTTCAAATCTATGATATTGAGAAGACGGTGGTAGATATTGTTTATTATCGAAATAAAATAGGGATCGAAGAAACAAAAGAAATATTAATAAGTTATCTCAACAGAAATGAACGGGATATTAATAAACTGTATCGCTATTCAGAGCAGCTAAAGTGTAGTGATATATTAAAAACATATTTGGAGGTTTTAGTTTGATAAATGCAGAGTCAGTTAAAGCTAAGCTGAAAAATCAAGCACAGAAGCGAGGACATATGTTACAAGAGGAGTTGATTGCATATGGTATAGAAAGAACTATATACAGGATTTCAATTTCTGAGTATGTCGACAAATTTACCTTAAAGGGTGGCATATTCTTATATGCATTATTTAATGGAAATTTTACAAGAGCAACTACTGATATAGATTTATTAGCTCAAAAAACCAGTAACGAAGTAGAGAATATAAAGAAGATATTTAATAAAATATTTTTGATAGAAGTGGATGATGCGTTGAAATATGATTTAGACTCATTAGATATTCGTTCTATAGCTGAATTTAAAGCTTATCACGGAGTGAATGTTTCGATTGTAGCTTATTTAGACAAAACAAAGATCCCAATATCAATAGATATTGGATTTGGGGATATTGTATATCCAGAACGTGTACTTATGGATTTTCCGGTTTTACTTGAAATGGAAGTTCCTAAAATATATGCCTATTCTTTAAATTCTGTTATTGCAGAAAAGTTCGAAGCAATTGTGTCGTTAGGTTATGCCAATAGTAGGTACAAAGATTTCTATGATATTTATATTTTGTGTAGTAATTATGACTTTGATGGGAATGAGCTAAAGATAGCGATTGAAGAAACATTTTATCACAGACAAACAGGATTTGATGGTATTGTAGCCTTTGAAAAGGAGTTCGCTGAGGATGCTATTAGGAAAAGTCGATGGAATTCTTTCATTAAAAAGAAAAAAGCAATGGAATCGGTGGACTTTGGAACCGCAGTGGAGCAGATTATAGATTTTTTAAAGCCGATAGTTGAAAAAATTGTAGATAATGGAGAGATGGATACTAAGTGGAAATCACAGAAGAAAATCTGGAAATAATGGCAAAAACAAAAATCATTTTTTACTCGTCACACCCTTGACACGAGCGGGGACTGGAAAAACATATGCATCAGCATTTGCTATGCGTGAATTAGGATTACAGCGGGTGCTTTTCCTGGTACATAGAGGACAGCTCGCTAAGCAAACAAAGAAATCTTATGAGCGTGTGTTTGAGAAAACAGTTTCTATGGGCTTAGTCGGTGCCGGATATAGTGATTATGATAAAGACTATGTGTTTGAAACAGTACAGACTTATGATACCCGCAAACAGGTTTTTGATTTGATTAAGGTTGGACTTAATAAGTACGAAGAGAAGCAACGCTGCGGAGCAACGGAAGTGAACAGGTTTGTTTTATATGAGAAATATTCGAGGCGTGATGTAAGCTTACTTATGCATTGCGGAAAGGATCTTTCCTCAATCATGTATGGAATGAAGAAGATTGACGACGATGTCTTTATCTTTGTAACATATCATAAGGAGGAAACCTATGATGAGAAGAATTATGTTGACGGTAAACCGGACTATGCAGATTCGTTTGAGGATAATATGATCTTCCGCTGGGATTCGCAGATTGGTAAAGGTATTGATAGTTCATACATGAAGGATGTAATGTCAGCTAAGAACAAGCATCTTCTGGTTAAGAAGAGTGATGCTGAAAGTAATTTCTATTACGTAGGCCAATTTGATGTGATAGAAACTGTTGAAACCAGGAAACAGAACAACAAGGGTAAAATGGAACCGATCTGTAAGGTTAAAATGAAGATGCATCATTCAGTTCGTGATGACCTGCTCAGGTACTTAAATAGTGGTTTGAAGGAGGAAATGATAGGATGAAAATCGTAAAAGTCGTTGCGGCTATTATTAGAGATGGAGAGAAAATTCTTGCCACTCAGCGTGGTTGTGGAGAATATAAGGGTGAATGGGAATTGCCTGGTGGAAAGGTTGAGGAAGGAGAAACTCCTGAAGCGGCATTGGCTCGAGAAATAAGAGAGGAGCTCGATACTATAATCGAAGTAGGAGAGTACCTTGATACGATTGAATATGATTATCCAACATTTCATTTGTCGATGTGTTGTTACTGGTGTATTATAAAATCTGGTAATTTGGTACTCAAAGAGCACGAAGCCTCGAAGTGGCTTACGAAGGAGACAATGGATTCTGTGAAATGGCTACCAGCGGATATTACGATTATTGATAAGATAAAGCAAGCTCTATTATAGTATGGTATCGGAGTATAATAAGGTAAACAGCGACAGGTACCTGCGATAACTATGGGGTTACGGAGATCTAACTTAGATATGTCGTTCAAGTCCTACCCATCGGAGACATCAGATTAATTGGGAAATGCAAGAACTGTGGTAAGGACATATCCTGGATTGAGAAAGGAGAAGTAAAGCTTTGTTAATAGAAAGACAACAGGTAATTGATTATTGCCTTTCATATGATCATGTCTACGAGGATTATCCATTTCAAGATACAAATTGGTGTGTCATCCGCCATGAGGAAGATGATAAAATCTTTGCATGGATATTTGAGAGGGATGGATATGTCTGGGTGAATGTAAAGTGTGATCCTGAGTGGGTACTATTTTGGAGAAATGCATTTGAAGCCGTTATACCGGCATATCATCTGAATAAGCATCATTGGAATTCAATTATACTAAATGGTAGTGTTCCGGTGAAGGATATCCAGCTTATGATTGGTAACAGCTACGATGTTACAATGAAAAAAGATAAGACACGTGCAACAAAAAGAAGCAAAGATAGTTATCCTGTCAATTTACTTAAGGATATTAATGTAAATGAATATAGTAAAGTGAATATTGATTATGCCCATTTCACTGACGATCAAGTGAAGGGTCTGGGATATGCGTTGAGTCAGATGAGAAAAAGAGAAATTGAGATGGTGTTGCTTCGTTATCGGGAAGAGAAGACGTTTCAAGCGATTGCAGAGATTTATAGCCGCAGTGATAGCCGCGTCTCTCAGATTATACAGAAGGTATTGCGTAAACTCCGGCAACCGTCTCGGATTATTTATATGGTAGAGGGATATGAAGCTTATTGTAATCGTATAACCGTATGTTCTGATATATGAAGAGCTTCTGCAATCTCATTGTTTGTTTTGCCAAGTAAAAGCTGATCAAGTACCTCTCCTTCACGTCGTGAGATATGGTAGTGTCTGGAGAGTTGCAGGGCATGGGTAAGCTGACTCTCACTTGCTTTACTTTCCTCCTGCTCTCGCTGCATGCGGCTAAGCAGGTGAGGGACCAGCTTTTGGAGTAAGGCCAGCTCATCGTCGGAGAAGTCAAGTTTACTGCTTTTACGGTATAAGGTAATCACCCCATAGGACGTGCCCTCTGAGGAAATACTGATTCCGGCAACATGGATCAGGTCCATTGGTTATAGATATTCCAGATAATATGGCGTGTTTTGGCGAACTTCATTTCGAATGACGTCTGATTCCCTGTAAACTACCGATTCCCTGTTGGAGTAGAACCAGCGGGTGTAGTCAAGACTTCCATACTCAGACTCATATTTACGCGTAAAATTCTCTTCGAATTCTTTGGTGAAGCGGCTGACCACGACAGGATTGCCTAAGCAGGCAGCCTGGTTTCTTAGATCAGATATAGTAAGGCAAAAGTCTGCGAGGTCGAATTCGACGAGAAGTCGTAGTGAGTGCAAGAAACGGCGCCTTGCCTGTGTAAAGTCACAGATTCCGTGGAATTCCGAGGTGAGTTGGTTGATTCGCTCCCATTGGGCGGAAGTGGGTTCACTCATTGACATTTCTCCAATCCTGTTATTTATGCGAACAGACTCCCTTATAATAATCAAATAAATATAAAAATAAGGAGGATGCGACGTGTTTGATTTGAAGGGAAAGGTTGCCTTGATAACAGGAGCGGGGAGTCCGTCTGGAATCGGTTATGCGACAGCAAAGGCATTGGGTACGCTGGGAGCAGAGGTGATCATAACCGGTACAACGCAGCGATTCTTTTTCAATGTATCATTTACTTTTCACTACCAAGCAGGTATAATGATGAAAAAAAAGCGAAAAAATACCCTTGGATTTCAATATAGCAGGAGGTGTTGCTATGTTAATTGCCAGAAATAGGTACTTAGAAGCACTAAAGCTTCGAATGCATAACGGTATGATTAAAGTCATTACCGGAATTAGAAGATGTGGAAAATCTTATCTGTTATTTCGGATTTTCAAAAACTATCTGCTTGAAAACGGGGTTGATGAGTCACATATCATTTCAATTGAATTAGATCAGAGAAAAAATAGACAATATAGGGAACCTGATGCCATTCTTGATTATATTGAATCCCTGATTGTTGATAAAGAGCAATACGATATCCTTTTAGATGAAGTACAAATGCTAAGTGAACTTGAGGAAGTGCTTAATTCGCTGCTTCACGTTCAGAATGCAGATGTATATGTAACCGGCAGTAATTCGAAATTTCTGTCCAAGGATATCATTACAGAATTTAGAGGACGTGACGATGAAGTGCACGTGTTTCCGCTAAGCTTTAAAGAATTTATGGAAGCTTATAAAGAAGATAGGTATCAAGGGTGGGCGGAATATGTAACATATGGTGGATTGCCGCTAACTAGTCATTAAAATGGCAATGCTTAAAGGGAAAATTTATGCTAAAGAAGAAAACAAAAAATGTAACACCCCATGTATTTCTAATATTAGTGTTTCTTGTGGTTTTGGCAAGTATTCTCACGTTTCTGATACCGGCAGGACAATTTGAGCGGATAGAAGATACTTCTACAGGACAAATGCTTGTTGTTGCGGATAGTTTTCATCATGTAGAAAATACTCCGGTGCCAATATGGAAGATTCCTGAAAAATTATTTGAAGCATTCATTAGTGAAAAAACAGCAGCATTGATTTTTTTTATTTTGTTTATAGGTGGTTCCTTTGAAATTATCATGCAGACAGGAAGCATTACACGTTTTTTTGAACAGTTATTGGTATATTTTGAGAATAAGAAAATATGGATCATCCCGATGTTTGTTACACTATTTTCTGTTTTAGGATTTACGATGGGATTGTCAACAGCCTCTGTTATTTTTGTCCCAATCGGAATTCTGGCTGCGAAAATGCTGGGATTTGATTTATTGACGGGAGCGGCAATGGTAACATTAGGAACTAATGCAGGCTTTGCAGCAGGTATTTTTAATCCATTTAGTGTTGGTATCGCACAATCAATAGCCGAAGTGCCTATTTATTCGGGAGCATGGATACGATGGGCTTTGCTAGTGTGTCTTCTTGCTGCAACCAGCATTTATATTATGCGTTATGCGAAAAAGTATGATAGTAGCTTAAATGTAGGAAGCGAATCGGATGAGTTAATAATAGGAGATACACAGAGCAAAGAAAAAAAAGGTTCACATCACTTGGGCTTAGAAAAACTGAAACAAAAAGGAAGCCTTTCATTACGCCATAAGTTAGTCCTGCTCATTTTTGCAGTCTGCTTTATTATTATTACATATGGTATTTCTACTTGGAAGTGGGAAGTAGAAAACATTGGCGTATTGATTCTTTCAACTGGCATTCTATGCGGAATTATATATGGATTTTCAGCAAATGAGATATGCGATTTTTTTGTAAATGGAAGTAAAAAGATGATGAAAGGTGTCTTTGTGATTGGATTAGCTTCTGCGATGCGATTAATACTTGCAGAAGGAAATATCATAGATACTATTGCCTATTATTTAACGGGATTTGCATACCATTTTCCAAATTGGGCAAAGCTAATTGGAATGTTTTATGGAAATGCTTTATTAGACTTAATCATTACTTCTGGTTCCGCTCATGCAGCAGTAGCGATGCCAATTATGGTGCCTATGTCAGATTTTCTAGGATTAAGCAGGCAATCTGCAGTGTTAGCTTTTCAATTAGGGGATGGTCTGGTAAATTTGACCTCTCCGATTTCAACAACATTGACTGGTGTATTAGCAGTATCCGGTATTTCCTATGGGAAATGGATACGTTTTTTCGCTCCACTGGTAGCAATATATATGGTTATTGGAACCTTCATTATACTATTAGCAGGAGCGGTGGGATATTAATGCGTATTACAGATTCCAGTACTGTGTCTTTGCAATAATTCTGCTTGAAAAACTGCTTTACAATCCGGCTTCGGCTGATCCTCATCTTCGTTATATTTCATGAGAGCCAAAGCCATTTCTACTGCCTTTTTGCCGATTTCCTGCTTTGGAAGGGTAAATGTAGTCAGAGAAATGAAATTTAAATCTGCAAAAAATAAATTATCATGTCCAATGACAGAAACATCGCTTGGAACCTTGAGATTGTACTTGCTTAAGGCGTTGATTACACCTACAGCCATCAGGTCACTGGCACACCAGATTGCAGTGGGGAGATTGTTTTCCAAGATAAGCCGTTCAGTCAAGGCTGTTCCGGCCTTCAATGTATCAGAGCTGTCACCTTCCCAATATATTTTGGGTGGCAATTGATAAGTGTTCATGGCTTCTTTATAACCAATCATTTTCTGTTCAATGGTTTTATTATTCGGTGAATATAAAAATAAGGCAATATCCCTGTGACCAAGATGATAAAGATGGGATACCGCAATTCTTGCACTATTCTGATAATCTATCGTAATACAATATTCTTCTTCCAATCCGGTTTTACCACCAAGGAAAATTACCGGAACGATATCTTTGCATATTGCTTTAATATGGGAAACTTCACTGGTAATTGGAGAAATAATTAAAGCACCAACTCTATTTTCACACATATTTTGGCAATAAGTTTTTTCTAAATTAAGATCTCGATTACAACTTCCAAGTAAGACGCTTAATCCTTTATCTGCAGCACATGCGCTAACTGCATTAAATACATCGTTATAGGCAGTATCATTTCCCAACGCAGGAACAATCATTCCCAAGGTATGCGACTGTTTCGAAGAAAGACTACGTGCAAATGCGTTTGGTGTATAACCAATATCTTTGGCGATTTGCTGGATTTTTTGAGTGGTTGTTTTTGAAATATCAGAATAACCTCTGAGAGCTCGAGAAACAGTTACATGCGAAACCCCGGCTATTTGTGCAATTGTCTTTATAGTTGGTTTTTTGTTCATAGATACTCCTTAGCTTACATGTTTCATTTTATTGATGAGAATTACATAGATTTACATAAGTATATCACAAAGAAATGAAATGAACAATCTTACTTAAAAGATAGTTGATTAACACAAATATATTGATATTATAATTGATTAACTAAATCAACTGAATATATACACGTGTAAGAATAATCAAGTTGTAACTTTATCCTTTTATTAATGGGTGTAATAATTGTGAATATTGACAGTGAAATTGTAATATGATAGTATTTACTTACACGTGAAAGTAAGGGGATGTAAGGTTTAAATAAAACAGTGAATAAAGATAATTATACCAAAGGAAGGGAGGTAAGCTGGATACCAGAGATAGCACGGACGGAAGATTTTTTATGAAATAGGAGAGTTACAAAGAGGAACAGCATTTAAATTTATAGCTGGTATTATAATAAGCATAATAATTGTAGTATAAAGAAACAAAATTATGGGCTGTTGCAGAAAAATGTTGCAAAGCTCCTTGAATGAAAGGTAGGTTATCATGGTAGGTTTGTTAGAAAGAGTGAAGGAATACAAAAAATATATTACAGTCGGAATGATTGTGGCACTGGTATCGGTACTACATGGAAATTCTGTAACTGTTCCATCCGTTCAGGCAGCAGAAAAGACATATGAGGGAGTCATCAGTTATACGCTTCAGGATAGAAGCTGCATTATTACAGATTGTAGTAAAAAGGCATCGGGGACTCTTGTTATACCGGAAAAGATTGACGGTGCAGTGGTTGCTAAGGTAGAAAAGGGTGCGTTTGATGATTGCAACAAACTAGATACGATTGTATTTATGCATGCCCCAATTTTACCTAAGGGAAGCTTTGCCGGCTGTACAAAGCTGGAGACAGTAGTTTTGAATTTGGTACCGGAAAACGAGTGCGATTATTATTACGAGTATGATTTTACGAAAGCAGAAACACAGGGAGTATTTGCAAAAGATAGTAAGTATACCGTATATATTGTTAAAAATGATAATCTTCCGAAATCCATGTATCTTTATTGGGATTACATGGGCAAGGCAGCTGAAATCGCAGCGGCGAATGGTCTGAGTGTGAAAACGGTTGAAAATCTGTCTGAAACACCTGCAGAACTGGATGCTAAGGTAAATACCAAAGCATCAACGGATCAGAAAAAGCAGGATACAACACAAAAGCCGGAGCAGGTGGTGCTGTTATCAGCAGAATCGAATAAGTCGGGACAGGCTACACTTATCTGGAAGCCGCAAAGTAAAGTTACCGGTTACGAGATTTATGCTGCGTTAAGCAAGAACACCTCTGCTTATAAAGTTGGCACAGTAAAAAAAGCAGCAGCAATAAGCTATCAGGCAGTAAAATTAGTTCCAGGGACACAGTATTATTTTAAAGTACGCGTCTATAAAATATCAGGCAAGAAAACCTATTACGGTGAATTTTCTGAGGTAATCAAGGTAATGGTCAAGGGTGATGAGACCGGCTGGAACGGGGTCTACAGTGATGGTAGTAAGAAGGTCATTATCATTAATAACGGTGAGAAAATCTGTGTGGTAGATAAGAATGGCATGCCATTTTTTATCACACCGATGCAAGGTGAAATTAAGGATAATGAAATTAATACCGGAGCATCGGATTCGATGTCGGATTACACTGCTTCCTATACGCTGACATTAAAGGGGGACAAACTCCACTTTCTGCATACCTATTCCAAGGATGAGACCGTGATTACTGATAAAGATTTCACAAAAACCAAGGAAGATCCTTATACTCTCTATACTAAGTACAAGAATAAATAGTAACAAATAAAGAAATATATCGGTCAGGAAATCTGACAATACATAATCAATAATGAGGGAGAAGGGCCGAACCGTTATTCCCATTACATTCTTTATTATTGGAAAAAACGGAAAGAATTTAATGATTTAAGTAAGCCGTAGATACGGCGGAACGGAGGATTAAGATGCTAAAAAATTTAAAAAGAAAAGTGGCTATTACTATAGCCGCTGTAATGCTAGTATCAGTATTTCAGGTCGTATCAGGACAGGAGGGTCAAGTAGCATTTGCAAAAACAGCAACGAAAAAAACAACCATTGTAAGCATTGCAAATGTGAAGAAAACAGTGAAGGTAGATGATAAAGTGACCATGCCGAAGACTGTAACAGCAGTAATGAGCGACAAAACGAAGAAAAATATTGCCGTAAAGTGGAACAAGACATTAAATTCTGATATTGACGGTACCTATACTGCATCAGGTATGGTATCCGGCTATTCCAAAAAGGTAACCTTTACCTTGAAGGTTACCCCGCCTAAGATGGGGGAGATCAAGATTCCTAAGGTTACAGACAGCACATTAACAAAACCATCTAATCTGACACTTGGGATAGGAACTTCGAGGGTGGGAGATGATGGTCCCTCAACGGAGGTGAATAACACACTACCTTCTTTATTCTGGACACCGGCTTCCTCTGAGGCGGATGAATATTGGATTCGCATCTATGACCAATATAAACGCATCGTTGCCGAGTATGGCTTGGTTATGAATGAAGATGATTATACGAAAAATCAGCTGGAGTCCAAGCTGAATCTTTTTAAAGTAAAAAATCTTACAATTACAGCGATCACAGTTACTCCGGTAAAAACAACGGAAGAAGGTCGTATGACAGGAGATTCTTCGAAAAACGGTATAGGAGAAACTGCTGTATTTGAGTGCTCTGTTAAGGTTACTGTAAACACCGGAAAGACTGTGACCATGAAGGACACGAAATTAGAGAATAATAACACGGCATATGGACTGACCTTTTCAACAAAGATAGCCCCCTATACCTACTTTGAATTATATTCCGAATACCAATTTATCAGCAGCGATACCTATGGAACATCTGCACGTGGTGAGTTCTCTGGGAAGGATGGAAGTATTTTATTTATTTGCTTAAATAATGAACAGGAAAAGAATATCTATATGGGTGCATCCTCAAAGCTCAGTCTGCGGGCTTACTCGGATGCGGTGGTAGAAGGTAATAAAGGTACTTATACGATTACCGTATATCCGGTAGAATATAAATCTGCTAAATAAGCGATAAAAAGAATATACAAGAAAAGTCCAGAATAAAAAAATTACCTGAGCTATTTTAATCAGATGACGCATATCAGATAACTCAAATACAATCAATCGGGTGAAATTAAGAAGGAATAAAGGTGTTTCATGATGAAAAGAAAAAATATATTTCATATCTTTATGATAACTGTTCTCTGTGCGATACTGATACTGACAAATCTAATACTTACTGGAGGAGCTGAGACAGTTTGGGCAGCAGGAAAGAACCTGTCTGCCTTTGCGATTAGTGGTATTACAACAAAGGAATACACAGGAGAAAAGGTTACTCAGAAACCGATTATCAAGGATGGTACTAAGACCTTGAAGCAAGGATCGGATTACACACTTTCTTACAAGAATAATCAGAAGATAGGGATGGCAACCGTTACTATAAAAGGCAAAGACAGCTATACGGGATCCGTCAGCAAAAGCTTTCAGATTATTCCGCCAATAGTCAAAGGGCTTACGGCAAAATCTGTAGTAGCAGGGAAAGCAGAGATTATATGGAACTTGGACTTTGGGCAGGTACTTGACGGATATCAGGTATATTATGCTACAAGCAAGGACGGCAAGTATACAAAACTTGCGACAGTGAATACCAATACCTGCAAAGCAGAGCTGACAGGAGGAAAAACCTACTACGTCAAGATAAGAGCCTATGCGAAGTCAGATGGTAAGACTTATTACGGAAAATACACCAAGGCAGTGAAGGTAACTGTATTAAACGCGCAGAGCAAAATCAATATCACTGATTCTAGAAAAGCCTATGGTAATTATATAAAGATCTCTGATATACCCGAGAAAATTACAAAACAGATGAAATATCTATATCCTAACGGAGTATTCACTAAGCTTTCAGTACAATACGTGGACAAAACGAGCAAAAGTGAACGATGGGCTGACTTCTTTGCAAAGGTGACGGAGAAGAATAATCTGGTGATGGGTGATAACGAAGAGGTGGGTTATTATAGTTTTACATTGATGAGTAGCGATGAAAGTACTAAGATCAATGACCATTATAAAGCGATGAATCCGGATGGAGAGAGAGATCTCAATCATGAGAAGATCATGCAATATGGAGTCTTTTTAGTTGATGTGAAAGAAAACCCGGCAGTAAATAGTGAGCGTGTGGAACAAAACTATTTAGATGCAAAAGAGGATGGCTATCTGACAATCATTTTTGGAGGAGCATATTAAGTAATGACCGGATTATAGTGGGAGGCAATTTTGGCAAGTAACATCAACATGAGCGAGTGTTATAAGCTTTTATGGCATCAGGTAATTGTGGATGCTATAATAGATGGCAAAGAGAAAGCTTCTTATGATGAACTTATCAATCAGATGGTAGTCGATGCTTGGCGATGGTTGCACTGAAACATTTCCTTTCGAATTGATCAGCTCTCTGAAAGGAGTATCCTCTTAAGAAACTAATTTCATATTTTGTACTTCTCGGACACCTTTCTAAAAGTTAATTTTTGAAAGGTGTCCTTTTTTCGTTGCAGATACAATTAAAGGAAAACCCTGATCAATGAGCATTAATAATTATGAGGGACAGGTGCACTGTGAACAGTAACCGGGCAGTTTTTTCATTTGTAGAAAATGATTTATGCCGCTACACATTCCTTTTTTTTTCAGTTATAATAGAGACATGTATAGGGGGAAATTCATTATGGTAAATGTAATTTTAGTAGATGACGAAGAACCAGCTCTGCTTGAGATGGAATATTTGCTGAAACAGTATCCGGAAATTAATATAACAGGGAAATTCACCAATCCGGTGGAAGCTTTGGAAGTACTTGAAAGACAGAAACCGCAGGCTGTCTTTATTGACATCAATATGCCTCAGCTTAACGGCATGGACTTTGCCAGAAGGCTGCAGATGGGATTTCATGGAGTAGAAGTAATCTTTGTAACGGCTTATGAGCAGTATGCATTAGAAGCTTTTCGGGTGGAGGCTGTGGATTATCTGCTTAAACCGATTCTAAAGGAACAGCTGGATCAGACGGTTGAGCGTCTGCTGAATAGGAAGAGAGAAAAAGGAAAGCATACAAAAGCTGTGCTGGAAATAAGAACGATGGGTGAATTCTGTATTAAACTTACAGGGAAGGATCCTCTGAGATGGCGTACAGAGAAGGAAAAAGAGCTATTAGCCTTTTTGCTGAATAACATGGGACGTGGGGTGTCAAGGGATCGAATTATCAATGAATTGTGGGGAGAATATGAGGTGGAGAGAGCAATCCGCCAATTACATAATGCTATCTATTATATAAAAAAGACTCTTGCCGATTATGGAATCCGTGAAGATCAGATAAGCATAGAGGGACACTACATCCTGAAACTGGGAGATGTATGGTATGATCGCGAGATAATAAAGAGCAAAGTGAAAGAGTTGGAAGAAAGTCAGAGTATAGAGGAGCTGGAGGCTGTTTTAGAGTTATTTGCAGGAACCTACCATCAGTTTGAAGGGTGGCAGTGGGCGGAGCAGGAAAGAGAAGTGCTGGCACAGAAAGAGAGGGATATTCTGATAGGACTTTCGTCAAAATATCTGGAGGCAGGATATTTCAGTAAATCTGAGCTTACTCTGAAAAGAGCCCTTGCCAATAATCCTTTTGATGAAAATATCATACGGTTGCTTATGAGCCTATATCGAGTTACCGGTGAAGTGTCCAAGGCTGTAAGACATTACAGGGAATACGAGAAGTTACTAAAGGAAGAACTTGGTATTGTGCCGGATAAAGACCTTGCAGGCTTGTATAAAGAAATACAGCAAGCAACTAAGTAGGAGTGAAGTTTGAAAGTAAATCATTTTCAAACTATTTATGAAAGCCTATTCACTTTTTGAATGGGTCATTAAAAAGTGAAAGGCACGGGTATAAGTTTGAAAGTAAATCATTTTCAAACTATTTATGAAAGTACGGGTATGAATATGCATTTGATTACGAGAAAAATAATGCTGCTTACGGTAATTACTATTCTAATTTTATCTGCAACTGGCTGTACCCACAAAAATACTGCACCGAAGCCGGAGAAGGGTGTCCTGGATCTAAGAGACTGGAATTTTACGGAGTCCGGCATTGTTGCACTGGACGGAGAATGGAATTTTTATTGGAATAAATTCCTGTCGTATCAGGAGTTAGCAAAGAGAAAGCCGGAGCTTAACATCCCGGTACCTGAAACATGGGATAACTATACAATTGCACATGATTTTCTACCTGGTGAAGGTTTTGCCACCTATCAGATTCAGGTTGATACAAATCTACCGGTGGGAACTCTTCTGGCTCTCAGGCTGAAGACGGTATCAAGCGCCTATCGGGTTTTTATTAATGATAAGCCTTTGGTTGAAGCCGGAAGGATTGGCACAACAGTAGAAGAGGAGAAGGGTGAATATACCCCGCAGACTGCGGTTTTTCAAATCCCGAATAAAGAGTTTAATATTCTCATTCAGGTTTCAAATTTTCACTATGCAAGAGGTGGTTTGTGGGATAGTCTTTATCTAGGCGAGGCAGATCAGATCCATAATTATGAAAACATGCTGATTGGCAGAGAAAATTTTTTCCTGGGAATACTGGTCATCATGGCCTTATTCTATATGGCAGTATTTTTTTTACTTAAGGAGCTTAAATATGCATTGTATTTTTCTCTTCTTTCGTTATCGGCTGCGCTTTGTGTTGATACGGTAGGAGAATTCCTTTTGATCAACTCCCATTTTCCATTTGATATGGTCATAAATATATGGTATGGAGCACCTGGCTGGATGATGCTCTTTTTAGTGATGTTTATGCATGAACTGTTTCCATCGGTATTTTCTAAAACCGCTGCTAAAATATACCTTGCTGTTATGATAGCTTTACAGGCAATTTATATATTTATAAAGCCTCTCTACTATACAAAGTATGCCTTTATCGCCAATTTAAGCGGACTTATTGCCATTCTCCTTGCATTGGCCATTATTCTGATCGGTGCGAGAAAGGGCTATAAAAGCTGGCTTTTAAACGTAATCAGTATTATTGCTCTTTTCAGCGGCTACCTTTATGATACGCTGTATTTGACCATAAAGATGGACAATGGGGTGGAAGAAATCTTTTACTGGTGTTCATTAACGGCTCTGATATTGCAGATGATAACGCAGGCCCAGAGAATAAAGAATTATTTTAATAATAAAGCATCTGCGGAACTGTTGCTTTTACAGGCTCAGATCAAGCCTCATTTTTTATACAATACGATTAATACCATTATATCCGTTTCCCGAACAGATGGAGAGAAGGCGAGAAATTTATTAATTGATTTCAGCCAGTATTTACGCAGATGCTTTGATTTCAGAGGGTCTGATCAGCTGGTTTCTCTAGCGGATGAAATAGAACTAGCCAAGGCCTATGTCACAATCGAAAAAGCTCGCTTCGGTAATCGCCTGGAGGCAGATTTCAGGCTTGACGATAATATCGGCGAGATAAAAGTGCCTATTCTGATCTTGCAGCCAATCATTGAAAATGCAATTATTCACGGCATTTTGCCAAAGCCTGAAGGGGGAAGGGTCGAAATTGATATTCACAGGATAGGCAGAGTATTGATGTTTCGGGTAAGTGATAATGGAGTGGGGATGGATAATGCAAATCTGGAGACTCTGCTGGAGCAACAAAGTCAACATATAGGGCTCTCAAATATTGATGCAAGAATACGCAGATTGTATAAACGCAAGTGGGGACTGGAGATTCAGAGCAAATTGAAGGAGGGAACAGAAATTAAGTGGTATACACTGATTCGCTAAAAAAGGGATGCGATGATAATGTAATACTGATTGGCGGTGACGAGCTTGCTGTTGAAGGTGGAGCTGAAAATCATTTTCCGGGGAAATATTATGATTCGGGTTTCAAAAGCCTAAAATTTAGTTACCGGATGGATATGGGTGTATGTATATTCATATGGCGAAGACCGGGTCTCTCATGATTTCTCGTATTTGGTAATCATGGGAGGTTCAAGGTGAGTCCAGATAAATATATATGCACCCATATCCATTTATATAACTTGAATTAGGGTTATGGCGTTCAAATCAGATGAATATATATGCGCCCATATCCATTTATATAACTTCTATTAGGGTTTTGTCGTTCGAATCAGATGAATATACATACATCCAAATACATTTTCATAACCTGAGAAGGGTTTTTGTCAAGTTAATCATATCATGAAGCTACATATATCAAATCACACTAGAACTGTGAATGTTGGAATTGAACAAATAAATGCAGAATATGACGTTTTTGCGAGAAAATTGCGAGAAGTAGCCGGTATCATTATCCTTATACGATATTTCATTTATAAGGAGGAAAAATGACTAAGAGTCTATGAAGATGGAGTACTGCGGTCATTCTCACACTGGTTATGGTGCTTGGACTGATACCAGCCAAGATAATGACAGTTTAGGAAGAGGGCTGTTGGTCAAGCTAAAAAACAAGATGGAAAGAATGAATGTTTTTTACAGGTTTTTTCTTGAAAATCGAGTCTGAAAGCCTTATAAATTAAGGAGTCAAGACTCCTAGAAGGCATCATATACAAAGGAGGGTAAATAATGAAAAAAAAGAGATATTTCCGATGTATGTTGGCATTGATTCTTTCGGTGACAATGATATTGGGAAGCATACCCCTTACGGCGAAGGGTGAGGTTTCTACCGATATGAGCGACGAAGTGAGGGAGCTACTACAACTACCGGAGGATACCGCAAATCAGGAGGAGAACAAGGATACTATTGAGGAACCGGATACTTCTGTAGCGAAATCGGTTTCAGGAACTGCACTAAAGTTAAAAACGTCCGTGTCTGATTACCAAATTAACGACACCGACTACAGCTGGGAAAATGGTGAACAAACGGTTACCTTACAGGGGGGAGATATTCTTAATATTCGGAACGCTCCGTCAGAGAATGCGATGATCACCATACAGGTAACCTCCGACATTAACGCTGAAGTTAAAATTGTAGGAGATGCTTCTAAAATATATAACAATGTGTGGGTCAATGTTCAACATGATACAAGTCTAACGCTTGAGAACTTGAAAATTGTAGCACCTGCAACTTCCAGTCTCTCCGCCCTTAACTGGGTCAACTCTGGCCAGGCTTCAACACTGACGATTATCGGTCAGTGTAGTCTGACCGGAAGTAAGTTTTCTAACGCCTTGAGTTCTAGATTCGATCAACAGCTGACCATTAAAGGGAATGGTGGTGGAGACGATAGTCTGACGGTACAAGGAGGTAGCGATAATAGACCTGAAGTCAACGCTGGCCAGGGGGTGGGAGCTGGTATCTGGATGACAGCTACAGGTGCAGGAGCAAAGCTGACCATCCAGGATATTACACTTAATGCAACAGGCGGTAATGATGACGGCGGCTATGGTGTCGGGGGATACGGAATTGTTGTAAACTATGGAAGTATAGATATACTTGATGCAAAGGTAACTGCAGCCAGTGGTAATGATGCCAATCCAACGGCTATTATTTCAGCCATTAATGCGGGTTATGCGAGTTATGCAAGTGCAGGTGGAGATATTTCCATCACGAACAGTGATGTAACGGCTATCGCCGCTAACAATAACTCCGCGGAAGGAGATACCGCTATTAATGCTGGCAGAAAGCTCACAATATACAGCGGCACAGTTGTTGCGCATGGCGGCGACAGTACGACAGCCAAGGGAGGAAGAGCAATCAGTGCAGGAGAACTCCTGATATCCGGCGGAACAGTGACGGCTAATGCTGGGAATAGCACCAATCAAGATGGTGGTATAGCAATTATTGTAGGTACAGGGGCTTTGGAGATTAGCGGCGCTAGTGTGAACGCAACCGGTGGTAACGGACAGGGGTATGGTGGTCATAGTATCTATATGTCAAGTGGTACGGTCACTATCAAAGATGGTGCCAATCTTACCGCTGTCGGTGGTAACGGTGCAACAACAGGAGGAGGTGTCGGTGTACGTGCCTATAATTCTGGTAATGGCAACACTGTTACTATAGCAAGTAGTGCAGGAGATGTTTACATTCGCGGCGGGGAAGGTGCGACAGAGCAAAGAGCGTCCATAATGGGTAGTGCAGTGTACATTTGCACAGGAAACGTAGCAAGTATGGTTAAGGAATCTGGTGTAAGTGAACTCCTGATCAAGAATACTTTAGGAGGAGATGATGTATATAAGGTAAGCGTCAGTACCCTCCCAGCTGCGGAAACGATCATCAGCAGCCAGGTCAGCAGTGAGACCGCATCAAATTATACCTACCGTTCTAAGGCTGATCAGAGTGGAGTAGCTTATCTATGGCTTCCGGCAGGAACACAAACGCTGAAAGCAGATAATTACACTGACAAGGCTGCGGTTATAGAGGCCAACCATATGAATACGGCTGTAATGTCTGGTAGTTCTGGTACTATCGTTGCCGAACTGGATCATACAGCGGCCGGTGGAACTGTTACAACCACTTCATATTATGATTTGCAGGATGCATTAGGTGACACTGTCGATGGCGATACCGTACGAATTATGGCAGGAACCTATACGGGACAATATCTTGTCACCAAAAATATCACCCTGCAAGGAGCAGGAACAGGCGAAACTATTCTGCAATCGCCAGATACAGCCAATCTAGTAAACTCAGCAAAGGATATGCTGACAAATAACGGTCGTAAGCGGGTTCCCATCCTGGAAGTACGCGTGGATTCACCAGGCGATGGAACCGTGACCATTAAAAATCTGATTATTGATGGTAACCATCAGGGCTTTGAGAGAGATGCCGCCAATAATAATCTTGGTCTTAACCGCGAATTTATCGGCATTGCATCTTTTGACACTAACACCGTTATTGAGAATGTGGAGGTAAAGAATATTGCCCCTAACACAGATACTACCGGTTGGCGGTTTAAAAATTATGGCATTCTGGCAGAGGGCTCCACAGCTTTATCCAGCCCTGTTACGCTTACCGTCAAATCCAGCCTGATCCACGATTTTCAGGAAATCGGTGTTCTGGCTTGGGGACCAAAGCTGCACGCTATTATTACCGACAACACTATCACCGGTACACCGATTGACAGCAACGAAGACAGCTATTGGGGCATACTGGCACAGCGTGGAGTGCAGATCGGTGGAAACAATGAGATCAATCCCGGTAATAATTATGCAACTGTTGAAGGAACCACTGCTGTTATCTTAGGCAACACCATACAAAACATTGGTACAGCCGGCCCTTACACCCCCTCTTTTATCAATCTTTGGAGTGCAGGTGCGGTCGAGATTTCAGACAATACCCTTATTGGCTGTAGCGATCCAGCGAAATACAAAGCCGCTGGTATGAATCTTGAGGCGCAGAGTACTCCTGCGAATATCCATGATAATACCTTGTCAGGACTCTACCGTGGTATTAAGGTCAGCGGAAAAACAGCGGCAGAAGGTATCCACGGGGATACCTATGATTACGGCGACCATATTCTTACGAACAACAGCATGACAGCGATAGAATATGCAGTTTATGACACGACCAAGGGGAATGACGATGAAAATAATGAAACCATTTCCCTAACCAGCAATCTACCCGTGGGAAACACTAAAAACTATCAGGAGTATCTTCTGTTCGGCGGGAAGGACAGCTTTACCGATACAGGCCTTGCACCCACTCAGGTTGACGGCGGTACGGGCGATGACGTGATTACTACAGGAAGCGGTAACGACACGTTAATCGGCGGCGAAGGCAACGATACACTGACGGGAGGGGATGGAATAGATATCTTCCAATATTCCTCCTCAGTCAATAATGGTCAGGATACCATTACAGATTTTCGTGAAGGAGACATAATCCGGGTTGCAGGGGCAGACTTTTCTTCCGGTAGTGTGACAAACGGAGACGGAACAAATGTGGTAGCCGGATCTGTTCAGCTTTCAGTCTCGAATGGAAGAACGACCCTATACATTGATACCGATGCTGTTGATGATGAAGCCGAATTAGAGATTATACTGTCCGGTACCTATCAACCATCCTATTTTTCTTTAAGTGGCACAGATATCACTATAGCCCCAACGACCTTTAGCGTATCCGAGACAGGAACTGTAACCTTTGAGGCATTGACAGAAGGATATACTACAGCGGATCGAGACGAAATTACAAAGAGCATAGCCCTTACCAAACAGGGAACCGGAGCAATTACAGGATTGTCCGTAACCTTAAGCGGAGGAACTGATACGAAGTTCCTTTTAGGAACTGTTCAGCCGGGAGCCCTCGGAGCAGGGACACAGTCCACCAGCTTCTTGATCCGTCCAAAGACAGGACTTGCCGCTGGAACTTACACAGAGACAGTGACAGTAGCAGCAACCGACCAGAGCAGCAAGACCTTTGAGGTAAGCTTTACGGTAAATGCAGCACCAACGACCTTTAGTGTATCCGAGACAGGAACCGTAACCTTTGAGGCATTAACAGAAGGATATACTACAGCAGATCGAGACGAGATTGCAAAAAGCATAACCCTTACCAAACAGGGAACAGGAGCAATTACGGGACTGACCGTAACCTTAGGCGGCGGAGCAGATACGAAGTTCCTTGTAGGAACTGTTCAGCCGGGAGCCCTCGGAGCAGGGACTGCAAGCACCAGCTTCTTTATTCGACCGAAGACAGGACTGACAGCTGGAACCTATACAGAGACAGTGACAGTAGCAGCAACAGACCAGAGCAGCAAGACCTTTGAAATTAGCTTTACGGTAAATGCAGCACCAACAACCTTTAGTGTATCCGAGACAGGAACCGTAACCTTTGAGGCATTAACAGAAGGATACAGTGTTGCAGATCGAGATGAAGTTACAAAGAGCATAACACTGACAAAACAGGGAACCGGAGCAATTACAGGACTGACCGTAACCTTAAGCGGAGGAGCAGATACGAAGTTCCTTGTAGGAACTGTTCAGCCGGGAGCCCTCGGAGCAGGGACACAGTCGACCAGCTTCCTGATCCGTCCAAAGACAGGACTTGCCGCTGGAACTTACACAGAGACAGTGACAGTAGCAGCAACCGACCTGAGCAGCAAGACCTTTGAGGTAAGCTTTACAGTAAATGCAGCACTGGAAGCACCTGGAATTACAGGTCCGACAACAATGAACCTGACGGAAGGATATGCTGCAACTTCAACAGAATTATATACTATAACAGGAACAGAGCCGGTGACAGTAACGAAAACCAATGGAAATGCCAGCATTACCTGGAATGATACTACGAAGAAATTAGATATTGCAGCAGGACTTGCAGCAGGCAGCTACGAGGTGAAATTGAAGGTCAACAACGGAACAGCCCCGGATGCGACGCTAACCTTCACACTGACAGTAGACGCAGCACCGGTAGCCCTTCTGGCACCAACAGGAGTTACCGCAACAGCCGGAAATGCAAAAGTTACATTAAAGTGGAACAGCGTAGCAGGAGCGACAGGGTATAAAATATATCAATCCATCACATCCGGTACCTATGGAACACCACTAACATCTGTTGAAGGTTCTGTATATCGTTATGATGTAACCGGACTTGTAAACGGAACGACTTACTATTTTGTAATCAAAGCAACAAAGGATGGCGTTGACAGTCCAAGTTCAGCAGAGATTAGCGAAGTGTCAAAAACCGTGCCGGGTGCACCGACCAATGTTACTGCAACAGCAGGAAACGGTCAGGCAACTGTTCATTTTACAGCACCTGAGGATAATGGAGGAAGTGCAATCACAGGATATATTGTTACCTCCAGCCCTGGAAATATAGCAGTAACAGGAACTGGAACAACCATTGCGGTTACAGGTTTGAGGAATGGAACCGCTTATACTTTTACAGTAAAAGCAGTAAATATAGCAGGAAATGGGGCTGCTTCAACAGCTTCCAACACTGTAATGCCTCAAAGTCCATCGAGTGGTGGAGATACGGGTGGAAACACGATACCGACAAATCCAGCTCCATCAGGTACAACAGTAATTACGGTGGATGTTAAGCAGGGTAATACAGACAACACCGTTTCACAGATTACAATAGAAAGAAAAACAGAAAGTGACGGAAAGAAAACTGATACGGTAACATATCAGGAGAGTAAGGCAACAGAGACCGTAGAGAAATTAAAGAAAGAAAATAAAGATACGGCAAGAATCGTAATTCCTGATGAAAAAGATGAGGTATCGGAGACAAAAGTTAATATACCCGCAAAGTCTCTTGAGGGATTAGCCAAAGGCGAAATCAACTTGCAAATCGATACCGAAGAAGTGAGAATTGATATTTCCAAAAATACAATTGCTGAAATTAGTCAAGGTTCAAAGGATGATTTATATTTCAGACTTGTACCGGTTAAAGATGAAACACAGAAAGAAACGGCAATAAGCAGTGCATTACTGCAGGCAGCTATTGTAAGTGGTAATGCAGAGAGTAACATATCCATCATTAGTAATCCTGTTACAATTGAAACAAATATGTCCTCCACAGAGGCTGATATCACTCTTCCTCTGACGGAAATTACAATTCCATCCGATCCGACTGAGAGAGCGGCACTATTGCAGCAGCTAGCCGTATACATTAAGCATTCCGATGGAGAAGAGGAGTTGGTACAGGGAGAACTTGTAGAGTACAAAAATGGTGTATATGGAATCCGTTTCCATATCAAAAAGTTCAGTACCTTTACCGTAGTGAAAACGGATGCGTTCTTAAAATCCTCAGATGCCAATATTATAAAAGTAATTGTACCTTCTACTTCAATTATAAAAGATATGGGCATTATAGCTTCCGTTACAAATAAAACCAGCAGCGTGATAGTTGAGATTAAGGTAAGCAACAATGCAGTATGGAAGCTTTACAGTGATAAGAACTGTAAGAAAGCAGTTACCAAGAACAAGCTGGATTTAAAGACGGGAGATAATATCTCTTATATTAAAGTGACTGCTGAGGATGGAACTGCCAAAGTATATAAGCTGATAATCAATAGAGCAAAACCGGTCACAATACAAGTACAGAAAGGATTTCATCCGCTCAGATTAAAAGCAAAAGGGGGGACTACATCCCAAAATCTTATTTATTCAAAAGTATCTGGAGCAGATGGTTATGTTATCTATGGTGCAGCTTGCGGAATAAATAATCATCTGGAAAAAATAGCTGATGTATCAGCAGATACGTCGAGCTATCAGATTACTGGACTGAAAAAAGATACTTATTATAAGTGTCAGGTGAAAGCTTATAAATTGATTAATGGCAAAAAGATAATAATTGCTGTTTCAAAAATAACTCATTCAACGACTCAAAGTGAGACATATGCAAATCCGACAAAGGTAACAGTAAATGATACAAACCTATCAATGAAAATAGGAGCGTCAAAAACACTAAGCAGTCATGCGATGCTGCCAAGCGGTAAGAAGTCGGAAAACCACATTGCAGAGATCTCCTATGAATCATCAAATGCGAGAATAGTAGCGGTTAGTAGTACAGGTAAAATCAAAGCAGTTTCAAAAGGAACGTGCTATATTTATTGCTATGCACAGAATGGTGTATACAAAAAAGTAAAGGTTACTGTAAAATAAAAGCATTTTCATTTCATAAAGTATTATTGTAAGCGGGTAAATGAACAGCATCTTTTTCCTCCTGTAGCAGATCGTATTGAATAAGATACCATCGCTACAGGAGGTTTTATATTAGTTTTAGACACTATGGATTTTAAAGCTTTTTTCTTGACTAAACATTTTTGGATTGATGAAAGGTGAGAATAGAGACGTCAATTTTTAGTCAGTCCTTCAATCAAATTATTATCATTCGTCAGATAGAGATGCCCCATATTCTAAACCGAAAAAGAAATCATTAAATTCTGCATTAAAAATAAATTTCAAAGCAACCAATTCACTAACACGGATATTTATTCGATTAGTTTCGAGTTTGGCATAAGTACTTTTTGAAATATTAAGTCCCATAAGATGCATGTGAGCAATGGTTTGATCCTGGGTCAAGGCAGCTTTTTGCCGAAGTAGTTGAATGTTTTTCCCAATATCCATTTCTGGTCTTAATTTCATGATAGCTATTCCTTTCAGTAAAATTCGTAATTACGAAACATTCTATATTGATTTTATCTATTATTTGTAATAATGAAATGAAACAGCTATAAAGAAAAAATCTACTATGCAAAAAGCGGAATTTTCAATTTATATTGAGAACATAAATTCCAATTCACAAGGGGATTTACTTTTCATTCGTGTCATATTGTAAACTTAAAAGAAGGAAAATTACATCCCTCTTTCAATTACATTCTTATAGCAATATTATTTATCTAACTGAGATTAAATAATATATGTGGACTTTCCAATGAAAAAAGATAGAACTTCTCTATGATTTGTACTTTTCTATGGTACAATGATTGAGAAGTTTTTTATTGGGAGAAAAGGCTATGACTACACGAGAAGAAGTAATCTGGTATTGCAAATCCTTTCACAAAATAATAGAAGATTATCCATTTCATGATAGCAACTGGACATTGATGCGCCATATGGTGAACAAAAAGATATTTACCTGTATTTATGAGCGTGAAGGAAATATATGGATAAATGTGAAATGTGACCCGGAGTGGACAGATTTTTGGCGAAGTGCATTTCCATCAATTGTTCCGGCATATCACATGAACAAAGAGCACTGGAATTCAATTGTTTTAGATGGAACAGTTCCAGAGAATGTTATCCAACAAATGATTGCAGAAAGCTATGAATTGACAAGACCAAAAACAAAGAAAATAAACAGATAGATTGGATAAAAAGATGGGAGCAGATATGGAGGTTACAGTAAGAAATCATATAAAGATAGGCACAAAAGTACAGGTAGTGCAAAAGCAGGATTAAAGTACAGGAAAATTAACAGAAGGTATTGTGATGAGAATCCTGACTAATTTATTAAATCATCCAAGAGGAATCAAGGTGATGCTGATGGGTGGAATCGTAGGTAGAGTACAACTTATCCTAAGAGTTAGCTCATGAATTGTGGAGAAAAGATAAAATTTTGGATGATCTTGTGGATAACATAATTCTTTGTAAATGAAATAGACGATAGAATTCAGACAGTAATAATGAATTGTTTATTGATTCATACGCAGCTTGGTCGTGGTTTGCGTAAGGCTGAGGGAAAAGAGTATGTTGTAATCCTTGATTTTATTGGAAATTATAACAATAACTTTATGATCCCGATTGCACTGTCAGGGGATCGCTCTTACAATGCAGATCAAATACGAAAATATGTTATCAGTTGCAACAGTATCATTCTCAGAGAATCTACAGTACATTTTGATGAGGTTGCATAGGATAAGATCGAAACCGATGATGAGAAGAACTATGTTGAAGGTAAGCCGGATTATGCAGATTCGTTTGAGGTTAATTTGATGTGATAGAAACTGTTGAAACCAAGAAACAGAACAACAAGGGTAGAATGGAACCGATCTGTAAGGTTAAAATGAAGATGCATCATTCGGTTCGTGATGATCTGCTCAGATACCTAAATACTGTTTGAAGGAGGAAAGGATAGGATGAAAATTGTTAAAGTCGTTGCGGCTATTATTAGAGATGGAGAGAAAGTTTTTGCCACTCAGCGTGGTTATGGAGAATATAAGGGTGAATGGGAATTCCCTGGTGGAAAGGTTGAGGAAGGAGAAACTCCTCAAGCGGCATTGGCACGAGAAATAAGAGAGGAGCTCGATACTGTAATCGAAGTAGGAGAGTACCTTGATACGATTGAATATGATTATCCAACATTTCATTTAACGATGTGTTGTTACTGGTGCATTATAAAATCTGGTAATTTGGTACTCAAAGAGCACGAAGCCTCGAAGTGGCTTACGAAGGAGACAATGGATTCTGTGAAATGGCTACCAGCGGATATTACGATTATAGATAAGATAAAGCAAGCTCTATCATAGTATGGTAAGGAATATAATGAGGTACACAGCGACAGGTACCTGCGGCAACTGTGGGGTTACGGAGATTTAACCCGGATATGTTATTCAAGTCTTACCCAAAGAGACATCAGATTAATTGGGAAATACAAGAACTGTGGTAAGGACGTATCCCGGATTGAGGAAGGGGAAGTAAAGCTTTGTTAATAGAAAGACAACAGATAATTAATTATTGCCTTTCATATGATCATGTCTACGAGGATTATCCATTTAAAGATACGAATAAGTGTGTCATCCGCCATGAGGAAGATGATAAAATCTTTGCATGGAATTACAATGTACGAACTTTTTACCGGGTTGAAGCCATTTCAAGCAAGTAATATTCTTGAGATGCTTCATAATCACATCGTGAAGATACCTCTGGAACTGCATTTGATCAATCCTTATATTCCAAAGCCAGTATCTGCAATCATCATGAAGCTAATAGAGAAGGAACCTGAGCTTCGTTATCAGAGTGCGGAGGGAATTCTGTATGATTTGGAACAATGTCTAATGTCCTTTGTACAAGTGCCCTGCGAACAGTAACGAGTATATAATAAGATGAAGCCCAAAAACGAGAAAATATTGATATTGGGAACAAGAATGAGGTATAATAAGAAAGATATAAAATATTAGCAGAAGTCAGATCGTTAAAAGGCTTTCATAAATATATAAAAATGACACTAGTATGAAAGGTGTTTATTCCTACCAGGAACAAGAGGAAATTCTATTTATTTCGAAAATGGAAAATAGAAAGAACTAAATTGAAAGAGAAAGAAGGAGAATATCTATGAACGAAATTCTTAGTACAATCAGCCGGCGCTACTCATGCCGTTCCTATGACGCACGTTTACCTGAAAAGGAGAAGCTGGAAGCTCTGGCTCTTGCTGCGGTACAGTCGCCCAGTGGTATAAACCGTCAGCCGTGGCAGGTTGTTGTTATCACTAACAAGTCATTGATCGAGGAAATGGATGCCGAAGGCATGCGCCTCCTTGCTGAGGCAGAAGATAAGACTACATATGACAGATTTATGAGCCGTGGTGGAACACTGTTTTACAATGCTCCTTGCATGTACCTGATTTTAAAACAACCCGGTGCGGACATTGACGCAGGTATTGTTTGTGAAAACATTGCTCTGGCTGCAACATCTCTCGGACTTGGCAGTGTGATCTGCGGCATGGCTGCACTTCCGATAAATGGCCCTAAAGGCGATGTATACAAAAAGAAACTTGGTTTTGACGATGGCTGGGAGTTTGGTATTTCTGTTCTGGTGGGTTACGGAAATAAAGAAAGCACACCTCATACTCCGGATACCACTAAAATACGTTATATTGAGTAGCTATTTCACGAACATAATTATGTAGTAGATAATTGTGAAACTCAAGAATTATATTTATTGTATACACAGAGAGTATATGCTCCGGAGCGAAAGAATATATACTTTTTGTGTATACAATTTGTACAACTATATAGTTTCGTAATTGCCTATAACAATATAGTACACGGAGGTAGGCGAAAGGTGCAGAAAGATGGAGTGTGAATATGAAACCAAGATCAGAGATAAGCATGGAACTTTATCAGTTAATGCTAAGACGAGGGTATCGGGAGGAATTCTGCGATGTTGTCACCAGGAATCTAAATACAGATTTTACTGCTAAGAGGATGATCGGATATTTATCACATTATCAGCATCCGGCACTTGAAGACATAGCCGACGAAATGCTTGCAATCCTAAACGATAGGAATAGGATTATGCAGAAGAAGGATTTAGAGAAGATTAACACATCATGGAATAATTATCTGATGCAAGATTTTAATGAGAACGAAGAATGAACTTAACGATAAAACAAACCAATGGGAATTCCTGAAATGCAAAAACTGTGGAATGATCTACAGCAAAAGTATCGATCAGGATTAATAAAAAAGCAGAGAAACAACTATATAATTAGGGTTGCTATGAATAAAATATTTCTCTCATAGTTCATCAAAATGGTATTTACATTTTCTACATTTTGTTGTATTCTAAAAGTATACCAATAAGGTATACAAACAAAATATAAGGAGAATTTATGGGCATAACACAGGAGTGCGATTATGCATTAAGAGTTGTTCTATTCCTTTCAGAGAAAGAATTTGACGAAAAAGTCGAGTCGAAGATAATTTCAGAGACTTTAAATATTCCATTGCGTTTTTTGCTGAAACTTCTTAGAAAGCTCACAATAGCAGGCATATTAAATTCGCATCGGGGTATCAATGGTGGCTATTCACTTGCCAAAAATCCGCAGGATATATCAATGAAGGATGTAATTGAGGTGGTTGATGGACCCATCTATGTAAATCGATGCTTATATGATAGTGTTTATTGTTCATTGAACCGCAGTACTACCTGTAACATACATCAGGTATTGAATGAAATCCAAGTAAAGTTGGATGCAGATTTACAGAGAATTAATTTTAAGGATATGCTTTTGATAAATAAAAAATGAAAGTTTAGTTGTCATAAGTCAACAAAGAACGATCAAGACGAATGCTAGAATGATTTAATTTAAAATATATATAGGGAATTTCAATCCCTATATATATTTTAAATTAAAACTATACCAAAATGGTATACTATATAACAGGAGGATATAGAATATGTCAGAACAAAGAATATGTAATACCTGTCAATCCGCGGATACAATTTTACAGGAATTTATTGCGAATTTGGAGGTCGATACTTCTCATCACCGTGTGGAGACCCAAAAACTCAAATGTGGCTTTGCTCTTCAAGGTGTTTGCTGCAGACTATGCTCCAATGGCCCTTGCAGAATAACACCGGATTCCCCGAAGGGTGTGTGTGGAGCAACTGCGGATACTATTGTTGCAAGGAACTTTCTAAGAGCAGTTGCCGCTGGATCAGGTTGCTATATTCATGTAGTTGAAAATGCAGCGAGAAATTTAAAATCGTATGCTGACAAGAATAAAAAAATGAAAAGTGAAGAGACCCTTGATAAACTAGCTGAATTATTTGGTATAAAAGCAGAGGGCATCAATGAAAAAGCAATGCTTGTAGCGGATAAGATTTTAGCAGACTTATATAAACCGGCATTTGAAAAGATGGAGCTTGTTGAAAAGTTGGCATACGCTCCCAGATATAAGAAATGGCAGGAGCTTGGGATTGTACCGGGTGGAGCAAAATCTGAGGTGTTTGACGGAGTGGTTAAGACTTCGACAAATCTTAGCAGTGATCCCGTCAATATGCTGCTTCACTGCCTTAGACTTGGAATATCGACTGGTCTTTATGGTCTCACCCTGACCAATCTGTTAAATGATGTTATGCTTGGAGCACCTGTTCTTCGTACCGCATCCGTTGGACTTCGAGTAATTGACGATGGTTTTATCAACATCATGATAACCGGTCATCAACAGTCCATGTTTGGTGCTCTTCAAGAAAGGCTTGTGGAGGAAACTGCTACACAACGTGCGAAGGAAATAGGTGCAAAGGGCTTCCGCCTGATTGGCTGTACCTGTGTGGGACAGGATCTTCAGCTAAGAGGAGAACATAGTAAAGAGGTATTTGCCGGACATGCGGGTAATAATTTTACCAGTGAAGCGGTCATTGCCACCGGAGCAATTGATCTTATTGTATCAGAATTTAACTGTACACTTCCAGGAATTGAACCGATTGCAGATAAACTCCAGGTTAAGATGATCTGTATTGATGATGTTGCGAAGAAAGCCAATGCAGAATATATTCCATATGATTTTAACGATAATGAAGCGCTTACAGAACATGTCATCGAAGCAGCTATGGAAAGCTATAAAGAGAGAAGACCATCTGTAAAGATTAATATTTCAATGGAACATGGTGACGATGATGTTCTCACCGGTGTTAGCGAAGGATCCTTAAGAGATTTCCTGGGAGGCAACTGGAAACCGCTGATTGATTTGATTGTAGCCGGTAAAATAAAAGGTATTGCGGGGATTGTGGGGTGTTCTAATCTAACCGCAAAGGGTCATGACGTATTCACCGTAGAGCTTACCAAAGAGCTTATTAAGAGGGATATCATTGTGCTTTCAGCCGGATGTTCCAGCGGTGGATTAGAGAATGTTGGTCTTATGTCAGCGAAAGCAGCTGCTCTGGCCGGGGATAATTTAAGAGGTGTATGTGAAAGTCTTGGTATACCGCCTGTTCTTAATTTTGGACCATGTCTTGCAATTGGAAGGCTTGAAATGGTAGCCTCTGAAATTGCGGAAGCCTTAAATATAGATATCCCTCAGCTTCCACTCATATTATCGGCACCACAGTGGCTGGAAGAACAAGCACTGGCAGATGGTTCCTTTGGTCTGGCTCTTGGACTTCCATTACACCTTGCTTTACCGCCATTTACCACAGGCAGCAAGGTTGTAACTAAGGTTCTGACAGAGGATATGATATCCTTAACAGGAGGGCAGCTGATTATTGAAGGTGATGTAATAAAAGCAGCAGATCGTTTAGAAGAAATTATTGTGGAGAAGCGAAAGGGCTTAGGACTGTAAATTGCAATACTTAGAAAGGGGTGAGCCTTATAAAACGAATAATGATAAATAAAGACTTATGTTTTGGGTGCCAAAGCTGCAGCCTGGCTTGTATGGTGGAGCATAGTGAAGGCAGTAAAACCTTATATGATCTTGACTTGGAGAACACTGAAAATGTGAGCCGTAACTATATTGCTCTGAATAGTAATAATCAACCCGTTCCAATTTTCTGCCGTCATTGTGATCAGCCGGAATGTGTTGCAGCCTGTATCAGCGGAGCTATGAAAAAGGATAATATCACAGGTCTTGTAACCTATGATAAGGAACAATGTGCGTCCTGCTATATGTGTGTTATGTCCTGCCCTTATAGCGTTTTAAAAGCAGATAATAATACGAAAAAAGTAATTATCAAATGTGATTTTTGCAAAGACAATACATCTCCAAGATGCGTCGAGAGTTGTCCGAATAAAGCAATCTATCTGATTGAGGTGAATGCCGTATGAGATATGTGATATTAGGTGCCGGGGCCGCAGGAATGAATGCTGCCAAAACACTGCTCGAACTGGATAAAAGTGGTGAAGTGATTATGATATCAGAGGATGAAAAGGTATATTCCAGATGCATGCTCCATCATGTCATTGCCAGTGAAAGAGATCTGGAGAGCATCTCCTTTATTGAGAAGGATTTTTTCGATACAGATAAGATAACCTGGATTAAGGGAAAGAAAGTGACCGATATAGAGCCCCTTAATCAGGAGGTCCTACTGGATGACGGTAATAAAATCCTTTATGACAAATTACTGATTGCAACAGGAGCCAAGGCTTTCATCCCGCCGATTAAGGGCTTTCAGGATGCAGGGAATGTGTTTAAGCTGCGTGATATTGCCGATGTAAATGCTATCAAAAAGGCGGCCGCTTCCACTAGAAAAGTTATTATACTAGGAGCGGGCTTGATTGGCTTAGATGCTGCTTCCGCTCTCATTCATTTGGGTCTTCAGGTTACTATTATAGAGATGGCTGATCGGGTGCTTTCCATACAGTTAGATCATCGTGCAGCGGGCCGGTATCAGACGATCCTTGAGTCCATGGGAGCTACCGTATTAACGGGTGTATCTGTATTAGAAGCAGCAAATGATACAAGTGGCAATGTAAAATCAGTTAAGCTAAAGGACGGTACTATAATAGAGTGTGACATGATAGTAACGGCAGTAGGTGTAAGGCCGAATACGGAATTTATCCGTTCCTCTTTTATGAAGATGGATCGGGGCATTCTGGTAGATGACCGTATGCAAACCTCTGTACCGGAGATCTATGCGGCTGGTGATGTTACAGGGCTTTCCGGAATCTGGCCAAGTGCAACAAAGCAGAGTGTGGTTGCCGCTTATAACATGGCAGGAAGGGAAGAACATTTTACAGATTATTTTACAGCGAGGAATGCGATTAATCTGTTCGGTTTGGGAACAGTATCCATCGGTATTCCCATTGCTCCTGATGACAGCTATACAGAAGTGATTTTCGAAAAAGATGGTATCTACAAAAAATTGATTCACAAAGATGGAGTTGTATATGGAGTAATTCTACAAGGGGATGTATCGAGAAGCGGCTTTTGGTGTAAGATAATAAAAGATAAAATAAAAATCGATACTTCTGTTCATAATGTATTCAATAACAGTTATGCGAATTTCTTTTGTATAAAAGATGATGGAAATTATGCATATACGAAATAATAACTTGAATAAAGGAGTTGATGATATTAGTCATCAACTCCTTTTGCTCGTATATCGTGTGTCCAGTGAAGCTGGACTGGTACATTATATGTACTTTTGTCAGATGGTACAATAAGAAACATCAAAGGCCTGGACAGTTATCACAAATGAAAAAGGTAAGAACCATACTTAACGAGAAAGGATTACAAAAGCTAACGGCATAACGCAACGCTGTAGAAAGAAGTATGTCGGAAAGCCGTATGAGGGAAAAATAACGAACAATACCAATAACTAATATAACAATTATTTATTTTATATAATGGTTATTCAAACTTATCATCCTATAAGGATAATCAACAAATCTCCATTGTCAAATTAATTTTAATGCCATATAAACTCTTTAATGTCGAAATATGAATTATATTGACAAGAAAAAAACCATAATGTAATATTTAGTTACTAGATCTTAAGGACTACATAAATCATATTGATAAAAATAAATACATATCAGTATGAATTCCCAGAAGTTATTACATATAAAGTTTTGATTGCTGAAATGCTCAATAAGTCGGAGGAAAAATGAAGGGGATGAGTCAGAGAAAGTTTGAAAGAAAATCACTTTCAAACTATTTATGAAAGCCTATTCACGTTTTGAAAAAGACATCAAAAAGTGAAAGGCGCGGGTATAAGCTTGAAATAATATCAATATATGCTTAGCCCGACAAATGGTCTGGAATTATCTTAAAAATCTAACACAATACTGTATAATCGGATCGTTGTTATCAAAAGAAATGTTTAATCTTACTGATGATGAACTGCTGGCAAGTATTCTATGTGATGTACGACTTCAGTAACTAATATGCTTTAGTTTGTAAAATGATAAAAATAGAATGCCAATATTTGTAAAGTAAAATAAGCTCTCATGACACAATATTACATATTAAATTATAATCAGAGGAGATTTATACATGAAAACAATCAAAGTGAAAATGCTAGTATATTTACTGGTTGCCTTAATTCTAATACAGGCAATTGTTATCGGAACAACAGCATATTCGGTTAATAAAAGTTCAGAAAAGCAGACAGATACGATATCCACAGATGTGAGTAAAAAATACGCTCAGGAAATGGGAGAATTATTAAACCTTAATATGAAAGCGGCAACCGACCTTGCAGCTACGCTGAAGTCATTCATTATATCGGGTAATACAGACAGGGATAGTATGAATGAGTTGCTGAAAATGATAATTAGTGAAAATCAGGATATCATAGGAGTTTGGTGTGCGTTTGAACCAAATGCTTTTGATGGAAAAGATGCAGAATATGTAAATAAAGCTCCTTACAATGACTACACGGGTCGGTATATCCCCTATTGGAATAAGGTAGGAGGAGAGCTGAATTTAAATTATTGCACTAGTCAGTATGAAGATAATGAATCAAGTACATGGTATTTTCAACCGAGAAAAACAGGAAAAACTTATATTACGGAACCTTACGATATTAAAGTGAATGGGACGGTTGAAAAGTTGGTGACCTTAAGCGTTCCGATTATGATAAACGACAAGTTCATCGGAGCTGCAGGTGTAGATTTTTCGATTAATAAACTTATAGAAATAAACAGGAGCATTGTACTTTACAAGACAGGGTATGGAATACTATGCTCCAATTCCGGTACCATCATTGCGCATTCCAATACAGAATTAATTGGTAAAAATATCGGTGAGGTGGCAAATAATGAAAAATTCACGCAAGCAGTAGAGAGGGGAGAAAGCTTTAAAAATATATCGGTATCGCCAATTGATCACATTGAGAAAATGGTAGTAATATCTCCAATCAAGATTATGAATTCGGATCAGCCTTGGTCACTCATTGCTACAATACCTACCAAAGAAACTAATGAAGAATCAAATAAAATTCTAATAAAAATGTTCTGGATTGCTTTAGTTGGAGTTTTATTAATTACAGCAACGATTTGGTTTATTGCGGACTCAATTTCACGTCCTATCAAAAAACTTTCGAATTTTAATCAAAAATTAGCGAATTATGATTTTACAGATACGATTGAACATAAAGGGAAAAAACTATTAAAAAGGAAAGATGAAGTAGGACAAATAGCAAATTCTATCCAGGTAATGCAATTAAATTTAATAAAATTGTTTGATGGTTTAGGATTGGCTGCAAACAATGTTTCAATTGCAGCAGAAAACCTCTCAAATTCAGGATATGAAATCTCCAGATCTTCGGATGAATTAGCCAATGCAATTAATGAGATAGCGAAAGGTGCGGGAGAACAGGCAAGTGATACTGAAAAGGGAGCAGTTAAGGTCGTCGAGATCGGAGAAATCATCGAAAATTCTCAACGAATGATTAAGCAGCTTGATACTGCAATTAGATCAGTTACGGACTTGAAAGACGAAGGTATGAATATCGTAAATGAATTGATCAATAAATCCGGTGAAAGTACAGCTGCATCAAAAAAGATTATGGATGCATTTGCCAGCACAAGTGCCAGTGTTAGTAAAATTCAGAATGCTTCCGCTATGATTAAAAACATTTCGGAACAGACAAATCTTCTTTCATTAAATGCTGCGATTGAAGCGGCACGCGCGGGAGAACAAGGAAAAGGTTTTGCAGTCGTGGCAACAGAAGTTAGAAAGCTGGCAGAATCCTCCAGTATATTTACAACTGAAATTGAAGAGGTCATTAATGAATTAAGTATTAGTATGCAAAATACAGTTGATATTGTGAAAAGTCTGGATAAACAAATTATGACCCAAAATGAAAGTGTTACTCAGACTAAAAATAAATTCGACGGTATTTCAAATGCAATTGATGAAACGAGCAAAGGAATGATAAGTGTTAATGAGGACAGTGCTGCAATTTTTGAAAAGAAAGATGAACTTATAAATATTATTACAAATTTATCTGCAATTGCAGAAGAAAATGCAGCATCCACACAAGAATCTGCGGCTTCGGTAGAGGAACAATCCGCAACCCTTCAGCATGTGGCACAGGACATTGAAACGCTAAAAGATTTATCAAACCATATGAAGCAGGAAATATCAAAGTTTAAAATATAAAAAAACAGCAACGATTGTAGCAAAACACTTAAAGCGTGTCAGTACAGGGTCAGCCTGTTCAAAATTAATTGAAAAGGCATTTACATTTAGTCGAAAACTAGATTTAAGTGCCTTTTTGCGTATTATAAGAGCGATGAGAGATACACTACCTATGAAAAAGGAGCTATGATGTTAAGATGATTCGGGGCACTAAATTAACATATTCTAGTTGCAAAAAATTTGGTCGATCTTACCTCTTCGTATAAATTGCCGTTATTTATTCATATATATACAAGAAAGGAAGTTCTGAAGCTGCTACAATTTATCAAGGAAAATCAAAACGCCGTGTTTATTATCGGGCATTTAACCGGTACAGACCTTTTCAGCAAAAGTGGCGTAAACCTAAAAAATATCTATATTGATACTTCAAGCTCCAAGAGGATTAGGGGTAGTGATATTAAGCAGGCAATCGATGCTTTTGGGTATGAACATATTTTTAGCCTCAATGCAAAAAACATTTTAGCTTTAGATTAATTATTTTGATAGCGTACACTTCCAAGGTATGATGGATGTAAGTTAAAAAGTGCTATAAATGGTGAATTCTTGATTTATGGCTCTTTTTTTAATATGGTCAAAAAACAGGAAAGTGGTGTGATTATTTTTGCCCCTATAGGAGCTGTCTTATAAACCAAGTCAGTCTCAGGTAGAGAGGAATATCTTCTTTACCTGGGACTTTTACATTTTATATCCATATTACAGAAATTGGATCATTGCCTGTCTTAAATGTAATTATATGCAAGACTTTGGTAAAGTATGGTAAAAAATGCTCCTTATGCTTTTGTAACGGGGATTTCATTATTATCAAACAACAAAAAAGTTGATAATTCCAGTTAGTTGAATATTCATTTATGAAATATAACATGTGGACGCGCGACCATATATAAGCGGATTGAACATATTGGTGAAACGTATTATTATAGGTATAACGATATCGTCAAAAGTTACATATATATTCTTTGAAAAGTAATTTTATATAGTAAAGATTACTTGCGTTGCCAATGTCTTGATCAAATTAACAGCAGAGGAGGATTGAAAGAAATGCACTTTCAACCTCAGAAGTTTTGTACCAGTGTAATCCTTAGTATATAACTTCAATGCGCAGAAAACGTGCGCCGGAATGGAGAGGAAAATGGCTACACGAAAAGATATAGCAAACCTGGCCGGGGTATCTGTTTCAGTAGTTTCAAGAACACTTAACAATAGTGGTTATGTCGATAAGGCAAAAAAGGAAAGAATACTTAGCATTGCAGAAGAAATGGGATATTATCCCAATCCTGTAGCAATGTCCCTGCAAAATAAAAGGACTAAGCAGATCTTGTTTTATTGTAAGGACTTGCAGAATTCATTTAATATTGAAATGTACCATGGTATGGTAAATACCGCGCGACAACAAAATTATATGGTGGTAATTAATGGATCATTGGATTTCAATGCGATTAAGAATACGATGATTGATGGAATTATAATGCCGAATGAGAATGCTGCCCAGTGGTATGCGGAGTCTTCTGGTAAGAATTATTTTCTGCCGATGGTTACAGCAAGTTATGGGAATCCAATTTGCTTATCAAAAGCAGTTCCGCGAGTGGAGATTGATATGTATAAAGCTACAACGGACGCAATTCACTATTTAAGAAAAATGGGACATAAGAAAATTGCACTGGGAATGCCTTATGAATATAATTCGGAAAATGCAAGGATGTATGCCTATATCGAAGAATTACGGCCGGTATTAAAAGATCAGATTAAAAATTATGTATTAGGTATTCATAAAAAAGACTTAGGTAACGATGAGCGTATTATGAAATTTAAGGAAGAACAAACAGAAAATGTATTTAATGTGGAAGAAAGCTTCTATGGTAAGGGAGAAGTTGCCGCACAAATTTTCCTGGAGAGAAATTTAGATGCTACTGCGGTTCTTTGTTTTAATGATGAGTTTGCGTTTGGCGTTATGAACCAATTCAGAAGATTGGGTATTAGAGTACCGGAAGATATATCAGTAATGGGTTTTGATGGATCATTTGCCAGAAGGTATTCATTCCCGCTGCTGACCACTGTTAATTTATCTGCTGAAAAGCAGGGAGCAAAATGCGTGGAGGTTTTAATTGATATGCTGAAGGGTAAAAAGGTGAAACGTATTACTCATTTGGCTGTAAAAATATTAGAGGGTGAGAGTGTAAAGGATATCAGCAATTAGCCTGTTAATCCAAAAGTTACAAATAGTTATCTACAGTTGATATTTAGCTTTGCTTATTCGTTTAGGCAGATGGGAGATTTATATGAAAAAAATAAAGAAACTTATTGTTTTATTATTAGTTGCAGCAGTTGCGGTATCCAGTCTTACTGGGTGTGGCGGCAAAAAAAACAGTGCGGGCAAAGAGGCTGGTTCAGCAGGTGCTGATACCGGTAGCTCACAACCGGCTGAGGTTTCCGGTAAAATTGTAGTTGGCGGATGGCCATCAGGAGATGATGCATTCGAAGCTGCAATGGAGGGATTTAAAAAAGAATATCCTAAAATAGAAGTAGAAATGCAATTCACAGATACCACTAGTCATCATCAGGCATTGCAAACCTCTCTTGCAGCGGGTTCAGGAGCGCCTGATGTGGCCATGGTGGAAGGTGCATATATAGCACAATATAGAAACTCTTCTGTACTTACTAATTTATTAGATGACCCATATAATGCAGGAGAATTAAAAGGAGATTTTGTAGAATATAAATGGGATCAGGCATATTCAGCTGATAAAAGTCGTTTAACAGCAATACCCTGGGATATTGGACCATGCAGTTATTTTTATCGTAGAGATGTATTTAAAGAAGCGGGATTACCGACAGATCCGGAAGAAGTTGCTAAATTGATGAGTACCTGGGACGGTGTATTGCAGGTAGCGAAGGCAGTAAATATACCAGGGAAAAGATGGTTGATTCCGGATGCCTCTTACCTTTATTTTGAATTATTCTGTAATCGTGATTATTATGATGATAAATTAAATCTGGTAATGAACCGTGATGGAGATATTGATTGTTTAAATGCTGTGATTAATATGAGAAAAGATAAGCTGGATATGAACGTTGATATGTGGAGCACAGAAGCTTATGCAGCTTACAAGGATGGTTCTTGCGCTTCCGTAGCAACTGGAGCCTGGTTTGGTGGTTTCTTAAAGAAGGATATTGATCCAGATGGTACCGGACATTGGGCTGTAACAACACTGCCTGGTGGAGTGAAAAGTTCAAACTGGGGTGGCTCCTTCCTGGTTCTGCCGGAGCAGAGTAAGAATAAAGATGCAGCTTGGGCATTCATCAAATATATGCTGGCAACTGCAAAAGGACAAAATGATATGTTTCAGGCTGTTGATTATTACCCTGCTTTTAAACCGGCATGGGAGGATAGCGCAATTTATGGTAAAGAGGATCCCTATTTTGGAGGAGAGAAAACAAAGGAACTTTGGGCTAAGATAGCAAGTGAATTAAAGCCGGTTAATACAACTATGATGGATACAACGGCTGAAGGTTGTATATACAGTTCCGTTAATGCAGGTTTACAGCAGGGACTTAGTGCTGAGCAGATTCGTGATCTGGTAGGTTCTAATATTGAGACAGCAACAAAGGAAGTAAAAGAACAGCAAATACAGGTATTGAAGGACGCAGGACTTTGGAAAGAATAAGACGTTAATAAAATAAATAGCGTTGCGTATGAAAAGCCGGATTCTTAATAATGGAAGACCGGCTTTTCAAAAGAGAGGAGTTCAAATCCTATGACAAAAAGCAAGACCATACAGAAAAAAAAGAATGTATTTTCTGAAATGAAAAAATATAAAGTGGCATACGCCTATATAGCGCCTTTCTATATTTTGTTTGCAATCTTTGGATTGTTTCCGATTGTGACCGGATTCTATATTAGTTTTTTCAGGTGGGATGGAATCTCTGCCATGCACTTTATTGGTATTGATAATTACCTTAACTTATTTAAGGATTCATTGTTTTGGAAAGCACTTAGCAATACCATATTCATTGGAATTATCGCGCATATACCAATTTTGCTTGGTGGATTAACATTAGCCTACATATTGAATTCCAAATTGGTAAAAGGTGAAAATATATTTAAGACGATATATTTTATGCCAATGGTTACAAGCTCAGTAGCAATAACGATAATATTCCAGAATCTGTTTGGAAATAATTATGGATTAATTAACTATATTTTGAGCTTTTTTGGAGAAGATGCGATAAATTGGCTGGGCGGTGACGGCTCACTCATTAAAGTAGCGGTTATTGTCATGTTCGCCTGGAAATGGGTGGGCTGGAACATGGTCATTTATCTTGCCGGTATGCAGGGTATTAGCAATGATATTTATGAAGCGGCAAAGATTGATGGTGCAACTCATAGTAGAGTACTCTTTCATATATCAATTCCGTTATTAAAGCCCATTATTATATTTACTATAATTCAATCCAGTATTGGTATGTTTAATTTATTTACCGAGCCTTTTATCTTAACAAACTCAAGCTGGACAGGCGGTCAAAATAATGGCGGATTAACATTAATGATGTATTTGCTAAATAAGGCACCGCAGGGAGGCACTTCCTATGGTTATGCATCAGCAGTCGCCTATGTAATAACAATCATGATAATAATTATATCCATTGCCATTAATAAAGCCACACAAGAACAAGACAGCGCTAAGAGGAGGGGAAATAGATGACTACATTATTGATGATATTAATAGCAACTGTTATAATACTTATCATAATATCTAAGATTTTCCCGAAAGGAAAGGTATTTTCGGTATATTTTGTTTTGACCTCGATCGCTTTGATTATGCTGATTCCATTTTATATGATGTTTGTCATGTCAACCCATAGTACAAGCGAAATATATTCCTTTCCGCCTGCAATATGGTTTGGCAGTAATCTGACTGAGAACTTCAAGAATATGGCAGCAGCGGTTAGTCTTCCAAAAGCATTTTTAAACAGCTGCATTGTTACCATATCCTATACAGCACTTGTATTACTGTTTTGCTCTATGGGAGGATATGCATTTGCAGTTTATGATTTTCCGGGAAGAAAGAAATTATTTGCGGTCTTATTGGCAACAATGATGATCCCCTGGACAGCAGGAATCATACCATGGTTTATTATGATGTCTAAGTTTGGCTGGATTAATGATTTTAAGGCACTGATTATACCGGGTTGTGCGAATGCATTCGGTATATTTTGGATGAGGCAGTATTGCCAGAATAATGTACCAACCTCCTTGGTAGAAGCAGCCAGAATTGATGGATGCAGCGAGTGGACAATATTTTTTAGAGTAATTGCGCCAATACTCTTGCCAGCGTACGGATCATTAGGTATTATGCAATTTGTAAACGTGTGGAATGACTTTATGCAGCCACTTATGATTCTTAGAAGAGAGGAATTGCAGACGCTGCCGTTGCTCCTCAAATCAATGGTAAGTGACCGTGGTACAGACTATGGTGCTATGATGCTTGCAAGTACCTGTGCGGTATTACCATTATTAATAGCATTTCTTAGTGCATCCAAGTTCTTTATATCCGGGCTAACTACCGGTGGAGTAAAAGAATAAGAGTAAAAAGTATCCGATTTAACAGGCATTGATTTGGGTGAAAAGAAAATAACACCTATTATAAAATAATGCAGCTATGAAAAATAATACAGCTGTGAATAATAATGCAACTATGAAAAACTGGTCAGATAGAATGGACAGAAATGAGGTAAAAATGAAGAAGTCACTGACAGCAGAAAAATTATCCCTGGGGACCTGTTATTATCCGGAGCATTGGGATAAAAAATTATGGAAAGAGGATCTGGAACGTATGCTGGAGAATGGAATTGAAACCATTCGTATAGCAGAGTTTGCCTGGAACAAATTTGAGCCCGAAGAAGGGATATTTACTTATGAGTTCTTTGATGAATTCTTAGATCTGGCAAAAGAGAAAGGGATGAAGGTTATATTCTGTACGCCGACTGCAACCCCTCCGGCCTGGCTGACTACGAAATATCCGGAGGTTTTGAATGCCAGAATGGATGGAGTGCTGTACCGGCATGGTGCCAGAAGACATTATAATTATAATTCGGAGATTTATCAAAAGCTTGTAAAAAGACTTGTCGAAAAAGTAGCGGTGCATTATGGACCACATACCAGTATTATCGGCTGGCAGATTGATAATGAGCTAAATTGTGAAACGAGCGAATTTTATTCAGAAAGCGATACCTTGGCTTTCAGAGAGTTCCTTAAGAAAAAATATCAGAGCCTGGATGCGCTAAATAAAGCATGGGGAACAGTATTTTGGAATCAGACTTATACTGCCTGGGAAGAGGTATATGTCCCCAGAACAACGATAAGTAATGCAACGAATCCTCATGAAGTGATGGATTATACAAGATTTATTTCAGACAGTACCTGCAGGTTTGCCAAGATGCAAAGTGATATTCTTAGAAAATATATTAAAAATGATGATTTTATAACAACAAACGGACTGTTTTCCAATTTAGACAATCATAGAATGACGGACGAAAGTCTGGATTTTATCATGTATGATTCTTATCCGAATTTTGCATATTGTCTGGATGCGGGGTATGAACAGGCAACCGATCTGCATGATCGGAAATGGAGTCGTAATCTAACAGAGGTTCGTTCTATATCACCTAACTTTGGTATTATGGAGCAGCAATCCGGAGCGAATGGCTGGAATACCTCGATGGAAGCTCCCACACCAAGACCGGGACAGATAACCCTCTGGACGATGCAGAGTATCGCTCATGGCGCTGATTTTATCAGCTATTTCCGCTGGAGAACCTGTACAATGGGTACGGAGATATATTGGCATGGAATCTTAGATTATTCAAGTCGTGATAACAGACGATTAAAAGAAGTGAAAGAGATTAATCAGAAAATAGATTGTTTATCGGCACTGGCAGGTTCGAAATATCAAGCAGCCTTCGGCGTACTAAAAGACTATGATAATATTTGGGATATGCAATTGGACGCATGGCATAAAAGAGTGGAGAAGGTAAGCCAGGAAGGAATTTTTAAAGCAGCCCAGCTTACACATACACCAATGGATTATGTTTATCTGAGAGAAGATACCAGCTTGAAAGATATCTCCGTATATCCAGTACTATTCTATCCTCATGCAGCGATAATGACAGAGCAGAAGGCACACCTATTAGAGGAGTATGTATCACAGGGTGGATGTCTGGTAATGGGATGCCGTACCGGATATAAAGATGCAACCGGAAAATGCGTGATGTTAAAATTACCGGGACTGGTACAGCAATTAACGGGTACCGATGTGATAGAGTACTCCCTGATTGCTCCGGATGATGGTAAGATATATGTGGATTGGGATGGAGAAAAGGTAGAAGCAGCTGTGTTTAATGATCTTCTGGAACCAATTGGTTCAAATGCCAGAGTACTGGGGACTTATACTTCCAGCTATTATACAGGTACGGCTGGACTCATTGAGAATAAGTTTGAAAAAGGCAGAGTGATATACTTTGGCGGTGCATTTGAAGAAGAAACCTCCAGAATGTTCCTGAAAAAATTAGGTATTGCTACTCCGTATAAGGATATAATAGAAGCACCGGAAGATTGCGAAATTGCTGTCAGAAGTAAGGATGGTAATCAATATTTATTTGTATTAAATTATACCAAAAAATCCTTGAAGATTAATCTGTTGAAAGCTCTTACGAATATGTATACGGATAGCTTGGAAGCAGGTTCGATTGCAATGGAACCTTATGGGACGAGAGTATACAAGATAAATTAAATAATACAAGTTAAATCCTAAATCTATTAGAATAGGGATATCATATTATTGATATCCCTATTCTAAGTAAGCCTGATATGAGTACAAATTGACGAATACAATGATTATGAGATTTTAAACGGAAAGTATGACATATAAAAAGAGGAATATAATATGGATAAATTATTATATGGTGTGGCTTATTACAATGAATATATGCCATTTGATAGAATAGAAGAAGATATAAAAATGATGAAGGCTGCAGGTATTAATGTTGTTCGTATTGCAGAATCTACCTGGAGTAATCATGAACCACAGAACGGGATCTTTGATTTTAGTTCGTTAAATCAGGTTATGGATGCTATGGAGCAGGCACAGATCGGGGTTATCATTGGAACACCTACTTATGCGGTTCCGACCTGGCTGGCAAAATCCTATCCGGAGATTATGGTTACCGATCATACAGGAAAACGCTTATATGGTGCAAGACAGATTATGGATATTACCCATCCCGCATTTCTATACCATGCGGAGAGGATAGTTCGAAAACTCATGGAACAAACCAGTCATAGAAAATGTGTAATAGGATATCAAATAGATAATGAAACAAAATCATACGGGACTTCAAGTGCGAATGTCCAGTATGCTTTTGTAAAATATATACGGGATAAATTTAACGACGATCTGAAAGCGTTTAATCATGAATTTGGTTTGGATTACTGGAGTAACAGAATAAACTCCTGGGAGGATTTCCCTAGTGTAAGGGGTACAATTAATGGAAGCCTGGGATGTGAATTTGAAAAATTTCAACGAATACTGGTGGAGAATTATATATCCTGGCAGGCTAAGATCATAAATGAATACCGCAGAAAGGATCAATTTGTGACTCACAATTTTGATTTTGAATGGAAGGGTCACTCCTTTGGTGTGCAGTCAAGTCTTGATCATTTTAAAGCAGCAAGGTCATTAACAATAGCAGGATGCGATATCTATCATCCGAGCCAGGAGGAACTGACCGGTAAGGAAATTGCTTTTGGAGGTGACCTGATACGCTCAACAAAGAAGGACAATTATTATGTGCTAGAGACGCAGGCACAGGGTTTTCCGGGATGGCTGCCCTATGAGGGACAACTCCGGCTGCAGGCATACAGTCATTTGGCTTCGGGTGCAGATTCTGTGCAGTATTGGCATTGGCATTCGATACACAATTCTTTCGAAACCTATTGGAAAGGACTTTTAAGTCACGACCTAAGGGAAAATGCAACTTATCTGGAGGCTCAGACGATTGGAAGAGAATTCAATAAATTAAGTGATGAATTAATCCATCTTAAGAAGAAAAATGAAATTGCCATTATGGTCAGCAATGAGGCATTATCGGCTCTTAACTGGTTTAAAATTGAAGCCGGAGCAGTAAATCCGACCGGCAGTGCTTATAATGATATAGTACGTTGGGTATATGATGCTTTATATGAAATGAACGTGGAATGTGATTTTATCACTCCGGAAGAAAAAAATCTTGAACTCTATAAATTAATTATTATGCCGGCATTATATTCAATTGATGAGGATTCATTAGAGCGGTTGAATCAATATGTAGAAGCCGGCGGTAATTTAGTAGCAACCTTTAAGACAGCATTCTCGAATGAAAATGTAAAGGTATGGAATGACAGCCAGCCAGGGATTATCAGCAAGTGTATGGGAATCTCTTATAATCAATTTACATTTCCAAGGGAGGTTAGTATTACAGGTGATGATTTTGAACTTTCAAAGGAAGAGAGAAAAGCAGAACTTTTCATGGAACTATTAATTCCGGAGGGAGCAAAAGTGATATCAAGTTATGAGCATTACAATTGGGGAAAGTATGCAGCGGTGACCTGGAATAATTATGGCTTTGGTAACGCTGTATATATTGGTTGTAAAACCAGCAGCGAATATCTGAAAGAATTATTCCGCCTCCTATTAAAACAAGTTGGATTGTGGGCGCCGGACCAGGAGATCGGGTTTCCTGTAATCATACGAAAAGGATATAACACCCGCGGCAATAAGGTGATTTATTATCTTAATTATTCTAAAGAAATCCAGAAGGTATGCTATTCACATAAGAATGGAAGAGAACTTTTTCGCAGAGAAAATGTAAATAGCGGTGATTATATCACAATTGATCCCTGGAATTTATGCATTGTAGTCGAAGAGTTTATCATATAGTATAGGATAGTACGGAGTTTTCTCCATAATAAATGAATTTTACACACAGACACCTTTCTGAAAATCAATTTTAGAAAGGTGTCTTTTACATTGCAGGAAGAGCAGGTCTTTGCCGGATAAACCAAAAAAATATACCACTTATCTGGATAAACATACCGATTGAGTATCTACTCTCTCAGATAGCGCCATAATGTGGTACGGCTGATTTGCAGCTGCTTGGCGGTGAGACTTTGGTTGCCATGATTCTCTTCCAGAGCTTTCTTAATAATATCCCGGGTGATTTCTTCCAGAGGCCGTTCCAGGTTCATGGCAGTATATGGTCGGGCATCATAGGAGCTGTTAATGGAAGAGCGTTCCTTGTCCAGAAGAATGGCAACGGAGTTGCTGGTAATGTATGGTGTAACTGTAAGAACTGCCAGTTCTCCGGTAAGACGTTTAAACTGCGTGTAGTTCTGAGGCCAATCATATTGCATCAACATCTCCATAGCTTTCGGTTCGAAGCCTGTAAGCTGCTTGCCAAGAGCCACATTTAACGTGGACAGAAAGATACTTGACAGAGTGGGAAGCTCACTAATTCTTTCCCGCAGAGGCGGCAGGCAAACGGTCAGACAGGATAAGCGCTTGACAAAAGCCTGGCCTTCCGGAGGAAGGATGGAATCCCTCTGGCTGATGCAGGAGAAGATCAGACGGTTCCGGCGGTGAAGATTCGTATCAATGATGGTGCTGAGCAGCTGATGGTTACGTTCCGCATCCAGTGCATCTAAACTTTTGAAATAGATCGTATTACTGCTGTCGTTAAAAGGAGAATTGTAGTGGTTGGTTAGGTAGTTCCAACCCTTATCCGTAAGCTGGCTGCAATCAATGGTTACCATCGGATTGGTCTGAAGAGGACTCTGCGTATAGAGAACCTGTGCAATCTGTTCCTTGCCGGTACCTCTCTCACCGGTGATCATGACCGGAAAGGAACTCTGACTGATCTGATCGATCGAATCGGCAAGATCTCCCATGGCTCCGGTTATTCTGTAAAAACTGTTAAAAAAGTGCTCCTGTGCTTCTTTTTTATTGGAAAATCGAATTCCGTATTTGCCTGGGGTAATGGGGATCTTGGATTCTGTAAAGTAGAATACCACGCACTGCTGCCCTTCGTAGGGTAGCATACATCCGATAATAGAATATAAGGTTCCTTCAATATTCTGAAAGATCTTATGGCTGTCTGAGGACTTAACCTGAGGGATTTCCCTCCGAAGAAAATCATATACCTCGGTTTCGTTTTTCTTATCCCAGGTAGAAAGATAAATCTTCTGATCAGCATCAAAAATAACGGTATAATTGCCGGAGTTTTTTAACACTTCTTTTAGAAAAAGATGATCGCGGCGGATTTTAATATGACTTGTACTGATTTTTACTGCTTGATTGAAGGCATCCTCTATACTTTCTGCGCCGGAGGTAATAAGGATAGCATTTAATCCTAATAGCTTAGCCTCTGTGTGAGAGATCATATCACAAATTATCATATGATATCCCTGTTGCTTAAGCTTTGTCAAAAGAGGACGCACCTCCTCCGCAGATTGCACTGTGTAAATATCCAGCTTATATTGCAGCAAATCGCAGAGCAGGTGGGCACTGCTGGTAATATTTGAAAATCCCAGGATGGCATAGCGTTCCTGATAATTCTCAGCGAGCTTTATAGCCCGGAGAATATCATAAACAGACAGATTTATCTCCACGACAGGAACTTCTGTTATCTGCTCAATTAACCTGGCCGTGCCGCCACGGGATATAATGGCGTCGTAATTCTCACCCAGATGGCGGTTCACAAGCTCCATTCCATAATATAAATCCCCTACGTATGCATCTAGTTCCAGATCGGTTCTGTTTTTTCCCAATCGTTCCATAGCGGTTTTCATTGCCTCATAAGGCGCAATTCCCAAAATTTTAATCTTACCATTTACCATATATACCCATACCTTTCACTTTTTGATGACCTATTCAAAAAGTGAATAGGCTTTCATAAATAGTTTGAAAGTGATTTCTTTCAAACTACTCTCCTCCCGCATAATATCAGACCTAGGAATTGCAAAATGCGAGAATCATAATAACTAATTACACAGAAAGTATATATCCCGGAGCGAAGATTTAGCGAAAAGAGCATTGGAGTATATACTTTCTGTGTATTCTATTTGAAGTGCTATATTGTTTTGCAATTATCTATTCTAGATTCGAATATAATTGTAAATTAAGACCATAAAATGTTTCATTTAAAAACAGTGTAACATAAATGAACATATATTACAACATAAAAATTCATAATGTTCTATAAATGAACATTTTGCGGGATAAACTTTATTGTTTTTTAATAATATTCTGTATAAAATGATAATTGTTTCAAGAGAATAGTTTCAAATGAACGAATTACTTACAAAACAAGATTAAGGCGGTGAGTATATGGTAACTCTGTTGATTATTGCTGATGACTTTACCGGAGCCCTGGATACAGGGGTTCAATTTGCTGCGAGCGGAGCAAACACCAGAGTGGTGACCAGTGGGGATTATGACTTTGGCCAGGTGGATCAAGAGGTTCAGGTTCTGGTAATGGATGCAGAAACAAGACACCTGAGTACCGGAGAGGCTTATGATATCGTATACGGTATTGCCAAGAGAGCCATGGAACAGAAAATTCCTTATCTTTATAAAAAAACGGATTCTGCCCTGCGGGGAAATATTGGCAGTGAATTGACTGCACTGCTTCAGGCAGTAGGAGCGAAAAAGCTTTCCTTTCTTCCGGCTTTTCCAAAGATGAGACGTTGGACAAAAGAAGGAATTCATTACATAGATGATGTTCCTGTAAAGGAAAGTGTATTTGGCAAGGACCCATTTGAACCTGTAACCTGCTCCTATATCCCTGAGATGATCAAAAATCAGAGCCAGGTAAAGGTTAGTGTAAAAAGTACCAAAGATTTGAACAAGCAGGAAAAGGGACCCCTTTTGGACGATCAGGAAGAACAGGAAATCTTAGTCTGGGATGCCAAAACGGATGAAGAGCTGGAAGTTCTGGGACAATATCTATATGAAACGGATCAAATGCACCTGATTGCAGGCTGTGCCGGATTTGCAGCAGTTCTGCCGGAACTTTTAGGATTTGAGGGAGATAAAAATCAGGATTTTAGCTTAATTTCCAAAATCCTTGTAATTTGTGGCAGTGTGAATCCCATAACTACAGCTCAACTTGACTACGCAGAGAAGAATGGATTTCTACGAATTCGGCTAGAACCCCGGGAACGATTGGAACAGAAGTTTTGGGACAGTGAACCGGGACAGGAAAAACTTTGCCTGTGGAAAAAGCTTATGGCAGTAAATCCCTATGTGATTTTAGACAGTAATGATTTACCTGGAAGAGAAGATACCAGGGATTATGCAAATACTCATGGACTAAGCCTTGATGAGATCCGGGTGCGGATTGCCGCATCTTACGGACATATATTAAAAGTTCTATTGGAAGATGGACTTGACAGCACAATTATGATTACAGGCGGTGATACTCTTCTTGGGTGTATGGAAGAGCTGGGTGTAAGAGAAATGGAACCAGTTAGAGAATTAGCCCCGGGAATAGTTTTATCCAGATTTTCGTTAAAAGAGAAAAAAAATCCGGTGATTAGCAAGTCCGGGGGATTTGGACAAGAGACTCTTCTGATCGACTTAGCTGGCCAAATCAAAGGAGTTATGAAACCAGAAATGAATACTTAGTATCTATAGATGATTTAATCAGGAGGACAACGATATGGAATATGCAAAGCTAAACGGGCTGACTTGGGATGGTACCATTTATCAAAATGGTGATATGGGAATACTGGAGGCACTGCTTCCTACAGGCGGATATCCTACTGCTCATTCACCGGCAATGCTAGAGCTGCCAGGTGGTGATCTGCTCTGCTGCTGGTTCGCAGGTACCTATGAGGGCAGTGCAGACATTCACATCATTTGTTCTGTTCTTCCAAAAAGTGGAACGGCCTGGCTGCCTCCGGTTGATATTTCAAACGATCCTACCCGCAGCGAACAGAATCCATCCTTATTTTATGGGCCTGACAATGCTGTTTGGGCAATGTATACCGCCCAGTTAGATCGCCAGGAGGGTAAGGACAATATGCAGTATACCTCCGTGGTTCGCTGTCAAAAGAGTACCGACGGCGGTAAAACCTGGGGAGCTTATGAGACGATGTTTCCAGAGGAAGGAACCTTCTGTCGTCAGCCAATCCAGATACTTTCTAACGGACGCTGGATTTTTTCGAACTGGCTGTGTACCGATTCCGTGGACGGTCTCTCAGGTGATCCAACTGCCTTTCGTATTTCAGATGATGAAGGGAAAACCTGGAGAATGGTAAGAATGCCAAAGAGCAATGGTCATGTTCATGCCAATGTAGTAGATCTGGATAAGGGACATCTGGTTGCATTTATGCGCAACCGGGAGGCTTACCGTATTCACCGCAGTGAATCCTTTGACTGGGGTGAGACCTGGAGCGTACCGGCACCTACACCACTTCCTAACAACAATTCAAGTATTAGTGCACTGCGCATGCAGAGTGGCCGTATTGCAATAGCCTATAATCCAACCTCTACGCCGGAGCCTCAACCTGGTAAGGCTGCCTGGCCGGGTCTGCGCTGCCCGGTGGCGGTGGCTCTGTCGGAAGACGGTGGTCTGACCTTCCCAATCATCCGCTGGATGGAGAGAGGTGAGGGCTTTATGGGAGATGAAAACAAGACCAATAACAGACAGTACGAGTACCCTTATCTGATGCAATCTGCAGATGGGTCATTGCATCTGACCTTCGCATCCCATACCCGGCGAGGTATAAAATACATTCGCTTTACCGAGCAGGATGTACTGGGTCAAAAGCGGGAACGAGTTGGACTCTATAACCCGACAGCCGCTCAAATCCGCTAAGAGACGAAGGAGGATTAAAATGCTAAAAGCTTATAATATTAAAATGCCCCATGCTGTATATGGCGGGGAAAACTCGATAGAGAATATTACTACAATTTTAAAATCGAATCAGGTAAAGCGAGTGGCTGTATTTACGGATAAAGGAATAGAGAACAGCGGATTATTAACTCTTGCGGTAGAAGCAGTAATTGCCGCAGATGCTGACTACTATGTACTGAATGATCTGCCGCCGGAACCGTCCTACATGGCAGTGCAGAAGCTGGTCGATCAGTTTAAAACCAGTGGTGCCGATATGATTTTGGCGTGCGGTGGAGGCAGCGTAATGGATGCAGCGAAGCTGGCCAGCATTTTGGTTACCGATGAATACGGAGTAAAGGAACTGCTTGATAACCCAGGCCGTGCCAGAAAGTGCGTTCCGATTATCTTAATACCAACAACTGCAGGCACCGGAGCGGAGGTTACTCCAAACGCTATTGTGGCTGTTCCCGAGAAGGAACTAAAGGTCGGTATTGTAAATGAAAATATGATCGCTGACTATGTGATCCTGGATGCCAGAATGATAAAGAATTTGCCTCGTAAAATTGCAGCAGCTACCGGTGTTGATGCATTGGCGCATTGCATCGAGTGCTATACCAGCAAGAAAGCAAATCCATTTAGTGACGTGTATGCACTGGAGGGACTGGATTTGATTCTGAATAATATCATGGATGCCTGTAATGACCCGGAGGCTATGGAAGCGAAGAATAAAATGCAGATAGCAGCTTACTATGGCGGTCTTGCGATTACCGCTTCCGGTACAACTGCTGTCCATGCTCTTAGTTATCCTCTTGGTGGTAAATACCACATTGCCCATGGGGTATCCAATGCGATTTTGCTGGCTCCTGTCATGCGATTTAATGAGCCGGTATGTAAGGATAAATTTGCAGCAGCATACGACCGCTGCGTTCATTACGAGGGAAATTGTACTACAGTGGAAGAAAAGAGTGCTTATATTCTGGCTTGGATGGAGAAAATTGTGAAAGAGCTGGATATCCCTACTAACCTAAAAGAATTTGGTGTTAAGTCGGAAGATCTGGACGGACTGGTAGAGGCTGGAATGCAGGTACAGCGATTACTTGTAAATAATATGAGGGAAGTTACCCCTTCTGATGCTCGTGCTTTGTATCAGGAAATTATGGGATAAAAATTACTCAATCATTGAAATAGATAGAAAGTGGCGAAACTCCAAAATTACAGCAATTATGTACACTATTCAAATAGTTATATCGTTTCGCAGTTACCAGTTGATATATATTTAATAAGGAGATTACAGATGAAACAAGCAGAAGTGAAAGGTATCATCCCGGCGATTATAACCCCTATGAACGATGACGAAAGCGTAAATATTGAGATATTTCGTGAACAGATTGAGCATCAGATTGAGGGCGGTGTCCATGGACTGTTTCCCTTCGGCACCAATGGTGAGGGTTATATCCTCAGTGAGAAGGAAAAGATAGAAGTTCTGGAGGCAGCCATTGATCAGGTAAAGGGAAGAGTTCCCGTTTATGCAGGAAGCGGCTGTATCTCTACCGCTGATACGATCCGTATGAGTAAGAAGGCTGAAGAATTGGGTGCTGACATATTATCCATCATTACTCCCAGCTTTGCACTTGCTTCCCAGAAAGAATTATATGACCATTATGTTGCAGTAGCAAAGCATGTAAATATCCCAATTGTACTATATAATATTCCCGCCCGAACTGGTAATAAGCTGCTGCCTGAGACAGTTGCGAAGCTGGCAAAGGATGTGGATGTCATTGTGGGAGCAAAGGATTCCAGCGGAGACTGGGAAAATCTTAAGGCATATATCACCCTGACACGAGATTTAGAGAAAGATTTCCGTGTTCTATCCGGCAATGACTCGTTAATACTGCCTTGTCTGAAAGAAGGCGGAGCAGGAGGTATCACTGGCTGTGCTAATGTATATCCGCATGTTATGTCCTCTATCTATGACCTGTTTATAGAAGGCAAATTCGAAGAAGCTCAGTCGGTACAAGATTCCATAGCATCCTTTCGGGCAGTGTTTCACTATGGCAATTCTAACACCATTGTTAAAACAGCAGTTGCACTCTTAGGATACAAGGTGGGCAAGTGCAGGGCTCCTTTCAACCAGCTTCCTGAGGAAGGTATCATAGCACTGAAAAAAGTTTTGGCTGAAAATGCTGCCAAAGGGATGTGCTAGATAGTAGTACCAGGGCTGAAAGAAAATTGCTTTCAACCGCAATATTTTTGTGACGAAATAACATTGGCGCAAAATATGGATGCGCAAAGCATGTGCAGAAAAGGGGTATCGTAATGAACAAAAAACCGATAGTAGGAATTACCATGGGTGATCCGGCCGGTAACGGTCCCGAGATTACCATCAAGGCACTGGCTCATTTTGAGCTATATGACCGGTGTTGCCCCCTTGTGGTGGGTGATGCCAATATATTGGAGCAGGCAGCTCGCTTTGTTGGACGCCGTGACATTAAAATTTATCCTTGCGAAAAGGTATCTGAGGCACTGTTTACTCCGGGTACAATAGATGTACTTCATATGCCTTTGGTAGAGAATATGGAAGATTTTGAGATAGGAAAGGTGAGTATTGAAGGCGGCAACGCAGCCTTCCAATGTGTGAAAAGGGTCATTGAGCTGGCACTTGCCGATGAAGTAGATGCTACTTGTACCAACGCCTTAAATAAAGAGGCGATGAATAAGGCATTAGAATACTTCAAGGGTGAGAAATCGGATGGTTACACACATTTTGATGGACACACAGAAATCTATGCGACTTATACCAAGACAAAAAAATATACTATGATGCTGGCGCATCATAATTTGAGAGTAGTTCATGTTTCAACACATGTTTCCTTACGGGAAGCCTGTGAACGTGTGAAAAAAGCACGTGTATTAGAGGTGATTGAAATAGCTTATAAAGCTTGCAAAGATATGGGAATTACAGATCCTAAGATTGCGGTAGCAGGCCTTAATCCACATTGCGGCGAGAATGGACTCTTTGGAACAGAGGAAATCGAAGAGATTAAACCTGCCATAGAGGAAGCCAGGACGCAAGGTATCAATGCCATTGGTCCAATTCCGCCAGACAGTGTATTTAGCGAAGCACTGGGAGGTTGGTATGACATTGTAGTTTGCATGTACCACGATCAGGGACACATACCCCTTAAAACTGTTGGATTTGTATATGACAGTGAAAAGCAGGCATGGAAGGCAGTAGAGGGAGTTAATGTTACCTTGGGCTTACCAATCATTCGCACCAGTGTTGATCATGGAACAGGCTTTGCTCTGGCTGGAAAAGGAACCAGCAATGAGTTAAGTCTCGTGAATGCGATTGATTACGCTATTTTAATGACAAGAAGGAATTAAGTTTTAAAGAAGGAGGTATAGGTATAATGTATGTTGCACCAAAAGTAAAACCCTTATGTCCACCGGAGAAGGCACCACGCTTTGAGGATGTTCCTTATGCAGAGGTGGTTTTAGATAACGGTGAGTCTTACACACTGAAGATGGATATTTATCAAAAGCTGGATCAGACGGAGCCAGGTCCCTGTATCGTCTATATTTTTGGCGGTGGCTGGAGCTGGGGAGAATATAAGCAGGTGACGCAGAAGGCAGTTTACTGTCGTGACTTGGTACGTCTGACAGAAGAAGGTTACACAGTTGTTTGTCCAGACTACCGGTTAATTCATCAGAGTATTTTTCCGGCCTGCATTCATGATGTAAAGGGATGTATCCGTTTCTTAAAAGCGAATGCCAAAAAATATCATATTGACGCGGATCGCATTGGTGCACTGGGGAATTCTGCCGGGGGTCACTTGGCAGCCATGTTATCTGTAGGAGGAAATCAGCCTGAAATGGAAGGCAATGTTGGAGGTAATCTGGAATATGACAGTACCATAAAAGCAGCAAGTATCTTTTATGCTCCTGTCGATCTATGTGAGGCTGTTGTGGCAGAAGCAGCCACAGTAGAAGAACAGGTTAAAAATCTTACAGGTACCGAGGTAGATAATCAGAGCAAAGGTAAAGAGGATTCGATTATGGCATTAGCTGTTGGGTATGTGGGACCTGGCCGCAATATCAAAACACTTGGCGATTTAATTGAGAAGCAGGATGTAACTAATCCGGACTGGAAATACGCAGAGCTTCTAAGAAAATGCAGCCCAATTACTTACGTAAGTGAGGATTGTGTTCCGGTTTGTTTATTCCATGGCGGACATGATCCACTGGTAAATCCTAAGCAAACAGAAGATTTATATCATGCATTACTAAATGCTGGTGCTGATGTGACAATGATTTGCAGATCCTATGGAGGACATGGACCCTCTCTGGGAGAAAAGGTGGATCAATTTGCTTATCAGTTTTTAAAGGATCGTCTGTAATACAATAAATAAAATAATAAAACTATAAAATGATAAAACATAACACCGTAAAATATTAAACTGTAAAATTTTATAAATAAAGTATTTGAACTATAAAGTATTTGAACTATAAAACTAATTTCATAAAAACGAGTAACTAAACTAAAAAATCACGAATAAAAGAAAGGGAATAAAAATATGACAACTCAAATGATTATTGCGCTTGTAATTGTTATTCTTATGATTGGTATGATTATGTCAGATAAGTTCGCTTTTGGTGCACCTCCATTAGTAGCTGGCATTTTAATGGTATTAACCGGTATTGCTCCTATTAAAGATGTATTCGCAGGATTTATTGATCCCAATGTAGTAATGATAGCAGGTTTCTTAGCCGTTATGGCAGGACTTCAGAAGACCAGATTTATGGGACAAATTCAGTCTGTTATGTCAAACCTTGCATCAAAAGGTGGTTTTAAAGCATATGTTCTTCTGCTTCTTGTAGTTATGTTAGGTGCCAGCTTAATGAGTGGTACAGGCTATTATGTAATGGTTCTTACCATTGCAGCAGCTATTCCTTATAACAAGGGCTTACCGAATTCCAAATTAGTGATGCCTTTAGGCTTTGCTACATCCAGAGCGTTAGTTCCGGTCAGTGTTGCATTCTTCGTAGGAATGGCAAACTCCCTTTTACAAAGCGGTAAATTTGATGGAACGGTTCCAATGGCACAGTTCTCTCTTATGAGCTTATTCATGTCAGTCGGCTTCTTAATCTGGGCCCTGATTGCTTATCGTATTCTTCCGGATCACGATGTAAATAAGGATAGCGTGGTAGAGAATAAGAAGACAGTAGAGTCTTGTGTATTACCATTATGGAAAGAGGTTGTTACTTATATCGTATTTACCGTTTCTGTTATCGGAATGATGTTTGCAACAAAGCTTGGTGAAGTAGCATATATTCTTCCGGCTGCAGGTACAGCAGTACTTTGTTTCATTAAAGTATTTGACTTTAAAGAAGCACGTCAAAACATATTTTCTCCGTTAGTTATCATGATGGCCAGTGTTATTGGTGTAGCAAATGCCCTTGCTAATACTGGTTTCACGAAAATGGTTGGAGATAACATCGCAAGCTCGATGGGTTCTAATATCAATCCATTCCTACTGGTATTTGTATTTTGTCTTCTTACCAGTGCATGTGCTACAATTACCGGTGCAAGCATTGGCTCCTTATTCATCTTTGCTCCGATTGGTATCGCAACCTGTATGAGTCTTGGATTAAACCCGACAGCTCTTGCTGCTGCAATTACAGTATCTGCTTGGGGCGGTGGTTTCCTTCCGATCGACGGTCTGCCGGCAATGATTTTAGGTATAGGTAAGTACAAGCTTTCGCAGTTCTTCAAGTTTACAATACCGATGTACTTCTTCCAGCTTATTGCTTTAACAATTGGTGCCGTATTATTATTCCCGATGTAAATTTTATAGTAAAAAAGAGTCAGCAGCGCTATTTGCTGCTGACTTTTGCTAAATCCTAATAATAAAGACTCATGGAATATAACGTCAATTCTCAAGGAATACAGACGGCAGACTTAATTATGTCCAATCGGAATGCGGAGTGAAAGTCACAAAGTAATTAAGATTTGAAGATCAGTCCTATGACAATTTGGATTAGTCAATTTGCACATACACATATTTACTGGCTGTGATGCAGAGGGAAAAGAGGGTTGTGAATGAACAAGAATCTGCATCACGGTGTAACAATGTAAATTGTGTAAATTGACAAAACAAAGATGATAGGAGAAAGGAATTTAGTTTTATGATGGATGTTATTTCCACAAAGACAATCTATTATTATATATCCAGTAAAGCAGGCTGTGATCCATGCAAAACCATCTATCTTTGCGCACCGGGTTCTGTTGCTACAATAGAAGCTGCAAAGGAGTTTGCCATAAAGTCCGGCTGGCAGGCGATGGCGGAAGAACAGGAAGCAATACTTGTAGTTCCAGTCCCGGTGAACGGGTGGAATGCAGAACCGGCATCCCTCTTGATGGACATTTATAATGAGACAAAGAACAGCTTTAAAACACGAAGTGGTGAAGCAATCTGGGGGCGAATGGGAAGCCTATGGTGTTGGGAGACCATTTTGTATCTGGCAGGGTATGAAGACGGTGCAACTTTTGCAGGTAATGTATTAGTTAGCAATCCCAATATGTTTGCAGGAGTTGCTTTAGTGAATGGAGTACCAAGTGATTATTCAAAAGCAGATGCACCATCCAGCCATTGGATGGTAAAGACAGTAAGTGACGATTATTATGTGAAGAACAGAGAGCTTCCGGTGCATCTTTGGCTGTTTGCAGAAAATGATGAAGTAGTTCAGGAAGCAGTGGACTACTTTGGCAGCAGCTGCAGCAAAGAGAATCCGGCAGAACAGGTTCGCCTGTTCGAGGGGAAATATTCCTCGGAAGATACTATGCTCAGTCGTATGATTTTCGAAGAATGCTTTCACCATGTAATCCGCTGGAAGAATAGCCCGGATGGGCTGCTTACCATGGTTGACAGTAAGAAAGAATTTTATGCAAATCCTCGATTTATCCGGCATACCGCAGTCGCAGGAGAACACAGCTATGATTATTTTGTTCATTTGCCCGAAGGAAAGAATGCTAAGCAGGTGAAGGGTTTCCCGCTGCTATTTACGATTCATGGCCGAGGGGAACCAGTTTGGATGTTTATGACTAAAAATGGATGGGATATCATGGCCGATGAGACGCAGGAGTTCGTAGTAGTGTCTATTGATTCTCCGGGTAATATATGGTTTGTGAAACGCGATAACCTGATATTTGAGAGAATAGTTGAACAGATGCTAAAACAATATCAAATCGATGGGACTCGTGTATATCTGACCGGTTTCTCGAACGGTGCAATTATAACCCGTGAGATGGCATATTACAGGCCACACTTATTTGCCGCTATTGCACCAAGCAATGGTCCGGGTTTTGATACCCGCAGTATGCAGTTAAAGGATGATATAAGGCCTCCAAAAGAACCGGATAGAGAAGTCTATCAAGTCATGGAAGAGTTTGAACGCTCTGGATGGGAAATGCCGTGTGCTTTTTTCTATGGGGATAACGATCCGGCTGCAAATCCACAGGATAATTCCGTACTTGAATTAATGCTGCGGGTAAACGGCTGTGAAGAGCGCGTAGTTGAAACATATACAAAGGATAATTACTTTACTCCGGAAAGAGGATATCAGGAAGGAGATCGTTTCCAGACTGAGGTATATAGCCGGGAAGATCAAATCCCCCGTGTTTGCGTCACTGTGATGAAAAATATGCCACATGGTGCGATTGTAGAAGAGGCCCGCTTTACATGGGAATTTATGAAACGTTTTCGCAGGTTGGAGGGTAGTAAAAAGGTCGATATAATTTCGATTTCGATATAACTTTATTTGCTGTATAGGTTGCGAGGCCCTTTTCGAAGTATCATAAGGCAGGTAATGTAAATGTTGTGAAGGAAGTAAATTACTACAGAGTCTATATTGATTTTGTTAACAAGGCTGTAGCGGAAGCTGCCTGTAAGAATATGAAGAATATGCAATTAATTATCATTTATTACTATTTCGAAAAGTAATAAAAGTATTATGAAGCTAAGTACCCTATCTAGAGGTAAAATATATTGAAATAGGGGAAAATAGAACTGGTATATAATGACTAAAAATAAGGCTGGAATTTCCTGCGGAAATTCCAGCCTTATTTAAATCGTAAAAGACGCTCAGTATATAGGGATAAAGACAGCAGCTTCTTATTTATAATTGCAGATTGCCTACATTATAAGTTTCAATTTTACCTTCTGAAAGCATTTGCAAAGCTTTCAGATACTTTTTGTTATAGACAAAATATACTTTATCCTTTGGAGGCCAGTTAAAAATCATATCAAATCGTTCCTGCTCATTCAGTGTATTTCTGGAAAGGTAGATATATAATGAGCCGACTTTTTCCGTATGATGTATGTTAAAGACTTTGGTTCCGCATACACCCATTTCATGAATTTCTCCCCATTTCCATTGCACAGTTACAAATCCAAGAATTGATTTATATATTCCTGCTTCGTTTACATGAATGACTGCTCCATTTCGGAGAGTTACAACTGCAAAAACACTTCCTAAAGCAATCGCTATTATTGCAGGCAATGGCCTAGTTATGGAAAGCATGGCAGCACCGGTTATAAATAAAAATACGGTATATGTCAACGCGATAAAACATTTAAATGGGTTTACATAATATTGATGCTTCATATGTGTTTTCCTCATTTTTGTAAAAGATTATTTTAGTCATAAGGAATCAATAAAATGCTGCTCTAATGACCTAATAAAAAGTTGGAAGATATCCAATAAAATGTTAGTGCCGCCTTCTTCGAAAAATGCTTTACTACTGTATTGTACCAGCAACCATCTCCATAGGTATATGGAGATGGTCCGAGCATACTTCTGTAGGATTACTGCAGTGTTCGGACAACAGTGAGTACAAATACTTAACAATGGAGGAGTATGCCGGGTCAGCAGCCATATTCATATCTTCACTTGGACATTTTTCACAGTCGACAAAAAAGATGTCTGCCTGGTCATAGGTTGGATACGTTCCATTAATACGTGTATTCATATCCAGACGATATTGCCTGGTCCGGATACAGGATCGACGCGGCCAGCCCCGATCTTCAGACAATCGACCCAGTTGTCGGGCCGGAAAGGCACAGCTGTCATGCTCACCATAGCCTATTGTAGCAAATACCGCTTCTGAATTACTGTTTAAGAAAAGATTATTCCCTTTAAATTGAGCGGGTGCCTCAATACCAGTTAAATAAAAGATTGTACGTGCAATATCTATATTGGAACACAGGGATGAAATTTTCTGTGCCTCTTTAAAATCGGGATCGGCAATAATTAGGGGTACAGACTGGCTGGCCTTATGAAAAATATGCTTACCAAGTCCTCGACATTCGCCGCGAAGGGCACCATGGTCGGCACCTAAAATAAGGATAGTATTTTCTAGCTGGCCCTGTTTCTGTAGAAAATCCAGCACCTTTCCTATTTCGTCATCAATCCAGCACACCATACCATAATAGTAAGCTTTCGCTTGGATTAATTCCGCTTCGGACAGTGTATCCAGCTCAATCGCTTTGGCAAATGCCTGTTCAAATTCACTTAGATTACTTATATTAGGGAGTTTTCCGCTGAAAGGATAATCCTTGTAGATGGTTTCATATCCCCGCTTTAATATAATCGGGGAATGAGGTTGTGTGTAGGATATTCGTAGGAAATAAGGAGAGGTTTGTTGCTCCATCCATTCAATTGCGTTTGAAGTTACTTTTTCAGGATAATATTCTTTATTTTCCGGATACAGGCTAGCTGCATTAAAAGAAAATGTACCATGAGGTGTAATTTTCTGCAAGGCCTTTCGTTCGGTTAAGGACAATCCAAGCCCCATCTCACTGCCTTCCTGATTATCTATTTCGAATGGATACAATTCCTGTGGTAAATGGGTTTTTCCAAAATTAGCGGTGTGATATCCGGAACGCTGCAGAACTTCCGGAAAGGTAATAAATGAAGCTGGCAAGGAATAACCCGGTAAAGAGGCTTCATTATCATATACACCGGTATCCTCAGGAAAAAGACCAGTCATTATACTGGTTCTGGAAGGAACACAAACTGGTGAATTACAGAAACAGTTTTCATAAAGGTATCCGCGTTTGGCAATAGCATCTATATTTGGGGTATGCATAGAACCTGCCGGATTTCCATAGCACCCCAGTGCATCCGGGCGCAGTTCGTCACAGAAAAAGAAAACAATATTTTTCACATTAATCTCCTTACATAATACATTTTATACTATACTTTGCTCAACATAGGCCAGAAAAAAATTATGATACAAAAAAGATTTGATGGTTTAAAAAAGGATCGGATTAATAGGCTCAAGAATAGGCTGTAATGTTAATTTTCTAATCTCATATTGCTTATTAATAAAATTCAATAAGGATCGAGCTGCTTCTGCTCCTGCATTATAATGTGGAAAATGATAAGAAACAGAACGTTCAAACCATTTTTCAGTTGAAGTTGATTGCAATAAAAGATGTTGTATATGTAATTTGTCAGACACCAGTTTTTGAACTTCCCGTGAACTGCAAATAAAACAGGTATCAAGAGATACGGAATTAACAATATCCTTTAGTAGCTGAATATCAGAAATATCCAAATCAAATGAAATATCACTTTGAGAAAACATACTGGAGTTTGAGTCAATACCGCCGATGGATATTATTTTATATTCCAGATCACTCTGCCCGAGGACAACAGATTTAAACCCTCTTTCTCTGGCAGTCTCCTTCTCGTTTTGATAACTGGGGCGTATATAGATAAATTTTTTAAAGCCCTTCTTTAGCATATAGTCCGCCCGCAAATACGAAGAGGCAAAATAATCATAGTTGATGCTGCAGATCGTCGGATCGTCTGACATACAGTCAATGGTTGAAAAAGGTATATTATTCTTTTTGACTTGATCCAATATATCTTGAGGAATATCACTGCTATTTGAGGAAACATAAATTATCCCGTCAGCCTGCGTATTAAGAAAGGCATCAATATAATCAAAAGAATTACCACGCTTTTGATCATTGCATAATAAAATATTATAACCTTTCGGTTCAAGATAGGAGCGAATGCCCTGCATCGCATTATAATATCGCGGCATATTCAAGGTAGTTGCAAGACGTACCGCGATACAATTGGAACGATCGCTTTTGAGCCGCTTGGCTGCACTGTTTGGAGTATAATTAAGCTCTGCAACAGCATCAAGAACACGTTTTCGTGTGCTTTCAGAAATTGATTTTCTAGTAACATTATTAAGTACATAGGAAACGGTTGCCTGAGAAACATTAGCCCGTTGTGCAATATCTTTACTTGTTATTTTCTTACTCATATATTTATTTGACTCCAATGATATATATTTGTTGTTCTGCTTATTTCCTTACAAATATCCATAACTATTATAATACAAATTAACAGCAAATGTATATCGAATTTATATTTATACGATTATATAATATAATTGGTTTTAAATTATCATATCAAAATTAATTCACATTTCATATGTGCAAAGTACACAAAAAAATATAAAATAATTAGTTTTAAATTACACATTGACTATATAATCATATAAGTTATAATGGTTATACGAATAACTTAGAGAGGAACAAATCATGGTAAAAAAACCTAATTTTTTATTTCTTTTCAGTGATCAGCACCGAGGAGATTGGATGCCGTATGATACAACTACAAAGCAAAAGCTGGGTGTGGAAGCTCTTGAACTTAATATGCCAAACATTCGCGGTATTATGGACCGAGGAACAAGCTTTAGCTGCGCTGTATCGCCTGCACCAATCTGTGCTCCCGCTCGTGCGTGCCTGGCCTCCGGACTTCGATATAAGAATTGTCGTGTCTATCATAATAATGTTAATTTTGATGCGGGTCTAAAGACGTTTTACGGAGAACTGCAAAAAGCAGGGTACTTTGTATGTGGTGCAGGAAAGTTTGACCTTAACAAGGCTGATCTTGAGTGGGGAGACGGATATCATTCCTTACTTCAGCAGATTGGTTTTTCGGATGCGGCAGACAGTGAAGGGAAAATGGATACAATTTGGGCAGCAATGAGAAACCAGCCGGGACCATATGGAAGAATGCTAAAAGAAGCAGGCTGGCTCGAAGAACATATTGAAGATATGCTCCACCGCGGCGGAAATGCATATCCTAGTCCTCTTCCGGATGAACTGTATGCGGATAATTGGATCACCAGAAAAAGCCGGGATATTATTGAGAAACTTCCTAAGGACCGTCCCTGGTTTATGCAGATTAACTTTTCGGGACCACACGATCCCTGGGATATTACAAAGGATATGAAAGATAAAATATCTGAAAGGATATTCCCTTATGCCGAGGATTGTTCCATTGGTGAAAAAAATCATGAGGTTCGTCAAAACTACGCAGCAATGATTGAAAATATTGATCAATGTATAGGTGAGCTGTTTGAAACGTTAAAGCAACATGGAGACTTGGAAAACACAATCATTATATATGGTGCTGACCACGGAGAAATGATGGGAGACCATGATTTATATGGAAAGGCGAAACCGGAACAGGGCTCGATACATATCCCGTTAGTTATTGATGCTTCTTATTTTTCAGGAAAGCAGGGAATTTGCAATCATACACCGGTAGAGCTTCAGGATTTGGCGGCAACATTTCTTGATTATGCAGGTTTAGCGCATGAGGAGAGCTTAGAAGCAGTTTCCCTGAAACCGATACTGGACGGTAAAACAGACCGTGTCAGAGAATACGCGATATCTGAACTTATTAATCCAAATCCGACTGGACTAATCCGGAGCTTTGGCACGGTAACAGACGGAAAGCTGAAGCTGATCATGAGAGTGGGAGAAGCGGACCGTTTATATGATTTAAGTGTGGATCCATTTGAAAAAAAAGATATTGCAATGCAGCAGCCAGCCGAGGTTGAGCGGTTAAAGATAGCTTTTGGACAACGCGGAGTGAAACTTGATCCCGCGATTGAATTATACATAAAATCATTTCATGCATAAAGTTAGGAGTGAAGTAAAATGAAAGCTATTATGGTAATGTTTGATTCCCTCAATAGGAATTTCTTACCTCCATATGGTTGTGACTGGACACAGGCACCCAATTTTACCAGGCTGGCGAAACATGCGGTGACCTTTGAAAGAGCATATGCCGGAAGTCTTCCGTGTATGCCGGCGCGCAGGGAATTACATACCGGACGGCTGAATTTTCTGCATAGAAGCTGGTCTCCGTTGGAACCTTTTGATGATTCTATGCCGGAAATACTTAAAAATGCCGGAATTCATTCTCATTTAGTCAGTGATCATGCGCATTATTGGGAGGATGGAGGAGCAACCTATCATACCAGATATTCCACCTGGGAGTGTGTGAGAGGACAAGAGGGTGATCCCTGGAAGGGAAACCTATCTCCGGACATTCATCCGTCTACCATGATACCGGATAAAAACCCTGGAATTTTTAAATTCAAACAAAAGCTTTACCAGCAGGACGCAGTAAATCGCATCTATCGTTATGATAGTAAAAATAGTTGTCAGCATCTTACATTTGATAAAGGTTTGGAGTTTATAGAAACGAATAAAGATTATGACAACTGGTTTCTTCAGATAGAATCCTTTGATCCACATGAACCCTTCTATACCTTTGAAGAATATCTGGAGTTGTATCATAAACCGGATATCGGAAAGGATTTAGACTGGCCGCCTTATGACAGGGTTCACGAGACGAAGGAAGAAGTAGAGTACATGCGGGCAAAATATGCCGCATTAATATCCATGTGTGATGCAAATCTTGGCAGAGTCCTTGACATGATGGACCAAAATAATATGTGGCAGGATACGATGCTAATTGTTAATACGGATCATGGATATCTTCTTGGAGAACATGGCTGGTGGGCCAAAAATATTATGCCATGCTACAATGAAATTGTTAATATTCCAGTATTCATATGGGACCCAAGATGCGGGAAGAGAGAAGAACACCGGGAAAGCCTTGTCCAGACAATTGATTTGGCTCCTACGCTTCTGGAATATTTCGGCTGTGAAATTCCAAAAGATATGTTAGGAAAATCATTGGCAGATACAATTGCACAAGATACACCTGTCAGAGAATTTGTGATGTTTGGCTATCACGGAAATCAGATTAATATTACAGATGGAAGATTTGTGTATATGCTTGAGGCTGCAAACAAAGATGTTCCGGTATATGAGTACACCTTAATGCCTAATCATATGAATTGCAGGATGGGAGCAGCACTTGAGAAAGCAACACTGGCACCACCCTTCAATTTTACGAAGAATATGCCACTATTAAAAATTCCGGCCGGAAAAGGTATAACCGCTGTAACAAGCCTATATGGATCTCAATTGTTTGATCTGGAGGCAGATCCTGGGGAGCTGCAGCCCATCAAAGATGAGAAAGAGGAAAAGAGGCTTTTTGAGGCGATAAAAATCCTGTTACGGGAAAACGATGCGCCGGAAGAATTATTTTTAAGAATGGGTATGGAGAAAAAGTAGAGAAATATAACAATAGAACAGTCATAAAGTTTCATCCGGCTTTCGTTTGTTTCTGTATGATAAATTCATAAGCGGATGAATTTATATAAATGTAGCGTGAGAATCCGGAAAGAGGAAGGGGTTCAAAAATCAGTAAATCATTATGAAAAAAGGAGAAGTAAAAAATGAAGAGAATTTTTAAATGGGTATGCTTAGCTATGACGGTATGTATTTTGATGGGTTCACTTGCAGGATGCGGTAAGAGCAATAATGAGAAAGACAGTAATGTTACGGATACGAATACTGATAAAAAAGCAGATACAGATGCTACCCCTGTTGCTGATAAGGCTGCTGCAACGAGTATTACGATTGGAACATCTGATGCATGGGATACATTGACTCCGATCCGTACTACACAGAGCCAATATTCATCAATGGTTAGATTCCTGTATGACAGGCTGGCATATCAAACTGCTGATAATAAATTTATTCCCCAGGTTGCAAAGAGTTGGAAGGTTGATGCGGATGGTATTACATGGAATGTAGAAATTTATGATTATGTTGAGGATTCTGCGGGAAACCATATTACAGCAGATGATATCGTGTGGATGCTTCAGGAGTCCATGAAGCAGAAACTAAAGCCCTGCTATAATAAAATAGCCAGTGTAGAGAAGACGGGAGATTATACCCTTAAGGTTGTTATGAAACAGGATATTGTTAATGCCTTTGAGACAATTCTGGTTAGTACCTATATTGTATCTAAGAAAGCGTATGATGAAAGTGCAGATAGTTTTGCTACGAAAATCGTATCAACTTCTCCTTATACTGTAGCTGAATTTGTCTCCGGATCACATATTACGTTCCAAAAAAGAGACAAATACTGGCAGAAAGAGGAACTGATTGATCCGGTACTTACTTCTAATCTAAATACAATTACGTATAAAGTTATTAAAGAAGCTGCTCAGCAGCAGGTAGCACTGGAAACAGGAACTGTGGATGTTTTTGATACAATCAGTGCCAGTATAGTGCCTGCATTTGAAGGTAATAATTCGTATGAAATTGTTAAATTGCCAAGCAGTAATGGCCTGCAGCTATTCTATTCCGGAGATGCAAGCAGAATAATTGCGAAGAATGAAAATCTTTGCCGTGCCATTTCCTATGCAATTGACGCGGAAGGAATAATAAAAGGTGTTTATAGCGGATATGCCAGTGTAATGCATGATGTGGCAATAAAAAATGTTGTAGGGTATCTGCCAAAATGGGATAACGAGGAATATTTTCCCTATAGTGTGGATAAGGCGAAGGAGTATCTGAAGCAATCCGGATATAAAGGAGAAGAATTAACAATGCTCAGTATGTCTGATACGACATCACAGCGTGTAGCACAGATGATTCAAAATTATCTGCTTGCGGTAGGAATTAATCTGAAATTAAATATTGTAGACTCGGCATTGTTTTCAGCAACACGTTTTGATGGTGCGCAATATGATATGATAATTGTTAGTGTAGGAGCAGGTTCACTGCCGGCAGTATGGTCAAATCGATTTGATAGTAAAGCCTATGAAAAAGGTGATGGAACAGCGCGTAAAGATGAAGCTTTAACAGAGATGCTATATTCCACATGGACAAAAGATGGATTTACAGAGGAAAATATTGACGCGGTACATAAGTATCTAATAGATCATGCATATGCATATGGTATTTGTCTTCCTACAAACTGCACTGTTATTAGCAATAAGCTTACAATGAAAGAAAAGGTTTATCTTCCTGCCGGTACCGTAGATTTCGCGGCTTGTGTCTATAAATAAACACGGAAAGGATGAGCTGCCAAATATTGTTACCAATGGAAGAAAGGGATTAACAATGCTTAGATATATTTTGAAAAGAATTCTATGGATGATTCCCATTGTACTTGGAGTGGCGATTATAGTATTTACCTTAATGTATTTTTGTCCGGGTGATCCGGCTACTATATTACTTGGTTCCTCTGCAACACAGAATGATCTTGCTGCCATGCGGGAGCAGCTTGGTTTGAACCATACGTACCTGCAAAGACTGGGGACATTCTTATTTGATACGTTTGTTAAATTTGATTTTGGCAATTCGTGGATAACGAGGACAAGTATTAAGGCAGCTATCATTGAGCGATTACCGAGGACAATGCTGATAACAATATCGACGTTAACCTTCTCTATTGTCATTGGTATCTCATTAGGTATTATGGCTGCGATTAATCAGGGAAAATGGAAAGATAATCTTTGTATGGCATTTGCCTTATTAGGTGTATCAGTTCCTGATTTCTGGCTGGCTTTGCTACTGATTATATTATTTTCAGTGAAGCTTGGGTGGCTGCCTGCTATGGGTATTGGCGGATTGCAATACTATATTTTGCCTGCAATGGCTGGGTGTATGGGTGGCATAGCCACCCTGGCCCGTCAGACCCGTTCCAGTATGTTAGATGTTATACGTGCGGATTATATAACAATGGCCAGATCGAAGGGTGTTCCGGAGTTTCGTGTTATTACAAAGCATGCTTTGAAAAATGCTTTTATACCGATTATTACGATTATCGGTACACACTTTGGAAAAATGCTTGGTGGAGCAATGGTTATTGAAACTATTTTTGCCATACCGGGAATGGGCTCTTATATTGTTACGGCAGTAAATTCACGAGACTATCCTGTAGTTCAGATTGGAGCAGTCTTTTTGGCAATCGTATTTAGTATATGTATGCTGGGTGTGGATTTGATCTATGCTGCGGTAGACCCCAGAATTAAAGCGCAGTATGGAAGAAAGAAAAGGAAGGTGAAAGTAAATGCCTAGTACTATGGCTGCCGGGACGAAAGCTAAAGTAAAAAAGAAGTCCGAATTCATGAGAATTTTAAAACAAATGAGTTATAATAAGCTGGCCATATTTGGTGCGGTGGTATTTATAATTGAGCTGGTGCTGGTGATACTTGCGCCGATTATCGCACCCTATGGCTATGCAGATATGGATATGACAGCGGCATATCAGGGTCCGTCACTTGCTCATTTATGCGGTACGGATGACCTGGGACGGGATATATTCAGCCGCTTGCTGTATGGTGGACGCTATTCAATCACGATGGGTATTTTCAGCATCGGAATTTCCCTTACAATTGGTATCATAATTGGTTCCATTGCAGGCTATTTCGGCGGACAGGCGGATAATATCATAATGAGATTCCTGGATATTATCCAGTCACTTCCTGGTATGCTGCTTACCATAGTAATTTCGGCTGTTCTTGGCTCTGGATATCTGAATACAATTTTAGCTCTTTCGGTAAATGGTATACCTGGACAGGCCAGAATGCTGCGTGCACAGATGTTAAGGGTCAGGGACAGTGAATACATCGAGGCAGCAGAATCTATCAATTGCAGTAAATTCAGGATAATTGTGCAGCATCTAATTCCTAATTCATTTTCTCCTTTAATTGTGCAGGCAACTATGGGTGTTGCAAATATGATTATCATGGCTGCCGGATTGAGCTTTATCGGTCTCGGAGTGCAGCCGCCTGCTTCTGAATGGGGAGCCATGCTTTCCGGTTCAAGACAATTCATCAGATCAAGTCCTCATATGGTAATCTTTCCTGGATTAGCAATTGCAATCACAATTCTTGCGCTCAATTTAATGGGTGACGGACTTCGTGACGCACTTGATCCAAAACTGAAACGTTAAGGAAGGAGTAAAGAAGAACATGTCTGAAGAAATGAAACAGAACAAGCCATTTCTGGAAGTCAAAGATCTGGTGGTCGAATACTTCACGAAAGAACAGGTTATTCATGCTGTAAATGGTGTTTCTTTTATACTGGAAAAGGGAAAAACATTAGGACTTGTCGGTGAAACAGGAGCAGGAAAAACTTCAATCGCAAAATCTATTCTTAGAATACTGCCTGATGTCGGAGCAAGAATTGCACAGGGAGAAGTTTGGCTGGAGGGTGAAAATATTACCCGGATAACAGAAGAAAAAATGAGAAAAATTCGTGGGAAAAAGATATCAATGATTTTTCAGGATCCTATGACAGCATTAAATCCGGTTCAGCAAGTAGGTGAACAGATAGCAGAGGTTGTGTCATTGCATAATAATGGTACGAAGGAAAGCTTTAAAAAACGGGCAGAAGAAATGCTGGAAATGGTGGGTATCCCAAAGGAACGCTATAGAGATTATCCGCATCAGTTCTCTGGCGGAATGAAACAAAGAGTTGTGATAGCTATTGCGCTTGCCTGCAATCCGGAGCTTCTTCTGGCAGATGAGCCAACAACAGCGCTTGACGTAACAATACAGGCTCAAGTTCTTAAATTGATTGATAATCTTAAGAAGAAAATAAATACCTCTATGATATTGGTTACGCATGATATGGGTGTAGTTGCGACACATTGTGATAATGTTGCGGTTGTATATGCGGGAAATATTATTGAATACGGAAGTCGTGATCAGGTTTTTGACCATCCTACACATCCGTATACCTTGGGATTATTTGGAGCAATTCCTGATTTGAGTAAGGATGAAGAATGGTTGCATCCAATTGAGGGACTACCGCCGGATCCATCTGAGCTTCCGGAAGGCTGCTCCTTCCATCCGCGATGTAAATATGCTGATGAAGAGTGTAAACGAGATATTATTGATATGAAGCTTACATCAGACGGACATCAATGCCGCTGCTGCCATATTGATAAAGTTTTGAAAGGAGAGGCTTAGTTTGGAACCGGTTATTGAGGTAAAAAATCTTAAAAAGTATTTTTCGACTGCAAACGGTGTTCTCCATGCGGTTGATGATGTATCTTTATCCATAGGAAAAGGAAAGACACTGGGCGTTGTAGGTGAATCAGGCTGTGGTAAATCGACATTAGGAAGAACGATTATTCATTTACAGGAACGTACCTCCGGACAAATTCTTTTGCATGGAAACGATATATCTGATCTGAAAAGGCATGAATTACGAAAAGCCCGAGAAAAAATGCAGATCATTTTCCAGGATCCTTATTCTTCAATTGATCCCAGAAAAACAATAGATGCTACGATTCGTGAACCCTTATTGGTATCTAAAAGGTATAAAAAAAATGAAATAAATGAGGTAACCACAGAGCTAATGGAGCTGGTGGGAATTGATAACCGTCTTAGAATGTCTTATCCCCATGAGCTGGATGGCGGTCGCAGACAACGTGTGGGAATTGCAAGAGCACTTGCATTACAGCCGGATTTTATCGTATGCGACGAGCCGGTATCTGCTTTGGATGTTTCCATTCAGGCCCAGGTTTTAAATCTTCTTAAAAAGCTTCAACAGCAGAGAGGGTTGACCTATATGTTCGTAACGCATAATTTATCGGTTGTAAAACATATTTCAGATGATATATGTGTAATGTATCTTGGACAGGTAGTTGAGCTATGCTCCTCGGATGAACTTTTTAAAAATCCTCTGCATCCTTATACAAGAGCATTACTTTCAGCTATTCCATCCATTGATATTCATAACCCGAATAAGCCTGAAATATTAACGGGTGAGATTACATCACCAATTAATCCAAAACCGGGTTGCCGATTTGCTTCCAGGTGCCGTTATGCAACAGAAGCCTGCAGACAGCCGCAGAAGCTGGAGCAAGCTTCGGACGGACATTTTGTGGCATGCTGCAGGGTCAAGGAGATATAGTAATCCGGGTCCATATGATGAAAAGGTAAAAGAAGGAATGGTAAAAAAGGCTAAAGTAAAAATAAAAAAACATGATAAGATAGTACAAATAAAAAAGAAAATGAAAACAGCAAATAATACTCCAAATAATGATTTTACAAAATGGAAGCAGGTAAAAAAAATTTGGAGAGCGATGTTTAGTATCCGGCTCAAATTAACCTTAGCTTTTTTAGTACCGGTGGCACTTATGATTATTTTGAGTGTTATCTCCTACTTACAAGCGGAAAAAGGACTTAAGGAAAGCTATGAAAATACAACGCAATCTACCGTATCCAGTCTTGCCAGATACATAAGCTTTGGATTGTCCTCGGTTCAGGAAAAGGCTGAATCCTTAAGTAAAAATGAAGTGATGATAAAATATTATTCCGGTTTATATAAGTCGGATAAAGCACAAGAGAATCAACGGTTGTCTGAACTGAAAGCATCCATTACAAGTGATATACTTTCTTTGGATTATATATCAAATATTTATATTTTTGCTAATTATGGAGCACCAATTACAGGCGATGGAGATGCATCGAATAAACTGGATTATAATGACTATATGGCAAATGGTGAGGCAAAGCTTATGAATGCCGAAAAGGAAGAAGGAATTTGGCTTGGATATCATTCCTATCTAGACGGAATGGTTAAATCGGATGCTTCCAGGTATTCTATGTGTTTTATAAAACCTCTAAATAATTTCATTTACCAGCCTGTTGGTTGTATCATTGTGAATGTTTCCAACAGCTTTATTAAGGATGCGATATCAGCAAGCGGATTACCCAAAGGAAGCATATTTTCATTTATTACAGAAGATGGAAGGGAAATTACTTCTGACCACATTAAGAAAGACTATAAAATTTCGGATCAGAAATATTTAAAGGACATTGTTCAGAAAAACACGAAACCAGAGGGCAGCAGATATATTAAAATGTCTGGTAAGGAATACTTAATGGTCTATTCTAAAGTTGATAATGCCAGGAGTATTCTTACCTGTATGATACCGAAAAGTGAAATCATGCTGAATGCAAGACATCTGAAAACAATATCAATATACCTGGTATTGGTTGCGAGTATTATAGCAATTACTATGGGATTACTCATTGCTTATGGCTTTGGAAAAGCAATTAAAAGTGTAAATCTTGCACTATACCATGCCGGAACCGGTGATTTGACCAGCAAAATTATTATAAAAAGAAGAGATGAGTTTAAAGTATTGGGCAACAGTATTAATGAGCTTTTTCGTAATATGCAGGATTTAATCCGTAAGATGACGAATACGAGCCGTACAGTATCCGTATCGGCTGAGGTTGTATCTGATAGTTCGCAAATACTGGTATCGGCTTCCCAGAACATATCGGAGGCAGTCAATGATATTAATAATGGAGTTGTACAACAAGCAGCCGACGCGGAAAACTGTCTGATTAAAATGAGTGATTTGTCCGAAAAAATTAATGAATTATATGAAAGTACCCGTAACATCGAGCAGATTGCCGGAAATACAGAGCAGATTGCAAGCGACGGTATGAAAATAGTTGAAAGTTTAAACTTGAAAGCTTCTGATACCAGAAAGGCTACTGATACGGTAATTAGTGATATTGAATGTTTAGAAAAGGAATCACAGGCAATTTATAGCATAGTGGAGACGATAAATGGAATTGCAGAACAAACAAACCTGTTGTCCTTAAATGCATCAATTGAGGCTGCCAGAGCAGGAGAATTTGGTAGGGGTTTTTCTGTTGTTGCAGCTGAGATTAGAAAATTGGCAGATCAATCGATGAAATCGTCAGCTGAAATAGCAAAAATTGTTAAGCGGATTGAAGAACAGACAAAAAAGACGGCTGAAACTGCTCAATATGCGGAGAATATAGTACTATCACAGGAAGCGGTATTAAGCGATACCGTCAGAGTTTTTGTAAATCTAAGCAAACATGTGGAGAAGCTTACGATTAATCTTAACCAGATTGTGGTTGGAACGGATGGCATAGAGAATGCTAAAGATGATACTTTAAGCACGATAGAAAGCATCTCGGCTACAACACAAGAGACGGCCGCGGCAACACAAGAGCTTGGTGCAATTACTGTAAATCAGATGGATGAAGTCAACAAGTTGAGGAATGTAATACAACAGCTGAATGATAATGCTATCAATTTGTCTGAAGCAGTATGTGTATTTAAAATTGATAACATGATTTAGAGTATGAAATATCGGTTTAGGAAACATACATTACAGTTTATGGGTACTAACTTTGTGATCATATATAATAGGTTGGAATGTCATATAGTATTTCCTTGAGTCAACGATGATATTTTATATCATTGTTGATTTATGGAAAGGTTAGTTTAGCAATAGATATCTAGTATGCTGATAGGAGAGATGTTATGCCGCCACTTTCTTTATTAATCAAACCCGCTTCAGGTATGTGTAATTTACGATGCACCTACTGCTTTTATCATGATATAACGAACAAAAGAGCACAAGAGTCATATGGATTTATGACAGCGGGCACCATGGAGCAGGTAATTATCCGCGCTTTTGAATTCGCCGATGGATACTGTTCCTTTGCATTTCAGGGCGGAGAACCTACCTTAGCGGGACTGGATTTTTATAAAAAATTTATAGAACTAGTTAATCTGCATAATAACAAGAAGCTTACAATACATTATGCACTTCAGACGAATGGTTTTTGTCTCTCACCGGAATGGGGAGACTTCTTCCACCAAAATCATTTTTTAATTGGAATATCACTTGATGGAACGATTCACACGCATAATGCATATAGGAAGCATTCGTCAGGTAGAGAAACCTTTACTGATATTATGGAAACGATTCGTATATTAGAAAAGAAAAAAGTTGACTTTAATATTCTAACGGTAGTAAACAGTAAGACAGCTGCTTCAATACGTAAGATATACTCTTTTTATCAAAAAAATAATTTCAACTATCTTCAATTTATTCCATGTCTGGAACCTTTTGAAGAGCCTGCGGGCAGACATGATTATTCCTTGACTCCGGAAATTTATGGTCAGTTTCTATGTGAGCTGTTTGATTTATGGTATATTGATATCACGCATGGCAAAATGGTTTCTATCCGCTTGTTTGATAATTATATCAGCATGCTGAAAGGACTTCCTCCCGAATCTTGTGATATGCAAGGTATATGCAGTCAGCAGCATGTGATAGAAGCAGACGGAAGTGTCTATCCCTGTGACTTTTATGTTTTTGACCGATATAAGCTTGGAAACGTGTGGGAAAATAACATAACAGACATGAATAAAAAAGGAAATGAAATAAAGTTCATAGAGGAATCTGTTATTAACAGACCAGAATGTAAGGCATGTCCGTACTACTATTTGTGCAGGGGCGGATGTAAGCGTCATCGCATGATGGCAGACGATGCCAAGGCTCAATATAATTATTTCTGTACATCTTATAAAAAATTTTTTGCATATTCTATGGAAAGGCTAATGCAGGCGGCCCAGATGTTTCATTAATTATTCTTCTGCTTATGATATCGCTTTTCAGAGGGAACATTCATCAAAATTATGTTTATCATGAAAACATTTGCAGATCATTTCTGCCTGCTGGATGGATTTAATAGATCACAAAGAGAATGAATGAAGCAGCTTAATCCATCCTTTCAAATTAACGGCGAGGTATAACATGAATTTATTATTCTTTATTATAAGCTTTTTGGCATCCATTATAGGAGCAATCTGCGGTATTGGCGGAGGCATTATTATAAAGCCTGCATTGGATGTATTTCATGTTCTTAGTGTTCCAACAATCAGCTTTTTATCCGGTGCGACCGTATTATCGATGTCTTTTTATTCTGTTATAAGTGCTAAAATGGCAGGGGACACACAGTTGAATATAAAATCAAGTCTGCCCCTGGCTGTGGGAGGTGCTGCGGGAGGTATCATCGGTAAGGTCATTTTTGAAATTATCGCAGCACAATTTGGCAATAGAGACAAAATAGGCGCTGTACAGGCTATTTGCTTACTTGTAATAACGATAGGAACATTATTGTATACACTGAATAAAAATCGTATCAAAACAATGCAGATCACCAATTTTGCAGTTTGTATCTGCATCGGTCTGTTTTTGGGAATTCTCTCATCCTTTCTGGGGATTGGAGGAGGACCCATTAATCTTATCCTGCTCTTTTACTTTTTTTCCATGGATACAAAGGTTGCCGCGCAAAATTCACTCTTTATCATATTCTTCTCACAGGCAGCAAGTATTTTAAAGAGCCTGATAACGAATGATATTCCGCCCTTTGAGCCGCTTCTTTTATTGTTGATGATATTCGGTGGTATAGGTGGCGCAATAATAGGCCGCCGAATGAATAAAAAAATTGACAATAACTTAGTAAATAAGCTTTTTACGATATTAATGGTTAATATAATTTTTATATGCGCGTATAATATCTATCAGTTTTTATGAGTGAATTTAATGGTAACTACATATGCATGAGCTTTAGGATACTTTTCTTAACAAAAAAATAGAAAAGTGTCCTGTTTTTATTTAAAAGAAGAGTATCCATATTATATGCTGAAAAAATACTAATCCTAAAAGGTTTTACTTTTGTATCATCTTATGGTGATTTGTATGCATTTGCGGGGGAGTGGTTGATTCGGGCTGAAAAATACATTATACTTTCAGCACAAGATTAACATAGTATTTTAACCTGAAACTGCCGGAAAAATGTTTAAAGATTTTTTATTATAAAGATTTGCCCGACAAAAGCCCTCTTCAGGTTATGGAGATGGATATGAGTGTATATATCCATCAGCCAAATGAATTTTAGGCTTATGTCATGTAAATCATATAAAGGTAATAGATGGTAAATGACCGGCGATGATTTGAGAAATTACGGAGGTGTGATATTTATGGAATTGACACTGCGAAAAGCAACAATAGAGGATGTTGGTGCCTGCAGCATACTGGGGCTGGACAGTTTGATTTATGAACGGTATTTTTCGGAGGAGGGTTCGTTTGCACGAAGTGTACAGCGTGGGATAGAAGCGGATCAGCTGTATGTTGCGGTTACAAAGCAAGGGGAAATTACAGGACTGATCAAGGTTGCCCCGCAGGGTTTTTGCGGATTATATCCCTATCTTTCTTTGGTTAGTGTTGGGGGAGCCTATCGTGGAATGGGAGTGGGGAGCTTTCTATTGTCTGCCTTTGAGAAGATGGGAACAGATGCCGGTGCCAGAAAAGTGGCACTGATGGTTAGTGATTTCAATTATGCTGCCAAAAAATTATATGAACGCCGGGGTTACAAAGAAATCGGCCTGATTTGTGATGCAGCCAAAGATGGAATTGGGGAATACCTGATGATAAAGGATCTATTCTAGTAAGAAATAATAATTATATCGGTAGTATTCTTTGCCTGCCAAACAAGGCTACAGTCCACAGTCTGGTCAAATTCAAAGTTGTATATCCGGTAATTGCTTTCGAAAGAGCATGTGCGCTTACCGGATGTGCAGCCATGGAATTAGATTGGACTGTGAATTGCACCAAACCAAGGTACTTAGTATCATAACATTCAAGAAATATAGACATAAAGTGTGAGTTCGAGTATAATTACAATCACAAAGGGCAAGCAAAATAAAAGTTGTAACAGCGCTCTGAGTAATGTTTCGTTATAAGTTTCGTTATAAAATCAGAATTGGAAAGATGATTATTTGAGATGTTGTTAAGCGACAGTGTTATTGGTAGTTTTAATCATCAAAACAAGGATGAAAAAATTAAGGTAAAAATGAATATTTGAAATGTATCATAAGACAGGGACATTTAAAAGTACATTTTCTTGATCCAATGGGGGTTCGAGGTAAATGCCTGAGCGAAGAGTTTAGCCGCCACTTTTACATGTCATATTTTTTAGCTATTTTTAGCTAAAGAGGATAGTAGAATGAAAAGTGTGATCGTAAGAGCAAAAGAGTATGTGAGACAGGCAAGCAGTACAGAAAAAAGTGTATTGCAATTCATTCTGGATGCCCCGCAGGAGGCTTCCCGTTTGAGTATTCATGCCCTTTCCAGGGAGGTATTTGCTTCACCGTCCACCATTGCACGGCTGTGCCGTAAAATGGGATTTAAGGATTACCGGGAGTACCAGCGTGCACTCGCCTGTGAATTAGCGGTGAAAGAAGATGTGGTGATAGAAACCGATCTGGAAATTGGCACGGAGGATAAGCTGGAAATGATTATCGGGAAATCGGTTTCCCGAAGCATTGCATCCCTGGAAGATACGAAAAACCTGATTGACATCGATGCTGTTAAGCAGTGCGTCAAATTAATGGTCAAAGCAGACAGCCTTGTATTTTTTGGCGTGGGAGCCTCTCTGCTGGTAGCTAGGGATGCACATTTGAAGTTTATCCGTGTCAAAAAGCACTGCCAGGTATCAGATGATTTTGATGTACAGCTCGTAATGACGAAAACCATGCAAGAAAATGATGTTGCTATTTTAATCAGCTATTCCGGACAAACTGCTCAAATTGTAGAATGCGCCAGACAGTTAAAGGAACGGCAGGTACCCATTATTGCAATTACCTGTTTTGTGGAATCGGAGCTATCGAAGCTTGCAAATTACAATCTTTATGTCAGTGCCACGGAATATGCATTTACCTCCGGTAAATTTACTTCCCGGCTTTCACAGCTTTTGGTGGTGGATATTCTTTATCTGGCATATCTGCAGGCCACCTATAAAACGAGTCAGGATGCGCTGATTGCAACCCATATTGAAAAACGAAGAAACGGAGTAACCACAGATGAGTAAAATAAATCTCGGAGTTCTTACGACGGAGATGCAAAATGAAAATACAATGCAGTTAGATGAAATGTCTCCGATTGATATTATCAGAATTATGAATAATGAAGACAATCAAACCGTATTGGCAGTTCAAAGAGTACTGCCGCAAATAGCCGAAGCAATTAAATTCACTTCTGACAGCCTAAAAAATGGAGGCAGGATTGTATATATTGGCGCCGGAACGAGCGGACGGCTTGGAGTACTGGATGCGGTAGAATGCCCGCCTACCTTTGGTGTTGATGATAACACAGTGATAGGACTGATTGCAGGTGGAGAGGGAGCATTTGTCAAGGCTGTAGAGGGTGCGGAAGATAGTGCCGAACAGGCAGTGACAGATATCAAAGGAATAGATCTCAAACCAGTGGATACAGTGGTGGGACTGACGGCCAGCGGACGAACTCCTTATGCGATAGGTGCGCTGCAATACGCAAGGAAGATGGGATGTGCGACAGTAGCAATATCCTGTAATGAAAATGCTGATATCTCACAATGCGCGGATGTGGCTATCGAGCTTCTGACAGGCCCGGAGATTTTGACCGGATCTACCAGATTGAAGGCTGGGACTACTGAAAAAATGGTACTAAATATGATTTCGACCGTAAGTATGATAGAAGCAGGAAAGGTTTACAAAAATCTGATGGTTGATGTACGGCCTACGAATGAGAAACTGGAAACGCGGGCGGAAAATATATTGATAAAAATAACGAATTGTGACCGGCAGCAGGCGCGAAAGGCGCTTGAAGAAGCTGGAGGAGAAACGAAGCTGGCGATCATCCGCATTATGCTGGGTATTGATGTGGATACTGCCAGAAGCCGTCTTGCAGTTGCAGGCGGAAAGGTGAAGGATGTTTTGGACACTCGCTAATGTGAAGGGAATGTGATGCATAGGCATATGGCAGATCGTTTTATATCGGACAGCACTTTAAAAAGGGCAGAGTGCAAAAATGTAATAACCGGTAAAAGATTTGCAGTAAGCGGATGTAATTTACAACCAAACATAAGCTTTGTTAAATTGTAAACCAGAAAAAGGAGGAAACAAAATGAAAAGAAACATAGCAATATTGTTATCCGTTGTAATGCTTGGTACGCTGCTTACCGGGTGTTCCAATAAAAACGGAAACAGCCAGACATCAAATGATGCCGGTAATAGCACAAGCGTCACTTCCAGTCCCACTTCCGGTGCTGACACCAGTACCGATACCAGTACCGAAGCCAAAACCTTGAAGGTTTGGATTCCCCCGTATGCGGGCGGTGATGCTGAGTACACCGATCAGGATTTCTGGGACGATCAATTTGATGCATTTGAAAAGGAAAATAACTGCAAGGTGGAGGTTTCTATCTTCCCTTGGAGCGGCTACATGGAGAAAATCACTACCGGTCTTAGCTCAGGAGAAGGTCCTGATTTGATTTATATTGATACACTCTATGATCTGGCCAAAGCAGGCAGCCTTGAAAACCTTGATCCTTACTTTACAAAGGAAGAAAAGGATAATTATTATTACTATAATCTTGGTAATGTAGCCGGCGGTCAGTATGCTATGCCGATGATCGTTGGTGATGCAAGTGTTTTATTCTGCAATATGGATATCTTTAAGAAGGCAGGAATTCAGACACCTCCGCAGACCTGGGATGAGTTAATTAAGGATGCAAAGATTATCAAAAAAGCTTGCCCGGATGTAACCTATCCATTTGTACAGCCCTGGGGAAATTCCAGCGGTAAGAGTGCAATTATGACCTCCTTCCTGCCTTACTTCTGGCAGGCTGACGGTAATTTCTTAACAGAGGATGGCATTCCAAACTTAAATAGTGATGCCGGAAAGACAACACTTAATTTCTTAAAGAGCCTTATGGATGAGGGAGTTTTTGATGATACAATCGTATCAGTATCCGATGCGCCGGAAACCTTCAACAGCGGACAGGCAGCTATGGTTCTGCTTGGTAGCGGTATGTCAGGTTCTATTGATAAAGCAGGTATTAACTGGGATTTCAGTACACTTCTTGGACCTACAGGCGGCAAAGGTTATTGGATCTCCGGTGACTCCCTGGCAGTTGCATCCAACAGCACAAATAAAGAGCTTGCTGTGAAAGCACTGAAATATATGGTTAGTTCAAAGGTTATGGCAGAGTTCAACAAGGTTATGTATGCATCGGCTCCACTTACAAAGGATGCTGCTTCCAGTGAGAATGAACGTTTTAAAACGATATATTCCGAGGATACCGGATATTTCCACATCTGGCCTGCATTTGAAAATGCAGATTCCTTCTACGATATTCTGTTTAAGAACATCCAGTCAATGTATATGGGTGATCTGAAGGTGCAGGAGGTTATTGACAACACCATGGAAGAATATAAGACAGCATTGCAATAATAAGACAGTATGAAAGGTAACTTATTACTGGATAAACCGAAGCAACAGTAAATCATAATGTGATTTTGGCAGGGGACCATATGATTGTTCTATTGTGAATATGGTCTCTTGCATTATTTAACGGACAATTACAAAACTATATAGTTGTATAAATTGCACGTATAATGATAACGATTATGAGTTTTACAATTGTCTGACTATCTTAAGGAAGTGAGGAAATCCATATGAAGAGATCGAGAATGACGCGTGAAAAACAGCAGATGATGTATGGCGCTCTTTACATTCTCCCGGCCTTTATTGTCATTATGGCGTTTTCTGTGGTGCCTATTGTTCTGGCGATTTACTTTAGCTTTACAAAGTATAATATGAACATTGCACCGGATTGGGTGGGATTAACCAATTATTTTAATGTACTAAAAAGTAAAATTTTCTACAGTGCTGTTTGGAATACGGTGAAATATGTCATCATAACAGTGCCAATTCAAACCATACTGGCATTATCGGTAGCGGTATTAATTGCTGAAAAGGCTCGAAATCTTTACGGTTCTTTCCTCAAAAGCGTAATCTTCATCCCGGTTATTATATCAAATATTGCTGCGGCAGCAGTTTGGAAAGTAATGTTTAAGACCAATGGAGGTATCATTAATACGGCAATTGGACTGCTCGGAATGGATAATGTTAACTGGCTGGGATCGAAAGAACTTGCTTTTACATGCGTTTGTATCGTTACGATCTGGAAAAATGTCGGTTATTATATGGTGATTTATTATGCGGCTGTTTTAGGAATTCCAAAAGAACAGCAGGAGGCTGCTGTAATCGACGGAGCAAGCAGCTTGCAGCGGTTTCGTTTTGTGACCGTTCCAAATCTGAGACCGATCACCTATATGATTGTCACTCTGGGGATTATCTCTTCCTTCCAAATTTTTGATATTGTATTTCAGCTTACGGGAGGCGGCCCGGGAACATCGACCATCACACTGGCCTATATGGTTTACACCTATGCATTTTCCAATCAGAAGCTTGGTTATGCCAGTGCCATTGCCGTAATATTGTTGATTTTTGTATTATTAATTCAGCGTTTGCAGGATATGCTGTTTAAAGAACGGTAGGGGGAGGTGTAAAATGGAAACAACACATAAGAATAAAACTGTTGGAGGTATGGTGGGTATTTTATTTGTCACCCTTTTAGCCATTTTATGCCTGGTACCTCTAATATACATGATTTTGATGTCATTTACGCAGCTGCGTTCCTTATATATTGATTTTGATCAAATTACTTTAAATTTAAAGAATTATTATACGATAGCGTTTAAAAATGATTTCGGACGCTCCCTGCTCAACAGTATTGTTGTAGCGGTTCTGTCGTGCTTATGGACCAATCTGGTATGTGCAATGGCAGCCTATGGTTTTGAAAAGAAAAAGTTACCGGGCAAGGAACTATTATTTAAAATCTTTCTTGCTACCATGATGGTACCTTCGCAGGTGACTTTGATTCCATTGTTTATAACGATGAAGGAACTGAGATGGCTCAACTCCTATTCAGCACTTGTCATTCCCATGGCGGGAGCGTTCGGTGTATTCATGGTACGGCAGTTTATGAAGGGAATTGATGATGTATTTATAGAGGCAGCGCAGATTGATGGATGTCCTGAATTTCTTATTTTCTTCCGGGTAATTCTTCCGCTCATTCAGCCTGCACTTGTATCTCTTACAATCTTCACCTTCATCGCCAGCTGGAACAGCTTTATCTGGCCGCTGGTGGTGAATACCGATAACAAAATGTATACCTTTACAGTCGCTTTATCGCTGCTTAATTCACAGCATGATACGAACTATGGACTTACTATGGCTGCGGCTACGGTATCTTTTGCAATTCCGTTTGCACTCTATATTGCAATGCAGCAGCAGTTTATGGAAGGAATTGTCCAGGGAGGAGTAAAAGGATGACATTAAGGGAGCTGGAACAAAAATCAGGTAAGCTTGTAATTGGTCTGATGAGCGGTACCTCAGCCGATGGAGTGGATGCGGCACTGGTACGTATGGAAGGACATGGCTGGAACACAAAAATCCGGCAGGAGGCATATGTCAGTGTTCCCTTCTCGGATGAAGTTCGCAGTGCTATACTAGAAATTGCCAGGGGCAGTGCAGGCGGCAGCCGTGATATCTGTCTTCTGGGAGCAGTGCTTGGACAGCTATACCTGGAAGCCTGTGAAGAAGTATGCCGGGTGGCTGGTATCTCCTGCGAAGAGATTGATTTGATCGGCTGTCACGGACAAACAGTATATCACCAGCCGGTGGCCGTGGAATATCTCGGCAGAAAGGTTACGGCAACCTATCAGATCGGTGAACCGTCTCTTCTGTGTGAGAAAACAGGTGCAATTGTAGTTTCTGACTTTCGTGTACGCGATATTGCCGCCGGCGGGCAGGGAGCACCGCTTGTGGTCTATTCAGAATATATGCTGTACCGCAGTGAAACAGAAAATATTGCTCTGCAAAACATCGGTGGCATTGGAAATATTACCTATCTGCCGGCGGGTTGCTCGCCGGAGGATTTGATTGCCTTTGATACTGGCCCGGGAAATCTTTTGATAGATGCGGCTGTTGCAAAACTAACAGATGGTAAGCTGCGCTATGATGAGGGAGGAGCCATGGCTGCCAGGTACAGCGTAAATCAACGTTTACTGGAGTTCCTGCTAAAAGACCCCTATCTGGAAAGAAAACCGCCCAAGACCACAGGGCGGGAATATTACGATGAAAGCTTTTTAGAACGAGTATATCGTCAGGCGGAAGAATGGAAGGTATCAAAAGGAGAGGTGCTGCGTACGTTGACCCGTTATACAGCGCAGACCATTTCTCATTCGGTATGTACGTTCCTGCCGTCGATGCCAAAACGGTTAATTGTAGGAGGCGGAGGAAGCAATAACCTGACACTTCTGACGGATCTGCGTCAGAGTCTGCCCCGGGTAGAGGTTATAACGAACGAGGAACTTGGTTTTTCAAGCGATGCCAAGGAGGCTGTCGCATTTGCAATACTGGCGAACGAAACAATACACGGCGGCTGTAATAATGTCCCGGCTGCCACTGGGGCACAGCACGGCGTAGTTATGGGTAAAATCAGTCAATAAGCTGATGATGGGAGGCAGACATTGAACTTGAAAGATATGAGCCTGAGGCAGAAGCTGGGCCAGATGCTGGTGACCGGTTTGCCGGGCGGTGAGATAACGAAAGAATGGATTGAATTAGTGGATCATTACAAAATCGGTAATGTGATTCTTTTTAAATATAATCAATTAGAGCAGGCACAGCTGAGTAAGCTATGTAGCGATTTAACGAAGGTAGCGATAGAAAAAACAGGTATCTTGCCTTTTATTACATCGGACGAAGAGGGAGGAGTAGTTTCCCGTTTGCCCTTTGATATGGCACCGATGCCTTCAGCCATGGCACAGGCTTCCCTTGAAGATACGGTCCGGATCAGTCAGGCAGCGCAACTGGCCGGACGGGAGCTGCTTAGTGTCGGCATTAACTTCAATCTTGCACCAGTGTTAGATATTAATAATAATCCGGACAATCCGGTAATTGGTGTACGCAGTTATGGTGTCAATGCGAAAGAGGTATGCAGTTATGCAATGGCAGCCTGTGAAGGCTATGCCAGGGCAGGAATACTTACCGTAGGAAAACATTTTCCGGGACACGGAGATACGGTCACTGACTCCCACATGGCATTGCCTGTTATTTTGAAAAGCCTTAAAGAGCTGGAAGAGCTGGAGTTACTTCCGTTCCGTGAAGCAATCAAACAGGGGATACCGGCCATCACAATCGCCCATATTCTATTCCCTTCCCTGGAAACAGAGGGTGTTCCGGCTACTATGTCATATAAGATAATTACGGAGCTGCTGCGTGAAAAACTGGGTTTTCGCGGATTAGTGATATCGGACTGCATGGAGATGAATGCGATCAAGGAAACCTGCGGTATTCCAAAAGGTGCTGTGGAGGCTGTGAAGGCCGGTATGGATTTGATCTTTATATCCAGGGATCATTCGGAGGTTATCCGCACCATGGAAGCACTGGAACAGGCAGTTTTGACAGGATATCTTTCCTTGGAACGCATAGACGATGCCGTCGGCAGAATTCTTAGCTATAAAGAGAAATACATTCACCAGTCACCTCCTCTGACGCAAGTAGAGCTTGCTGATATACAAAGCTTTGCGGACCACTTTGCAGAGGATGCAATCGCAGCAAGTATATCCGGTAACAGAAAGACATTTGATCTGGGAAGTAATCCGCTGTTTTTGTCTCCTCTTCGCAGCCAGGTAACAATGGCGGCTAATCTGATCCATGGAGATTACAGCTTTGCCGAAGGGATGCAAAAGCGTTTTGGAGGACGGGGTATTGTAATCGATATTAATCCTTCACAGGAAGAGACTGACATTATTCTAAACGAATTGTCCGGATATAGCAGTATAGTAATCGGAACGGTCAATGGTAACAGTCATCCGGACCAGCTGAAGCTGGTGCAGAGGCTTCGCGCATCAGGAATACCCTTTGCCCTGGTAGCACTGCGCAATCCCTTTGAGCTTAAGGATTGTCCGCCGGATTGTTTTTCCTTTGCACTATATGAATATTCACCGCGTATGGTGGAGATTGGTATGCACTTTTTTACCCAGGCATAGGAAGGAGCAGCATATGACTCAAATATCCTTTTTGGAAACGGATAAGCTGATAGAACAATATCATCAGAAAGAATATTTTCCGGATGCTTCCTACGCAATTTTTAGTACGGACAAAATTCTGCACCAGGGAGTCTGCGGCAGAGCAGCATCGGATACTTGGTTTGATTTGGCATCTCTTACGAAGCTTTATACCTCTACTGCTGTACTGAAACTGATCAATCAGGGAGATGTGACACTCAAAGACAGTCCCGCAGACAGGCTGCCAATCAGAAAGGAATATCTTGCCCTATATGAGCTTCTGAAGCCTGTCACTATTGAGGAGTTATTAACGCATACTTCCGGGCTTCTGCCATGGTTTCCGTTTTATACACAGAAAAAGGATTTTTATCCGGTGCTGGAAGATCTTCTGATTCGGGAGCCTAGGCTGGAAGGTATGAATTACAGTGATATCAACTTTATTTTACTGGGTAAAATAATAGAACAATGTTTAAACTGTAATTTACCGGAGGCATTATCGAAGCTGGGACTTAGTATGCCGGAGGGACCAGCCTATTTTCCGGCCGGCGATCCCCTTCAAAGGAGACTGCTGGAAGAAGATAAAATTGCGATATCCTCCTATGGTAATGGTATAGAAGAGAAAATGTGCGCTGATAGAAGCTTATCCTTTGCTGCGTTTCGAAGTTCTTCCATACCGGTAATTGGACAGCCTAATGACGGTAATTGCTGGTATTATTTTCGTGGTATCAGCGGACATGCCGGTTTATTCGCCCCTGTTTCGGCACTAGTGAAGCTTGGACAGCTTTATCTGTCAAGTAATGATCCCCTGTTGAAAGAAGCAATGGAAGATAGAGGGATGGGGCGTGGTCTGGGGTTTGAAGTAGATGAGAAATATCCAATGGGCTGCGGACATACCGGTTTTACTGGCACCAGCCTGTGGCTTTCTCCGCAAAATGGAGTGGGAGCGGCAATGCTTACAAACCGGTTGGCTTATGAGGGCGGGCAACAGGCGAAGGACCTGAGTATATTCCGGAAGGAATTCCATAGAAGTGTACTGAAAGATCTGAACTTAAAATCTGACATATAGGATTGGAGCGTCGAGAGCCTAAAAATGAATGCCGGATGAATATTATGCACTCGTATTCATCTGCATAATCTGGATCAGGCTTTTGACAATCGAATCCATATAGGTAATTGCGAAACCCAAGAATTATATTAATTGTATACACAGAAAGCACATGTTCTGGAGCGGAAGTTAAGCAGAAGGAACGTTGGAGCGGAGGAATATGTGCTTTCTGTGTATACAATTTGAACAACTATATAGTTTCGCAATTACCTAAAATTCACTACAATATAAAAGGAGGAGTTTGTTATGTCTGATATGCTGGTTAATTTACTTAATCTTCCTGATACAACACAGCTTGAGGCTTCTTTAAAGGAAAAAGGGATTCAAATCGTTCGTCCGATACCGCCTGATAAGCATAGAATTCTGGAATGGGTGCGGGAAAATTCTTATGCCAGTGCTGCATCGGAGTGCGATGTCTGTTTTTCCCATACACCGGTTTCTTGTTATATAGCTTTGCAGGGCAGTAAAATTCTGGGCTATGCCTGCTATAATGCGACGGCACCCAATTTTTTTGGCCCTACAATGGTCCTTTCCTCCTACCAGGGGGGAGGTATCGGAAAAATGCTCCTGCTTAAAAGTCTGGAAGCACTCAGGGAACAGGGATTTGCATATGGTATTATAGGTGGTGTCGGTCCTGTCGAGTACTATCAAAAATGCGTCGGTGCGATCGTAATTCCGGATTCTACACCTGGGATTTACTGTAATTTTATCGGCGGTATGAAGAAAACGTCAGAGTAAGCAATATTTTTTAAACTGCACGACTATCGATATCTTATCGAAAACCAGTAATTTTATATGCGACAAAAAGAATCACAGATAGCTTTATTGTGGTTCTTTTTTTATTACTTAGGAAAGTTCGTCCTATGTAATAAAACCTCACCGGGAGGATGCGCAGCTTCGCTCGCGGAACAAAAGCTGTGCATTATTGTATATATATTTATATGGCGTAAACCGGGCCTCCCATGATTACCTGCATTTGGTAATTATGGGAGATTAAAGGTAAGTCCAGAGGAATATATATACACTCATATTTCATGACTGCAAAGTTCAATTTAATAGTAAAAATAACCAATTTTCCCAAAAGAGAAAAAAATCCTCGAATTTCATTAACAATTATGATATAATAATTATAAATCTCTTTCCTTACTAAGGGTTTTGACAGACAAAATCATTGAATACAATGAATAGTTCTAAGTTATTTTGTGAAAAATTTAATGAAAAATCCTGAAAAATGGAGGCATTATGTTAAATAACGATAAGATCAGGTTAATGACAAAGCTGGCTCTTTATGAAAGCAAAGAGGGCAAAGAAGATATACGCTTGAGTAAATACTATAAAACGGATTATGTCAGGTACGAAATCATTAAATCAATTATTTGTGCAACGCTGGGATATGCTTTAATACTTTTTTTGATCTTTATATATCGCTCTGAATATATCATTGCAAATGCTGTAACCTTGGATTATAAATCAATTGGAATTTATATATTGGGTGTTTACATTATGATAGTTTCTGCCTACGGACTGGGTACTGCGGTTGCTTATTCGATAAAATACGATAAATCCCGGAAAAAGCTTGGCCGGTATTATAAATTATTACAGCGTCTCAGTAAGATTTATAACGAAGAAACACCGGAATAGTGGAGTAGGAGGAAATACATTATGATGCCATTACTGGTATTTAGGGAACGGGTGAAAAATTTCTATCAGAGAAACGATATTTATCTGATACCTGTTGTTAAGTTTTTATTTGCATTTATAGCATTTGCGGAAATTAATAGAGAGATCGGCTATGACCCGAGATTACGTTCCATTCCGATCGTGCTGGTCTTGTCTTTACTGAGTGCATTTACACCGTCAGCTATCATGGTACTGCTTGCGTCGGCTTTTGCGGTTATGCATGTTTATTTTGCATCCCCATTCCTATCTGCGATTATCATAACGTTATTGCTGATTATCTATTTCCTTTTTGCAAGATTCACGCCTCGGCTTGGTTATGTTCTGCTTGCCATTCCGGTATTATATTTTCTGAAAATACCTTTTGTAATTCCGATTTTACTTGGAATTATGTATACACCGATAGCAATAATACCGACGGCTTGCGGCGTGCTTATTTACTATATTTTTCAGGTAATTAAGACAGCAGTTACGATGCAGGATAATAAATCGGTCGAAGATATCCTGAAATTGTATACAACGTTTGTGGATAACTTAATAGGTAACAAACAGATGATTGTAACGATTTTCATCTTTATCTTTATTTTGATTGTCGTTTACTATGTCAGAAGATTGAAATTTGACTATGCATTTGAAATCGCAATTGCAACGGGAGCATTGGCCGGTGTTTTAGCTTTCCTGATCAGTGATGTAATTTTTGATCAGTCAGAACAAATTTTTACGATGATTTTGGGTATGATTGTATCAGCGGCTATTGTATATATCATCCATTTTTTCAAGCTGACGCTTGATTATTCGGGTGTAGAGCACGTGCAATTTGAAGATGAGGTTTATTATTATTATATAAAAGCAGTACCGAAAGTAACGGTAACAACACCGCAGATGAAAGTAAAGCATATAAACGTTAAAAAAACGGAAGATACGAATATAAGGCATTCAATACAGAAGGATAATTCTGATTTGGATGAGGAAGAGGACCTGGAAGAGGAACTTAAAAAATCGGATGAAAATGGTTTTCAAAGGAAGGATATCAGAAATCATTAGGATGGAAGAGAAGTTTGAAAGAAAGTCACTTTCAAATTATTTATGAAACCTGTTCACTTTTTGAGCAGTTCACCAAAAAGTGAAAGGCACGGGTATAAGTTTATGAGTAAACCTGTTTGCACCGGAGAATGCAGTTGACCTTAAGATATATTTAAGCAAGGCGGTAAGGGAGAAAGCATATGGAAATTATCAAAAATTTAGTGAGACAATATTTTATGTGGGTATCTCTTCCAAAGAGAATAGACGCTACGGATATTATAGAAATATGTATCCTGGCATTCTTAATCTATCATGTGGTAAAATGGGTTAAAACAACAAGGGCCTGGAATTTAGTAAAAGGTCTCGTTGTTGTTATGATATTTTGGCTGTTATCAGTTTTATTTGATTTGAATGTCATTAAATGGATTATAAAAAACACGATTAATGTTGGAATTATTGCAATTGTTATTATATTTCAGCCGGAATTTCGAAAAGCGTTGGACCAGCTGGGACGCAAGAATCTTGTCAAGTCGTTTATAACCTTTGATGATACAAAGGATAATGAGAAGTTTTCAGATCATACACTGAACCAGATTGTGCGTGCAACATTTGAGCTTGCACGAGCCAAAACAGGTGCACTCATTGTTTTAGAGGAGGATATATCACTGTCTGATTTTGAAAGTACCGGTATTTATATAGACAGTCTGGTCAGCAGTGAATTGCTGATTAACATATTTGAACATAACACTCCGTTACATGATGGTGCAGTAATCATTCGTGGAAATAGAATAATGGCTGCTACCTGTTATCTACCTTTATCGGATAACATGCAGCTTAGTAAGGACCTGGGAACCAGGCACCGGGCAGGTATCGGTATCAGTGAGGTGTCAGATAGCTTAACTGTTATTGTATCGGAGGAAACAGGTAAGGTTTCCATAGCAAAGGGAGGAAAATTAATTCGTAACGTTGATGGAGATTATTTGAGATCTAAATTAGCGGATGCACAGAAAAAAACAAATGAAGGGAAAAAACTTAAATTTTGGAAGGGAAGAATAAAGAATGAAAGAGAAGTTGACTAGAAATATCGGCTTGAAAATTCTATCGATTATTCTTGCTGCCTTTTTGTGGCTTGTTATTACGAATGTAATAGATCCTATATCCACGAAGCCATTTCGTGATGTGAAGGTTGAGATATTACATGCAGATGCCATAACATCGCTTGGTCAGATTTATGATATAGAGGAGGGAGAAACGATTGATTTTACTGTTTCTGCAAGAAGAACAATCAGGGATGATCTGAGTTCCTCGGATTTTGTTGTTACGGCAGATTTATCAAAGCTTTCTGATGTGAATGCGGTTACAATAAAAATAACCTGTCCCAGATACGGAGACCAGGTTACCGTACTGGACAATAATCAGGTAATGAAAGTGAAGCTGGAAGAACTGGCATCGAAGCATTTTAAAGTAAATGTAAAACAGAAGGGGAATCCGGCAGAGGGGTATTATGTATATGAAAAAACAGCAAATACGCTAATTACGGTAAAAGGACCCCGAAGTAAGATCGATAAGATAGCTGAAATTGTAACCGAAGTTGATGTAACCGATATTGATGGCTCGTTTCGAACGATTGAATCACCGAAGGCACTTGATGCGGAGGGTAAAAGAATAGATGCTTCCAATTTAAATTTCAGCCAGACGGAGGTACCGGTTTATATTGGAGTATATAGGACAAAAAAGATTGATCTGAATATTGTTATAGCAGGGAAACCAGCGGACGGGTATATGGTTACGAGTAAGGATTTCGAACCTAAGACGATTGAAGTGGCAGCAAAGGATGAAATTTTAAATAATACGCAAACACTCACAATATCGGAAGATGTTAGCGAGGCATTCAAGGATATAAAAAAAGAAGTAAATCTAAAAGAACAGTTAACAGAAGGTTTGATACTGGTGGATGATAACCAGACAGTTGTAGTCAATATAAAGATTGAAAAAGCAATGAGCAAGGAGATTGTAATTACGCCGGAAGATCTTGATGTCAGAAATAAGCAGGATGCATTGAAACTAGTTTATCTCTCTGCGGGTCCATTTACCTTAAATATCAAAGGACCCGCCAAGGAGATCATGGATCTGTCGAAGGATGATATAAAGCCATTCATTGACTTATCCAACTGCTCCGGCGGTACATATGTAGTGGACATTAAAGCAGATTTGAGCAACTATATTACAATGGAAAATATGCCCAGAGTGAATATAAGCTTGATGCAATAATTACTTTGGCCAATGATAGGAGGTATCTTATGATAAGCAAGAAATTAGTAATCAATAATCCTGCAGGATTACACTTGCGTCCGATCAGTGTGTTATGCAACCGGTCGATCGATTTTCGATCAACCGTAACGATTAAAGTTGGGGACAAAGCGGTAAATGCAAAAAGTGTAATCGGTGTACTTTCTGCCTGTGTTAGGCAGGGGGACGAAATAGAACTGGTTTGCGATGGCGCTGATGAAGCGGAAGCAATAGAAGTTTTGAGTAATATGATATTAAGTGGACTGGGTGATGAGTTCATAAAAAAATAGTTGCCAATAAAAAGACGTGATGTTATAATTTAGAACATTATTTAAGAATAGCATGAATGATTTCATCTTCAAATTTCGATAGCTTTATTTTAATAGCTATGTAATAAAAGGGAATGAAATTATTAAAGTGTATCTTTAGAAAGGATTTGATTTGTTTGGGACTCGCGTAGATAATACAGTATTGTTCATCATTAAGATCTACAGTGTGATTTATCGACTCCATCGTTAGTATGAATAGTCTTGCAGGAGCCTAATGAATAAAAGCATATTAATTTGGAGGAAATAATTATGTTGAATTTTAAGAGATATCAAAGAAATCCGGTAATTGAATTAACTGACAGGCAATGGCCGAATAAGCAGATAGAAAAAGCGCCAATCTGGTGCAGTGTAGATTTAAGAGACGGAAATCAGGCACTTATTGAGCCGATGGTTGTGGAAGAGAAGGTAGAATTCTTTCAGATGCTGGTCAAGCTCGGATTTAAGGAAATTGAAGTTGGTTTCCCTTCTGCTTCGCAGATTGAGTTCGATTTCTTAAGACAGTTAGTGGAACGTAAATTAATTCCCGATGATGTGACTGTACAGGTATTGGTGCAGTGCAGAGAGCATTTGTTAAAGAGAACCTTTGAAGCCCTGGAGGGGGTTAAGAAGGCGGTTGTTCATATATATAATTCTACTTCCACCCTGCAAAGAGATGTGGTATTTCATATGTCCAGGGAAGAAATTAAGCAAATTGCTGTAGAAGGTACAAAGCTGGTAAAAGAATATGCGAAGAGTTTTCCGGGACAGATCATTTTAGAATACTCTCCTGAAAGTTTTACTGGAACAGAAGTTGAGTATGCGCTCGAAGTTTGCAGTGCAGTCCAGAAAGCTTGGGAACCCACACCCGACAATAAGATAATCTTTAATCTTCCGGCTACGGTTGAAATGAATACACCGAATGTTTATGCAGATCAGATTGAATGGATGAACCGTCATTTTAAAGACAGAGATTGTGTTATCTTAAGTGTACATCCGCATAACGATCGCGGAACCGGAGTTGCTATTACAGAACTTGCATTACTTGCAGGTGCAGACAGAGTGGAAGGAACTTTATTTGGAAATGGAGAGAGAACAGGGAATGTTGATATATTAACATTAGCCTATAATATGTTCTCCCAGGGAATTGATCCGGTTTTAGAGATAGATAATATAAATGAAATTATAGAAGCATATGAGCGCTTATGTAAGATGAAGGTGCATGAACGTCATCCATATGCTGGTAAATTAGTATTTACTGCATTTTCCGGTTCTCACCAGGATGCGATTAATAAAGGAATAAAGGCTTTAAAGGAACGGAATAGCCAGTACTGGGCAGTTCCATATCTTCCAATTGACCCTTCCGACATTGGCAGACAATATGAACCGATTGTCCGTATCAATAGCCAGTCCGGTAAGGGTGGTGTTGCTTTTATTATGGAGAATTATTATGGCTTCAAGCTGCCGAAGGGAATGCATAAGGAATTTGCAGATGTCATTCAGAAATTATCAGAAAAGCAGGGTGAAATTGCACCTGAGCAGATTATGAGCGAATTCAAAAGCTGTTATCTGGATCAGAAGATACCTTTGCATTTCATAAAATGCAAGGTGGAGGATGTCTCAGAAAATGAACTGACGAATGCAAAAGCGATGGTTATTTATACGCAAGACGGAGTCGAAAAGGTGATTGAAGCAACCGGTAACGGACCGCTGGATGCGGCACTTAAGGGATTGCAGAAGGAGCTTGGTATTCAGGTTAAAATTCTTGATTATAATGAGCATGCACTGGGTGGTGGCGAAACAGCGCAGGCGGCTGCGTATATACAGATGTTAGATATACCAAGCGGAAGAACAACCTTTGGTGTTGGTATCAGTTCTAATATTACGAGAGCTTCCATTCGAGCAATTTTTAGTGCTATAAACAGACTGTATTTAAAATAATTGAAATGAATTATGCTGCTGGACAATAACGCCTGTTCAGCAGCTTTTGTCATGTCCTCGGAGTGGTATTAAGTAGTACATATGCAAATACTCCTTTTTCGGAAGCACTTATTCGATAGGCTGCCTGGAATTTAACCAGCCTGTGAACAGTAATACGATACCGTATGGCATGCGGCCGCTTGCGAAGGCAGTTATTGACTTGTATGAGTGGGAATGCTATAATCCCTTTGATATTAAAAATTTCGAATAATAGGGAAATCGAGGGAAACAAAGATTTCGGAGGTATATTGATGAAGGTAAGTGTTATTATACCGTTTCAGAAGGGTAAAGCCTTTCTGGAGGATTGTTTACAAAGCCTCGTAGAACAGAGTTACAGGGATTTGGAGATTATCCTTGTTTTAGATCATGCGGAGGAAAAAACTGAAGCTCTTATCGCAACATATCAAACAAAGCTGCCGATAATAGTAGTTCAATTAGTGGATAAATCAGGTGTGGCAGCGGCCAGAAATCTTGGATTGTCCAAAGCAGTCGGAGAATATGTTTATTTTCTTGACAGTGATGATTATCTTGGAGGCACAACTCTGGAAATATTAGTGCAGGAAGCTGACAATAATCATACGGATATTATCTATGGAAAAAAGATATGGACCTGGTTTAAAAGAAGTATCTTTTTAAGTAAAATGGTAAGCCAGGAAGATCAGGAAGAGGATGAAGACGAGGAGAACGGTTCGGCAGATACCGTTGAGGGTAATCTGGAAAACGGAGGTGAATCGGAGGGACGGAGTTCGATAAACGATGACCAGCTTCTAACGGATGGTCTGCTGGAAGAAGATAGTCAGCTGAATTTTGACAAGCTAATGGATGCGGAATCCAAAAAAAGAAGAGCGTTTTATCATCTGGTTTCCCACCGGAAGGGTGTCCGCAATATATCCATATTAAATATATTAATAAAACGTACTATAATAGAAGAAAATAATATTAGATTTAAGGAAGACATCCTGTATTTATCGGATTATCCTTTTGTACTGCAGGTATTGAATTTCGCAACTAGCTTTGAGTACCTGCCTTTGGCGGTTTATATCAAAAGAAATCATAATGATTCTGTAAATATGCCTTCTTTAAGTCAAATGAAGGGCAGCAAAAGTTTTGCTGAATATTTTGATACTTATCGATACGCAATCAGCCTGATCAGTCCAGATAGTAATTTAAGAGCTATCTTGGACCGAAAGATTATTTTTTATAGTATACGATATTTTGCGCCTAAGCTTCGTCGAAGTAAGAACCAGATCGATACAGAAAACAAGTTCAGGGAAATACATCTAATTATTTATAGTATGGATAAGGAATTATTAAAAAATAAAAACCGATATAAGCGCCGCTTGCTCAATGCGTTCTATAAAGGTGATATCAAGCGTGCTAAAATTATTGTAAATAGGCATCTGGCTTGGAAGAAATTAAAAAGGATTACAAAGAATAAGAAAGCCTTGGCGAAATTTCTCTATATTCATAGTTTCTCGAAGAAGCCTCTGAAAGAGAATTGGGTAATCTGTGAGAGCTTCTTTGGTAAGAGCTATTCGGATAGTCCGAAATATATCTATGAATATATTTCTAAAAATTATCCGGGGAAATATAGATTTATTTGGGTAATTGATAAAAAGCATACAAAGATACCATATAAACATACTAAAATTAAGCGTTTTGGTATCCGATATGCCTATTATATGGCACGCTGCAAGTATTATGTTCTGAATGTACGTCAGCCTGGCTATGTAAAGAAAAGAGAAGGCAATGTCTTTTTGGAAACCTGGCACGGAACTCCGCTGAAAAAGCTGGGATTTGATATTGAAGATATTAGTTCGGCATCTCCCAAGTATAAGCAGCAATTATTCAAGCAATCAAAAGCATGGGATTATATGATAGCTCCAAATCAATTTTCCGGTGATATTTTCCGCAGGTGTTTTGTATTTGGTCAGGAAATGCTAAATACCGGTTATCCACGCAATGATATTATGCATTATGACAACCGGGATCAACTGGCAATACAGATCAGAGAAAAGCTTGGAATACCGAAGGATAAGAAGACAATTTTATATGCGCCTACCTGGAGAGATGATGAATTTTATACAAAGGGCAAGTATAAATTCACCTTAAAGCTGGACCTGACGTTGCTAAAAGAGAAACTTGGTAAGGACTATGTAATACTGCTTCGTACACATTACTATATTGCTGATTCCTTGGATGTCACCGGATTAGAGGGCTTTGCGTATAATTTAAGCAAATATGATGATATTTCGGAGCTGTATCTGATTTCGGATATTTTGATCACAGATTACTCTTCCGTTTTCTTTGATTATGCGAACTTAAAGAGACCCATGCTGTTCTTCACCTATGACCTGGAAAAGTATAGAGATGTTTTAAGAGGCTTCTATATTGATATTGAAGAAGAACTTCCCGGTCCTTTGCTATTTACGACTGAAGAAGTGGTCGACACAATAAATAATATGGATGCCATCACAGAGAAATATCACGATAAATATATAAGATTTTATGATAAATACTGTTCCTGGGAAGATGGGAATGCTTCCCGCAAGGTTGCAAATAAGGTTTTTGGACTAAAATAAAGATTATAGGAATTTGTGTTATTCCCCTTGATTGCGGGGTGTCAGCAGAATGGAGAATTGAATGAAACAGAGTATTAAAAATTTTAAGAAATACAGGTTCCTATTATCGGAGCTTGTAATTAAGGATATCAAACTAAAATATCGAAGATCCTATCTGGGAATTTTATGGACACTATTGGAACCTTTTCTTACCATGATAGTACTGACGATAGTATTTTCTAACTTTTACGGCAAGGATGATAAAACCTTCCCGGTTTATATACTTACCGGTCGCCTTCTATATGCATATTTTGCTAATGCAACGAAATCAGCGATGAAATCTATACGTGCCAATGGGCAAATGATAAAGAAGGTATATGTGCCTAAGTATATGTACCCGCTTTCCTCTATTTTATCGCAATTTGTAACCTTTTTGATTTCTCTTATCGTACTCGTTGGTGTTGCGGCTTATTTAAGAATAAAACCTTCTGTTTATATGCTTGAGGCAATTGTGCCGCTTCTTATTTTATTTATTATGGTACTGGGAGTCGGACTTATACTGGCAACTCTGGCTGTATTCTTCAGAGACATGGAGTATTTATGGGGAGTTGTACTGATGATGATAATGTACTGTTGCGCTATTTTCTATGATCCTGAAAAAGTTATTAAAAACGGATATGGATGGATTCTTCATTATAATCCACTGTATGCTGTCATCTTAAATTTCAGGAATGCAGTTATGGAGGGTATTCCGCTTAACATGGAAGCTTTATTATATTCCAGTGGATTTAGTATCGCTGCGTTATTGGTTGGTATCATTATGTTTTATAAAAATCAGGATAAATTTATCTTGAATATCTAAAAAGATAATGTTCTATTGTGTTTATTTTGAACCAAAGCATAATATCATTATCATGGCTGTTGAAATGGAGGTTCTATGGGTAAGATTGTAGTTAAGGTTGATCATGTTGGCGTACGTTTTGTAATCGGCAGCGAAAAGGTGGATAACTTAAAGGAATTAGTAATCCGGAAAATAAAACGTAATTTGTCCTACAAAGATTTCTGGGCGCTAAAGGATGTGACCTTTTCGATAGAAGAAGGAGACCGGATTGGAATACTGGGCTTAAACGGAGCCGGAAAGAGTACTCTATTAAAAGTGATTGCCGGAGTACTGAAAGCAACCGAAGGAAGTGTCTCTACAAAAGGGCGTCTGGTACCACTGCTTGAGCTGGGTGCCGGATTTGATCTGCAATATACAGGAGCTGAAAACATTTATTTATATGGTGCAGTTCTTGGCTATTCCAGAGATTTCATAAAAGAAAAATACGATGAAATAGTAGAATTTTCAGAATTAGGGGATTTTATTAATGTACCGGTTAAGAATTATTCTTCCGGTATGAAATCCAGGCTTGGCTTTTCTATTGCAACGGTTGTTGATCCGGAAATATTAATACTGGATGAAGTATTTGCAGTCGGTGATGCAAAATTTCGTAAAAAGAGCGAAAAGAAAATAAAATCCATGTTTAAGCAGGGAGTTACAGTATTATTTGTATCTCATAATATTGAACAGGTAAAAACAATTTGCAATAAGGCGATTCTTCTGGAAAAAGGAAAACTGATTGCAGATGGAGATGTAGATAAGGTCTGTGATATTTATGAAGAAAAAATAAAATAATATACTTATGTAATACTGACAGAGAAAGAGCCTCTACAAGGATTAATTGCGAACTTTATAGTTGAGATTGGTAAAGTGGATGAGAAAACATTCACCTAGGGAACATTCTGCCAGCAACGTATGCCGGCAGATTTTGATGAAAGGTATGGTTATTCATATGAAAAAGGTTATCACTTACGGAACATTTGATTTACTGCATGTAGGACATATAAATATACTGCGCAGAGCGAAGGCTTTAGGCGACTATCTCGTTGTTGTGCTTTCCTCTGATGAATTTAATGCAATTAAAAATAAGAAGGCATATTATCCTTATGAAGACAGAAAAGTAATACTGGAAGCAATAAAATATGTAGATGAGGTTATTCCGGAATACACCTGGGAGCAGAAGATCGATGATGTCGTAAAGAATAATATCGATGTATTTGTTATGGGAGATGACTGGGAAGGCAAGTTTGATTTCCTGAAAGAATATTGTGAGGTAGTATATTTGCCTAGGACAGAGGGAATTTCCACTACCAAAATTAAAAATGACTTAAAGGATAAATTAAAATAGCAATTAGAGAAGATCTTATCCTATGAGAAAGACATGGGTAATTATTATGAAGCAAGTGCTTAAAAAAGTTATAAAGGTACCAATTCTATTGATTTATCGCGTCTTCCTCCTGTTTCAAAAGGTGGATAGGAAGGTCATATTGTTTGAAAGTAACCTGGGAAGAAATTATTCAGGTAATCCGAGATTTATTTATGAAGAAATAGTTGCCAGAGGTCTGGATCAGAAATTTGCATGCTATTTCATTCTTGAGGATACCACAACGCAGCTTCCAGGTCATGTAAAAAAGATAAAAAGAATTAGTCTCTCCTATTTTTATTTGTTTGCGAAGGCGGGCTTCTGGGTAAGTGATACCAGAATGCCTACATACTTGAAGAAGAGAAAAGATACGGTATATATTCAAACCTGGCACGGTACGCCTCTTAAAAAGCTTGCACTTGATATGGAGCAGGTTAGTATGGAGGGAGAGAAGGGTTTACAGGACTATAAGAAGAAATTTGTACGAAATTCGAGCACCTGGGATTATCTTATTTCGCAAAATAGCTATTCAACACAGATTTTTCGCAGAGCATTTTCTTTTGAGAAGGAAGTTCTAGAAATTGGCTACCCCAGAAATGATATCCTCTTTCATCAGAATAATAAGGAAGCAATTCAGGCAATAAAGCAAAAACTTCATCTGCCGCTTGATAAAAAGGTTATTTTATATGCACCAACCTGGAGGGACAATGAGCATTATGGGCATCTTACTTACCGCTTAAGCTCTCGGATGGATTATTCTTATTTGATGGACAGGCTTTCGAAGGAATATATTGTTCTTCTGAAAGCACATTATCTTGTAGGGGAGCAGCTAGATGACAGGAAATACAGAGGCTTTCTATATCAGTTTAATGCTTCCTGCGATATAGCGGAATTATACCTTGCAGCGGATATGCTGATTACCGATTATTCCTCTGTTATGTTTGATTATAGTATATTAAAGAAGCCTATGATATTCTTTACTTATGATTTGGAGCAATATAAGGACGAACTGAGGGGGTTTTATTTCGATTTTCTAAATGAGGCACCGGGGCCCTTTGCATTGACAACGGAGCAGGTTGTAGCAAATATATTGCAATATGATGTTGAAAAGTATCAGGCGAAATATCGGGCATTTATTGAAAAATACAATCATGCTGATTGCGGCACAGCATCGGAGCGGGTAGTGGATTTAATACTGTCCGGCGGAGGAAAATAAGTTGAAAACAATCGGTTATCTTATATTTGCAGGCTTTTATTATTTTTTTCATTTATTTTGCAGCGTAAAGTCTAAGAAGGTTTTTGCAATCATGACACATGACGGCAGTGCTTCCGGTAATGTTGGTGTTGTGATAGATTATTTAAAAGCACGCAATGACGGCTATTCCTTCCAGTTTATACGTAACGAAGACCGGAAAGACATGGGGCATTCTGGAGCCTGGAAGCAAAAAATATCGTTCTTTATCAGTAAGCCATATCATCTGGCCACCTCAGAATTTGTTTTACTGGATAATGTCTTTTTGCCAATGGCTTACCTTCAATTTGCAAAGAAGGTATCCATAATACAACTCTGGCATGGAACCGGAACCCTTAAGAGATTTGGACAGGATGTGAATACCGGTAAATTACGAAAGCTGGAGAAAAATGCAAACAGCAAAGTAACCCATCTAATCGTAAATTCTATGGAAACTAAGAAGGAATATGCGCAGTCTTTCGGAATAGAGGAAGACAAGGTATTTATCTATGGTATGCCAAGAACGGATGTATTTTTTGACCGTAAAAAAATAAAGGAGAAAAAGTCAAAATTCTATGATCAGTATCCTGCACTAAAAGATAAGAAATTAATACTTTATGCTCCAACCTTTCGAGATCAGGAAAAAAAAGAACCCAGACTGGCTCTGGATACGTCCTTCCTTTGTAATAACCTGCCAGAAAATTACGTGATTTTATTGAGGCTTCATCCATTTGTTGCAGAAGCCATGACGTTGGATAATGATTGGAAGAGAGGCAAAGAGGACCGTGTAATAGCAATGTCTTCCTATCCGGATGTGAACACTCTGCTTTTGGTCTCGGACTATCTGATCACGGACTATTCTTCTGTAATGTTCGAATATTGCCTAAGAGAGAAACCTATTATTTTTTATGCTTATGATCTGGAAGAGTTTTCTGACTGCGGCAGAGGTTTTTATAGAAATTATGAAGAGTATGTACCGGGACCTGTTGTTAGAAGTACTGGCGAAATCCTTGAATTCATAAAAAAACAGGAATTTGATCCGGAAAAAATCCATGCGTTTGTACAAAGTAACTATCGGTATCTGGACGGAAAATCGACAGAACGTTTATATCAGCACATATTTAGACAACAGAAAAATCACTAAGTGGTATACTGGTTGAATATCATTTTTGGAGGGAATGTTAAGTGGAAAATACGAATTTTAAAATAAGCATTATAATGCCCGTTTATAATGTGGAAAGGTATTTGCCTGCCTGTCTGGAAAGTGTTGTCAAACAAACGATGCAGGAGATAGAAATCATTGCGGTAAATGACGGAAGTAAGGATAACAGTCTTAGCATATTGGAGGAGTATCAAAGCAGGTACTCTGACAGAATGAAGGTCTTTACAACCGCGAACTGCGGTGTAAGCCATGCTAGAAATTTCGGCCTTTCAAAGGCTTGCGGAGACTATATTCTATTTGTTGACAGTGACGATTTTATCGAAAAGGATATGTGCGAAAAGCTGTACCAGAAAGCAGCAAAAGATGGCAATGATATTGTAATCTGCGGAAGGTATAATGTGTATGAACGGGAGCATATCGGTCAACACAACAAGGAAATAACAGGAACTTTATTAATAAACAGAAATTTTAAACTCATTGAAAATAAATATGAATTGGCTCATATCTCACCTTTTCCCTGGGATAAGCTGTTTAAAAGGAGCATTCTAAATGGTCTTGAATTCCCGGAGAAGATGCGATTTGAAGATCTTGTTCTGGTTTATGAAGCCTGTACGCGGGCGGAAAGTATCGGTGTTGTGGAAGAACCTCTTTACAATTACCGGAGAACGACACAGGGAGGCTTCCTGAACAGCTTTTCACAGCAGACACTGGATATAGTGAAAGCTTTCGAGCTGGTCTTTGACTTTATGAAGAAAAACGGCTATATGGAAATTTATCATGATGAGCTGGAATATATCTGTACCAGACATTTTCTGTTTCGCTATCCTGCCTTGTTTCAGGAGGGAAATAAGGGTAAATTAGCAATTAAGCTTGAAATAATCAAAAAGACACAGGAATTTCTGGATAGAGAGCTTCCGAAGTGGAGAAGTAACCACTATCTTAAATATTCCTCAGGAGCATTGAAAGAAAAAATCAAGCTTTATACGAATAAAAATAAAATGCTCCGCGTGACAAGAATTCGGGAAGCAATACCAGAATTTGCTGCGAAAATAATCCTTCGTATGCGTAATCTAGCAAGGAAATTAATAAAAAAAATATATAAATTTAAACGTAGTCCGAATAAAATGACACTTATAAAGAAAAAACTGCCCATACTAGGCGTTATGAAACAGAGTGGTTCCGTATTCTATACAAAAATGTACGAGAAATTGCCGGTTGTAACAAAGGATATTCTTCTGGAATCCAAGCATGGTGAGGATCTGGCAGGTAATATTTTTGCAATGCTCTGCGAATTGTCAAAGGATTCGTACAAGGAGTTCCATGTTTGCCTTGCCATGGAAAAGAAATATATTCCCCAATTTAGCGCTTTACTTGAGAGATATCATATTACGAATGTGACAATGATAGAATTTCGGTCTAAGGCTTATATGCGTGCACTTGCCTCTGCAAAATACCTGGTGACAGATACCAGTTTTCCACCTTATTTTATTAAAAAAGCGGATCAGGTTTATTTGAATACCTGGCATGGTACTCCATTAAAAGCAATGGGGCGTATCGTACCGCAGAGAGAGTATGCGCTTGGCAATGTGCAGAGAAATTTTGCGATAGCAGATTATCTGCTCTATCAAAATGAATTCTCCAGAGATATATTTCTGGAGGATTATATGTTAAAGAATATTTATCCGGGCACGGTACTGCTATCCGGATATCCAAGAAATGCAGTGTTTTCTAATAAGAACCGCTATATGCAGATCAGGCAGGAAAGTAAACTCATTGATAAACAGGTTATTGTATATATGCCAACCTGGAGAGGACTGCTTCATCAGAAGGATACAGTAAAGCAGCTGGAACAGATAAGCTCTTATTTTAAAGCAATTGACAGCGGACTTAGTGATCAGCAGGTATTTTATGTTAAGCTGCATCCCTTTGTGAAGAACCAGATAGATTGCAGCTGCTATCGGCATATTAAGGAGTTTCCGTCCCACTATGAGACCTATGATTTCCTAAATGCGAGTGATGTTCTTGTAACAGATTATTCCAGTATCATGTTTGATTATGGAGTTACGAAAAGAAAGATAATATTATTTACTTATGACCGCGAAGAGTATCTGAAGGGAAGAGGACTTTATATTGATTTGAACGCTTTGGAACTTCCAAAGGCGGATACGGTGGACGAGCTGCTTCGAGAATTGAATATTAGTGGAGTAGCTTCCTTCGAAGAAGCAGGCAGCAAGCAATATTATCCGGAATTTTATAAGAAATTCTGTTCCTATGATACGGCGGAAACTACCAGACAGGTCTGTGAGACTTTACTATATGGAAAAACAAAGGCATCTGCGGATTTTATAACACATAAGACTGCACCGAATGGCAGGAAGAAGGTACTGATTTATATCAGGGGAATGAAGCAGGATGATTATACAAAACGGCTTATTCATGCAATTAATTCAATTGATACGAAGAAGTATGACGTTTATGTATGCGTGAAGGCAGAGAATGTGAAAAATGCTACGCAAAAACTGTCAGAGCTGAAGAAACAGATTAATTATCTGCCGATCTCGTATGATATAAACTATACAAGAATGGATTATATTCTATGTAAGCTTCGGCTGGCACTTGGAATTCATTGGGGCCTTACAAATAGCCGCATCACAAAGGTGATGAAACGTGAAATTCGAAAATATTTTGGTGAGATGGAATTTGATTATGTGATTCACCACGCTGAACTTGATCGTGTCATAGGCAATATGTGTTACTTACTTGCCAAATCGGTCAGTATTTATAACTTCAAATATTTTGACATAAATAAATACAAAAGAGAAAGCGACTACCGGAAGCAGGTAAATTATTTTGTCCGGCTTTTCCCTCATTTTACGAAAGTGGTTGCAACCAAGGAGTTTAACTTACTTCATAGAAAAGGCGAAAATATTATCTTTAATGAAGAATCCGCTTTTCCTTTTTCAAAGCTGTTAGAGGAGGTGACACAGAATGAAAGCAGGCGTAATAACCTTTCATAGTGCAAATAATTATGGCGCGACATTACAAACCTGGGCTCTTCAGAAGGTCCTTAAGGATTATGGGATAGAGGCAAGTGTCATCCATTATCACCCGGATATCATAGATAAGCTGTATGATCCAATGATGATGAAGCAGGGATTTAAGCGGAGCCTAAAGAAGCTGGAGCTATCCATCTTTCATCGGCAGAGTTTATTAAGGTATCAAAAATGCCAGAGCTTTTTACAGAAAAATTTTAATTTAACAGGCGATTTCAGGACGTATGACGAACTGGTGTATGCCAAGCTAGATTTGGATGCTTATATTGTCGGGAGTGACCAGGTTTGGAATCCCAAGCATATTGGTGGATATGATCCGGCCTACTATCTGGAGTTTGCGCAACCGGGCAAGAAAAAGATTGCCTATGCAGCAAGTATTGGCAGCGATTTTATTGATCCAAAATATAAAGATAGGATGCGGGAGGCTCTAAGTGGCTATACGGGTATCTCTGTGAGGGAAAGTAGTATTAAGGATGCGCTGCAGGAATTGTGTGAGAAGAAGATCAAGGTAGTTCTTGATCCAACCATGCTTCTTGTGAAAGAGGATTATGAGGAGATTAAAGTTCCAAGTAATCGAAAGGAACCTTATATTCTTGTCTATATGATTGAGAAAAATGAACAGGTAATTGCCTTTGCAAATAAGATATCTGTTGCTTTAGGGCTGCCGGTGATACAAAGGAGAAATGTTGCGGGCTTTACAAATGAACTGGAATCATTCTATACAGCGGATGCAGGAGAATTTATCGGATTGATCGAGGGAGCGGAGTATGTTATTACAAATTCCTTCCATGGTACGGTATTTTCAATCCTATATGAGAAACCATTTGTATCAATGCTTCATTCCGACACCGGCAGCAGAACGGTCGATTTATTAACCGGGTTGGGTCTGCAATCGCATATACTATATGATATTGTAGATTTTATAGATTTCTCAATGTTTCGGATAACACAGCCAAGACAACTTCGTACCAAAATTGAAGATTTGAAGAAATCCTCCACAGAATTTCTTGTGAAAAGTCTGGGAGTATCCGATCGATATAATAAGCTAAAGTGTCCGACCAAGATAACAAAAGAAAAGTGTTACGGCTGTAATGCCTGTATGGATAGCTGCCCGGTAAAAGCAATCCGTATGAAAGAAGATAAGGAAGGTTTTTTATATCCAGTTACAGATATGAAAAAATGTACAGATTGCGGTCTTTGTAAAAAGGTTTGTATCAGAAAATATCCGCATACGGTGAAATATGCACAAGAGTATCCAAAGGCTTACAGTGCTTATAATACTAAACAGGAAGAGCGTGCTGCCAGCAGTTCGGGCGGAATTTTCCCTGTGCTTGCAAAATATACAATAGAGGAAAGAAATGGTGTAGTAGTAGGAGTAAAATATAATAAATCGATGGAGGCTGTTGCTGCCATAGCAGATAATATGGAGGATGTACGGAAATTCACTGGTTCAAAGTATGTGAAGAGTGACTTTCGGGGAATGTTTTTGCAGGTTAAAAAATTACTGAATGAGGGACGTTTTGTTTTATATACCGGATTACCGTGTGAATGTGCGGGGTTACGTTCTTATTTGCGTAAGGAATACGAAAATCTGTTGATTTGTGAGATATTATGTCATTCCGCTCCTTCTCCTAAGGTTTTTAAAAAGTATGTGGCGGCGTTAAGTGAAGAATATCAATCCAAAATAGTAAACATTGATTTCAGGAATAAGAAAAATGGCTGGAAGCCCAGTGACAACCAATTTGTCGTAACGATGGAGAATGGAAAGCTTCGATCAGAGCCAACTTCGGACAATGCATACTATCGCGCTTTTATTAATGGATATATCTCAAGACCTTCCTGTAATAACTGCAGATATACGTTTACCAGCAGAGCAGGTGATATTACGATAGGAGATTGTTGGGCTATCGGGACAGTAGCACCTGAAATGAATGATAACAAAGGGGTGAATTTACTGCTTGTGAATACATCCAAGGGTGAGCAGATATTCCAGAATGTCAGTAAGCAATTGAGACTGAAGCAATGTGATCAAAAATCTTTATTTATCAAAAATCATAAGAAGCCGACCAAGGATAAACGTCGCAGAATTTCCTTTTTTATGAAGTTAGAGGAGAAGCCGATGGACGAACTTCTGAACGAGTATAGTGAGAAATTATAAACAGATAAAACAGAAAGAGCGCCGACCAGGCGCTCTCTCTGTTTTATCTATAAAATGCATAAAATCTTGATATTACATCTTAAGTTAGTATTCGTTATCAAATGGATTCGTGCGTATAGACACTTGTACATGATCAAGCTTATTTCTTTCGGATAACATCGATTTCTTTTGAATAATTCTTTACCTTCTGGCTCGGTACATATCCAGTTTCTTCAAATAGAAATTCATGCAGCTTTGTGACATTTGCCGCAAGATCAACCGGGAATACATAGGAAACCTTTTGATAAGTGTGAGCATCCGGTTCAAAAGGAAAACCGGTTTGATCGGTAATATTATAGGATAACACATCTTTCGAAAGGCTAAGCAGCTCGCTGCTGGACAAATTAGTAGATACATTCGGAAAGACCTGATTAATAAAATTATTAACTGTTTTTAAATCGGATTTTTTCAGCTTATCAAATACTTTCTGGATGACTAGTCTCTGACGTGCGGTTCGTTTATAATCTCCACCTGCTGTATACCGGATACGAGCATAAGCAGTAGCCTGTGTTCCGTTTAAAAGTTGTTCTCCTGAGGATTTAATTCCTGCCACATTCGTTTTATTAATCCTGTTTAATTCTCTTGTATAACCATTTACATATTTCACTTCATTCGGTTGAACATCAATTGTAATACCTCCTAACAGGTCTATGGCATCCACAAGAGCCTGAAAATTGACGGTTACATATTCGCTGATATCAAGATCAAAATTTGTATTAATTGTACTGAGGGCAAGAGAATAGCCGCCTCTGAAATATGCTGCATTGATTTTGCTGAAGGTATTTTTATCTGGAATATTTACATAGGTATCACGGTAAACAGAAGCCAGCTTAACGTCCTTTGTTTTATTGTTGATGCTGGCAATAATGATTGTATCACTGTGAGTGCTTTTATCCAGTGCATTTTGCCTGGAATCCACTCCGAATAATGCAATGTTACGGTAACCCTCTATCTCAACCTCCTCATTTTTTTGAATATCCTCATCTTTACTGTCATCATGTTTAACTTTATCCATTTTGGTATAGAAATAAAACACGGCGCCGATTATGATAAGCAGAAGAAGCTCTAACAGAAACAGAACAATTAATCTTGCTTTACTTTTCTTTTTGTTTGTCTTGGCCATTATTCTTATGCCTTCTTTCTGTAGTCGATCTTACGTTGCGGATTATTATGCTAAAACTTTGTGACATTATAAAAACAATATTATGAAATTGTTCCTTGATAGTTAATAAAAACACTTATTGAGGAGTGCCTTGATATTATTTGTCATAGCCTTAGAATTGATAATATATTATTTGTATTAATACGCATTCTTATTTATGAAGCCCTTAAAAAAAGTTAAAAACAGAATTTTAAAATCAAGCCCCAGGCTCCAGTTTTCAATATAATACAAGTCATGGTCAATCCGTTTCCGAATAGAGGTGTCACCGCGAAATCCATTGATCTGGGCCCATCCGGTAAGGCCGGGGGGAACCTGATGCTTAATCATATATCGGGGAATTTCTTCTTTAAATTTATCAACGAAAAATGGACGTTCCGGCCTTGGACCGACAAGACTCATCTCTCCCTTTAAGACATTAAACAACTGCGGAAGTTCATCAATACTGGCTTTGCGGATAAATTTACCAATGCCTGTAACGCGCGGATCATGATAAGTTGTCCAGGCTTTTTTCTCATCGTTCTCCGGTTGAATTTCCATGGAACGAAACTTATACATTTTAAACTTTTTATTATGTTTACCGATACGAACCTGTGAGAAGATTACTGGTCCGGGAGAGGTTATCTTAATGATTATGGCTACCAAAGCCATAGGAATTGCAAAAATAAGTAATGCTACGATTGCTCCGAACAGATCTACTAAACGCTTGATAATCCGGTTGTAGGTATTACTAAGAGGTACATTACGGATATTAATAACAGGAAGACCGTATAAATCTTCTGTATAGGGGGTCGTTGTAATGAAGCTGTAATAATCCGGTACAAATTTAGTATGAACACCTGATTTTTCACAAATACCTACAATTTTCTCGAGCTTTTCATATTCGCTTACGCTTAACGTGATTGCGATTTCATCCAATGACATTTTAGATAGAAAAGCATCCAGATGGGTAATCGATCCTATGACAGGAACCTTTTTATACATAGTGCCGACCTCTATCTTGTCATCCAAAATACCATGAATATAATAACCCCACTGCGGGTTTGCAAAAACTCTGTCGATATACGCTTCGGCTGCGTGCCCGTAACCTACAAGCAATACGTGTTTTAAATTATATCCCTTCCTGCGGGCAACTCTAAGCGCATGAGCAAGTATCATGCGGGATGCTACACCCAATGTAACATTAAGTACAAAGAACAAACCGATATATTTTCGGGAAATATCGATTTCCTTTAATATATATAAATAGGAAGTGAAAAACGTAAGACCAAAGATATTTGCAACCAGAAGATTTAATACCTCTACCCATCTGCTGTGTCCGCGCTTTGGAGTATATAGATGACAGAAATAATATACAAATAGATATAAGGGTACTAAAAATACCAGCCGCTTCGCATAATCTTCAAGGGGCAGATAGGTACCGGGCTCTACACTAAGAAACTTCCAGCTCGATGCAAAAGGACTGTCAAATCGAAGGTAGTAGGTCAGCAGGTACGAAATAACTATTATACAGGCATCCATTATGACATGCACTTTATTAAACATTTTTTGATTGTCTTTTATCATATCAATCCCTACTTTTTTATGATATACTTATGATCAGTATTTATTTGGCTGATAATTAACTTCTCTAATATAATACATGATTGTAGTGATTTCAACAACAAATTTTTTCTTAATATTCTTTTAAGTTATTTAATTATTTCATTCTTTGTTATAAAATTTTTCACAAACTAAACACAAAATGTTGTTACAATCTTTTTTAGTAGAGAAAAGAAAACGATGAGTTAGGAAGGAGCAGCTTATGACAGAATTTAATAATAATGATCAAAACCAAGATAAGAGTGGTGATAATAATAACATATATAATCAGGAGCATGGTTATAGCGGTACAGGTAATGGAATGAATATGGAAAATCAGGGTTATGGCAATACTGGTAGTGGCATGAATACAGATAACCGGGATTATGGCAATACAGGTAGTGGCATGAATACAGATAACCGGGGTTATGGCAATACAGGAAATGGCGTGAATACGGATAACCAGAGTTATGCCAATACAGGAAATGGAATGAATAATCAGAACTATTACAATGCAGGCAACGGCTACAATAACCAGAATTATAACAACGGGAATAACGGTTACAATAACCATGGATATAACAATAACAATGGTATGTATCAGCAATACCAGTATAATAAAGTTCCGGAATATAGTTTCTGGGCGGAACAGATGCCGGGGAATTCCTATTCTGAACCGAATCAAGGTCAAAATTCATGGCAGTATAATAATGCTGACCAAGTAAATGCTGCAAAGGAGCCGGTAAAAACGAAGAAGAAGGGCAGAGGACCCATTAAGTTTTTTGCAAAGGCCTTATGCTTTGGATTAATAGCAGGGATTAGTTTTTTTGGCTTGGAGAAATTAGTATCGGCAGTCGATCCCAGTATTTCCACCGTGCAAATACTAAATACGATCAGTAATGCAGCTTCGGGTAAAAATTATGAGGTAAGCTATACGGAAGCGGCATCGGTAACGACGAAGGACAGATCAGTAATCACTACTGTTGCCGATCAGGTACTCCCCTCCATTGTATCCATTGACTGTACTGCCACACAGACCGGCAGCGACTTGTTCGGCCAACAATATAGCCAGGAAGTGAAAGGCAGCGGATCCGGCATCATCGTAGCAAAAAAGGATAAGGAATTGCTGGTTGCAACAAATAATCATGTTGTGGAAGGCGCCAGTAAGATTTCTGTGATCTTTTCGGACGGATCGAAAGCGGAAGGAGTTGTGAAGGGTACTGATTCTATAGCAGATCTTGCTGTAGTTACAGTTGATCTTTCTGATTTAAAGGATAGCACATTGAAGGCAATTGCTGTGGCAAAGCTTGGTGATTCCAAGGCGGTTAAGGTTGGTCAGATGGCAATCGCAATCGGTAATGCCTTAGGATACGGACAGTCTGTAACGGTTGGATATATCAGTGCAAAGGACCGTGAAGTTCAAGTATCCTCTGATGGTTATTCCTCTAAAACTATGACGCTTTTGCAGACGGATGCTGCAATCAATCCAGGTAACAGCGGTGGTGCGCTGCTTAATGTGAATGGTGAAGTGATAGGAATTAATACAGTAAAATATGCCTCTGAGGAAGTAGAAGGTATGGGATATGCAATTCCGATTTCTACAGCAACACCAATTATTAATGAGCTCATGAACCGTGAGGTGCTTAGTGAAAGTGAGCAGGGTTACCTGGGAATTTACGGCGGAGATGTCACCGAAGATGCTGCCAAGTTTTATAATATTCCGGTAGGAGTATTTATTAAGGAAGTATCCAAGGGTGGAGCAGCAGAAGTAGCCGGATTAAAAGCACAGGATATTATTACAAAGGTTGATGATTTGAAAATAACCTCCATTACTCAACTAAAAGATAAAGTAAATAGTATGCGTGTAGGTACAAAGGTAAAAATTACTTATATGCGTAATTCAGATGGAGAATATAAAGAGGCTACACTTACGGCAATCTTGCAGATAAATCCTGACAAGGGAACCGATACAAATAAATAGCACGAGGTAAGAATAAAGCGGAATGCCGGACTAATATGCTGATTATGGCGTATAATCCGGCATCTGTTTTTTATTTCGGCCTCACTTCTTTATGCCTAAATTCGAGAATTTTAATAAAACCTTAAATAATCGCCTATTGATTGAGCGTGATTAATAAGATATAATCTTCATATGTTCCATAATGGTTTTTTATTATGGGTAGAACAACGACCATTCACTTTGCATATATTGTGCTGACATTCAAATATTAGAACTGGCGGCGGATTGGAGGAATTTATGAGTAATATTGATGATAAGAATAATATAGATAGAAACAACAAGGATACGAAGGAAGAGTTTGAGGAGGTTTGTTATCTTTGCAGAAGACCGGAAAGCAAGGTTGGTAAAATGATACATATTCCCAACCAGATATGTATTTGCTCGGATTGTATGCAGAAGACCTTTGATACAATTAATAAAGGTGATAATCCCTATTTTCAGATGATGGGGATTAACCCTAGTATGTTAAACCTGTCTAATCTGCAAAACGATATTCCAAAGGCGCAAAAGCTAAAAAAGAGCAAGCCGGAGGAGGAAGAGGAGACGGAAGAATTTGACCGGAAGAGGATCCCGTCACCCCACTTGATTAAAGCCAGTCTGGACGATTTTATCATTGGACAGGAGCACGCAAAAAAAGTAATTTCAGTAGGTGTCTATAATCATTATAAACGAATTGGTTCTGCGATGGATCCGGATATTGATATAGAAAAGTCTAATATGCTGATGATTGGACCGACGGGAAGCGGCAAGACCTACCTGGTCAAGACACTGGCAAAACTTTTGAATGTACCGCTCGCCATTACCGATGCTACCTCACTGACAGAGGCAGGTTATATAGGTGATGATGTAGAAAGCGTTATCTCTAAGCTTTTGCAGGCAGCCGGAAATGATGTAAAAAAAGCAGAGCGGGGTATTGTTTTTATAGATGAAATTGATAAAATAGCAAAAAAGCGCAATACGAACAGCAGAGATGTAAGCGGTGAATCCGTACAGCAGGGATTGTTGAAGCTGTTAGAGGGCAGTGATGTGGAAGTCCCGGTAGGAGCTACCTCTAAGAATGCGATGGTTCCTCTTACGACTGTTAATACGCAGAATATTCTGTTTATCTGTGGCGGTGCATTTCCGGATCTTGATAAAATCATTAAAACTCGGTTGAATAAACAATCCTCGATCGGTTTCCATGCAGATCTGAAGGATAAATATGATGATGATCCGAATGTATTGCAAAAGGTTAATCTGGATGATTTAAGAGAATACGGAATGATACCGGAATTTCTTGGAAGGCTTCCGATCATGTTTACCCTCGAGGGTCTGACAAAGGAAATGCTGGTGAAGGTTCTTAATGAACCGAAGAATGCCATACTCAAACAATATCAGAAGTTATTGGCCATGGACGAGGTAGATCTTCAATTTGCACCTGAGGCATTGGAAGCTATCGCTGTGAAGGCAATGGAGAAAAAGACAGGAGCCAGAGCCCTCCGTGCCATTCTGGAAGATTTGATGCTAGACATTATGTATGAGATTCCAAAGGATGATAATATCGGCAGGGTCGTAATTACAGGAGATTATATTGAAGGAAAAGGCGTTCCTTTGATTGAGATGAGAGGCAGCGGTAATCATAAGATGATTGCAGCAAAAAACTAAGCAACATAAAACAGGTAATTGCGAAAGAACTTATCAAAGATAAGCTTTCGCAATTATCAAAAAGAGAGGGAACGATTAAAGGAGATAACGATGTCATTTATTGATCGTCTGTTTTTATACAAGGAAAAAGAGCACACCGGAAAAAGTACTTCTTCTGACAGCGGAATAGATAAACAGCAGCTAGAGGATACGGATACAGGGAAGAGGACGAAAACGGATGAAGCGGAAGCTTTCAGTACAGCACCGGAGGAAGAAGTCTATGAGGTGCTGGAAAGAGAAATCCTTCCTGCTAAAATCATTTGCCCGGATTGCGGCGGAATTACTTTGGAGGGCTTGGATTTTTGTGATAAATGCGGTGGAGAACTGCTTTAATGTGCTAAAGATTAATATTGACAAATGTTTTTTTCAAGGTTATTATATATGCAGAATAAAGGCGTTCAGGGTATGGGGCAGATTCTATTTTCTGTTCTCTCAAATTGAACGCTTTATTTATGAATACCAGATACCATTAATTAGGAGGAGAAATTATGAGAAATTTGAAAAAGGCTTTATGCGCAGTATTGACATTAAGCTTAGTGGCTGCCAGTTTTTCAGCATGCGGAACTAAAGTATCATCAAAAAATGATAAGTTTTATATCGGCGGAATAGGACCAGTTACCGGAGACGCTGCAGTTTATGGAAAAAGTGTTAAAAACGGCGCTGATCTTGCAGTGAAAGAAATTAACGCAGCGGGTGGAATTAATGGGACACAGATTGAGTTCATGTTCGAAGATGATGAAGCAGATGGTGAAAAATCTCTTAATGCATATAACACATTAAAGGACAAGGGTATGAAAGTCCTGATGGGAACTGTTACTTCTGGTGCATGTGCATCTGTAATTGAGAAGACGAATGAAGATAATATGTTTCAATTAACTCCGTCTGCATCTTCTACGGATGTTCTGAAATATGGTAATTGCTTCCAAGTGTGTTTTACGGATCCTAACCAGGGTATTGCATCTGCTCAGTATATAGGTCAGAATGCTGTAGCTAAGAAGGTAGCCGTAATCTATGACAGCTCAGATATTTATTCATCAGGTATAGAAGAAAAATTTGTGCAAGAAGCAAAAAATCAGAACATAGAGATCGTAGCAACAGAAGCTTTTACAGCTGACAGCAAGTCCGATTTCTCCGTACAGCTTCAGAAAGCAAAGGATGCCGGCGCAGAACTTGTATTCCTTCCGATCTATTACAAAGAGGCAACATTAATTCTTCAACAGTCCTCCGATCTTGGATATAAACCTATTTTCTTTGGCTGTGATGGACTGGATGGTATTCTTGGCGTTGAAAACTTTAATAAATCCTTAGCAGAGGGTGTAATGCTTCTTACTCCTTTTGCAGCAGATGCAAAAGATGATAAGACTGTTAAATTTGTTGAAGATTACAAGGCTGCTTACAAAAAAGAAATACCTAATCAGTTTGCAGCGGATGCATATGATGCAATCTATATCATTAAGGCAGCAATTGAAAAAGGCAGTGTAACAAAGGATATGAGTATCGCTGATATTAGTAAGGCATTAAAGACAGCTATGACACAGATCAGTGTAGATGGTTTGACAGGCGAAGGAATGACCTGGGCTGCTACAGGTGAAGTAAACAAGGCTCCAAGAGCGGTTGTTATTAAAGACGGAGCTTATGTATCTGCACAGTAATTTATAGACGATAAAATTCTATATCTATCCTTTAGAGGAAAATGCAGAGGGGTGCTAGAGAAGCGTCCCTCTGTTAATTTCCGATATATTTGGAAATTGTTTCAATATAAGCGACAATTTACAATGTTTTAGGAATTAAATATGAATATTTGATACCAGTTTTAAGTTGTAACACTACTTGTACTATGATATAATCTTTTTGCTGGTCATCTGATAATACATGATATCCAGAGCGAAAAGTATCTCTGGAGGATGAGACCATTCAAAATATCTTGCATGCCGCGGCATGCCAATGGGGGTAGTTATGAGCTTCATTTCTTATTTAATAAAAGGACTAAGCCTTGGAAGTGTATATTCCATTATCGCACTTGGATATACAATGGTTTATGGTATTGCGAAGATGTTGAACTTCGCACATGGTGATGTCATCATGGTAGGCGGATATGTTATCTTTATTATGATGAGTACCAATGGAGTAAATCCATTGCTCGCTGTGTTGATTTCGATCATATTCTGCACGATATTGGGTGTGACAATTGAGCGCGTTGCATATAAACCACTTAGAAAAGCATCATCACTTGCGGTACTTATTACTGCAATCGGCGTCAGCTATTTGCTGCAAAACCTTGCACTGATAACATTTGGTGCAGATTCAAAATCCTTTACGTCAGTAATAGCACTTCCGGCATTAAAGCTTGCCGGTGGTAAGCTTACCATATCGGGTGAAACAATTATTACCATTCCGGTATGTATCATTATTATGATAGCATTGACAATCTTTATTAAGAAGTCCAAAACAGGACGCGGTATGCTTGCTGTTTCTGAGGATAAGGACGCTGCGGTACTGATGGGTGTCAATGTAAATAAAACAATAGCGATAACATTTGCGATAGGTTCTGCACTGGCTGCAATAGCAAGTGCGCTTATGTTTTCAGCTTATCCGTCTCTTACCTCTACTTCGGGAGGAATGCCTGGAATTAAAGCGTTTGTCGCTGCGGTTCTTGGTGGTATCGGTTCAATACCCGGAGCAATGATCGGCGGTATTTTACTTGGTATTGTAGAAATTCTTGGTCGTGCCTATATTTCATCACAGCTTGCGGATGCAATTGTATTTCTAATCCTTATTATTGTACTTCTTGTGAAACCGACAGGAATTCTGGGCAAGAAGATGAATGAGAAAGTGTAGGTGGCCAAAATGAATGGTGTTGGTAAAGCAATGAGTAAATTTAATAAAAATACCCGTGTGAATATCATAACAGTGGGTGCGATTGTTTTAGTTTATATAGTCTGTCAGCTATTAATATCAGCAGGAGTAATATCCAATCTGTTACAGGGACTCTTAGTACCGATTTGCTATTATTCTATTCTGGCAGTATCCCTCAATCTTACGGTAGGTATTCTGGGCGAATTAAGTCTTGGACATGCAGGCTTTATGTGCATTGGTGCATTTTTGGGCGCTTTTTTCTCAAACTGCATGGCAGATAAAATTACGAATGCATTGATCCGTTTTACCTTGGCTATTATAGTAGGAGCAATTTCGGCAGCAATTTTTGGAGCGTTGATCGGAGTAGTCGTTCTGAGACTTCGTGGAGATTACCTTGCAATTGTTACCCTGGCTTTTGGTGAAATTATAAAAAACTTTATTAATGTATTATATATTGGTATGGATAGCAGGGGACTTCATTTTTCCATGAAGGATGCGGCATCCTTAAATCTTGTTGAAAATGGAAAGGTAATCGTGAACGGAGCCAAGGGTATTACCGGAACGCCTCATAATACCACCTTTACGATTGCTACCTTATTATTGATTATCACGTATCTCCTGATCGTGAATTTAATTCATTCCCGTTCAGGCCGTGCTATCATGGCAATTAGAGATAACAGAATTGCAGCTGAATCAGTAGGAATTGATATTACGAAATTTAAGATACTTGCTTTTACAATATCAGCAGCACTGGCTGGTGTTGCTGGTGTATTGTATTCTCATAATATATCGAGCTTAGTTGCCACACCGAAGAATTTTGGTTATAATATGTCAATTATGATTTTGGTTTTTGTGGTACTTGGTGGTATTGGTAATATCAGAGGTTCTATTATCGCGGCAATGATTTTAACGGTACTTCCCGAATATCTCCGTTTCATGAAGGATTACCGAATGTTGATTTATGCGATCGTATTAATCGTGATGATGATTGTAAACTGGAATCCTACTTGTATTGCATTTCGTAAAAATCACAAATTAAAAAATATCTTTCTTAAAAGAGCAAGGGAGGAGGCTTAAACGATGGCAATGTTATCAGTAACTAATTTAGGCATCTCCTTTGGAGGCTTGCGGGCAGTTGACAATTTTAATATATCGATTGAGAAGGGTGAACTATATGGTCTGATTGGACCAAATGGTGCTGGGAAGACAACAGCATTTAATCTTCTGACAGGAGTTTATAAACCGGATACAGGACGTATTTTGTTAGATGATGTGAATATTACCGGTCTTAGCACAATTGAAATCAATAAGGCAGGAATAGCTAGAACCTTTCAGAATATACGTCTCTTTAAGGATTTATCCGTACTGGATAATGTTAAAGTAGGACTTCACAATGATTATAAATATTCTACAATAGCAGGTGTTTTAAGACTTCCGTCATTTTTCAAAACAGAAAGCCGAATGAATGAACGGGCATATGATATTTTAAAGGTTTTTAACATGGATCAGGAGGCTGATGTTTTATCCTCAAATTTGCCCTACGGTAAACAAAGAAAGCTGGAGATTGCACGTGCGTTGGCAACGAATCCGAAGCTTTTGCTGCTGGATGAACCGGCGGCAGGAATGAATCCGGCCGAAACAGATGAGCTGATGGAAACAATTACAATAATAAGAGAAAAATACCATGTGACGATATTACTGATTGAGCATGATATGAAGCTGGTAGCCGGTATCTGCGAGAAGATTTTCGTATTAAACTTTGGTACAGAGCTTGCAAATGGTTTGCCGGGAGAGGTACTTCATAATCCGGAAGTTATTAAAGCATACTTGGGTGAATAATTTTCATTACAGAAAACAGGATAAGATTGTGGAACAACCTAAAAGAACCACCTAAAACAAGTGGGAGGTCGTCCAAAAAGGGCGTTATCCCTCCTTAATGAGCAAGGAGATTATAGATATGGCCATGCTGGAAATAAAGAATTTACAGGTGTATTATGGAGTCATACAGGCGATTAAGAAAGTATCCTTTGAGGTCAATGAGGGGGAAGTAATAGCACTCATTGGAGCAAATGGTGCTGGAAAAACGACGATATTACAGACAATTACAGGACTTATTCAGGCGAAGAATGGGGAAGTATTATTCGAAGGTACCGATCTTCAGAAAATACCGGCACATAAGATTGTATCACACGGAATAGCACATGTTCCGGAAGGCAGGCGTGTGTTTTCACAGCTTACTGTTTATGATAATCTTTTGATGGGTGCGTTTACACGCAAGGATCAGACAGAAATAGCACAATCCTTAGAGAATGTATATAAAAGATTTCCAAGACTGAAAGAACGTAAAGGCCAGCTGGCAGGTACTTTAAGCGGTGGTGAGCAGCAGATGCTTGCAATGGGACGTGCACTTATGTCTCATCCAAGAATTATACTAATGGATGAACCGTCCATGGGTCTTTCTCCCATTTTGGTAGAAGAGATTTTTGATATTATAAAGAGTATCAGTAAAAGCGGTACAACTGTCCTGCTAGTTGAGCAGAATGCGAAGAAGGCACTTGGTATTGCAGACCGTGCTTATGTTCTGGAGACAGGTAAAATAGTCCTGGAAGGTAATGCAAAGGAATTAATGAATGATGAATCCGTCAAAAAGGCATATTTAGGAGAATAATTCATGAGGAGCGCATTTATGGAAAGCCTCACGTAAATTCATTTGATTTTATGTATTCATGACAAGTGAACTGGCTTACCCGTCCACTTGTTTTAGTATTACATATATAGTCTTTTGGTGGCAGAGTAAGTTAATATTAACTTGTCAGGAAGACGGAATGAGAGGTAGATATGAATAAATATGTGATTACAGTAGCACGAGGTTATGGCAGCGGAGGACGTACGATCGGAAAAATGTTATCGGAGCAGCTGGGTATTCCCTATTATGACAGGGATCTTCTAAGACTCGCTTCTGATGAAAGCGGTATCAATGAGCAGCTATTTGCCAAAGCAGATGAAAAACTGAAGAAAAGCCTTCTATTTAATATAGCAAGCAAAGTATATAAGGGAGAGATAATTCCTCCGGACAGTGATGATTTTGTTTCAAACGATAATTTATTTAATTATCAGGCGAAGATTATCAAAGAATTGGCGGATACACAATCCTGCATCATTATAGGACGTTGTGCGGATTTTGTATTAAAGGATTATGATAATGTAATTAAGGTATTTGTCCACGCGCCAAAGGATGATTGTATCAAAAATGTGCAGGAATTAACCGGCAGATCAGAAAAAGAAATAGAGAAGCAAATTACTTCAATTGATAAACACAGATCAGAGTATTATAAATACTATACAGGCCGGGACTGGGATGCAGCGAAAAATTATGACCTCTGTTTAAACAGCAGTCATCTCGGATTCCAGAAGTGTGTGGATATTGTAAAGGCTTATCTTGATATACGCTTTGCAAAATAAGCGGAAGACGAATAGAATTAGACAACCATGGAAAGAGACTATCGCAGAACTTCATAAATTTGCATAGTCTCTTATTTTGCCCTAAGGTTACAGTTCACCGTATATGATTATAAATAAATCAATTGGTATTGATTAGGTTACAATAATATGTTATACTTTACAGCAAAATTTAGATGGAATAATGTCCGGAAAAGAGGTATACAATGATTTCAGATAAGATGGTTGGATTGGTAAAGAATAGCTCTGTGATCAGGGCTATGTTTGAGGAAGGGAAACGTCTGGCAGGCATCTATGGTGCTGAGAATGTATTTGACTTCAGCTTGGGTAATCCAAGCGTAGAACCGCCCATTGAGATTAAAGAAGCGCTTCTTCAAATACTGGAAGAAGAAAGCCCTAACCTGGTGCATGGTTATATGAATAATTCCGGTTACGAGGATGTAAGAAAGACCATTGCAGAAGCCATAAACCGTAAGTTTGTTACCTCTTTTCAGGAAGAAAATATTATTATGACAGTAGGTGCAGCCGGCGGATTAAATGTAATTCTAAAATCGATACTCAACCCGGGAGATGAAGTAATTGTATTTGCGCCTTTCTTCGGAGAATATAGGAATTACATCAGTAATTTTGATGGACAGTTGGTGGCGATATCTCCCAATACGGTAGATTTTCAACCTAATTTAGCAGAATTTGAAGAGAAGATTTCAGAGAAGACAAAAGCAGTAATTGTTAATACGCCAAATAATCCGACAGGTGTAGTCTATTCTGAGAATACAATCAAGCATCTGGCAAAGATCATGAACAGAAAGCAGAAGGAATTACATACCTCTATTTTCTTGATTGCGGATGAGCCTTACCGGGAATTAGCATATGATGGTGTGGAGGTTCCATATCTGACGAGATATTATGATAATACAATCGTTGGTTATTCCTTCAGTAAATCACTTTCTCTTCCCGGAGAAAGAATCGGATATCTGGTAATTCCGAAGGAAGTGGATGATTTTAATGATTTGATACAGGCGGTTAATGTCGCAAATCGAATTCTTGGATATGTGAATGCCCCTTCCTTAATTCAAAGAGCAGTTGCAAGATGCATTGATGCAAAGGTTGATGTAGAAATATACAATCGTAACAGAGAACTCCTCTATAATAGTCTTATATCCTACGGATACAGGTGTGTGAAGCCACAGGGGGCATTTTATCTGTTTGTCGAAGCATTGGAAGAGGATGATAAAATATTTGCAGAGAAAGCAAAGGCGCATAACCTTTTAATTGTTCCGGGATCATCTTTTGGGTGCCCGGGATACTGCCGCATCGCATATTGTGTGGATTACGCTATGATTGAAAGATCTTTGCCTAAATTTAAAAAATTAGCAGAGGAATATGGAGTATCATCCTATTCTATTTAAAGAAAGGAAAATGTATCAGCAAACCGGTCTGATGCAAGTACAAATGTATGAAATTATGGGAAAGCAATATACGAAAAGTCGTACCTTATGTTCCGGGAGAACAGCCAAATAAAGAGGGAATGGTGAAGCTCAATACGAATGAAAACCCATATCCGCCGGCACCGGGAGTAGAAACAGTACTCCATGGAATGGATACTGATATTCTAAGAAGATATCCCGATCCGACCATTCAATTGTTAGTACAGGAGTTGGCACATTTCTATCATTTGGAGCAGGATCAGATATTTGTTGGAGTTGGTTCGGATGATGTACTTGCTATGGCCTTTATGACCTTTTTTAACTCTCCAAAGCCCATTCTGTTTCCGGACATCACGTATTCCTTCTATCCGGTTTGGTGTAATTTGTTTAAAATACCATATTTGACACAACCCTTGGATAATAATCTTCAAATTGTAAAGGAAGATTATGAAAAAGAGAATGGCGGAATTGTTATTGCGAACCCGAATGCTCCTACTTCAATCTATGAAGAGCTTCCTGTGATTGAGAATATTCTGCAGCACAATCAGGAAGTCATTGTTATTGTGGATGAAGCATATATAGATTTTGCAGGAAAATCGGCAATCGAGTTGATCTCAAAGTATGAGAACTTATTGGTAGTACAAACATTTTCAAAATCCAGATCTATGGCGGGAATGAGAATAGGATATGCAATGGGTAACCCGTCACTGATCAAAGCATTGAATGATGTGAAGTATTCCTTTAATTCTTATACGATGAATCATACTGCAATTATTGCCGGTGCTGAGGCAGTGAGGGATAATGAATATTTTCAGAAAGGAATAGCAAAGATTATAGCTACAAGAGAGAATGCACAGATCAGATTGAAAGAGCTGAGCTTTTCCTTTCCGAAATCAGGTGCAAATTTTATTTTTGCCACACATAAGAGTAAACCTGCAAAGGAAATATTTCAGGAGCTGCGTAATAAAAACATCTATGTAAGATATTTTAATCTGCCTGGAATAGATAATCATTTAAGAATTTCAATTGGTACAGACGAAGAAATGGAAAAATTATTTGCTTGTCTAAAAACAATTTTGTAATAGGATATTAATAAAACCCCTCGTTTAAATGGAAAATGATCTTTTACTGTTCGGATAAAATAAAAGAAATATCAATAGAATATATTCGTATCATACGAAAGACCTCTTTTTATATTAGTTTTTTTGCTATATCATACTTAATAGAATTATCCTGACAGGAGGAAATGATTAATGAAGATCTTAATCGCCGAAGATGACTTTGCCAGCAGAAAGTTTATGATGAGGTTTTTGACAAAATATGGAGAATGCGATGTTACCGTTGATGGTGGTGAGGCAGTGGAAGCCTTTAAAATGGCACTTGACCAGGGAGAAGGCTATGATCTTATCTGTATGGATATCATGATGCCATGTATTGATGGTTACCAGGCATTAAAGCAAATAAGGAATATTGAAAAAGAATATAATATTCCGGAGGAAAGATCGGTTAAAATTATCATGACAACAGCTTTAAGTGAGGGCAAAAATGTGACAAAAGCATTTGAACTTGGCTGCACGGCTTATGCCGGTAAACCAATTGATCGTGATAAATTTGAAAATGAGTTAAGAAAATTAGCACTGATAACAGAATGAGAATTTTAAATCAGCAAAAGGTATGTACAGGACGGGAAAAGATGAATTATCAAAAAGAATTGGATCAGATCGTTTTGGGGATTGTACAGGATAAAACGCGGTTGAAATTGCTTCTTCATAGTTGCTGTGCGCCTTGCAGCAGCTATGTTTTAGAATATTTATCGAATTATTTTGAAATTACCTTATTTTATTTTAATCCGAATATATATCCGGAGGAAGAATATACTAAGAGAGTAGAGGAACAGCAGGAGCTAATCAAAAGAATGACATTGCAACAGCAGGTTCATTTTCTGCAGGGAGGTTATCATCCGGATGAATTCTATCAAACCGTAAAAGGAATGGAAGAGGAAGCGGAAGGCGGAATAAGATGTTTTGCATGTTATGAGCAGAGACTAAGAGAGACAGCCAAATTAGCTGCAAAAAATGGGTTTGATTACTTTACAACAACGCTTTCTATCAGCCCTTACAAAAACGCTGATAAACTGAATGAGATTGGAGAAAGAGTGGCGAAGGAATATGGAAGCACTTTTCTTCCTTCGGATTTTAAAAAGAGAAATGGATATAAAAGATCCATAGAGCTTTCAAAGGAATATAACCTGTACAGACAGGATTATTGCGGCTGCGTCTTTTCAAAGAGAGACAGAGACCTGGCAACATGACACCGATAGAGATATGAATATACGAAATAATAAATATTTAAAAAGCCATAGGATGATTTAGACAACGATCCTATGGCTTTTTCTATTATGAGAATAGAAAGTATGCAAAACGTACTTTCTAACATTTTATATGTTTTCTCTAAAGTCTTATATACTGCATGCGCGGCAGATGGAAGTTAGTGTGAAAAGTAAAATTTTTACACGGTAATATGTACGCTGCATAAATCGCTAGACATTAGAAAGGGTATGGTCATTCATATGACACTAAAAAATGCGAGAGCAGGCGCCGTTTATAAAATATATTCGATGAAGCTGGACCATGTAATAAGGAGAAGACTGGAAGCTTTAGGACTCACAAGAGGAACAGATATTAAAGTCTTAAATCGAAATTGTGAGGGAGCTGCTATTGTTATGGTTCGTGGCAGTAGATTGGCTTTAGGAAGTAAAATAACAGAAGAAATTTATATGGGGGAGGCATTTAAATGAAAGCAGAGATTAAGATTGCTTTTGTCGGTAACCCGAATTGCGGTAAAACAACATTATTTAATGCTTATACGGGAGCTAATTTGAAGGTGGCAAATTGGCCTGGTGTAACGGTTGAAAAGAAAGAAGGTACCTATAAGTACGAGAATTTGAAGCTGATATTAATAGATTTACCGGGTATTTATAGTTTGACTTCCTATACAATGGAGGAAAAGCTGACAAGAGAGTATATATTAAGGGAGAATGTAGATAGTATCATAAATATTGTGGATGCATCTAATCTTGAAAGAAATCTATATCTCTCACTACAGCTGATGGAACTGGGCAAACCAATCGTAATTGCGCTAAATATGATGGATATTGTGGACGACAGAGGAATGAAAATCGATATAGAAAAGCTTTCGGCAATGCTTGAAATTGCTTCAGTACCGGTGTGTGCAAGAAATAAAACTGGATTAACGGAGCTGATAAGTACAGTAGTCCGACATTATGAAAAAGACGGTAAGAAGGAAGAATATCGTAATAAGAGCAGTAACCCGAAGGAACAAAGGAATTATATTGTATATAGTAATGAGATTGAAAATAAATTACATATCATAGCAAGGCAACTGCAAGAACAGTATCATCTGGAGACGAATACAAGATGGTATGCAATAAAAATATTGGAAATGGACACTTCGGTATTGGAAGAATTTCCGGTTAATATTGCTAAGCTAATCGAAAGAGGTTACGAAGAAGATATTATTAATCAAAAATATGATCTGATTGAAAATATAGTGAATAAGGTAGTGCTTAATAAAGCAAACAAGGAAGCATCAACCGATAAGATAGATAAAATATTAACCCACCGTTATCTGGGACTTCCGATATTTCTTCTAATTATGGCATTCATATTTTTTCTGACTTTTCAAATCGGCGGGATATTAAAAAATGGTTTTGAGATCTTGCTGCATATATTTTCTGGTGCACTACTTCAGTTTCTGCTTCATATCCAGGCAAGTAAATTCGTTCGATCTCTTATTGTAGATGGAATTCTAACAGGAGTAGGTGGAATTTTAACCTTTCTGCCTAATATTTTTATACTTTTTCTTGCACTTGCTTATCTTGAGGACAGTGGATATATGTCCAGAGTAGCTTATATTATGGACCAAGTAATGGGGAAAATCGGTTTATCGGGGAAAGCTTTTATTCCAATGCTGCTGGGGTTTGGCTGCAGTGTTCCTGCTATAATGGCATCAAGATCTCTTGAGAGCATGCGTGACCGAAGAAAAGTCATATTAATAACTCCTTTTATGTCCTGCAGTGCAAGACTTACGGTTTATGTATTGTTTTCGCAGATGTTTTTTGGAAAGATGGCCATGGTTGTTGCCTATTCCATGTACCTGATCGGTATTCTTGTTGCGATAGCAGTAACCTTTCTGATGAATAACAAATCGGATCGAAGCATTCGTAATGCTTTATTAATCGAGCTTCCGGAATATAAAATCCCTAACCAGCGTACAATCTTTATTTATGTAGGGGAGAAGATTAAAGAGTACCTGACGAAGGCAGGAACTACCATTTTTTTAGCCTCAGTAATAGTCTGGTTTATCATGAACTTTGGATGGGGAGGTATGGTAGAGAATATGTCGCAAAGCTTCGGGGCAATGCTTGGCAAGGCTCTTGTACCGCTGCTTGCTCCGGCAGGTCTTGGAATGTGGCAGGTAGTTGTTGCACTGATATCTGGCATTGCTGCGAAGGAAGTAGTAGTTTCAAGTTTTGGTATCCTTTTTCATGTTGGCAATATCACCTCCTCCAGTGGTATGGCAAGCTTAACAGATATTTTAAGACAATATGGATTTGGGGCTTTAAATGCATATTGTCTTATGGTATTTTGTCTTCTGTATATTCCCTGTGCGGCAACCATTGGGGTGATTGTAAGAGAAATGAGATCGATTAGCTGGACATTATTTGCAATTGTGCTGCAGCTTGGTATGGCTATGTTGTTATCCACATTGATCTTTCAGATAGGAAGCTTTTTTATAAATCGATAAGAATATTCAAATCAAGTATCAATTATTATAAAAAATAAAACATTTCTTGAAATGAAAAAAGGAAATGAGAAGTCATTGTAGAATATTAGTAGTATAGGTGTTAATTCGTCTTGTGATATGTAACAAGGATTTAGTGAATGAGCGTAGGCCAGTATGAAGCATGGAGGGTATGATGGAGCATTCCTTAAATATCAGACAAAAGCTTGAGAAAAGAGAACATGAGATACTCAGCCCATATGCGGCATTTTCGGATCGATCGCTTGGCAGAGATATATTTGAAGAGCCCTGTGATATTCGACCGATTTATCAGAGAGACAGAGACAGAATTTTGCACTGTAAGGCATTTCGAAGATTGAAGCATAAAACACAGGTGTTTCTTGCTCCGGAAGGAGACCATTACAGGACAAGACTCACGCATACACTTGAGGTGGCGCAGATATCCAGAACGATTGCGAAGGCACTTCTTCTTAATGAAGAACTTACGGAAGCAATTGCACTAGGTCATGATCTGGGTCATACGCCTTTTGGGCATGCAGGAGAGCGTGCGCTAAACCGGATCTGTCCGATCGGATTTCAACATCATCTGCAGAGTATCCGGGTAGTGGAGTGCTTGGAGAAGCATGGAAAGGGTCTGAATTTAACCAGAGAGGTACGCGATGGAATTATAAACCATCAGACGGATGGAATGCCGTCCACTCTTGAAGGTAAGATTGTCAGACTATGCGATAAAATTGCTTATATCAATCATGATATTGACGATGCGATCCGCGGCAGAATAATCAGTGAAGAAGAAATACCGGGTGAATATACGGATATTCTTGGACATAGCCTGGGAGAACGGCTTAATAACCTAATTCATGATATTGTATCGAATAGTGAAGACCGTGCCGACATTATTATGTCACCGGAGATGGCAAATGCGATGCAGTATTTAAGAAAATATATGTTTGAAAGCGTTTATATGAATAAGAAGGCGAAAAGCCAGGAAGAGCAGGCGGAGCGTCTATTGGAGCAGCTTTTTATTTATTATGAACAGCATCCGGAATATCTTCCGCAGGAATACCTAATTAGACTGGAGAAAATGAATGAACCTTCTTATCTTGTTATATGTGATTATATAGCAGGCATGACAGATCGTTATGCCGTATCAAAGTTTCGGGAATTAATGATTCCTTCGGCTTGGAGCGTTTACTAATAGAAAATAAACTCAAGGAATTTGATGTAAGAAAGCTTCTGTTCATAGTTTCGTAAGCAGACCCTTGAAGAATGTGAAGAAATGGAGGCAACTATGTTATATTCGGACGAGCTGGTAGAAGAAATCAGAAGCAGAAATGATATTGTAAATGTCATAGGCTCCTACATAAGATTACAGAAGAAGGGCAGCAATTATATGGGCTTATGTCCGTTTCATAATGAGAAAACACCCTCCTTTTCCGTCAGTGGGGGAAAACAGATGTACCATTGCTTTGGCTGTGGAGTCGGTGGGAATGTTTTTACCTTTATTATGGAGTACGAAAATTATTCTTTCATTGATGCATTAAAACTTCTGGCAGATCGGGCAGGTGTAGCACTGCCGCAACAGGAATATTCTGAGGAAGCGAAGAGGCAGTCGGACCTGCGAAGCAGATTATTGGAGGTTCATAAACAGGCAGCCAAGTATTTTTATTACCAGCTACTTTCACCGAGAGGTGAGGCAGCCAAGGAGTATTTAAGCAAGAGAGGCTTGTCCCAGGAAACAATAAAGCAGTTTGGGCTGGGATATTCTAATAAATACAGTGATGATTTATACAAATACTTGAAAGAAATTGGCTATGAGGATGAATTTTTAAAACAGTCCGGTCTGGTCAGTATCAATGAACAAAAGGGAGGTTATGATAAATTCTGGAACCGTGTTATGTTTCCGATTATGGATATTAATCACAGGGTAATTGCATTTGGTGGACGTGTTATGGGGGAAGGGGAGCCAAAATATCTGAATTCACCAGAGACCATGCTATTCGATAAGAGCCGAAATCTGTATGGTCTTAATTTTGCAAGAGCTTCCCGTAAATCGCAGTTCTTGATTTGTGAAGGTTATATGGATGTAATTGCTCTTCATCAGGCAGGCTTTACGAATGCGGTAGCTGCTCTGGGAACAGCTTTTACGGTGTTTCATGCTAATATATTGAAACGGTATACCAATGAAGTGCTCTTAACCTTTGACAGTGATGGTGCAGGCATACAGGCAGCCCTGCGTGCCATACCTATACTGAAGGAGGCCGGATTATCCATAAAGGTAATTAACATGAAGCCGTTTAAGGATCCGGATGAATTTATAAAGGAATTGGGAGCAGAGGAATACCAGAAAAGAATTGATGAGGCAAAAAACAGCTTCTTTTTTGAAATAGATATTTTGCAGAATGAGTTTGATTTGCAGGATCCGGAACAAAAAACAAAATTTTTTCACGAAACATCAAAGAAACTGACAGGTTTCAGCGAAGAATTGGAAAGAAATTTTTATATTGACGCAGTAGCCAAAATGTATCAGATCGATGCGCAGCAGTTGTTAAAACTAGTTAATCGTTTGGGATCTCAGATGATAATGGGGCTGAGAGAATCAAAGGAGATGATACCGGCAGCAGGAAAAGCGAAGAAGAATAATAATGAAGATGGAATTACAAAATCGCAGAGACTGATGCTTACCTGGCTGATTGAAGACAATACTTTATTTGATAAAATCAAAGGAATTCTGGGTCCTTGCGATTTTACAGAAGGAATATATCATGAGGTAGCATCTTTGGTATTTGATCAATATGAAAAAGAACACATAGTTAATCCCGCAAAAATAATAAATAATTTTCAGGATAAGGAAGAGCAGTCTGAAGTCGCAAGCTTATTTTCTGCCGAAATCAGAGGAGAAATGGACGCAGCAGGTTACCGGAAAGCATTCGCTGATACGGTTATGAAGCTCAAGGAAAACAGTTTGGACAGACAGAGCAAGAAAGCAAGCGAAGAAAATAATACAATGTTAGTAATGCAGATTATTACAGAAAAGAATAATTTGAAAAAATATAAGGATACATTGTATCATCAGTTATCATAGGGGAGTAACTGAATAATATCTTAAAGTACAAAACATTCCGGAGGTTTTGGAAAGTACCTGTTAATACTGAAAATCTCTTAAAATTTTTAAAAAGCTTGCAGTTAACGATGGTATAGCAGAAATTGCATATTTCATCAAATGATGGTTAAAATATAAAAAGAGATAAAGAAGGAAGGATTATCTATGGACGAGAATATAATTAAGTTTACGGAGAGACTGAAAGAATTGCTGGTATTTGCAGAAAAGAAAAAAAATGTGCTTGAATTCCAGGAAGTAAATGATTTCTTTGCAGATATGGAACTGGATGCCCAGCGGATAGAAAAAATATATGATTTTCTGGATAAGCATAACGTAGATGTTCTCAGAATCTCGGAAGAGGACGAAGAAGACATCATTCTTGATGATGACGAAGAATTAGAAACCATAGATTTGTCAATTCCTGAAGGCATCAATATTGAAGATCCGGTACGTATGTATTTAAAGGAAATCGGCAAGGTGCAGCTGTTAAATGCGGACGAGGAAATCGAGCTTGCAAGAAAGATGGAAGACGGAGATGATTATGCCAAGAAAAGGCTGGCAGAAGCTAATTTACGACTTGTAGTAAGCATAGCAAAGCGTTATGTGGGTCGCGGCATGTTATTTCTGGATTTGATACAGGAAGGAAACCTCGGACTTATCAAGGCTGTTGAAAAGTTTGATTACCGTAAAGGTTATAAATTCAGTACCTATGCTACCTGGTGGATTAGGCAGGCAATCACAAGAGCGATAGCTGATCAGGCAAGAACCATCCGTATTCCGGTGCATATGGTTGAAACAATTAATAAGCTTACCAGAGTACAGCGTCAGCTGTTGCAGGAGCTGGGGAGAGAACCGTCACCGGAAGAGATCTCTGAAGTTATGAATATGCCGGTGGAAAGAGTAAGAGAAATTCAGAAGATCTCCCAGGAGCCGGTGTCTTTGGAAACACCAATTGGTGAAGAAGAGGACAGTCATTTAGGTGATTTTATACAGGATGATAATGTTCCGGTACCTGCGGATGCGGCTGCTTTTACTTTATTGAAGGAACAGCTGGTAGAGGTTTTGGGAACGTTGACAGAAAGAGAACAGAAGGTTCTTCGTCTTCGTTTCGGTCTGGATGATGGACGAGCCAGGACACTGGAAGAAGTAGGCAAGGAATTCAATGTAACAAGAGAACGTATTCGTCAGATTGAAGCAAAAGCACTTCGAAAATTAAGACATCCGAGCCGCAGCCGTAAGCTGAAGGATTATCTGGAATAGAATATTATTTATTAAGGGAGTGTTTTGTGTATACAATTGAACAGCAACTATATAGTTTTTCATTTATCTATTATGTATTGTAAATTGAGAGATGTGAAAAACTAAATTATTACACTTGATTTATATTTATTTTCATACGAATTAACAATTATTAGCTCAATAAATATAATAAAAGAGCAACGCAATCAGGGTATCCGCCAAGAACTTGCTGTTGTTCTTTTTATTATGCCGGATAGATGTTATACTAGAAACCTAAATAACAATAACTTAATACAGGAGAAAACGATGCAGCTTTCAAAACGCTTACAGGCCGTTGCAGATCTTGTGACAAAGGGAAACCGCGTCGCCGACGTTGGCTGTGACCATGCCTATACATCAATCTATTTAGCAGAAAATAAAATTTCACCACGCATTATAGCGATGGATATCAATCGTGGTCCAATCCTGAGAGCCAGAGAAAATATTAAAAGATATGGTTGTGAAAATCGGATAGAAACGAGATTGTCGGATGGACTTAAAAAACTAGAGCCGGAAGAGGCAGATACTGTTATCATTGCCGGAATGGGTGGGGGATTAACGGTACAAATACTGACTGAACGCAGCGATATCATAAAAACCATTAAAGAATTAGTATTGCAACCCCAATCGGAAGTATTTAAGGTTCGTCACATGCTGACAGATAATAATTTTCTGATAACGGAAGAAAATATGGTTTATGAAGATGGTAAATATTATGTTATGATAAAAGCGGTGCCTCAACAAAATGTGGTTAACAAAGGCGATTTTCTGCTTACCGAAGAAGAGCATTTTTTATATGGAAGGCTTCTTCTGGAACGGAGAAATCAGTTATTACATGATTTCTTAAACTGGGATCTGGCAATATGCAAGGATATAGTAAGTTCCTTTCAAAATAAAAATAGCGAAAATATAGTACAAAGACAGATAGAGATTGAGGAAAAAATATCCTCGATTAAAAAAGCACTTACAATTTTTGACGGAGATTAGAAAAAGGAGGATATAGGAATGAATAAAAATATTACGGTTGAGATCAATGGGAAAGAATATAGTTATCCGGAGAATACTTCTCTTCTGGAAATAAGCAAAGATTTTCAGAAGGATTATGAGGAGCAGATTATTCTTGCTTTTGTAAATAATAAATTAAGAGAATTGTTTAAGAAGCCTGCAAATCATAGCAGTATCCGTTTTGTTACAACTCTTGACGATGCAGGAAATAAAACATATACACGTGGTATGATATTAATTATGTTAAAGGCATTTTATCTTGTATTTGGCCGTGATAATATTGAAAAAGTATCGGTGGAATATACGATAGGAAATGGATTATATTGTGATTATGCAGGAAAGCTACCTGTTACAAAAGAACGCATACAGGCGGTAAAAGAAAGAATGCGAGATATTGTTGATAAGGATATTCCGATTATGAAACGAAGTATAGGGACAGATGATGCAATAGAGCTATTCCGAAGATATAAAATGTACGATAAAGAGAAGCTATTTCGTTATCGTCGCGTATCCAAGGCGAATATCTATAATCTGGATGGTTTTGAAGATTATTATTATGGTTATATGCCGCCAAGAACAGGGATGCTTAAGTACTTTGATCTACAGCAGTATGATGAAGGTTTTCTACTAATGCTTCCAAATAGAAAAAATCCTACGGTTGTAGAAAAGTTTGTACCGCAGACAAAATTATTTGAAACATTAAAGGAATCCAATCAGTGGGCGAAGATGTTGGAAATACCAAATGTAGGTACACTGAACGATATAATCGCAGCCGGTAAAATAAATGATCTTATAATGGTGCAGGAAGCTCTTCAGGAGAAAAAAATCAGTGACATTGCAGATATGATTATGGTTTCTGGAAATAAGAAATTTATTATGATAGCAGGTCCGTCCTCTTCCGGGAAAACTACATTTTCCTATCGACTCAGCATTCAGCTGAGAGCACATGGACTACGGCCGCATCCGATTGCGGTGGATAATTATTTTGTCGACAGGGAAAAAACACCAAGGGATGAACAAGGAAATTATAATTTTGAAAGCTTGCAGGCTATTGATTTACAACAATTTAATAAGGATATGACAGATTTGCTGAATGGAGCAACCGTTGATATTCCTAATTTTAATTTCGTTTCAGGAAAAAGAGAATATAAAGGCAACTATAGGAAGCTGGGACCGGAAGATATTCTTGTAATCGAAGGAATCCATGGTTTAAATGATGCTTTATCTTTCTCCTTGCCAAGAGAGAATAAATTTAAAATTTACATCAGTGCGTTAACGCAGTTAAATATTGATGAGCATAACAGGATACCAACAACTGATGGACGTCTTATTCGCAGAATGGTAAGAGATGCAAGAACAAGAGGAGCTTCGGCACAGAGAACGATTTCAATGTGGCCGTCCGTACGCAGGGGTGAGGATGAGAATATATTTCCCTTTCAGGAAGATGCGGATGTAATGTTTAATTCAGCTTTAATCTATGAGCTGGCCGTGTTAAAACAATATGCGGAGCCAATCCTATTTGGAGTCGACCGCAACAGTGAAGAGTATATCGAAGCAAAGCGGCTTCTGAAGTTTCTGGACTATTTTTTAGGAACGCCAACCGAATCTATACCAAAAAACTCTATTTTAAGGGAATTTGTAGGAGAAAGTTGTTTTAATGTTTAGAGGATCAGAAAATATGATATGAGCAGCACTGTAAGCCGGGTTCTGTATTAAATGGTCATCTATCTTGACCACATGTTACCATGTGGCTCCATTATCCGCTTTGGCGGATATTACGCGACCAACCCTGAAGCACGACGGGCAGCCGTATCGCTTCATGTTCGGTCTTGCTTCGAGTGGGGTTTACATAGCCCCTGCTGTTACCAGCAGAGCGGTGGTCTCTTAAACCGCCTTTCCATCCTTACCAGGATATCTCATGAAGAGATATCCTGGCGGTATATCTCTGTTGCACTAGCCTTAGAGTTGCCTCCACCGGACGTAATCCGGCACCCAGCCCTGTGAAGCCCGGACTTTCCTCACCTGTTATAGGCGCGACCATTTGTGCTGCTCACAGGTTGTATTCTAACATGTTCAAACTAAAATGTAAATGAAATTTAGTGGTAAATATGAAACCTAAATAATAACAAAGGTTTAAGAAAAAAGTAAAGAATTATATATTTTGGTATGCTATGATTGAGGATGTTGTTAAAAAACGTATAAATGAAGGAGGGTTAGCACATGGAGGAAACCCAGATTATGGTTGTTGATGATGATAAGGATATTGCAGATTTGGTTGAAATACATCTGGTAAGTGAGGGCTATCAGGTACGTAAGGCAAATACAGCCAGAGAGGGATTACAGATACTAGAGAATTCAGATATAAAACTTGTGATTTTGGATATCATGATGCCTGGTATGGACGGATTGGCTATGTGCAAAAAAATTAGAGAAACCAGTACAATACCCATTATAATGCTAAGTGCAAAATCCACAGATCTGGATAAAATAATCGGGCTTGGAACCGGTGCGGATGATTATGTTATCAAACCTTTTAATCCACTTGAATTGACAGCACGTGTAAAATCGCAGCTTAGAAGATTTACAAAATTCAATCCGGGAACTCACGAAGAGAAACAGGATAAAGAAATTATTCTTGATCATTTGGTAATCAATAAAGAAAATCACAAAGTAAATGCTTATGGAAAGGATGTTAAACTGACACCAATCGAATTTGATATTCTGTATCTGCTGGCAAGTAATGTAGGAAGAGTATTCTCTACGGATGATATTTTTGAGAGAGTCTGGAATGAAAAAATGTATGAGGCAAATAATACTGTAATGGTTCACATTCGTCGTATCAGAGAGAAGATTGAAATGGATTCACAAAATTCTCAGATAATCAAAACCGTATGGGGAGTAGGATATAAAATTGAAGAATAATATATTCAAGAGCTTTCGTTTTGAAATTGTTCTGTATAGTTTGCTGAGCTTGTTATACACCTTACTTACAATCGCAGTCGTTTATGTTGGTGTGTATCTGATTTACAGAGGAGATTACAATAAGTTATCCGGTACATCCTCGGTTGTTATCACGCTAATAACTATTGTCGGCGGTATCATTTTGTTTGTCAGCTATTTTTTGATGTTGACAAAGAAGTTTATACACTACATCAGAGAGATTTCTGAGGGTATTAATCAGATATCTCAGGGGAACTTAAGTAATCGTATCGATGTTAAAAATGAAGATGAGTTTGCATTTCTAGCAAACAAGCTAAATCAGATGGCAGATGATATTAATGAAATCATGGAGAATGAAAGAAGAATAGAGTATTCTAAAAATGAGTTAATTACCAGTGTGGCACATGATCTTAGAACACCGCTTACATCAATTATCGGCTATCTCGATCTGGTCTCCTCCAAGAAATTAGATCAAGAAACCCAGATGAAATATATCAGCATTGCTTATAATAAGTCGAAACGTCTGGAGAAGTTAATTGAAGATTTGTTTACCTATACGAAATTTAATTTTGGAGAGGTAAAAGCTGATTACACAGAAGTGGATATGGTGAAACTGCTCAATCAGCTGGTAGACGAGTTTTATCCTAGCTTTTCTGAGTATCATCTTGATTATAAATTTACAACGGATAATCCTTCTGCAGTGATTAAAGCAGACGGCAATATGCTTGCAAGGGCCTTCGCGAACCTGATCAGCAATGCGATCAAATATGGCAGAGAGGGTAAAAATATTCTGATCCATCTGTATAAAAGCATGGATGGAATAATAATTACAGTAACAAATTACGGTGTAATAATACCGCCGGAGGATTTAAGAAAAATATTTACAAGGTTTTACCGGGTCGAAACCTCAAGATCAAGCGAGACAGGGGGAAGCGGTCTGGGACTTGCGATTGCACAGAGCATTATACTGATGCATGGAGGAAATATCTATGCAGAGAGTGATACCGAACGAACCGTTTTTACAGTGGAATTAAAAAATGAACCATCTGAAGAAAATTAGGATATAATTGAGCCACCGGCATTCTGTAGCAAGTATATACATTCCGAATGTATTACAGCACTTGCAGAATAACCGGTGGCTTCAATTTGTGAATTATGAAAACGGAAGAAGAAAAATATAAACATATTATACCACATATTTTAAATAAAGGTAGTCTTTTTCAAAAAATTAAAACATTGTTAACATTTAGAAATAAAAAATATGAATTAACAAATATTAACTGATAAATTTTATTCTTTATTTAAGTTTATATCATCAATATAAGTTAAAAATCTCCTGGAAATTCTAATTTTCTGAAAGATCGATGCATATGCTATTTCATCCATTCCCTCTATAAAATTGTAGGGATAGTTTTTGGTGATACCACTATTTTTTAGTAAAAGGATTGCTTTATTATATGCAATTGCTGCCATTATTTCAGTAGGATATCTTCCGATCAGATAATCTCCGTTAATATGAATTTTCGTCTGATATTCGTTGTGATTTTTATGAGGAATTTTCGTAACACCATAAAAATGATTAATAATTTCAATATTATGATAACTAAAATCCTTGTTGTTTCCATTTATAAAAACATAGTCTCTGCCAGGGACCGCATGATTTTTTATACCGTAACGGGACAGGATATTAACCTGCATTCCGTAGTCAGACACGAAGAGATAACCGCCCCTTTTCATAATCTTATGATGCGCATAATAAAACAAATCATCGGCATCAAATTTCAAACAAGTTTCCCGGTCAATATAGTAAAGAAAAAAACGTTTCCTAAGATAGATAGGATTCTTGAAATAGATCAGATTATCTCTGAAATTAATCAATACAACCCATTTATGGAAGGACAATATACACTCTTCGGGATAATTATCAATCGTGGTCTGAGATTGTTCGTCAAGTACTTGCAAAGCTAGCTGATAAGCTTGATTAGCATCATATTCGGTGCTAAAACTGCCGATACTGATATGCTTGCCTTTATAGGTAACGGATGCGCGATAAAAAATGTCGCCATTTAGTTTCATTGCCTGATAAACACCGGGTAACATAAATTGTTCCTCCGATTTCTTCTTGTGGTCTGTTGATAAATTATACTTTGATTTCCAATTCAGCCATTTTACGAGCAGGATATGGCAGCTGATTTATTACCCTTTTAAATATAACAGAAATAAATATATACTACAAGAAATCTTGAATAATATCATGAAATATTACGAAAATATTAACTTCCATATCTGTAGAATTACTCGATTTTCCTGGATATTTCGTACTAAAGCAGTAGAATAGGAATATATTTTAACTTTCCCGCATAAAATATGTAATATATGGTTAACAATTTGTTAAAAATATCTTGTGCAAAATAATTAAAAATAGAAAGCATATTCAAGATATACTTTGTTTAAAAATACCTTTTGTGTAACTATATGGAAATTATGCATCGTGGTTTATAACGAAAATGAACTTGTCTTATTGACACAAAAATGACCTTTACATATAATGCATGATAGTTATACTTTGAATTCCATTTAATGGAAAATAAAACGAAAAGAGGAAAGAGTATGCAAATCTTATATTCATTTCTTCAAAAGAGAAAGCTTCGTGAAAGCCAATATGGTTTTGTTATGGTTTTCGCAGCATATATTATTTCAGGTTTCATGCTGGCCCTCGGATCTGACAGCTTATATAATATTAGCTCCAAGGCTGCCGGAACGGATACTGAAATTGAAGAAAGTAAGAGTGAGGCAATAATAGCACTTCCGGTGTTACAGGCAAAAATCCCATATCTGCAGACATTGGATTATAAGACACGGAATTTGAACAGCGAATTAATTAATCCTTATGGCTTGACTGAGAATAATCAGGACAAAGAGGATAATACTGGGAGAGATAATATTGCTTCTAACGCAGATACAGTGTGGCTGCTTGGAAATGCAATGGATAGTGATACCTTTGACAAAGTTTTGGAACAATATTCTGATTCTATGCAAAATAAATTAAAGCGGGAAGAAGAAAAGCATTTAAAAAAAGCATCAAAGAGAGAGGCACCGCAAGAAAAATATAATGCAAAATATAGCTCAATAGCTGATAATGAAGTTAAAATGCTGGAAAGAATTGTCGAGGCAGAAGCTTCCGGAGAGGATTTGCGGGGCAAAATACTAGTTGCAAATGTTATATTAAACCGTGTAAAAAGCGGCATTTTTCCCGATAATATAAAAGGTGTTATCTTTCAGAAAAGTAAAGGTACATACCAGTTTTCACCAATTGCGGATGAAAGGTACTGGTCAGTAAGAATATCAGCTTCCACTGAGAAAGCAGTTGAGAAAGCTTTAAATGGAGTGGATTATTCGAATGGAGCACTTTATTTTATTGCGAGAAAAAGATCGAACACACACAGTGCAGCATGGTTTGATAAACAGCTAAGATGGTTATTTAAGCATGGAGGACATGAGTTCTATAAAAATAAATAATTGTACGTAAGAGTAAAAATAAGCAGGAGTATTGTATCATGAGTGTGGGCATGTTATAATACATAAAAATTGCCCAGATATAGCAATATCGATACCTGCAGGAGTGTATTATGAAAAATTGGTATAGAGTATACAAATTGACGGGGACGAATGCTGGGATAAAATTAAACTTAGAAAAGGGGATTGAAACGATATGAACCTAATGTACAGGAGTACCAGAGATAAGAATAATAGGGTGACAGCCTCCCAGGCTATACTACAGGGTTTATCTTCGGACGGAGGACTTTTTGTTCCGGAGTCTATACCGGCTCTTTGCAAAAATGTAGAAGAGCTTGTTAAGATGGATTACCAGGGACTTGCCTATGAAGTAATGAAATTGTTTTTAACAGATTACACAGAAGAGGAACTGAAAGAATGTATTTGTAAGGCTTATGATAATAAATTTGATACCCCTGAGATTGCTCCGTTAAGGCAGGTGGGACAGGCTTATTATCTGGAATTATTCCATGGAGCAACAATAGCCTTTAAGGATATGGCTTTATCGATATTACCACATCTGTTGACGAAGGCTGCAGTAAAGAATAATATAAAAGAAGAGATTGTGATACTAACCGCTACCTCGGGAGATACAGGGAAAGCGGCACTTGCAGGTTTCGCTGATGTGAAGGGCACTAAAATAATTGTTTTTTATCCAAAAGATGGTGTTAGCAGCATACAGAAAAAACAGATGGTGACGCAGAAGGGTGATAATACAAATGTTATCGGAATACATGGTAATTTTGATGATGCCCAGACCGGTGTTAAAATGATGTTTAATAATGAAGAATTGTCAAATCGCCTGAAAAATGCAGGCTACTTATTTTCTTCCGCTAATTCCATTAATATTGGCCGCTTAGTACCTCAAATTGTTTATTACGTACATTCCTATGTTTCTTTATATAGGAAGAAACAGATTGCAGCCGGAGAAAAAATTAATTTCGTAGTGCCTACCGGTAATTTCGGAAATATATTAGCAGCATATTATGCGAAGAAGATAGGCATTCCGATTAATAAACTGATCTGTGCATCCAATGACAATAAGGTGCTTTATGATTTCTTCCAGAGTGGCCGCTACGATAGGAACAGAGAATTTATTTTGACAGAATCTCCGTCCATGGATATCCTGGTTTCAAGTAATCTGGAACGTTTGATTTACCATATAGCCGATAATAATTCTGAAAAGACTTTGCAGCTTATGAAAGCCTTATCAGGTGACGGCGTATACGAAATAACTAACAGTATGAAAGCCGGACTATCTGACTTTATCGGTGGATGGTCCTCGGAAGAGAAAACCAGGGAAGCTATTTATAAGGTTTATAAGGAGAACAATTACGTTATAGATACGCATACGGCTGTTGCTGCCGGTGTATACCGGGAGTACGTGGAAAATACCAAAGACAGTACAAAGACCGTGATCGTCTCTACAGCGAGCCCATATAAATTTGCTAACAGTGTTCTTGGAGCTCTTAAGGCTGAAAAAATTCCGTCAGATGATTTTGAACAGGCAGAAATTTTAAAAACCGTATCGAAAACTGCAATACCAAAGGCAGTTGAGGAAATACGTTCGGCTCCGGTTCTTCATACCACAGTTTGCGAAGTAAATGAGATGCAGAAAACGGTAGAGAACATTTTAAAAATAATCTAATTGTGACAAATGCATGACATAAGTTTGACACATCCAAAGTGCATATTATACCTATAGTCAAAGCGGTCATACATTACCGTACTTGAGATCAAAACAGCAGATGATGTCACACATCCTATTCTACATTTGCTAAAGAGATTAATAGTATGGAAGGTGCATATAAAAAGTGCACGATAGGGGGGTATCCTCGATAGGCTTTTGACTAAGGTATAATCTGCCAAACGCAGATAATTACAGCAATTTAAAGGTGTAGGAATTGGTAAATTATCCAAATAAACGGATAAAAAGACTTGACCTTTTTTTCCTTTATTGTTATAATCATCTTGTTGTTGGAAGATTATATTCAGGCGTTACCCTTTTTCGTTTTTATAAGGGTTGTGAACCTTGTAAAGATAATTGGGGGCGCACAATATAATACCAAACCATATATTTTAAGGAGGAAGCAAGAATATGAAGAAGAGTTTCTTTAAGAAGTTGTCCTTCGTTTTAGCATTAGCGATGATCGTTTCCACTATCGCTCCTGCTGCCGGAGTTTTCGCTGCATCCAAGCCAGCACTTAACTCTACTAAGAAGTATTTATATCTTGGTGAAAACGGCAAAAACGCATTCGACTTCAACATCAAAAAGGCAGTTAAGGGATCATCCTACAAATGGACATCCTCAAACGCAAAAGTAGCCAAAGTTAATTCCAAGACTGGATTAACTACAGCTGTTGGAACAGGTACAGCAAAGGTTACTGTTAAGATCACAAAGAAGGGTGCTAAAGCAGTATCCCTTAAAGCAAGTGTTATTGTTAAAGATAACATCAAGACAATCGCAATTGCTAACAAGCCTGACAAGGCTATCACTGTTGGAACAGATTATGCTTTAAACACAACTGTTAAAACACAGTCCGGTGCTTCATCAAGCAAAACTGCAAAAGTAGTTTATGTTGTTGATAGCGACAAAGCAACTGTAACCGATAAGGGTGTATTCAATGCTAAAGAAGTTGGTACATACAAAGTTGCAGTAGTTGCATTCCAGTCAAACGCTAAATATTTAGAGTGGGCAGCATTAAAAGATCTTGCTTCTACAAAGAATGTTAAAGCATACGATGTTGCAACAATTAAAGTTGTAAACTCTATGACAAGCGTTAAGCAGAAGAATGCTACAAAGGCAGAACTTGTATTTGCAGCAGCTGCTACAAAGGAAGATGTTAAGAAAGATCTTAATATTTCTGCTTTAAGCGGTACAACAAAAGTTAAACAGACAATTAAAGATGTAACAATGAGCACTGATGGCAAGACTGCTACAGTTGAAATCTATGGCACATTTGCATCCAGCGTAGTTTACACATTTGACTATCCTGATATGGCAACAGTTCAGTTTACTGGAGCAACAGCTAATCTTGCTGATGTTGTAGATATGCAGATTACTACAAGTACTATTGTAATTAATAAGTTCGATGTTGATGATGCAAACGTTAACATTGCTCTGTTGAACAAAGATGGTGTAGATATCGGTTCTATCGATACTAATCTTCGTGCAAGAATTACAGCAGAAAGCAAATCAGATAAGGCAGTTAACTTTATGCCAACTTCTAATCCTGGTATTTACAGACTTACCTTCTATTATGCAGGTGATACAGCAACTGTAACTGCTACTTTCCATACCAATGATTGGAAAGATGGAGTAGAAAAAGGCGCAATCACAAGAACAGCTGTTATTACTGGTGTTAATGAAACAGTTAATCCGGTTAACAGTATTGTAAAATGGTCATTAAATGGTTCAGACAGTAAACCTAATATTAATTTTACTGATGTAAATCAGAATATAGCAGTAGATGATGATTATTTCTTATATGTAAAGGCTGCTAAGCAGGATGGAACATCCTTCGTAGATAATTTATCAGCTTCTGCCGATAAGAAGGGCTGGAAATTTGAAACATCCGATAAATCAATTTTACTTCTTAATGAGACTACAGTTAATCAGGTAGCACATGTATATGCTGTAAAGCAGGGTGTTGCTAATGTAGTAGTTAAATATTGTGAAGATACTAGTGTTGCTAATCCTGTTTGGACAGTAGTTGGAGCTATTCCGGTTACTGTAGGCGCTAAGAGATCTTTAGCTAACGTAACACTTGGAACATATGCTGTTACATTATCTAATAAAGCTGTTACTACTAAGAAGATTTCAATCGATGCAGTAGATCAGTTTGGATCTTCTATGATTTCCAAGGCAGATGTTACTGCTAAAGAAAAGAATGATAAATTCTCTGTTAGTGTTGCTGGTGATAAGAAATCATTAACTTTTAATGTTGCTAATTTAGATGCAGGTACTTATTTTGTAGATGTAAAAGCTACTGTTGGTAGTACTACTTTAACAAGAACAATTACTGTTACTGTTCAAGTTCCCACAGCTGGTCAGACAGTACCTACAAGATATGCAATAGTAACTAGTGATGATACATTTGATGCAAAGGTTGCTGCAGATAAAACTTCAGTTGTTAATACAATTCAGGTTGTAGGTGTTGCATCGAATGGTGTTGTTATGTCAAACATTGCTGCTAACGCAACAGGTTTTGACATCGAAGTTACTGATCCTGATAATAAGACATATACAATGACAGGAGTTAATGCAGACTATAAACTTGTTTCTGGTGCAGGAAACTTAGATGGTGATACAACTAACTTTGCTGATTTCTTAGTAGCTAGTGTATCCGGTAGTTCAAAGTTTGTTCAAGCAAAGACAGGTAATTACATGATCCATCTGTATGTAACTGTAGATGGAACTAAGAGACATTTTGATCAGAAATCATTCACAGTTAAGAATACTCAGGCTAATGGTACACTGACTGTATCTAAGCTGGAGCAGACATCTTTATCAACTACTGGTGCTTCTGCCCTTGTTAGAGCTCTTAAAGATTGTGTAAAGGTTTATGATGGTACTGGTAGAGAAGTAACCGATAGCATTTATGTAACTTCTGATGATTACAGTGGTGACGCTAATTTAGCTGGATCAACTGTATGGGTAAAGAAGGTAAGATATGATGAGTCAATTGCTGGTTATACACTTACACATGAAGTAACATTAGATCGTAATATTACACTTAAGAAATAGTAATAATTTATTATAACTAATTCTTATTTAATAGGGTGTGGTTCGTAAGAACCACACCCTATTTATTGTATGAAAGAGAAAATAAACCATCTGATTGGATCATTATAAATTTGAATTACTCAACTATTGTTTATTGCTATAAGTGATGCTCTATAGTATAATATATTAATTATATGGTAAGAAAAGGAGTATGATTATGTCGAATAAAACAAAGGGGATAATAAATAATAAAAGTACGAAAGCTTCAATGCTGTACAGTAACCAGGAAGAAAAGGAATTCAATTATGCAGTGATACCGATATTCATTTTATTGTGTATCATTCCTTTTATCACGAAATTATATCAATATAATCCGGGACTGTCTCAATTTACATGGTTTGCAAACATCACGGATTGGACGGATCTTTTTCTTTATTATAAGCAATTGACACTTGTATTTTTAGCCGGTGTACTGATAATTATTATTGTTATAAAGCTAATGTATGATAAGAAAGAACTTTCCGCGTCAAAAGTTTTTATACCGTTAGCAATTTATGGGGTTTTTGCATTCCTTTCAGCTGTTGGAGCAAATAATATCTCCTTTGCATTTAAGGGAAGCTTTGAGCAGTTTGAATCTGTGTTAGCTTTATTAGGTTATTGCATAGTAGTGTATTATTCCTATTTATTCATCAAAAATGAGCGAAGCTTGGAGCGGATATTTCTTTATCTATTAATTCAGGCGATTTTTATGGGAGCATTAGGATTATCCCAATTTTTAAAACATGATTTCTTTAATACTAGTTTAGGACGAAGTCTTATATTACCACTTGCATATCGTAATTCTAAAATGGATACTGTTTTTGGAGAGGGACGAGTATATTTATCCCAATTCAATCCTAACTATGTAGGAGTCTATGTTGCAATAATTATTCCTATCCTAGTGTGCATGCTCTTCTTTCAGAAAAAAATAAGTAAGATGCTGTTATCAATGCTTGCAATTTTTGGTCTGGTAATCTGTGAGGTTGGTGCAAGATCAGTTGCAGCTATTATAGCACTGGGAGTAGCATTTCTATTTATTATAGTATTTATGAGAAAGTATATAATGAAACATATTTATATCATTCTCCCCTGTATAGTAATAGCAGTTATTGGTATAATAGTGGTAGGGAAAATGAATAATATTGTATTTATTAATAAAATATCTGAAGCATTTACGAATGTTAAAAGTACTTCAGGCATCACACAAATGAATACAAATGATACGGATATAACACTAACTTATAACGGAAATGATCTAAAAGTAGAATATTTTATGGCTGCTGATCAAACATCAACCTTTAATCTTACTGACGGAAATGGGCAGCCGTTAGCATTTAATTATGATGCTACGAATAATACATTTCAACCAGCGGACGAAAGATATAGTGGTATCGTATTGGGTGTTAGTGAAGGGTATCAAGGAGTGTTTTATATTCAGGCAGATGGGGTACAATGGAATTTTACAAATTTATCTGGTGATGGAAAATATTATTATGTGAATAAGGCAGGAAAGTTAGATAAGATAAAAGAGGAAGCTCCTTCAGCCGTTTTTACAGGATATGAGAGAATGGCATCCGGTCGTGGATATATTTGGTCTAGAACGATACCACTGCTTAAAAATTGTATTATTACAGGCTGTGGACCGGATAATTTTGTAACAATATTTCCTCAGCAGGATTATATGAATATGGCGAAATACGGATTTGCAGGAAGTACTATGACGAAGCCTCATAGCATGTATCTACAAATAGCAGCACAGACAGGAATAATATCTCTAATTGCTTTTCTTGTTTTTTATCTCATGTATTTTGTTTCAAGTATACGTTTGTACATAAAGTGTAATTTTGAAAATATCTCTGAACAGATGGGTGTGGCTATTTTCATAGGAACAATTTCATATATGGTTTCTGGAATAACAAATGATTCAAGTATTACGACAGCACCTATTTTCTGGACTTTATTAGGAGTGGGAATTGCCATTAATCGTATGGTAAAACAGAAGAAAGAAAAAGTTGTTGCAAAGAATTAAGAATATGTTATTTTCAGATAATAAAGATTTGAGTGTCAAATTCTCACGCTGATTTTTCAGCACCTTGAATAATCAACCTGCGTGAGAATTAGACAGCCTCTGGCAGATGCACACTCGCTTCGTTCGGCGTGATTATATAATAAAAGCCTGATCCATTGTTATGTAAATGAATTTGAACGCATATGTACTCATCTAAACTTGCCTTTAACCTCCTATGATTGCCGAATACACGCTACCATAGGACGTTCGGTCTGCACTATATGAAGATATATGCATTTATATTCATGGGGTACATCATTTTTAGACTTTTGCCACCGTAATCTTATCAGTAAATAATGAAAGAGCCGGTTTTGTCATGATATATTCAACAAATCGGCTCTTATTAGGTATACTTATTGAAAATGATATATAAACATCGGTAATATGAATTACATTAAACTACATTTTTACATTAATAGATAACAGCTTCTGAAAGCTTATTGTTAGATAAAAATTGAGCAAATCATATTACACTATATTTTAATATATTGAGTAATAATATAAGAGTATTAATGAAAAGGTTGTTATTATAATTTACAATGATATGTCCTTGCAATAACCTCATCCTTTTGTTTATCACTTAGAGAATTAAAGCGTACAGCATATCCGGATACACGGATAGTTAGACTGGGGTACCTCTCAGGGTGAGCTTTTGCATCAATTAACAATGAGCGGTCTAATACATTTACATTAATATGGTGACCATGTTGTACAAAAAATCCATCCAGCATGGCAGTTAAGTTATTAATCTGTTCTTCTTTTGTTTTACCTAGAGTATCGGGAGTTACCGAAAAAGTATAGGAGATACCGTCCTTGCAGTTATCATAAGCTAATTTTGCAACGGATGAAAGAGATGCTAGCGCACCGTTTTTGTCTCTGCCATGCATAGGATTTGCTCCGGGTGCAAAAGGAGAACCACTTTTTCTTCCATCCGGTGTTGAACCGGTTTTTGATCCATAAACAACATTGCTTGTGATTGTGAGAATGGATAAAGTGTGTGTAGCATTACGATAGGTAGGATGCTTTCTTAATCGCGTAATAAATTCCTTTACTAAATTCGCAGCAATTTGATCTACACGATCATCATGATTTCCAAAAGCAGGATATTCTCCTTCTACAGTAAAATCAGTAAGAATACCGCGTTCATCCTTCTTAGGTGTTACCTTAGCGTATTTAATAGCGCTTAAGGAATCTGCTACCACAGATAATCCAGCTATTCCAAAGCCCATTAGTCGTTCTACAGTTGTATCATGAAGAGCCATCTGTAATTTCTCATAAGCATATTTATCATGCATATAATGAATCACATTCATAGTGTTAACATAAAGTTCGCATAACCAGTCCATCATAGGTAGGAAAGCTTGCATAACCTGATCGTAATTAAGAACTCTATCTGCCTCGAAGCATGCAGTTTGAGGACCGATTTGCTCGCCGCTCTTTTCGTCTTTACCTCCGTTTAAGCTCATTAGAAGTACTTTCGCCAGATTACAGCGTGCTCCAAAGAATTGCATCTGCTTACCAATTCGCATGGCAGATACACAACAGGCTATACCATAATCATCTCCGTAATCTGGTCGCATAATATCATCATTTTCATATTGAATCGAATCGGTTTCGATAGACATTCTTGCACAATAATTTTTAAAGGATTGAGGCAATTTGTCGGACCATAGAACAGTTAAATTTGGTTCCGGTGCGGGTGAGAGGGTGGTAAGGGTATGGAGAAAGCGATAGCTGGTTTTCGTTACCATACTACGACCGTCTTCTGCGATACCAGCGATTGCTTCCGTGACCCAGGTTGGATCACCTGCATACAGATCATTGTATTCCGGTGTGCGAAGCTGCCTTGCCATACGTAGTTTTAATACAAATTGATCAATTAATTCCTGTGCTTCTGTTTCATTTATGATACCATTTTTAAGATCACGTTCAAAATAAATATCGAGAAATGTAGAGGTACGCCCAAGGGACATTGCTGCTCCATTTTGTTCCTTTATTGCTCCTAGATATGCAAAATAAAGCCATTGTACAGCCTCTTTAGCGTTAGATGCGGGTGTAGAAAGATCAAAGCCATAACCCTTTGCCATTTCTTTCAATTGCTGTAGAAAATCAATTTGGCGGTATAGTTCTTCTATCGTACGAATCGTTTCATCATTCATTGTGTGGCAGCTAAGAGACAATTTATCATTTTTTTTCTGCTGAATTAAGTAATCAACACCATAAAGAACTACTCGTCTGTAGTCGCCGATAATTCTTCCTCTGCCATACGCATCCGGCAAACCCGTTATAACACCGCTTTTTCTGGCATTACGCATTTGTGTACTGTAAACACGGAATACGCCGTCATTGTGTGTGGTACGATAACGGAAATGTTCTTCCACCTCTTCAGAAAGGGTATAACCATAAGCTTCACAAGCCTGACGTGCCATACGGATTCCTCCAAAGGGATTTACTCCGCGTCTTAGAGGAGCATCTGTTTGAAATCCAAATATTATTTCATTATCCTGATCGAGATAAGCAGGTTGGTAGGTGAGCAGGGAGCTAACTTTATCTGTGTTTATAGAAAGAACTCCTTTTTCATGCTCGATTTTTGATAGTTCCTCATATTTATCATTTAGTTTCGTAGTGCGTTCTGTTGCTTTCGCAAGAAAAAGTTCATCTCCATCATAGGGAGTATAATTTCTAAGAATAAAATCTCTGACATTAATTTCATTTTGCCATATACCTGGGTAAAAGTTATACCATTGGTTCATATTACCTCCATTCCTGCACATGATTTATGCGCATAGTGTGAAGATGCTTTCTCTTCACACTTCCTTGTACTCTGCCATACATGGCAGAACTTATTATGATTAAGGAGTCAGTATACAGATTTTGATGATAGACAAAATCTGAAGATGGACACATAAATTTATTGCTACCCAGACAGATTAATGTAAAAAGATAATAAAAAAACCGCCTGAGCTTTGCCCAGGCGGTCGACATTCAAAAACAGTATCCAAACTATATAGGAGACTTTCTATATCGGTCCCTTGTGGTTACCCACATATCCGCCAGTTCCGATACATTTTAATTATAATGGGAGAATAATAGGTTGTCAATATGAGTATATCTTATATAATCTTATTAATGCTATTATTCATAGTTATAGGTGGATCAATAATGAGTCTAGCAAATTATTCCATTATAGTAATAATTTGAGGTACTTTTCTTAGAATTGGAAGTAAAATAGATGCTATTACGATACCCATGCCATTTTGAAGCAGATTAAAAGGTACTCCGGCCATTGCTGCAGTAAAGCTGCCTGACAAAATACGATCACAGATAAAGTAACCAAAAGTCACAATCATTCCACCGAAGATGCCAGCTAAAACCACTGAGTTTTTATGAATTTTACGATAAGAATAAGCCCCGGCCATTGCAGCTAACAGTTTAATCACAAAGGTGGCAAACATATACTGGGCATATCCGGCAAACAAGTCAGCCAACATAGATCCGATACCGGCGGCAAGTCCACCATACAATGGACCTAATATAATACCTGAAAGTAATACAAATGCATCTCCAGGGTGAATATATCCACCATTCGAGTTTGGAATTGGAATTTTTAAAAACATAGTGACTACACAGGTTAATGCAGCCATAAGTGCAGCGGTGACTAACCTTATAATTTTATTTGTGTTTGTCATAAAATGCCTCCCTAGCCAAATTAATAATTTGCTTATTTTAAAACCTTCGCCATATTGAAATAAAATTATGACATTAGGTATATTTATAAATTATTATGTGAAATCATAGCATATATTGCTTTTCTTTACAAGGTTTTGAGTAAAAGATTATAGAATAGATTAAACTAACTGGCTGAGCTCATCTTGTGAAGTGGAGCGTTCTGAACGGGCGAAGGTAAAGCAAGTAAAAGGAAGTAAGCCAACCCATAGGCGTACTGGAACCATGACTAGGTTGAACTATAACACATAAATTACCAAATGTTTAAAAAGTTATTTACAGTTATATGATAATGTAGTAAAATAATTGGAAAAAATCACTCGTTGTTCCCGTTATATAAATATACGCGAATATGAAAAATTCAATGTTACATTCATTATAATGATTTATAATTGAGTTATTATCTATAAACACAGATATACAACTAAGCAATATTAATTGGACAGAATAGGAGACTTTTATGAAAGAATCGAAGGCAATTGTTTATATCAAAATATTTATTAATTTCATCTTTGCAATAGCTGTAGGGATTTTTACATTTTTTATATTTCCAAAACTTCTAAGTTTTTTTATGCCGCTGGTGATTGGATGGATCGTTTCGTTAATTGCTAATCCGTTGGTAAAGTTTCTTGAAAAACGCGTAAAGCTTGTAAGAAAACACAGTTCTTTTATTATAATTGTTTCAGTAATTATTATTATAGTTGCAATTATTGTTTTGTTATCTGTACTTCTCTTCAAGGAAGCAAAAGAACTAATGAATGACCTTCCTTTGATGATAGAAAGTACAAAGTTGAAAATTAGTGAGTTCAGTGAAATTTTAAGTAAAAAATCAGAGGCATTACCGGAGAATATTCGTAACATGATAGATAATGCGATCAACAGTTTTGATAATATTATCAATAATTATACGGGTCAATCTTCGGGTATTTCAGTGAACAGAGTGGGATTATTTGCTAAAAATGTGGCAGAAGGATTTTTATATGCAATAATAACTATATTATCAGCATACTTTTTTATTGCCTGCAAAGATGAACTTTCAGCAGATCTAAAAAAACACCTTCCGGAATCGGCAGTAAGTTATTGGCATTTGATTTTTGATAACTTTAAAGCAGCTTTCGGTGGTTATTTTAAAGCACAATTCAAGATTATGCTGGTACTGATCATAATTATGTTCGTCGGCTTTGAGGTCCTTCAAGTCAGGTATTCCTTCCTGTTTGCTTTAGGAATTGCATTTCTTGATTTTTTACCGGTATTTGGTACAGGAACAATTCTATGGCCATGGGCAGTGATTGACGTAATATCAGGAGATTATTTTAATGCGATTGGTCTGGTAGTGATATATATTATTTGTCAATTTATAAAGCAAATCTTACAGCCTAAAATGGTAGGGGACAGCATTGGACTGCATCCACTGGCTACATTAATCTTTTTATATGCAGGTTATAAGCTTTATGGGGTATCCGGTATGATAATCGGGATACCGGTTGGTATGGTACTGGTTAATATGTATCGTGTTGGTGTATTTGATCGTCTTATACGGGGAGCAAAAATAATAGTGCATGATTTAAACGAATTTCGAAAGTTTTAAATGGAAATATTAAGAAAAATGTATAAATGAGGAAAATGTAACATATACAAATGAGGAAAACAATGGTAAAATATAGTGTAATATAGTATAATGCAAAAGATACTATTAATAATAGTGGAGTATATTTATATGAAAGGTAGTAAGATTGAAATGGAAAATGAAGTAATTATTTCTCCAGAGGAAATTAAAATGATTCTGGAACGTTATCGAATTGGAAAGAAACCATTAGCGAAGCTACTCGGTTGGGGGGAGACAACCATAATTCGCTATATGGAAGGTGATATACCGACGAATGAGTATTCGACGAAGTTGAGGACAATACTGGATGATCCGGAATATTACTATGATTTATTATGCAGAAAAAAAGAATATCTGACAGGGATAGCATTTAAGAAAAGTAAGAAAGCTGTTTTATCAAAAATCATGTCAACCAGTATCTATGCTGTAGCTTATTATGTTGTAAATAAAAGCGGGGCAGATATATGTGCCGGCTTCATACAATATATTCTTTATTTTACGCAGGCATTTTCCTTGGCTTTGTATGACAGAGAAATATTCCAGGAGGAGTATGGTGTCAACAATGACCAAATGCCATATATGAAAATTTATGAGAGCATGAAGCGCTGTGGTGTTCATCCACTGGAAGGTGTAGAAGAGTTTTTGAAACCGGAAGAGATGGAATTAATTGATGCGGTTATGGATAGCTTTCTCTGGTATGGACCAAAAATGTTATCTGTTATGATGGCCAGCGAGAAAGCTATGATGAAGATATCCAGAGATAAATATAATAATAAAATCATTTCAAAAGAAAATCTAAAACAATATTTTAGCGGTGTTCTTGAGGAATATAGGATTATCGGTAAAGATGATATCCATAAATATCCCGACCAGAGAATACTTGAAATAAAAAAATTTAAAACAGCATAGGCTAGTATTTATGTATGAATTAGACCGTCCTTTAAAGTATACGAACGAGATACATATCAATAAAGCAGCCAAATGAATAGAGTATATTCATTTGGCTGACATAGTTCATTAAGATTAAGCTATTCACACTTTCTGGCTTCGAAGAAGAATAAGTGATCAGGAATTACTTTGTTTATTTCTTCTGTCACGCATACGTAAGGTAGGATCAAGAATTTTCTTACGAATTCGAAGACTAGAGGGAGTAACCTCCAGTAACTCATCCGTCTCAATAAATTCTAATGCCTGTTCCAGACTTAGAATCTTCGGAGGGGTTAGCCTTAATGAATCATCTGCGCTTGAGGAACGCGTATTAGTAAGCTGCTTACGTTTACATACATTCACTTCAATGTCTTCTGCTTTTGGATTCTGCCCTACAATCATTCCGGCATATACCTTAACTCCTGCTCCGATGAAAAGGATCCCTCTTTCCTGCGCATTATATAAACCATAGGTAATGCTGTCTCCTGACTCATATGCGATCAAACTTCCGGTTTTACGATATTGAATATCACCCTTATATGGACCATATCCATCAAATAAAGTATTAATGATACCGGTACCTTTGGTATCAGTGAGAAATTCACCACGGTATCCGATCAAGCCACGAGCAGGAATGGAAAATTCAACACGGGTATGACCATTGCCGGAGGTGTGCATATTAATCATTTCACCTTTACGCTGCCCCATCTTATCAATTACGACACCAGAAAACTCATCCGGAACATCAATCATGGCATGCTCCATAGGCTCGAGCTTTTTGCCGTTTTCATCATTTTTATATAAAACCTCTGCTTTGCTGACGGAAAATTCATAACCCTCGCGGCGCATATTTTCGATTAATACAGATAAATGAAGTTCACCTCTGCCAGATACCTTGAAGCTCTCGGTGGTTTCTGTTTCTTCTACGCGAAGACTAACATCGGTATTTAATTCACGCATCAGACGGTCGCGTAAATGACGGGAGGTTACGTATTTACCTTCTTTTCCTGCAAGAGGACTATCGTTAACATTAAAATACATCGCAATTGTAGGTTCTGAAATTTTCTGAAATGAGATTGCCTCAGGATTTTCAGGAGAACAGATAGTATCACCGATATGAATATCAGCAATTCCTGATATAGCCACGATGGAACCAATGGTAGCCTCATTTACTTCAACCCTTTTTAATCCATCGAATTCGTATAGCTTACTGATTTTTACACGCACATTCATATCAGGCTCATGCGCATTCACAAGTACAGCATCCTGATTGACTTTAATGATACCGTTGTCAACCTTACCAATACCAATTCGACCTACATATTCGTTATAATCAATGGTACTGATTAATACCTGCGTGCTTTTCTCCGGATCTCCTTCCGGTGCTGGTATAGATTGAACGATTGTTTCAAACAGCGGAGTCATATCAACCGCTTCTTCATCAACAGAAAGCTTTGCAATTCCTGATTTTGCAGACGCAAATACAAAAGGACAATCAAGCTGCTCATCATTTGCATCAAGTTCAAGGAATAATTCCAATACCTCATCTACTACCTGCGTGGGTCTTGCTTCCGGACGATCAATTTTATTGACACATACAATAACCGGCAGAGATAATTCTAAAGCTTTTTTTAATACAAACTTTGTTTGTGGCATGGGTCCCTCAAAGGCATCAACAACCAAAACAACTCCATTAACCATTTTTAGAACACGTTCCACCTCACCGCCAAAATCTGCATGGCCCGGTGTATCTATAATATTTATTTTGATTCCATTATACATAACAGCAGTATTTTTCGATAATATGGTTATACCACGTTCACGTTCAATTGCATTGGAATCCATGACTCTTTCTACAACAGCCTGGTTGGACCGAAATACTCCGCTTTGCTTTAGTAATTCATCGACCAGAGTGGTTTTTCCGTGATCGACATGTGCAATTATAGCAATATTTCGGATATCCTCTCGTTTCATGAAAAATTCCCTTCTTTCTAAAGACAATACTCGTCTTACAATAACTTTACTATTGTAGCACACAGGCTTATTAAAAAGCAACGTATGTTTCGGAAAAATTAATAATAATTTTCAGTATAAATTGGTATAAAGTAACAAAAATTGGTAATTAATAAAAAAGATTGATATTTTACTTCTAAAATATGGAAATTAGCATATATTTTAAACATAGGTGAATTAGGCTGTGAAAGAACAAACAGATAAATTTGCCCCACATTTTAGAGCAGATTGGCGTAAAAAGTACGCCGAGAAAGAAGGGAGAGGTACGATATGACAGATAAAGTATTTGATAACAATCAAGTAAGTATTGCAGGAGAGGTAATCAGTGATTTCACGTTCAGCCATGACGTATTTGGTGAAGGTTTCTATGTTCTGGAGGTAGTTGTAAACCGGTTAAGCAATTCGTATGATATGATTCCGGTAATGGTTTCGGAACGTCTCATTGATGTAAAGCAGGATTATAAGGGGAAATTTGTTGAGATTTTAGGTCAGTTCAGATCGTATAACCGTCATGAGGAGAGCAAAAATAAGTTAGTTTTATCCGTATTTGCAAGAGAAATTAAGATGGTGGATGAATTATCAGAAAATGCAAAGCCTAATCATATTTTTCTCGATGGTTTTGTGTGCAAACCGCCAATATATCGTAAGACACCACTAGGCAGGGAGATAGCTGATGTACTTTTAGCTGTAAATCGTCCTTATGGTAAATCAGATTATATTCCATGTATCTGCTGGGGCAGAAATGCAAGATTTGCAGAGACTTTTGCAGTAGGAGGTCATGTTCAGGTATGGGGGAGAATACAAAGCAGAGAGTATCAAAAAAAGGTCAACGAGACGGAATTTGAAAAACGGGTTGCTTATGAGGTATCGGTAAGCAAGCTGGAATATCTGGAAGAGTATTAATTAGCAGATGTATCGTTATAGAAGCATCTGTTTCTATAGAATAATAGAAGAATTATAAGAGACAGGATTGATAATTTATCATCATTTATATAAATTATCAATCCTTTTTAGTTTGATAGTTCGCAAAGCTATCTTTTATTGTTTTTTTATTCAATAAACACATATTAACTGTTACTGCTCAAAGGCAAGTCCGATCCCTTTGCTGTGCATCCGAATTTGACAAGCTTCTAAACAGTAATAATTATCTTTTTAAAAAAGTAATTGACAAGAATAATCACTGGTGTTAGTATTTAACTACGAATATTGTGAAAAGTATATATTGCTTATGGTAGAGGTGCATTGTTTAAGAGTATACTGCTGGATATGTCAGGCATAGAGGAAAGCAGCGAAAGGAAACAGTGCCGAAGTAATAATAAACCTGATTTATTATTGCTGGGCATATGATGAAATATCATTTGACTGTCATCAGATATGATGGAGCGCTGCCTAAAGAATATTTTAAACTGAGAGTGCATGATGATTGCTATTATCATGTTACTGGTCAGTAATTCTTTAGTGTCGACTCTTGAGTCGGCTTTTTTTATTACATAGGAAAGTTCATCCTATGTAATAAATCCCTCCGGGAGGATGCGCAGCTACGCGCGCGGAACAAAAGCTGTGCGAGATAGATTTATGTTCGCGACTTGCATGGGGCACATTTTTGTTCTACAATTTTTACGGAACTACGTTTCATAATACAGCTTCCAATGAAACCTTTGTTTAGGTCAATGGAATTGAATATGCAATTATTTTGCACATAAGTTCGTAGGTAACTAATTAACATTATATTTCCATATACTATTCGAAGCAATAAGTAAGGAAAGAGTGGGTGCGATCGTTAGTATAACATCAACTAAGATGTAATCGGAAAGAATTGTGTTTAAAAAACAGGAGGTTGGATTATGCCGGTATTTAAAGGTGCAGGTGTGGCGATTGTTACACCATTTACAAAAAGTAATGAAGTGGACTATGAGAAGCTTGGAGAACTGATTGAATATCAAATCACAGCAGGAACAGATGCGATTGTTGTATGCGGAACTACCGGAGAAGCATCGGCTATGACACATGAAGAACATTTGGAATGTGTCCGTTATACGGTTGAGAAAGTACAAAAAAGAGTGCCTGTAATAGCAGGGACCGGATCAAACTGGACTGACACGGCTATTTATTTATCACAGGAAGCTGAAAAATATGGTGCGGATGCACTTTTATTGGTGACACCTTATTATAATAAAGCAACGCAAAAGGGACTTATCGCACATTTTACTTCGGTTGCAGAGTCAGTCTCCCTGCCAATTATTCTATATAATGTACCGGGAAGAACCGGCTGTAATATTAAACCACAGACAGTTGCTTCCTTATATAAAGATGTAAAAAATATAGTCGGCATCAAAGAGGCCAGCGGAAATATTGCACAGGTTGCCGAAATCATGCAGTTAACAGAAGGAAAAATTGATTTATATTCCGGAAATGACGATATGGTAGTTCCGGTACTATCCCTGGGAGGTGTGGGGGTTATCTCTGTATTGTCAAATATCGCCCCTAAGGATACACATGATATGGTCATGAAGTATCTGGAAGGAGACATTGCAGGAAGCCGTGAGCTTCAGCTGAAATATTTCCCTCTGATTAATGCATTGTTTTGTGAGGTTAATCCGATCCCGGTTAAAAAAGCCGTAAATTTAATGGGCTTTGAGGTGGGTGATTTAAGACTGCCGCTTACTGAGATAGAACCTTCAAATGAAGAATATTTACGCAGGGAAATGAATGCGGCAGGCATTAAAACGGTATCATAAGGACAAAGGAGGATACCTTAACTTAGGAGGTAGTATATGACAAATATCATTTTACGTGGCTGTAATGGTAAAATGGGGCAGGTAATAACAAATCTCGTAGACGTAGATGAGGAGACGGTAATCGCAGGTGGTATTGATATTACACAAAATCGTGTAAATAAGTATCCGGTATATCAAAGCTTTTTAAAGTGCAATGTAAAAGCGGATGTTATTATTGATTTTTCATCTCCTGATCAACTCGAAGAAATGCTTGAATTTGCAATGAAAAAAGGAATTGGTATTGTATTGTGTACCACAGGGTTTTCAAAGGATCAGTTAAATAGGATTGAAGAAGCCGCAAAGCAAATACCTATTTTAAGATCTGCTAATATGTCAATGGGGATTAATCTGATATCCAAGCTTCTTAAGGAAGCGGCCGCTGTACTGGCGGATGCAGGCTTTGATATTGAAATTGTGGAGAAGCATCATAATAAAAAAGTAGATGCTCCCTCAGGAACAGCATTGGCTCTTGCAGATGCAATGAATGAGGCATTGAATAACGATTACAGCTATCAATATGACAGATCAAAAGAACGTTCAATGAGAAAAAAGAAGGAAATCGGTATTTCTGCAGTCAGAGGAGGAACGATTGTCGGAGAACATGAAGTGATTTTTGCTGGGATCGATGAAGTAATCGAAATCAAGCATACCGCATATTCAAAGGCTATTTTTGCAAAGGGAGCTGTTCAGGCGGCCAAGTTTTTGCCGGGAAAACAACCCGGTTTGTATCAAATGAGTGACTTAATGGAATAAAGTGATCGGAAAATCCCGTATACTATTATACTTACTGGTTGTGGTGAATAGTATACGGGATTTTTATGTTCAATATTTTGGTGATTTGTTCACAAAATTTTCGTATTCTTATAGTATCATACAGAGGAAAAGCATTATTACCAATAAATAGTTATATTATCAAAGCGAAAGTGAAATGATAAGGAGGAAATGATTTTGATTGAGGTAAAAAATTTAGTGAAGTGTTACGGAAATCATACTGCGGTAAATAATCTGTCCTTCAGAGTAGAGAAAGGACAGGTTTTAGGCTTTTTAGGACCTAATGGTGCAGGAAAATCAACTACGATGAACATAATCACCGGATATATATCGCCGACAGAGGGGTCAGTGACGATTGACGGCCTGGATGTGTTTGATGAACCAGAGGAGGTTAAGAAAAAGATTGGGTATCTTCCGGAATTTCCGCCACTCTATCCGGATATGACGGTCAGGGAGTACTTAAGCTTTGTTGCTGATATTAAGAAGGTTAAAAAGAGCGAGAAACAAAAAATGCTGGAAGACATCATGGAATCAACTAAAATAACAGCAATGGCAGATCGTTTAATTAAGCATTTGTCAAAGGGCTACAAGCAGAGAGTAGGACTTGCCCAGGCTATTATGGGTTATCCGGAATTAATCATTTTGGATGAGCCAACGGTAGGTCTTGATCCGAAACAGATTATAGAGATCAGAGACTTGATTAAGGAATTAAGTAAAAATCACACGGTTATTCTAAGCTCTCATATCATGCAGGAGGTTAGTGCTGTCTGTGATACGGTTATGATTATTGATAAAGGTAAATTAATTATCAGTGATAAAGCAGAAAATTTAAGCTCCCATCTTGGAGCAACCGGTGTTATGAAGCTTTCTGTAAAGGGGAGCAGCAAGACGGTTAAGGCCGCATTGAAACAAATCAGCCGTGTCACGAAAATAGAAGATGAACCGCAAAAGGAGGAAGGTGTTACAGAGCTAACGTTATACTTTGGTGAAAAGGATGACATCAGAGAGGAAGTTTTTTATGCATTGAGTAACACAAAAACGCCTATTCTTGAGATGCAGTCCGTGAGAATGAGCTTAGAGGATATCTTCCTCAAGGTTACAGATCATGAGACAGCCGTAGAATATGAGGCTAAGCCTGCGGTAACAGTACCGGAGGATATCGATAATGAAGCAGAGGAGGTAAATTCAGATGCTGGCGATTTATAAAAAAGAGTTACGTTCTTATTTTACATCCATGATCGGATATGTTTTTGTTGCATTTTTCCTTGTAATCATAGGTATCTGGTTTTTTATTCAAAACTTAACTTACGGAGCTGCAAATTTTGAGTATACCTTATCTTCTATAACGTTTCTTTTTGTATTATTGACTCCGATTTTAACTATGCGATTGATGGCGGAAGAAAATAAACAGAAAACAGATCAGCTATTATTGACCTCTCCGCTTTCAGCAAGTGCAATTGTGATAGGTAAGTTTCTGGCTGTATTTACTGTGTTTTTTGCAGCGATGGCAGTTACCTGCTTTTATCCGTTGATTATGACAAGATTTGGCTCTGTGCCTCTTGCTTCTGCATATGCAAGCATATTTGGTTTTACAATGTTGGGAGCGACTTATCTTTCTATTGGACTTTATATTTCTTCTCTTACTGAAAATCAGGCAGTAGCAGCAGTCATATCCTTTATCGTTTTCCTTATTACGGTATTGATGGATGGTCTGGCTAGTGTCTTACCAAGCTCAAACCAGGCAGCATATCTGACTTTCTCAGTCTTTTTGATTATTATTTGTTTTATATTCTATAAAATGATGCATAATCTAACGATTGCAGTCGGAACAGGAGTCGTGGTAGAAGCAGCACTGACGATTACTTATATTGTGAAGCCTACCTTATATGACGGTTTAATTGTAAAGGTATTTAACTGGTTATCTGTTATATCACGCTATGACCAGTTCTATTACGGTATCTTTGATGTTACCGGTATCATATATTATTTGTCACTTACCTTCCTGTTTGTATTTTTAACAACACAGGTAATCAGAAAAAAGAGATGGAGTTAAGGAAAGGAGAACAATACCGTGAAAGAGATGAATGAAAATGAGAAGAAAAGCTTTTTCGGAAATGTGAAGGAATCCTTTTCCGGAAGGAAATTTCGTAACGGGGCATATGTAACCCTGGTTTCCGCAGTGGTTATTGTAATTGTGCTTGTAGTTAATATGCTGGTCACAAAAATGAATATTCAATTTGACCTCAGTCCGCAGAGCATGTACACCTTAACCGGTGATACCAAAAAAATGGTAAAGGACTTAAAGGATGATATCACAATTTATTATCTTGTGGAACCCGGCAAAGAAACTGATTTGTTTAAAAACATCGTAAAACAATATGATCAGGCATCCGATAAAGTGAAAGTTGTTGAAAAGGACCCGGTGTTATATCCTAATTTTGCTTCGAAATATGTGGATAATACAGTACAGGAGAATAGCTTCCTCGTTGTGAATGAAGCGAATAAAAAAGCAAAGTATGTAGACTACAACGATATGTTAATTCAACAAATGAATTATCAGACCTATCAGAACCAGACTACCGGTATTGATGTGGAGGGCCAGTTAACGGCTGCAATACAGTATGTAATAAGTGATAAGCTGCCTAAATTGTATGTGGTAGAGGGTCACGGAGAAGCAAAAACAGGTACTAATTTTGATACAACGATGAAGAAATTAAATATTGATGTGGAGAAGCTTCCCACTGTATCAAAAGACAAGGTTCCGGAGGACTGTGATATCTTGTTCATCAATGCTCCTCAATCAGATTTCTCAGATACGGAGACTACTATGATAAATAATTATCTTAGTGCTGGCGGAAAAGCAATTATTACGTTAAACTATGCAGCATCCGATATGCCGCATTTTACTTCAATTCTGGAAAACTATGGTATTGGCATGGTGAAGGGCATTGTACTGGAAGGTGATGACAGTATGCATGCATCAAAATATGTAAACTATCTGCTGCCGGATGTCAAATCCCATGAGATAACCAATCAGGCAAGTGACAGTAACGTTCCGGTATTTATGCCGGATGCATCCGGACTAAAGATCCTGGATGCTAAGAAAAGTACGTTAAAAATTGATGCATTACTATCCACTTCGGCTTCTGCATTTTCAAAGATCGATACCAGCAGCGGAAATGCGGAAAAAGAGGACGGGGATATTGCTGGACCATTTAATTTAGGATTGGTTTCAGTTGATACCTACAATAACGTTACTTCAACAATTGTTGTGTATTCAAGTGCATATACCTTTGGCGAAGAGACAGCTACTTATGGAAATCCCAAATTATTGGCAGGAACAGTCGGATATTTATCAGGAAGTAAAAACATGCTTTCAATTCCTACCAAGAGCTTACAAGATGCTACCATTAAAGTGTCCCAAAAGGATGCAATAGCAGTTGGTGCATTGGTAGTAATTATTATTCCGGCAGCAATCTTATTCACCGGTTTAGTGGTTACTTTAAAAAGGAGGAGGAAATAATGAAAAAAAGAAAGAAAAGGAATGCCATTACTATGGTTTCTCTTCTTTTGACATTAGTGGTATTAATCGGAGTTTATGTGTGGTACGGCAATAAGAAAACTGCCGCGGACACTTCGAAGGATACGAAAAGCATCTCCTTAGCGACTGTTGATACGTCAAAGGTTACATCACTTCATTATATTGGTGAAGATGTGGATATTACTTTACTATTGGAGGATGGTATTTGGTCCTCAAAGGACGAACCGGACCGTCCGATCAATCAGGAGAAAGTATCCAGTATGCTGGAAGCAATCAAGGAAATCAAGGCAACAAAGAAAGTAGTGGATACTCCCGATAATCTAGCGGATTTTGGACTGGATAAGCCGTCAGACACGTTAGAAGCCACATTGGAGGATGGATCCTTGGTAACCTTAAAGCTTGGCAGTGAAGTAATTTCCGGAGATGGTTATTATGCTTTGGTAAATGATAGTAAGACAGTTTATACGGTAGCTACCTCATACGAAACTAGTTTAGGAATACGAAATGTTGATTTTACTGCTATCACCGCAGCGCCATCTATAACGGCAGAAAATATAACTTACCTTAATATTGACAGTCGGGACGGTAAGGATGTTGAGCTTAAGTACAATGCTGCTCCGCAATTGGATATCAGCGGCAGCAATATGAACAACTGGCAGATTTTAAAACCGTACAATGGTATGTTCTCTGCTGAGGGTGATAAGATTACGGCCTTACAACCCAATTATACTACCTTTGATTTTGGTCACTGTGAAGATTATAAAGGAGATGACCTTAAGAAATATGGTCTTGATAATCCGGCTTATACGATTGATATCGGATACTTTGAGACCTATACGTCAAAGAAGCCTTCTACAACACCACAGCCAACCGGTACAGCACCTGCAGAGGATGCGGCAAAGAAAGAGGATACCGTTAAAGTTGATAAGAACTATAAGATTTATATCGGTAACAAGGACAAGGATCAGGATTATTATGTCAGAGTAGACGGATCGAATGCGGTTTATACCTTAAGCACCGATACAGTTGATAAAATGCTTCAGGTGGACGTTTTCGGTTTAATGAGTCATTATGTCGCTATTCCAAACATCGTATCAGTCGATCAAATTAATGCAACGATTGGAACAAAACAATTTGCAATGAAGATCGTTCCTATCGCAAAGACCAATAGTGACAAAACTACTACCGGTAAGAGTGAAAGTGATAAGGCGGATGCAACCTATTATTTTAACGATAAAGCAGCATCGGAAGATAACTTTAAAAAATTGTATCAAAAAATGATCTCAGCCCAGTTTGATGCACCGTTAGATCAAAAGATCGATACCGGTAAGCTAGTGCCTGTAATGACACTAAGCTATCATCTATTCGGTGAGAATGAGAAAACACTTACAGCATCTTATCTTCCTTATAATGACAGCTTCTATGTTGTTGATTCAGGTATTGGTATGTACTTCCTGGCGGATAAGAGAGTAATCGATGATATTGCAAACAGTATTACCTCTTTTAAGCCAGATGAAGCTGCCGATAATAAAAAGTAAATAAAAATGTGAAGAAAAACATCATCACACTTAAGAAGAAGTCCGAAATAAGCACGGTAGTGCTAATTTCAGGCTTTTTCTCCCATTATTTGAGATTCTTTTCTCTGGCAGCATGATTGAAAGATTGAAAAGAAAGAGAAAATATTATATACTGATGATAAACTGACAGAATGGACTGATTGTTTGTTGCAAATTTAGGGGGAGAGCCGAACAGGGATTTCCCCCTTTCTGTAATTTAGCATAAGTAATTGCGAAACGATATAGTTGATCAAATTGTATATACAGAAAGTATATATTCCAACACTCCTTCCGCTAAACTTCTGCTCCGGAACATATACTTCTTGTAATAATTTGTATTGTATGAAGGAAGAAGCTCTTACTGTTTTAAGAACTTGTACGAATAATATTCCTGGCGGAATAATATATTAGCATATGGACAAACGAACCAATAAAGAATATGGAAAATGTGGTATCTCATTTTAGACAGATACATCAGACATGGTGAAGAATAAAATAAGATGCAAATTCTTCGGGATTTATACCACAGTGGTATGATATATTAGGTTGTATGAAACCTGGAACAGGAGCAGCGATGAAAATAAGAAGAAAGCTTACTTTAATGGGAATATGTGTGGGGATTATATTAATTGTCTTAACTGTCAATGTGATAGGAAGACTTCAGAGCAATATACCGGAGACAGAACAGAATATAGTTTTAGATAAGGATTCTATAAGCCGTGCAGAAGCTTACCGGCTGCTAAGTTATCTGGAATTTAATAAGAAAGATAGAGAAGCAATCCCGAAAGGGATTTCCTATAAAGAGCAAAAGATGTCTGATTGGTATGATACTTATGTCAATGCAGTCTGGAAGATGGGACTTATTGACAGTAGTGTGACACAGGATCCGAGAGAAGCGTTAACCTATGGTGTATGTAAGCAATTAATAGATCAGTTGATTTTAAAGAGACCTGAATTTCAAGCAGCATATACCGGATTATCGTTTGATTTTTTACAGGCTGATAAAAATATGCCGATATCTGATTTTCTGGAATTATACCAGGCACTGATTAATGTTATACCCATAGAGAACCGTAAGACAAAGGAAGAGACCTTACTTGTTCTTGGACAAGAAGTAACAGAGGACGGTACAGGACGTATGATAACGGACCAGGGAAAATATTATTTTCTGGACGCAAAAAGCTATGTGAATTTTGTGAAAAAGGATGAAACGCAAAAGTCTATGCAAGAGGTAACAAAAGCAGCTGAAGTATCGCAGGAAGGAGCGAAAACGACAGGGACTCCAGAAGAAGCTGAGAAAATTGCAGCGGCGGGCACAGCGGATCCTTCGTTAATATCGGTACAGGCAGCAGATACCGATACAGTAAAGGCAGATACGCCATCCTCTCTCCTGGAACAATATATGGACACAGGTATTAATGCACTGGTAAGTGATCAGGAAATAATCTATATTACCGCGTTATCAACAGAACAGATCACTGTACATAATGTCTGGATCAAAGAAGGAAAAGACAGCAGAATAGATACCTTTATCGATGGTATCGATAAAAGCTTTACAGCTGTTTCCAAATTGAGCACCTCGATTGAAAAAGTAATCGGAGATATCACAATTGAAAATAAACAGATTGTTAAAATTAATGTAAAACCAGATATGATTAAAGGAAAGGTACTTAGTACAGGAGATGACTTTATTGAAATCGAAGGATATGGAAAAGTGCCTTTCGATGGAAATTATAAAATATATAAAATATATGGAGAGCTTTCGGTTGAACCAACAGGAAGCATCCTGGTGGGGTATGAAAATACGGATTTTATTGTATCCGATGGGAAAATCAGTGCAGCCCTGATTACAGAAAGCATTAAGGCTGAAAATATAAGAGTTTTGATCGAAACAAGCGGATATAAAGATATCTATCATAATCAGGTGAAATTCACAGCAAATTCTGATTTTACAGTGAGCAACAAGAAAAAATCACAATCCTATAAAAAAGGTGATACGGTCACAATAAAATCCGATGATAAATTATTTGACGAAGGAAGAATTACAGTGAAAGCAGCTTCAGAAAATGCAAAAATTAAATTATTATCCGTGGAACGTGCCTGTGGCAACCCAAAATACAGAGGAAGACTTGAGATCTCAAAGGAGGACGGCGGCCTCATCGTGATCAATGAGCTTCCGCTCGAAGAATACCTGTATGCCGTGATACCCAGCGAAATGCCAACAAGCTATGGAGTGGAAGCTTTGAAGGTACAGGCAGTCTGTGCAAGAAGTTATGCATACCGGCAGCTTATGGCAAATAGTTTGAGCAAATATGGAGCGCATGTTAACGATAGTGTTGCCTACCAGGTATATAATAATATTCCGGAAAATGAGGATTCCATTCTGGCAGTCAAGGATACCTATGGGAAGGTTGCAGAATATAATAATAATGTTATTACAGCATACTATTTCTCCACTTCCTGCGGGCATACCACAGATCCGTCCAGTGTATGGGCAAATAGTGCAGACATTCCCTATCTGAATGGTAAACTGATACTTGATGAGGAAGATGAGAATGGGGAAGGAGTCAGAAAAGATGCACAAAAGCTGTATGGTGATTTATCCTCGGATAAGAGTTTCAAAAGTTTTATAGAATCAGATGTAGCAACTTATGACAGTAGTTTTAACTGGTATCGCTGGAAAGTAACAATAGGTGCGGGAGATTTGAAGAAAGTAATTGATACTAATCTTGCTAACAGATATCAGGCTAATCCTGATCTGATACAGACGATGACAAGTAAAGAGGGGGATGCAGGGAAAGCCGTATTCGAAAGCAAACCGGTGGATACAATCGGAGATGTTGTGGATATCAGTGTCTCAAAAAGAGAACGCAGTGGAATTGTTTCCGAAATGATTCTCACAGGAAGTAAAAATACTGTAAAAGTTCGCACAGAATACAATATCAGAGCACTTCTTGCACCAACATATGATGAGGTGGAGCGTCTTGATAAAAGCAAGGTGGAAAACCTTAGTATGCTGCCAAGTGCATTTTTCAGGGTTGATAAAAAAGAGAAGAATGGTAAGCTAGATAGTGTAAAACTGACCGGCGGAGGATATGGGCATGGGGTCGGAATGAGTCAGAATGCAGTGAAGGCCCTGGTAGATTCCGGTAAAGGTTATGAGGATATCATAGCTTATTTCTATCAAGGCACAACACTGGGTTCCATTTATCAGTAGATTTATTTGGAGGACCTGCTGTATAATAACTTTATTTTATGCACAAAGTTTTTGTTCTCAAGCAGAAGGTTAAATTCGGCTCCTATAAATAGAAGATACATACAGAAATACATCCATAACATAAATAGAACGACAGCGGTAAGACTTCCGTACATAGAGGAATAGTTTGAAAAATTGTCAATGTAGTAAGAAAAAGCATAAGAAAAGCCCATCCAACCGGTTGCACATAGCATTGCACCAGGAAGTGCACTCATAATCTTGATTTTCTTATTTGGGATCACAATATAAATGAGTAGGAAAAATACAATAAGAATAATCAGTCCGAGGATGGCTCTAAGACTAATGATAATCAAAGCCGTATCCTTAAGTACTGGGAATTTTTGCTCGATCCAGAAGTATAGCCTGTTACCGAATACAAATAAAATCATTGTTGCAATAATCATAATTGCAAAAATAAGTGTATAAAAAGCAGAGATGGTTCTCAGTAGAAAATAATTTCTGGTTTCCTTTGTTTCATTAACAGAATTGAGACCCTTCATAATGGCAAGGAAGCCCTTACCTGCTGACCAGAGCGTTGTGATAGCGGTAAGGGAAATTACAGTACTGGTACTTGAGGTATGATAGATCTCAGTAATTACGGTTACGATCATAGAGTTGATTGCCAACGGAAAGGCCTGTGTAAATAAACGAAGCATTGAACTTTCTTCTATGGGAAAAAATTGTACAATACTTAGCAAGAGCATAATAAAAGGGAAAAAAGAGATAATGATAAAAAAAGCAGCCTGAGCTGAAAAAGCTGATACATGATCATCTCTTATTTTTGCAGATAATAAACTGATTAACCGGAGGGTTGCTTTTATCATTTCATAACCATGCCTTTCTTCAATAGTCTGCACTTATCGCTGCAGGTGCATGCCTTACCTGGTTCATAACCTTTATGAAACGGATAGTAAGTTATAGTTCCGGAGGAGGTATATACTTCCTTCTTATATAGGTGATTTATAGGTAATTGCGAAACGCAAGAATTATATTAATTGTATACACAGAAAGCACATGTTCTGGAGCGGAAGTTAAGCGGAGGAATATATGCTTTCTGTGTATACAATTTGAACAACTATATAGTTTCGCAATTGCCTATCCTTCATTATATTATATGAGGAGATAAAATAGACTATCCATTTTTTATGATCTATTATCTTAAAAAAGCTGCAAGTACATACGATAGTCATGTGTCATGCCTTATATTGACGAATGTATGCAGAATGCAATTAAAAAATAAAACCTGCGGCATATACGGTTAGGATTGCCCCGACAGCTACAATGACCAGGCTTTTCTCAAAGTAAGCAAGTATCAAAGCGACGATTGTACCGCAGACAGCTGTAGCGGGAGAGCCCGTAGAATAGATGATATCCGGGAAGGTTAGCGCTCCCAGTACGGCATAGGGTACATATTGCAGGAAAGATTTTATATGTTTTGATTTTATTTCCTTATGAAATATAGCTAAGGGCAGCACTCTGGGCAAATATGTGACAATAGCCATGAAAAGAACTGCAACGAAAGCTGTTTTTGTACTCATTCTATTCCTCCACTTCCTGTTTCGTCTGATCTGCTTCGTTTATTGGAAATAAATAAGCGCCAAATCCTGCTCCGAGAAAGGTTGCTATAATAACACGAAAGCCGGAGGAGACGCAAGCGAAGACCGGAAGATACCGGAGTATGCAGACGACGGCCACGGATACTGTGATGATTAGAGCCACTGGCAATGATTTTTTCGCAGAAGGAATAATAATTGCGATGAACATGCCATAAAGAGCAATTCCCATAGCACTGCTTAAAGTCTCTGGCAGAGTAGCACAGATCATTGCTCCGAAAGCAGTACCTGCAGTCCAGCCGAGAAAGGGACCTGTGATTAAACCAAGCAGGAAGGGAAACGAAAGACGGCCCTCTTCCATGGATGCAACGGCAAAGGTCTCATCGGTGACTCCAAAAGCAACAAAAAGTCTTTTGGGGAGAGTCATGTTATTCGTAAGCCGTTGGGTCAGAGAGAGCGACATTAGCAAATAGCGTATGTTAATGAGTAAGGTAGTTAACGTAATTTCAAGTAAGCCGGCTTGCTGTATAATAAGGTTTGTTCCAGCAAACTGACCGGCTGAAGTTAAGTTTGACATAGAGATAAATATGGCCAGCCATACCGGTAAACCTCCGGATACAGCCATTAATCCGAAGGTAGTGGATACCGGAAAATAACCGAGTGCAATTGGAAAACCTCTATTTAAACCATGCAGGAAATCTTTCTTCATATATAAATTCACTCATTTCGTTAAATCATTTCTGTAAAATAAAGTTCTGAAGATGCAAACTGTGTTGTGTCTGATGATGCATTGATTAGTATAAAATGCAATTTCAATTATACCTCATACAACCTGAAAATCAATCAATATTATTCCAGATGAATGAAAAAGATGCAAATATAGTTACTCTTTACAAAAAATCATAATCCATTGCTATGCTTCTGATAAGTGTATATCATCTTATATCGGAAACATTTACAGGATACAGTAATATCGTGTATTGTTATCATGAAGAATTTTGTCGAATATAAATACATACAGATGGTGTCGAATTCTAGTAGAAATAATTAATTGATAAAGTAGCAGTATTATTATATAATCGCGGTATATGAATACAGCAAGCAGTAAGATAAATCATATATTTTAATCAGAAATATTGATAAAGTATTGATTTTTCTTAGCATTATAGTATGATGTTAAGAGGGATGTAAATATTGCTAATTATTTCATCAGAGGCAGAGACCTCAATATTAATTATTTGGGGAAAAATAATATAGAAACAGTTTAATGAGAGCTTTATTTGAAGGAGCCTAGATATGATTAATTTTGATGAAGAGATCGAAAAATTCCAACCAAGCTTAGAAATTGAACAAGCAGAAGATATCATAAATAGCAACGACTTGACGGACATTACAGACATTTTAAAAGAACTACTGAAGAAAAATGAAAATAACAAATAACGAATGGAATAGATCGAACAGGCAGAATATGGAACAGGCTGCCTGACGGCAGAAGGGAGGACGCTATGATTTGCCCGAATTGTGGAAGTAATGTATCGGACAAGAGAAAGCGCTGCGACCGGTGCGGCACTGACTTGGCATTGTATCAAAAGATATACAGAGCTTCTAATTTATGCTATAATAATGGCTTGGCAAGAGCAAAGGTCCGTGATCTATCCGGGGCGGTAATTGCTCTTCGTAAAAGTCTTGAATTGAATAAATTAAACACAAATGCGAGAAATTTATTAGGCCTGATTTATTATGAAATGGGTGAGACCGTTGCGGCTCTGAGTGAATGGGTCATAAGCAGACATTTTCAACCAAAGAATAATGATGCAGAAGAATATATTAATTTGCTGCAGTCTAATTTAACAAAATTGGATGCGCTTGGACAAGCGATCAAACGATATAACACGGCACTCAATTATGCAAAACAGGGTAGTGATGATTTAGCAATTATACAGCTGAAGAAAGTAGTCACCTTAAATCCACATTTTATTCGAGCCTATAATTTATTGGCATTATTACAAATAAAAGCTGGCGATAAAGAAAAAGCGAGAAAGCACCTGATAAAATCATCAAAAATTGATGTATCAAATACAGTGACACTGCGTTATCTGCAGGAAATGGAGACCCCTGTAGTAAAGGATCAGGAAGAAAATTCGGAATCAGAACAAAGCAATATCAATACAATTATGCCAATATCCACTTATAGAGAAGACAAACCAAATATTATGCTGTTTGTCAATCTGGTGATAGGGGTTGTGATAGGAATCGCTCTGATGGCATTTTTAGTGGTACCTACCATTAAGAAAAATAATGAAAGCACCGGTCAGAATTCTAATTACACTGATAATTCCGGCATGAAGACACAACTTGAGCAAAAGGAACAGGAAATAAAGACACTGAAGGGTGATAACGAGAATTTACAAAAACAGGTGAAGAATCTACAAACGAAGATTGATAAAACGGTAATTCCGCAAGATCAGTCAGTCATCTATGAAACTTTATTTACTGCAACGGATCAATATCTAACGGAGCTTGGCAAAGCAGATAGTGCCAGGGATTATAGCGGTGTTGCGGATGCTTTAGCGGCAGTGGATAACAGTAAAATTGCCAACCAGAAGGCACTGACATTACTGGAGGGCATGAGAGCAATTGTCTATCCTGTCATGACAGAGAAGAAATTTGAAACAGGTCGTAGTTTATATAATAAGGGAAAATACGAAGATGCTTTAACCGATCTTTCTAAAGCGATTACCTATGATGCAAACAATGTGGATGCAATATATTTTACCGGCAGATGCTATGACCGAATGGGAGATAAAGAAAATGCAACGATGAATTATAATAAAGTAATAAACGATTTTCCCAATTCTGCAAGGGTAAGCCAGGCGAAGTCGCACCTGAAACGTTTGAAATAAGTCATTTATGTTATATAGAAATAGATAAAATCATCCGGATAAAAGAAGGAATAAACATAAGATAAAGAGAAGAAGACATTTGATGATGAATGGTTATTAAATCATTCCATAAAAGGTCTTTTTTTCTTTCTTAAAATCAAATGTAAAAATATGTTAATCTCCATTCGTACAGTGAATAGCATAACTACTTAAATCACCTGTAATTGATTGGATGAAAGTAAGGAGGAAGTAAAGGATGCAAGAGGTTAAAAAGACGGGTAAAAATTGTTGGAAGGAAGGAGAAGAGGGAAAAACTACTTATGAGATATATGAGCGCTGCCTGGTCATCCAATTAAAAGAGGAGCTTGACCATCATAATGCGATTCGTATTCGGGAAAAAGCAGACAAGCTGATTGACCGTAATAATATAAAGCATATTATTTTTGATTTTTCAGGAGCGGGGTTTATGGATAGCGCAGGAATTGGGGTTATTATGGGCCGTTATAAGAAAGTAATATTTATAGGGGGTAAAGCTGCTGTTGTTAATGTTAATACGACAATTGACCGGATCTTCCGTCTGTCGGGCTTGTACAAAATTATTGAAAAATATGACACTCTGGATACAGCATTAAAGATGCTTCAGAAAGCATAAAATATGGCTGATTTACGCCGTAATTGATATATGGGAAAAGGGTAAGTAAAACACATAGATATTGTTATAACGGAAAGGGGACATAAAAGAAATGAAGGATAAGAATGAGATGCTCTTGGAATTTGAAAGTAAGTCACAGAATGAGAGTTTTGCCAGGACAGTGGTTGCTGCTTTTGCTGCACAACTTGACCCTACGATTGAAGAACTGGCCGATATAAAAACAGCTGTCTCAGAAGCAGTTACGAACTCTATTATTCATGGATATGCTAATTGTATCGGAATGATCAAGATGCATTGTGTTGTCAGAGATAGTGAGATCATTGTGGAGATTATTGATGATGGATCAGGAATTGAAAATATTGAGAAAGCAATGGAGCCTCTATATACGACAAGACCGGAATTAGAACGCTCTGGAATGGGATTTTCCTTTATGGAAGCTTTTATGGATGAGCTTGAGGTACAATCGGAATTAGGTAGGGGTACAAAGGTAAAAATGAAGAAGAAAGTGGGCAAACCGGAAAAAGCCTTTTAGCCGAAGAAGGGTCAGAATATTGCTTATGTGAGATAGAAGGGAAGTGACAGTTAATGTGGATACGCTTGAGCTGATTAAACGATCGAAGGAAGGCGATAAAGAGGCAAGAGACAGAGTTGTTACAGAAAATGTCGGTTTGGTATGGAGCATAGTCAGAAGATTTGCAAATCGCGGCCATGAAATGGAGGATTTATTTCAAATTGGAAGTATTGGACTGATCAAGGCAATCGATAAATTTGATGATGCATATGATGTGAGATTTTCCACTTATGCCGTTCCAATGATTACCGGTGAAATAAAACGTTTCTTGCGGGATGACGGCATGATCAAGGTTAGCAGATCCTTAAAGGAAACAGCTGCAAAAATCAGAATGCTCAGAGAAAGATATAGCAACCAGTATGGCAGAGAACCTACAATAGAGGAAATAGAAAAGGAACTTAAGTTAGCAAGAGATGAAATTGTTATGGCTTTGGAAACTGGAGCAGAAGTTGAATCACTTTATAAAACGATTTATCAGGGAGATGGAAGTCCAATTTTTCTAATCGACAAATTGGCAGAAACAAAGGATGAGAGCGAAAATTTAGTGGACAGGCTTGCTTTAAAAGAAATAATTGCTTCCTTAGATGAAAAGGAACGCGAAATCATCAGGCTTCGATACTTTAAAGATAGAACACAAACGGATATTGCAAAGGAACTGGGAATTTCACAGGTGCAGGTATCACGAATGGAAAAAAGAATATTAAAAATCATGAGAGAAAAATTGGGTGCCTAATATGCATGCTAATTATTACCAGTATAGTAAAATAGGGATTCCATATAATATTTATGAAATTATAAGACAAAGAAAGCATCAGCTATAAGCTGATGCTTTCTTTGTCTTATAGAATGTGCATATGTATGATCATAAAACAGACACAGAAAGGAGCTGGTTATATGACAGTAAGAATGAAAATATTTTGTATTACCGTTTGTATAATTATTGCCGCTGTTGCAATCGTTTTATTTGTAAGTTATTTCACCGGAAAACAACCGGGGGAGTATGATGGAACGTTAGTGAATGCCAGGGAAGAAATTCTGAAGTACCTGTAAGGCACATTTCATAATTTGTGAGGTTTTGGTAATGCCGCCTTAGACGGCAGAATGTGAGGTTGCAATGAGTAAAAAAGTTACTGTTTCAGAGGTTTTGCAAGAGAAAGATAAAAATAAAAGGAATGAGAATTTTAATCAATATGTAAAGCAGGTGACACCTAAAAATAGTATTGCAATAAATACAATCAAAGCCTTTGTAATCGGCGGTATAATTTGTACCATCGGTCAGTTTTTCATTAATTTCTACATCTATCTGGGTGCCGGAGAAGAATTAGCAAGGTCATATAATACACTAACCCTCGTATTCCTATCCGTCGTATTAACCGGTTTTGGAATATACCAGAAGCTGGCCAAGTTTGGAGGTGCAGGAACTCTGGTGCCAATCACGGGTTTTGCGAACTCGGTAGCTGCACCTGCAATAGAATACAAGAAAGAAGGACAGATTTTCGGAATTGGATGCAAAATATTTACGATTGCAGGACCGGTGATTTTATATGGTATCTTTTCCTCCTGGTTACTGGGACTAATTTATTATATCTTAAAATGTCTTAAAATAGTTTGATAAACAGCTGCCGATGCTGTTGAAATTGTGCCTGTGCCCTTAAGTATTACAGGCTTTGAAGAAAGGTATGGTTATTACTATTATGACAGAAAGTAAAAATATACAGACAAAAATGACCGGAAAACAAAGTATATTGTTTCAAAATCCTCCTTATATTATCTCGGCTTCTTCGATTGCCGGAAAAAAGGAAGGGGAAGGTCCGATGGGCGCACACTTTGATGTAATCAATGATGATCCTCTCTTGGGAAAGGACTCTTGGGAGGAAGCAGAAAGTGAACTGATGAAACAAGCAGCAGGCAAGGTTCTGCAGAAAGCCGGGCTTAGGAGTACGGATATCCGATATTTGGTGGGAGGAGATTTGCTGGGACAGCTAATTGCGACTTCATTTGGAATAGCAGAACTTGGAATACCGATTATTGGAATATATGGTGCGTGTTCAACAATGGGAGAAGCAATGTCAGTAGGATCCATGCTGATTGATGGTGGCTTTGCGGATAAGGTACTGGCAATTACATCAAGTCATTTTGCAGGAGCGGAAAAACAATTTCGTTTTCCGCTTGATTATGGGAACCAACGTCCATATTCCGCCTCCTGGACAGTAACAGGAAGCGGCGCGGTTATTTTATCCGGTCAGTGTTCCGAAAAATCTAATCCGGAGGAAGCTTCCGTAGTGATAAAGGGAGTCACGGTAGGCAAGATTGTTGATTATGGACTAAAGGATTCCATGAATATGGGAGCAGCAATGGCTCCAGCCGCCTTTGAAACTATACAGCAAAACTTTGTGGATCTGGGAGTTTCACCTTGTTATTATGACAGAATTGTAACCGGTGATCTGGGTTATGTGGGAAAACATATATTAATTGATTTACTGGGTGAGAAAAATTATGATATCAGTGCTAATCATATGGACTGTGGAATTGAAATATTTGATAAGGACAATCAGGATACTCATGCAGGAGGAAGTGGCTGCGGCTGTTCAGCAATAATATTTGCAGGCTATATATTGAAACAGCTGCGAGAGAGAAAATGGAAGAGAGTGCTGTTTGTTCCAACCGGTGCTTTATTATCCCAGGTAAGTTTTAATGAAGGTAAAACAGTACCTGGAATTGCTCATGCAGTGGTAGTAGAAGCATTATAAATGGAAGGAATTGAATTCGTTGTAAGGTCGGTTTATTTGATGAAAGGAGTCATTGAAATGGATTATTTAATAGCGTTTCTGGTTGGAGGCGCGATCTGCGCAGCAGTACAGATATTACTTGATAATACAAAGCTCATGCCTGGTAGAGTAATGGTAATACTTGTTTGTACCGGAGCTATATTAGGAGCTCTTGGTATCTATGAACCCTTTTTAAAATGGGCCGGAGCCGGAGCCGGAGTTCCTTTAACCGGTTTTGGAAATTCTCTTTTTAAAGGAGTCAGAGAAGCAGTAGATAAAGAGGGATTTATCGGTATATTTAAAGGTGGTTTTACATCGTCCTCTGTCGGTATATCTGCAGCATTGATCCTAAGCTATATAGCATCATGGTTTTTTAACGCGAAAATGAAATCATAATAGCTGCTCATATCCAATCGGTAAAAGAATTTCAGGCTTGTGACGTGCTAATCTTTACTATAATAAAAAGACTGTCTTGAATGAACCCTTTTGAAATATCTCTTACTTGAATAAGCAATAATTCATTAGCTATCATAAAACAGTCTTTTTGTTTGATTATCTGAATAATGCATTAATAGGGTGGTACAAGATTATTCATTGTGTCATCTGAATTATCTCCTGACAGACCCGAATTATCACTATTATCGGTGGTGTTGTTATCGGTATTGTTATTGCCGTCGCCTATATTGTCAGTATTATCGTTGCTATCGCTTCCATCTGCACCATTGACACCATTCCCGTTGCCTTGATTATTGATATCTTCACCAGGTGAGACATTTATTTTCGCATTTTTATGGATCCAGCATGTTTTACTGGGTAGTATAAAAGGTGTATCAGCTGTTTTACCGGTCTCTTTTTTGTCTAAAAATACTCTTTCCTTTACAAATATAGGAGGACATTGATCTGTTGCCAGAGCATTTGATTTGGTACAAATTGTTGCTTTAATATGAACATCACATTTATCGGTAGGTTCCGTACCACTTGCAAAATATTCTGTTTGAACAGTATTACCACCGATATATTCGTTGCATAGGCCATCAACTGCCAGTTTACCGGATTTTGAGCATATTTTAGCAGTAACAATAGAATCAGGTTTGGTAAAGGTCTTCTTGTCCAGTTTCTTTTGTATATGGATTTGTTCCATAATAGTTTTCCATATTTTTCTGCAATAGACTTTATCAATCTGTGTACGGTTATTATCAAATCCAGACCACACAGTTGCCGTATAGTAGGGAGAATATCCGGAAAACCATAAGTCATAGTAATTAGAGGTTGAACCTGTTTTACCTGCTACCGGCATATCGATTGCTGTTAATTTCAGGTTGGTACCGGTACCTTTATTTACAACGTCCTCCATCGCGCTGGTAAGTAGATAAGAAGTGGATTCTTTCATTACCTGAACTTTCTTCGGGGTTTTATCCAGTAATATCTTACCATCATGGTCAACAATCTTTGTATAAAAAGTAGGTTCCGTATAAACTCCGCCATTTGCGATAGCAGCATAGGCTGCTGTTAATTCGAGATTACTAACGCCATCAGTTAGACCACCAAGAGCAAGCGAAGGATTAATATCGGAAACAACACTGCCGTTATCTTCCTTCCTGGAATTTACCAGAGAAGTAAAACCTAGCTTTAATAAATAATCATAACCGACCTGGGGAGTAATATCCACCATTGTTTTAACCGTTATAATATTCATAGAGTGATAAATAGCTTGCCGTAAAGTAGTAAGTCCATTATAAATACGGTTGGAATCCCAGTTGGATACCTGAACCTTGGTTCCGGGATAATAATAAGGACCGGAATCATCTTGCACGCTTGCAAGTGTAAAGCCTGCAGAATCTAAAGCAGGAAGGTACGTAGAAAGAATCTTAAAAGTTGAGCCAGGCTGCCGTAACGTATCGGTTGCCCGATTCCAGGTCCGGTTAGCCTTCTTTTCACCGCGTCCTCCAATCAATGCCTGAACCTGGCCGGTATACTGATCCATTACTACAAAAGAAGATTGAGGCTGTATGGTCATAGTAACGTTCTCTCCGAGAATTGTATCTCCGTCCTGAACCATTGCTTTTCGGAATTTATTAATTTTCTTCTGCATGTCCTTTTTGTCCAGAAAGAGTAGAGAAAATTTACTTCCATTATTATCTACATACAAATTTTTAGGATCATTATAATTTTTATAGTAATCCAATAGATCATTTCCATGATAATGTATGGTAGTACCATCTTTCTTCTGAACGGATAAAGCATAAGTTAATTCCCAGTAAGAAATACCCATTGCCGGAAAATTTGATTTATCGGAATATACAGTATCGCATATTTTCTGAATGGTTGGATCTTGCGTAGTATAGATGCTAAGACCTCCGCTATAAATTAGATTGGAGGCTTGTGCCTGCGTGTAGCCAAGTTCCTTCTGAAGGTCTTCCATTACTTTCTTAATCAGCTCATCTACATAATAGCTGTAATAGGAGGTTACATCCTCTTTGTTATTAATTGATTGAATTCGGGAATAGACATCATCTGCTATTGCAGCATCATATTCTTCCTGGGTACAATGTCCCTGCGCTAGCATTTTTCCCAGAACCTCATCCCGTCGTTTTTTATTCTCTTCGGGATATTTGATCGGATTTAGGTAAACCGGACGCTGGGTAATAGCAGCAATCGTAGCGGCTTCGGACAAATTAAGATCCTTAGCATCTTTGTTGAAATATTTCTTTGCCGCTGTTTGTACACCTAAGGTACCTGCACCTAAATTAATCGTATTTAAATAATCTTCCAGAATAGTATCTTTATTAAGCTTATTCTCTAACTGTATCGCAAGATATTGTTCTTGTATTTTTCGTTCGATACGCTGAACAAAAGTTGCTTCACGGCCTCCATTGAAAACCTGGTTTTTTAGAAGCTGTTGTGTAAGTGTACTTGCACCTTCATCAAAGTTAAAGGAGGTTAGACCTCTGACACCTGCACGAAGGATACCCCTGACATCAATCCCTTTATGCTCATAAAACCGCTCATCCTCGATACTGATAAAAGCATATTTAACGCGGTCAGGCAATTCACTAAGCGGTACAAACGTACGGTTTGCGTTAGCTCCGGCTAATGTTTCAATAACATTACCTTCTTTATCATACACCATGGTTGTATAGCCCTTAGGTACAACATCAATTTGAGAAATACTTGGTGCACTATCCACAAGACCCTTTATAAAACCAAAACCGGCAAAGGATCCGATTATAGCCAGGCAGACAAATGAAACTATACACAGGCGGAACAATGTAATACGGGCTTTCGAAACCAAACGGCGGGTATTTGATTTTATACTATTTTGTTTATTTTCAATTCCATTTTTACTGTAGTCCATTATATCCTCCATAAAAAATTGTATGAAATAAAACTACAAATGTATTTTAGGGAAAAACCAAAAATCAAAGGACAGAGAAAGGATACGCCCATTATTGAGATGTATCCGCATGTAACTTTTGTCCTTTGCTTATCGCGTACATTTTAACATATTTCTGTTTGAAAATAAAGTTAAATATTTGTGTTAACTAATATCATAACCAAATTGTACCAAATATAATCTTAATAAATTAATCTATTAGAATGAATTGCTATAATTATTTGATAAAAATCATGAAAACAGAGAATTATTAAGCAAAACTTAAAATAATATACACAAATCATGTATTTATGTCGAAATATAACGAACACGATAATCTGTTGCGTCCAATTTCACTTTAATTATAAACAATATCTGTGTATAATGTTAATTGTCAGTTTTTTCGTTGTTTATATTATGAGTAAACCTATTAGGGGGTAGTCTTATGGAACAAATGCAGTTGCTTTTTACAAGCAAAGTGAAACTCAGTGAGGAAAGAGTCATGAAATTGGATTACAGTCTGATCGAAAGAAATTCGGAACTTAATCAAGCTTATTATGGAATAAGGGTAACAAAGTTTTTAGATGACTCTACTGAGTCAGATGAAATTCCAGGCATATCTGCATCCAGAGAAAATGCGGTATCTATTCTGGAAAAACTGTTTCAGTATGAAGTTACGCCCATTTCCATGGTTGAAATCGTGGACGAGCTGGTAACACAGGGGATATAGACAGATCAAAACAGGTGTACTTCGCTGCCTATGACGGTGAAGTATACCTGATCAGATATCACAAGAGTGGCTGAACCATTTGTGAGTTCTGCTATTTTTTTTGTGAATGCTTCCTTTCTGCTGGGATAAATCAGTACATTAAGTGCAACAAGGTCTGTATATTCAGAAGATAAAACAGTGATATTCTCCTGGGAGATATAATATTGTATTTTTCCGATATAATTATAATCTGTAGCAATACGGGTTTGTAATCCCAGCTCTTTTGTTATAATGGTACTGCTTTTAAGACCCTCTGCCGTGGCACTTTGATAGGCCTTAACCAGACCACCTGTTCCAAGCAGAGTCCCTCCGAAATAGCGGGTTACCACGACGCAGATATCAGTAAGCCCCTGCGCCAGTAAAACATCCAGCATTGGCCTTCCGGCTGTTTTACTTGGCTCGCCGTCATCAGAACAGCGCATTAGCGGATTTTCTGTTCCGATAATATAGGCGCTGCAATTATGGGAAGCATCCCAATATTTTTTCTTTTGCTCTTCTATTCTATTTATTGCATCTTCCTCTGTACGGACAGGATACACGCTTGCAATAAACCTCGATTTCTTCATTACAAATTCACCGATTCCGCCTTCATAAATTGTTTTAAATGCTTCTATCATAGTAATATCTCCATTAATTCGTTCTATTAGATACAGTAACTAACATTGTGTTACTGATTACATTGTTTCTTTCGATAAACTTAGTGATGGCATCTGTTGATATTAAGTGGTTATATATGGTATCATAATGTAGTTGAGAATTGATACAGTGGAGGCAATTATGAAATTAAAGTATGCATCCTGGTTACCGGCAGTTATTTTAATGGCAGTAATATACTGCTTTTCGAATAAACCGGCAAATGATTCAAATCAAACCAGTCTGACAATTGTGGACAAAATTATTACATTATGCGAAGATATAAACAATTCTCCTTATGCAGAGGAAAAAAAGACTGAATTATCCGATCAACTGAATTATATTGTCAGAAAAACAGCTCATTTTTGTGAATATGCACTGTTGGCGATCCTCTTTGCATTACACCTGGCAATCTGGAAACACAGAAGAAAGCAGCTATTTTGGTTACCTGTTGCGCTATCCTGTTTTTATGCGATGACAGATGAATTTCATCAGATTTTCATCCCTGGTAGAGCAGGACAGCTGAAAGATGTTCTGCTTGATACTTCAGGAGCTGCAGTAGGAGCTATGTTCTTCCTGCTCCTGCTTCGTCTTTTTCATCACTGGAGGAGGAAAAAAAGACAGCTTACTGCGTCATAGAGACAAAGCAGTTGATGTCCTTTCCATAGGAATATTCAATAGAAGACAGAATCTTCTCCAGATGTATGCGATCAATATTAAGACCCAGACAGAGGTCGTCTAAATTATGGTATTCATCCCGTAATTTTGTATTAATAAAGCTTAGAAGAATGTAGGGATCTTGTGGTATACTCATTGTGTTCCTCCTTATTTCCATTAGGTGATCTTTATTTTATTATGCACATTCTATCCTGATTTTCAAGACCAAAACCAAGATACTTATATTTCATGTACAGATTGCTAGACTTTGGAAAGGGGCATGATTATTATTATGGATTTATTTGATTATATGAGAAACAGTTCGATGAAGAAGGAATCGCCATTGGCTTCCAGACTGCGTCCTACCTCACTGGAGGAGGTAGTAGGTCAAAGTCATATCATTGGTAAGGATAAACTGCTCTATCGTGCGATTAAAGCAGATAAAATCAGCTCGATTATATTTTACGGACCGCCCGGAACCGGTAAAACAACCCTGGCTAAGGTGATAGCAAATACGACCAGTTCAAATTTTATGCAGGTTAATGCTACTTCTGCCGGGAAAAAGGATCTGGAGGAGGTAACCGGGCAGGCCAAAAGTAATCTTGGAATGTATGGAAAAAGGTCGATCTTATTTATAGATGAAATTCACCGCTTTAATAAAGGACAGCAGGATTATCTTCTTCCTTTTGTCGAGGACGGAACAGTGATTCTTATTGGGGCGACTACGGAAAATCCCTATTTTGAAGTGAATTCAGCTTTAATATCCCGTTCTATCGTTTTTGAACTGAAGCCTCTGGAGAAGGAAGATATCAAAACACTCTTAAAAAGGGCGGTGAATGATACAGAAAAGGGCCTTGGTGCATATCATGCAGTGATAGAAGAGGAAGCACTTGAATTTTTAGCAGATCTCTCGAACGGTGATGCAAGGTCGGCACTGAATGCTGTTGAAATTGGAGTTTTAACAACAGAACGGTCAGAGGATGGGATAATTCATATTACACTCCCCGTAGCCGCAGAATGTATTCAGAAACGGGTACTAAAATATGATAAAAGCGGAGATAACCATTATGATACTATTTCTGCATTTATTAAGAGCATGAGAGGCTCTGATCCGGATGCTGCTATCTATTATCTTGCCAGAATGCTGTATGCAGGAGAAGAGGTTGCCTTTATTGCCAGAAGAATCATGATTTGTGCAGCAGAGGATGTGTCGAATGCTGATCCGAATGCACTTGTGGTTGCAACCAATGCAGCACTTGCGGTAGAGAGGCTTGGTATGCCAGAAGCCAGAATAGTCTTAGCGCAGGCAGCAGCCTATGTGGCATGTGCGCCTAAAAGTAATTCAGCAATCTGTGCTATTGACGAAGCGATGGATTTGGTGGCGAAGGAGAAAACAGCGACCATACCCGCCTATCTGCAGGACGCCCATTATAAAGGAGCAGCTAAGCTGGGGCATGGATTAGGCTATCAATATGCACATGATTTTAAGAACCATTATGTGAAGCAACAGTATTTACCGGATGAAATTAAGGGCCGAATCTTCTATGTTCCATCGGATAACGGATATGAAAAACAGATACAGGAATATTTCAAAAGAATAAAAGGAGAATAGAGCACACCGTTTATTTTCTTGCAGCTGCGTCTTTCTTATCCTGGTATTTTTTTTCTTCCGGGATCAATGGATCATTTTTTCTATGAACCAGTCTGTAAATCAATAGATAGGCATAGAGCATGATCGGAACCACCATAGTTGAGAAAATACTTGCCATGAATAATTCCCTGGTATATCTCGTAACAAAGAATGCGGAAATGAGTGTAACCAGATAGAGAGATAGTATAAAAATAATGACAATTATGGAGGCAATGCGCTTTATTTTATTCATCTGATAGATCCTTTCTCTTTTCGGGAAAAACTAGATTTGTTATTTGATGTTACTGGCTGCTTCCATTATAAAGAATACATGCTGAAATTGCAAGAAATGAGTCATCAATCTAAGGTAAATTTGTAAAAAGTGTTGCAGTTCGCTGCATATCTAAATTCTGTTGCCAAACATCCCACAAGTACTTCCAAAGCGGAGCCGCTCCCGCTTAATTGCATTACGTGGCGGTACATAACACTCTAAAAAACAGAGCTTATGAACCGACGAATGCAAATACACCTTTTTGGAAGTACTAGAAGATTACGCTCGGAACTAGATTTGCAATGAACTGTAACTAATCCGTATTTACAGTAAAAAAGGTTAGAAATAGCCCCCGGTCAAATTTCCGTGATATGCATTCTAAACTACTTTTTAGTGGTTATCACAGGGTGCACAGCACAGAAATCATCAGGAGGCTGATTTGTTTAGATTAATTATTCAGTCGCCTGAAGCGCCTGTTTAATAACATTTTCCATAATATCTCTCGTCATCATGCCAGGAACATAACCCAGTACATTACCCTGTTTATCTATGATAAAGGTGGTTGGAAAGGCTGATATACCATAACTACTAAATAATTCTCCCGTTTCGTCAAATACTGTTGGGAAGGTATACTTATGCTCCTCCAGGAAGGATAAGATGTTTTCCTTTTTCTCATCCTGATTATTCGGATAAGTATCACTTTTTGGATTGGTAACACCGATGAAAACTACATCATCCTGGTTAGAATTATATTCCTGATATAAATCTTCGATATCGGGAAGCTCCTTCTTGCAGGGAGGGCACCAGGTTGCCCAGAAGTTTAAGAATACAACTTTACCCTTATAATCGGATAGAGTATGTTCCTCGCCATATTGATCTGTCAGGGTAAAATCGATAGCAGGAACTGTTTTGGAGGTCTTGCCGGAGGAAGTATTATCTTCTTTCGTATCAGCGGAAGCAGTCGGAGAGACCTTGTTGGTATCTTCTTCAGAAGAGATATTCTGATTTGTCTTAGTATTAAGATAGCCTGAAATACCATTCATAAAGCCGGTAAAAGTCATAAAACCAATTAGAATTAGTATCACACCGCCTGCTTTAATTGTTATTCGCAGCAGTTTTTGTTTCTTTTTTAAGAATGACAGTATTTGTGCGGTAAATAAACCAAGCAGTAAAAAGGGAATGATAAATCCAGCTGCATAAAGAAGCACCAACAGATTACCGGTAAGTGCTGTCTTTGCTCCCGAAGCCATAATGAGTACGGAGGACAGTGCGGGACCGATACATGGAGTCCAGGCAAAACTAAAGGTAAATCCCAGCAAAAAGGCAAGTATCGGATTCATTTTCCTGTCAGCAAGCTTTAGATGTATCTTTCTCTCTTTCTGTAAAAATGAAAAATCCAGGATACCAAGTTGAAATAAACCCAATAAAATAATCAGTATACCCCCGATACGTGTAAATAATATTTTGTTACCGGAGAAAAATCTGCCAAGTGAGGTGAAGGACATACCAAGCAAAAAGAAGGCGGCAGAGATACCAAGTACAAAGAATACAGTGTGAAGAAATACTTTCTTTCTGTCATAGAGAATGCTGCCATCCTCTGCAAAGCGTTTCGTATTGCCGGCCAGATAGCTCATATAAACCGGTAAAAGCGGTATTACACAGGGGGAAAAGAAGGATAAGATACCCTCCAGAAATACCAGTGCAAAACTAATATGATTTGTTGACAGGACACCATCCATAGTTACCCTCGTTTCTGCGCTGCATTTTGTTGATACAGGAAAGTGGCTGCAGCGCGGCCACAATTCCTTCGCACGAAAATCTGGTTATCTTTCGCTGCAATTAATTAGTATCATATCCGATTGCTTTTTTCGGGCATATATAAACACATTTACCACATTGAATGCAATCCGGATGGCTTAATAAGTTTCCTTTGTAATCATAAGGCACTATTCCTAAAGGACATTTCTTTTCGCAGATTTTACAGGATACACACGAGCTTGAAATCCTCAGCATGTCTCTGGATCGTCTGTGACTGGCAATGAACGAGGCAATTGTACCCATTGGACAAAAATGGCACCAGGTTCGGTGATTATAAAAGAGTGACAGCAAAATACCGATAATAGTCGTTACTACTATGATACGATAAAATACCAGACCTATTCCATAGGCGTCTCCATAGTTCGATATAATTCCGAAGGTAAACATACCCATTAATAAGAATATCATAATGATGCGGAATAATTTTGATTTCAGAAACCCTGGTACCTTATTCTTCTTGCTGAATTTAATGACAATATTATCATAAAAACTTCCCCTTGGACAGAAGTTACCGCACCAAAATCTTCCCTTTCGGAAGGAAATCAGAATAGGTGCTGCCATACATACCACAGCAGCCATTGCAAAACGCAGGTCGAATAAGCCTAAGCTTATAAAAGCAATGAGTAAAACATAAGAATATCTTTTCCATAAAGCTGTAAAATTTTTCATGTGACTCTCCAGTTAATTGTTTTTTTATTGCAATGTATATACAATCATATAGTATAGAGAATTTCCAATCATTATCAGTGATTTAATCACATAGGGATAGTTAATTGAACTTAATTGTGAACCTGAATAAATTGTAGAACAGGTAAATTATGTATAGGAAAATATCATTGATTGGGAAGATGAAGGAAAGAAACTTATTCTATAATATAAGAATATGAAAAGATTTCTTAAAAACAATACAGCCCAGGCGAGCTCCGTATGATATATCCGGTAACGATATTTTATTGTTGTTTAATATCCGGATGTATAGAACGATTTTAACTGGGCTGTTCATTTATGTGTATATAATGATAATACTCTGTTACTTCATTGTCATGACTAATTCAGATGTTTTGGAGTAATCTTTATGATCAGATTCTATCAGTTTATCCAGTACTTCGGCTCGAGAAGCCCAGGTGTGCAGGCTTTTTGCTTTTCGATAACCATTTTGAATAATTTCCCCGGAAACATCCGGATTACGCAGTAAACTATCTACAATACCGGGTAACTTCTCAATTTGGGATAAGGAGTAATAAACAATTTCTTTATTATCCACCAGATTTTTTCGCAACCAGGTACTGTCGTCACTTAAGCATAGGGAACCATTTAGCATGGAATTAAAAATTCTGTCATGCGCACCGTCCTTAAACCAGGGCATTACATTGAGAGATATCTTTGCATCACCAATTGCTTCAAGACATCCCAGCGAATCCTGAGGACCGTAAATAATCAGATTTTCGGAATGCTTACATTCTAAATACTCCCAGCCCGAACCGTACACATGAACCTTAAAACCGTTGTCTGCCAGAGTTTTGATAACAAGGCCGCGGAAATGAAAACGGACATATAGGTCTATAAAAATCATATTTTCCATACATAATTTCAAATCTTCATTACTTGGATTGTCCATTTCCCGTATCAGATGTATTTCAAAAACCTCATCCATTCCCAGATCGGGATGCGTAATTAAATCTTTAATGATACTACGGTAAAATGCAGTATATTCGTCATCAATACGTGTAATATATTTATCAAATTTACTTGGAGGAGTATAGTTTCCGGTAAATACAATATCCTTGCTGCGCTCCTTGTAAGGTTTATGAAATAGTCCTGTTCCGGCGAGAGGCAGAAATGGTCCCCGCTTAATTTCAGGAAAGTATCGTTTCATATAAAACTCATGTTCTCGATCAATTGATATATTTACATATTGGGGAGGTACTGCTTCCAGAAATTTATGATAATAGAAGGGATGGTCAAGAACGATATTATAACAGGGAATATCTTCGATCTCCCAGAAAAAGCGGTTATTATTATAGAAGGGTCTCTCAAAATTAAGTCCATGAAAATTGAAAGTAATTACAACTGTATTTCCATCTTCTATAAAATTACATAAGGAGGGGAAATCACGATCCTCTTCCTGCAGCTGGTACAGAAATATTTCATGCCCCATTTCCTGAAAAGATTTTGCAAGCTGCAAAGTAAAGTATTCCGATGTTTCTATTCCACCAACAAACATAATAATTTTTGTCATATTCTTGTCCTCTATTCTTCATTACTGCGACTGCTATTTAAGTAACTTAAGTATTATTAGAAATACTGGAATATAATGATATACCCGGTATATAAACTCGTCGGACATACTGAGCAAAACCGAAGATATATGAACTACAAAATTATGAGACGCAATCATATATAAATTAATATTATTATTTTTCGGAATTTAAATCAATGTGAAATATAACCTATATTTTGTAATTTTTTGTGTTATGAACAGTAATCCGTTCGCAATTTGACAGGCAGTAGAATAAAACAATTCTTTGCATTTTGTAAAAGTATGAAGTAGAATGGAAGAAAATAATACATATAGTTATTGATGTGAAAAATAAATATTCAGGTGAAAATTCTTATGATAAAGATAGCAGTCTGTGATGACGAGGAAAGAGAGTTAACCAGAACAAAAGAGATCTGTAACGCCTATTCCTGCGGCCACCCTGGTTATGATTTGAAAATTGTACCCTTTATAACGGCTGAGGAATTTCTTCTCCATATTGAAAAACAGGAGAAATTCGATTTATTGCTGCTGGATATCTATATGCCTAATATTACAGGAATGCAATTAGCCCATATTGTAAGAGAAAAAGGGGATGAGTGTCAGATAATTTTTTTGACTACTTCCTTAAGTCATGCAATTGAAGCGTTTTCTTTGCATGCGGTACATTATCTCGTGAAGCCGTACACGCAAAAACAACTGCAGGATGCACTCGATAAAGCATTATCAAGGATAGAGAAAAATCATAAGGCATATACCATCTTAAAAACAACGGCCGGAATACAGAAAATCAATTATATGGATTTTGTATACGCGGAAACGCAAAAGCATAATCAACTTATCCATATGACAGACGGTAAATGCCATACTGTACGCATCACCTCCGCCGGGTTATATGAGCTTCTTACATCGGATAAACGTTTTTTTAAATGTGGCAGTACCTATCTCATAAATTTAGGAAAGATCGAAGAGCTTACAGCAAAGTACATACAATTTGAAAATGGGAAGCAGATTCCCATGCAGCGCCGCCAATACCGGGAGTTAGTCAGCCTTTATACCAAATATTCATTGGAGGAAAGCTAAATGAATTATTCCGCCTTATTCATACCTGTCGTTACACTGATCACTGCACAGATTACCGTATTGGATTTGGCACGATTTCGATTTCATGCCAGGAAAATGCTACTTATCGTCATTCTTGAGTTTATTGTGCAGGTTGCACTAAACGCTGCTGTTCTACTCTTTCAAGGTCTGCAGTGTTATGGAAGATTGTACTTTATAACAATGGATATCCCGGCAATTCTTATATTCTACTATAGCTCCAGACGAAGGGATTGCCGTGACTTATTTACGGTATTAATCACTATATTTATAAGCTTTGCCATTTCAATCCCGTCGATGGGAATACAGAAGTATTTAGGGTTTGGATACTGGTTATATAATTTGCTGCGAATCATTATTTATACAGGGGTCATCTTCTCGCTTCATTATTTTGTGAGAAAGAGATATTTACAAATTCAAGAGGAAATTGAGAAAGGCTGGGGTGTTTTTTGTATCCTGCCGGTAATCGGTATACTTCTTCTATATTATGAATATCTGCAGTACAGTGAGAATGGAGATTTTTTAAGAGTATTTGGAAGCTGCTCTATCATAGCAATCATTATGGTCATAGTTTTCTGTGTGTTTTATTATATTCTGAATGAGCTCCATGAAAAATATATTGTATTAGAACAAAGGCGTACTCTTATCATGCAAAATAAAGCACAGCGAGATCTCTTTGAGCAGCAGAGAGATGCGGCTGAGAAGACAAACCGGCGTTTTCATGATCTTCGGCATAATATGTTGATGCTGATGGAGCTATTAGAAGCCGGAGATACAAAAACCGCATTGACTTACCTGAAAGAACAGCAGGGCATGGGAGAAATAACGAAGGAAGAATACTGCAAACATCCGGCGGTCAACAGTATTTTATACTGTTGGGCTGCTAAAGCCAGAAGAGCAGACTGTAAGGTGGAAATACATACGGATGTACCGGAACAGCTAGGTATTGATCCAATGGAATTAGCGGCACTTTTTGCAAATGCATTTGAGAATGCATATGAGGGATGCCTGCGCCTTGCGGATCATAAATTGAAATTCATCAGAGTGGAGGCAAATTATAACGGAAGGCGTCTGGCAATCGGATTTACGAATTCATGTACGGAAGATATATGTTTTGAAGGAAAATATCCGGTTTCTTCAAAGAAAGATGGCGGAATAGGCACAAAAAGCATGGATTATACCGTAAAACGTTACCAGGGTTCCTCTTGCTTTGAGGCAAAGGATGGAGTGTTTTCAGCAAGATTTGTATTAAACGTTTGAATGGCCACGAACTGTAACGATAAGTCTTTTGCTGCTGAAAATTCTATATAATTCTCACTTTTCAAATAGGAGTATATCTGTTATATTAGTAGGAAAAGAAAGTAAAAACATGTATTTTCTGTATATATTACGATAATAATTTTAAATAATATTAATATGCTTCGAATGTCAAAAGCCTAAAAATGATTTGCCAGATGAATATATAAGCACTCATATTCATCTGCATAACCTGGATCAGGTTTTTAACAATCGAATCTTAATAATATGAAAGGATGAAAAAAATGCCATACATTACTACAAAAACGACGGTTGCCATTAGCCCTGAAAAACAAGAGACAATTAAGAAGAGACTGGGAAAAGCCATTGAGTTAATTCCCGGAAAAAGTGAAAGCTGGTTGATGCTTTCCTTTGAGGATAGCAGTATCATGTATTTTAAAGGAAGTGATGCAAAACCGCTTGCATTTGTTGAGGTAAAAATTTTCGGAAAGGCATCCGCTGACGCCTACAGGAAACTTACGAGTGCCATCACAGAAATTCTCAAAGAGGAGCTTGGTATTGCACCGGATTGCATCTATGTAAAATATGAGGAAGCGGCAAACTGGGGTTGGAACGGTAATAATTTTTAACTTCCAGGAACTGGACTTTTGCCTACGCTGATTACCAGATGAAGGAAATGAAGCGAGTCCCGGTCTGATTCATAGAAGCATAGATACACCCAGATTAATCCGGTAACTATATTTTTACCTTTGATGCTTAAATCATAGTATTATCTTATGAAAGGATAGTAATAATGCCGCAATTTACCAAGAACGCAATTATTGATTCATTCATTAAATTGCTGAATGAGAAGCCACTTGATAAGATTACAGTGAAGGATATTGTCGAGGACTGTGGTATTAATCGTAACACATTTTACTATTATTTCAGTGATATCCGTACTCTTGTCGTTGCGATACTTAATAAGGAAACCGAGGATGTACTGTCTAAGCATATCAGGGATGAATCCTGGGAAGAAGGATTTATTGCTGCGGTAGCGTTTGCTCTGGAAAATAAAAAAGCAATTTACCACATCTATAATTCGGTGAGTAAAGACGAACTGGAACGTTATTTAAATACTATTGCGGAAGATGTTATGAGGAGATACATTCATTTTGTATCTGACGGGTTTGAAATAGCGAAAGAGGATAAAGAACTGATCATCAGTTTCTATAAATGTGCGCTTGTTGGAATGGTACTTGACTGGACCGGCAGTGGTATGAAGAATAATCCTGAAGAGCTCATTCGAAGGTTAGGTAAATTATTCGAGGGAAATATCATCCATTCCCTGGAGTTATGCAGCAAGCAGTGATATCAGACAGATAAGCCTGAATGTCTAAAGTTTAGTCAAATAGAGAGAAATGCATGATTTTTGTGCATTTCTCTTTTTTTGACTGTTCAAATTGTCTAGCAGCAACCATATAATATGGAAAAGAAAGGAGAGTGAGTTAAGATGAAAGGGATACGAACAGCGAGGTGGGGATACATAATTGCATCCGTGATATTTTGCTTAGCCGGTATTTTACTGATAATTTATCCGGATATTTCTGTAGAAATAGTATTTCGATTTTCAGGAATATTCCTGATTCTGTACAGTATTATAAAAATTATTGGTTATTTTGCAAAAGATCAATATTGTCTGGCTTTTCAATTCGATCTGGCTTTAGGTCTGATGTTTTTTTCTATTGGCTGTGTGATGTTTTTTCGTGTTAGGGAAAGCTTGTTATTTCTGCAGTTGGTGATTGGTATAATTATTCTGACGGATGGCTTGTTTAAGTTTCAGATTGCCGCTGATGCAAAGAGGTTCGGTTTAGTCAAATGGTGGGTGATTATGCTGATTGCAATATTGGTATGTATTTTCGGTCTGTTGTTGATTGCAAATCCATTTCAGGGAGCGCTACTCATTATGAGGATGATAGGAATTACCCTTTTGCTGGAGGGGATATTAAATCTGTGCGTAGCTCTATATACAATAAAATATCTGAAAAAGAAGAATCCGGATATCTTAGACTTTAAGAATTAGGAGGATAGAAATGATTAAGTTTAGTAAAGCGATCGTAAAATATCGTATTCCGATTTTGATTATTGCAGTTATGCTGCTGCTTCCTTCCTTCATTGGGATAGCAAGGACAAGAATCAATTATGATATGCTGACTTATCTGCCCAAGGATATGGAAACCGTCAAGGGACAGGATATCCTGATGCAGGATTTCGGCAAGGGAGCATTTTCCTTTCTTATTGTGGAGGGAATGCAGGATAAGGATATTGCAGCACTCAAAAGTAAGATCGAACTAGTAAAGCATGTGGACACCGTTTTATGGTATAACAGTATTTTTGATATAACTGTTCCGAAAGAAATACTACCGGATAAATATTATAATGCATTCAATTCCAAGGATGCAACGATGATAGCAGTCTTCTTTGATACCTCCACATCCTCGGATGAAACAATAAAAGCGATCGGCGATATTCGTGCTGTCGCCGGAAAGCAGTGCTATGTTTCTGGCATGTCAGCACTGGTTACAGATTTAAAGAATTTATGTGAAAAAGAAGAGCCGATTTATGTCGGTCTTGCTATTTTTCTATCCTGCATTGCTATGATGATTTTTATGGACAGCTTTCTAATTCCCATTATTTTTCTGGTCAGCATAGGAATTGCAATTATTATTAATCTGGGCAGCAATTACTTCCTGGGAGAAATATCTTACATTACAAAAGCACTCTCCGCTGTTTTACAGCTTGGAGTTACAATGGACTATTCGATTTTCCTGTGGCATAGTTATTCAGAGCAGATAGAGCGTTTTCAGGGCGATAAAAAGCGGGCGATGGCACATGCGATCAAGGCAACCTTTGTCGCAGTAACGGGAAGCTCACTTACAACCATTGCCGGCTTTATTGCGCTGTGCTTTATGAGCTATACACTGGGCAGGGATCTGGGTATTGTAATGGCGAAGGGTGTACTGCTTGGAGTAATTAGCTCCATTACAACGCTTCCGGCGCTAATCTTATTATTTGATAAGCAGATTGAAAAAACAAGACATAAACCCATCCTACCAAAAACCGCTAAATTTGCAGAATTTATTACCACACGTCCATGGATTGGAATTTTACTGTTTTGTATCCTGATTATTCCGGCTTACATAGGATACTCTAAAACAAACGACAGTGTATATTATGATATGGGTGATAATCTGCCTCAGCATATTGAATATGTGAAAGCAAACAGGAAGCTGCAGGAATATTTCCAAGTGGGTTCGGAGCATATGGTTTTGGTCGATGCAGGAACAAGCCGCAAGGATGTAAAATCCATGATGAAGGAAATGGAGAAGGTAGACGGAGTAAAATATGTCCTGGGATTGGAATCCTTCGTCGGGTCACTTGTACCAGAGGATATCATTCCGAAGTCCGTGACGGATGTCCTGCAAAGTGACAGATGGAAGCTGCTGCTGGTCAATTCGGAATATAAAACGGCAAGCAATGAGGTTAATTTTCAGATTAATGAGTTAAACTCAATTTTGAAAAAGTATGATCCCAAGGGAATGCTTATTGGCGAGGCTCCGTGTACCAAGGATTTAATTGAGGTTACTAATCATGATTTTCAGGTTGTTAATCTGATATCGATTATAGCAATATTTATCATTATTTTATTGGTGTTTAAGAGTATCTCGCTCCCTGTGATTTTGGTGGCGGTAATCGAATTTGCTATTTTTATTAATTTGGGGCTTCCTTATTACTTAAATACTTCACTTCCCTTTGTGGCTCCTATTTGTATCAGTACCATACAGCTTGGTGCTACCGTAGATTATGCTATCTTAATGACTACCAGATATAAGCGGGAACGAAGCTTAGGTCTGGATAAGCATAAAGCAGTTTCCACTGCGCTTGCAGTGTCAATTCCATCTATTATTGTAAGTGCAGTTGGTTTTTTTGCTGCGACCTTTGGGGTTGCGTTATATTCGGATATTGATATCATAAGCTCTATGTGCAATCTGATGGCACGAGGTGCAATTATCAGCATGCTTGCAGTTATATTTATTCTGCCAGCAATGCTGAGCCTGTTTGATAGATTAATCTGTTCAACCAGTATGGGATTTCGGCTGAAAATATAATTGGTGAAAAGATGCGTAAAAATCATACGCAGGAATGGAGGATAAGAATGAAACGGTATAGGAAGAGTTGGAAACAGATAATATCTTTTATCATGGCAGCAATCTTTTTATGCAGCTGTACCGGAGTTTTGGCTTATGCTGCCGGAACACAGAATAAAGGTGACAGCAAGGAAGCCATAACAAAAACCACAAATGGTATGAAAGCTGCAGGAAATAGAAAACCGGAAAATCAAAATAACAGCAAACGAACGAATGCAAAGGATGAGACAGTTTATGTGATTGCAAATACGGATGGAAGTACGCAGAAAGTAATCGTCAGCGATTGGATAAAAAATGTTTTGGAGGATAGCCGTGTCATAGACAGTACGCTGTTAAGTAATATCACGAATGTTAAGGATGATGCGAAGTATTCCATGAACACCGACAATTCACCTGTCTGGGAGAGTAAGGGTGGTGATATCTATTATCAGGGAGATACGGATAAAGCAGTTCCGGTCACAATTGCAATCACTTATCTGCTTGATGGGAAGAAGGTTACTGCTAAAGAGCTTGCTGGAAAAAGCGGTAACGTGACAATCCGGTTTGACTATACGAATAATCAATCGGAACATATTAAAATTGACGGAGTAGAGACGAAAATCTATGTTCCGTTTGTAATGCTGTCGGGTATGGTACTGGAGAATGATCAATTTAGCAATGTAACAGTAACCAATGGGAAAATAATCAACGATGGTGACAGGACGCTTGTGATTGGAGCTGCACTTCCGGGAATGCAGGAAAACCTGAACATTGATAAGGAGACCTTTGATATTCCAAGTTTCGTGGAAATAAATGCGGATGTTACGGATTTCGAACTAACTACAACACTTACGCTTGCGACAAATGAAGTATTTAGTGACATTAACCTGGACCGGTACGAAGGGATAGATGAACTGGAAAAGTTGCCAAATTCCATGGATGATCTGACAGATGCAATGAATAAACTTATGGACGGATCCTCTACGTTATATGATGGTTTATCTGTTTTGCTGGAGAAATCAGGGGAATTAACGGAAGGCATTAACCGGTTAGAAGCAGGTGCACAGCAGCTTAACGAGGGTACTGGCAGTTTGTCTCGCGGAGCGGCAAAGCTTCACTCCGGAATAGGAACGCTCTCCTCCGGCCTAGATACCCTGACCGAGAACAACACCAGCTTAAATAACGGAGCAAAGCAGGTTTTTGAGACATTACTTTCCACCGCAAATTCACAGTTAAGCACAAGTGGTTTGCAGGTGCAAAAACTAACGATTAACAATTATGGGAAAGTGCTGGATGGTGTTATAAAATCACTTGATAAAACCACTGTTTATAGTATGGCGTATCAGAAAGCACAGGATATGGTGACCGCCAAAGTCCGTGAACAGGAGAAAATAATACGAGAAAGAGTAGAAGAGGCAGCACGCGGTAAGGTGCTGGAGGAAGTTTTGAAAGCAGCAGGTCAGAAATTAACAGCTGATGAATACCAGGCCGCTGTTAAGGCAGGTCAGGTACCCGACCCAGTTCAGGCTCAAGTAAAAGCTGTTGTTGAAGCACAGATGAATACTGATACAGTTCGCTCTCAGATTAATTCGAATACGGAAGCGCAGATACAGAATCTGATTTCACTGACAATGAAAAGCAGCGATGTAACTGCAAAAATTAATGCTGCGGTAGAAAGTGCAAAATCAGGGGCGGAGAGAATCATCGCATTAAGAGAACAACTGGATCATTATAATCAATTTTATCAGGGACTTTTAACATATACAGATGGAGTAGCGCAGGCCGATACAGGTGCAAAAGCGTTATATAGCGGAAGTAAGACTTTGACAGAGGGAATAACCACTCTCTCAGACGGAACCGAAAGTCTGTCCGGGGGTATCAAGGACTTGAAGAAAGGTGGCTCGGCATTGATAAAAGGTGTTTCGAAGTTAAAGAATGGATCCGGAGAGCTGTCCGATGGTATGACGGTATTTAACAAAGATGGAATACAGAAGCTTACGGATGCAGTGAAGGAAAATTTAGACGGAATAGTTGCAAGGCTGCGTGCGACGATTGATGCTTCAAAGCATTATAAATCCTTTGCCGGCAAATCAGATAATATGGATGGAACGGTGAAATTTATTTATAGAACCGCTTCTATAGAAAAATCGGAAGATAACGAAAAATAATGGTATAACAAGATTATATATTATTGGATTATCATTAAATATTTATAAAATGCCGGTGGGCTGCTAAAGCACCTGCCGGTATTTTATTGGATGAAATTAAGTTATATTCAGCGTTGTAACCCTGCTAGTTATGTTACAGTCTACAGGCAGGTCTTATTCTATCCTTCTTGTTATCAAGGGAGCACTGTGCTAAAATAATCTTTAGCAGAAACTGGATTTTAAGAAAACTTTAAGGTTTTGATAAGCTGCTTTCAAGCTGCAACTGCTATGTTTAAAGAAAAACATGGAGGAATTGTGGTATGAATTACTTATTAAAGCAATGGAAAAGAATAATGCCATTACTGTGTGTGCTGCTTATCGGTATAGATATTCCGATACAGGCAGCTGTAGCACTGGCGAATGGGAAAACTACGGTTAGGGAAGCGAAAGATCTGAGCAAAGATGTAGCTTCCGGCGAACTGGAGAGCTTTCTGGATGGAATTTTTGATGAAAATATGAAAAGCTATGAGATACCGGGAGCGGTAATATCCATTGTAAAGGATGGGAAAGAAATATTCTCAAAGGGATATGGCTATGCGGATATGGATAGAAAGACGGTGGTAGATGCCGGTAGTACGTTATTTCGAATCAGCTCAATCACAAAGCTATTTACTGCAACAGCCGTAATGCAGCTTGCTCAGGCAGGAGAGATAAATTTGGAAGAAGATGTCAATCACTATCTGCAAGGCTTTCGGATTAAAAATAATTACAATAAACCGGTGACTATGGCGCAATTACTTACCCATACCTCCGGTCTTGACAGTGATGAGATTGGCGATCTATCAAAAAAAGAATCTGAAGTTAACCCGATTAGTAAGGTTTTGGAAAATCGTATGCTTCCTGTAATAAGAGAACCCGGCAGTGAAATTCAATATAGTAATTATGGTATGTCTCTTGCAGGCTGCATAGTTGAGGAGGTATCAAAGCAAAGCTGCAAGGATTATATAGATCAAAATATAATTGAACCACTCGGAATGGAAAACACTAAATTTGCACTAAATGACGCCAAATTAGCACAGGGTTATCATGTTGTTGAGAATAAGCCGACCAAAATGAATATGGAGGGTTATTTTAACCTGTATCCGATTGGTGGGATTCTATCTACGGCAGATGATATGGCAAGGTTTATGGTCTGCAGTCTTAAGAAAGGAGAATATGACGGACAGCGCATTTTAGATCAGGATACCGCTACAACTATGCAGAGCCGTCATGCAGGATTTGATCCGCTGCTTCCCGGAACCTGCTATGGATTTAGTGAACGGTGTATCAGAGGAATCCGTGCGGTAGGTCATTCCGGCTATTCTGAAGACGGTTTTTCTTCTGAAGTCTGTCTGTTTCCTGAGTATAACCTTGGAATCTTCATTGCAATTAACCAGGGACAAAATAATTTGTTTCCCCAGGAGTTTGCATCTTATTTCATAGACCATTATTATCAAAAGGAGGAAGCAAAGACTGCAGCTTCTACAGAGGCTTTTCAAAAATCATCCGTAGATGGTGTCTACCGGTTTGGAGATTATGCCCGAAGTACTATTGCAAAGGGAGACATATTCGGTGCGGGAGAAGAAGTTATAGTGAGACAAAATAAAGACGGAACACTTACTCTGGATGAAACAGATCCATTTACCGGAAAGAAAAGTATCACAACCGCAAAACAAATATCCACTCTTGCTTTCCAAAAACCTGACGGGGATTATATAGTTTTTAAAAAGAATGCTTCGGGCCAAGCAGCGTATATGGCACAAACCTCTGACAGCTGGCATGGAACTTATGAAAAAATCTCCTGGTATGAAACCAATCAATTTCAAAATACTTTCTTCCTAGTAATAATGCTGATTGCACTACTAGAAATTGTTCTCTGGATCCTTTCTCTGATCAAAAGAATGTTAAAAAGTAAGAACTCTCCGGCAGCAGAAAAAACTGTGATCTGGAGTAAAAATATCATGGGACTGGGTGCCTTGCTTAATTTCAATTTCTTTGTGGTCAGTCTGACAACATGGGGTACGAGACTTCGCTATGGAGTTCCGCTGGATATTAAAATACTCTTATGCGTTCCGATTGCAGCCGGAATTCTGACAATGCTACTTGCTATATTATCTGTTATAATATGGAAAGGGAAGTACAATAGCTTACGCTATCGAATTTATATATCTGTTGGTGTTATTATCGGTATATTATTTATCTGGTTTGATTGTTATTGGAACTTCATGGGATTTCATTATTGATATGCAGATGTATTATTATGGAAGCAGAAAAGGGAGGTAATGCACAGCATTTGGCTGTGAGGTAGAACTTTATCTAATTACATGTCAACAGTAGATTAATTATTGAATTTAATTCAATAAACTAACGATTGACCTTCCAATTATTGAGTGGAGGTGTATAAGCTTGGCAGGAGAATGGATCTTGCTTGTAGATGATGAAAGGGAAATTCGTGAGCTTCTGGAAAAATATCTAAAGAGAGAGGGATATCAGACAAAGCAGGCAGGCAGCGGTCTGGCGGCTTTGGAATTAATAAAGCAATACGATTTTTCTCTTGTAGTTCTTGACATTATGATGCAGGATATGGATGGTTTTGAAGTGTTAAAGACAATTCGTAAGGAAAACACCTCTCTCCCGGTTTTGTTTTTAAGCGCCAGACAGGAGGATTATGATAAAATCCTTGGTTTTGGACTTGGAGCAGATGATTATGTGACTAAGCCGTTTTCACCGGCAGAGTTGACGGCGAGGATTAAAGCACACATAAAAAGGATTGCGGCTTATAAAACACAGGCGGAAAAAGAGACATTGATTATCAGGGGGGATTTATGTCTTGATTTAAGAAGCTGTATCCTATCCAAAAAGGGAGTGAATTTAGATCTGACAGCAAGGGAAATAAAACTGCTGCAGCTATTTATGGAAAATCCTGGGCAGGTATTTACAAAAACACAGATTTACAAGTATGTTTGGGAGAATAGTTATGGGGATGATAATTCCGTGATGGTTTATATCAGTCATTTGAGGGATAAACTGGAGGAGGATCCGGGTAACCCTCAGTACATTCAGACAGTAAGAGGAATTGGCTATCGTTATAAGGCATAGACGTCTATATGAATGAGAGAGTATCTTGGAGGCAGTCATGAATTTACAGTTGAAAATCTATATCGCCTATCTTTCATCACTCATCCTGTCAGTGGTTATTTTTTTGGTGGTAATCTGGTATCTCATGTCAAATGGCAACTGGTCCGGAATTAGTATGACAGATATGCAGAAAGCGGCTGAGGGGGCGGCACAAAGTATATCGTTGGAGGATTCGCCTGAAACGGTTAATGTAATATTAAAAAAATGGAGCCAAAAATACCCCGCAATGGTACTGGAACTATTTTCCGAGAAGAGAGGCATACTAACTGTCACATCAGATAGGATTAAGATAACAGATATGGGAGAATTGATCAGCTGTCTGACCTATAACGGAAGCCGGTCCCAAGATAATTGGGTTTATGCGACAAAGGCAGAATGGGGGAAACAGGAGAAGGTATATGTGATAGTTATCGTTCCTTCGAAAGAATATACAGCCGTAACTTTCCGGCTGAACGGAGCCAAAGGGTATGGATTATTTGGAAAGATGTTTTTGATCGGCCTTGGTATTACACTAATTATAACCTGTTCCTTTGCATATTTATTTACCAGAAAATTATCAAAACGGTTTCATCAGCTCATGAAGGGGATTGAGGATCTGGATATGGAGAACCTGGATGTTAAGATACAAAATCCTTCCAGGGATGAGATCGGAAGATTGGCAGATACTATAAATCATATGACAGCACGCCTTCGTGAACAGGTCAGAGTAAAACAGGAATATCAAGAGGAAAGAAAAAAGCTTGTCTCCGATATTTCCCATGATCTCAGAACACCTCTGACCTCCATCATCGGATATGCGGAAGCTTTGGATGATAAGCTCTATGACAATGAAGAGGAGCTATACAGGTCAATTGCGATTATCAGGAAAAAAGCAGTTTATATGGAGAGGCTTCTTAAGGAGCTGCTGGATTTTTCAAGATATGAATCAGCCGGCAGAAAAACGGATAAACAACAAACCGATATTACAGAACTGGCAAGAGAACTTTTAATTGAATATCTTCCGCTCCTGGAGAAGGAAGAGATAGCGCTTATCGCCGAGATACCGGATAAATTACCCCCAATAGAAATTGACAGGGATATGATAACACGGGTTATCAGAAATCTTTTGGATAATGCTGTTCGATATGGAAAAAGCGGTAAGAAAATTGAATTTATGATCACGGAGGAGATCGAATACCAACAAATCATAATCAGGGATTATGGTCCCGGAATACCGAAAGAGAATTTACCTCATATTTTTGAAAGATTTTACAGAGGAGATAAAAGCAGGGCAACGGATGGCGGTATGGGACTGGGACTTGCAATCGCTGATGAGATGGTAAGGCTTCACTGCGGAAAAATCGAGGTAGCAAGTCCCGAAGAAAAAGGTACGGCAATTCTTGTTCGACTTCCAAAAGCTGGTAGCAAATAGAAAAGATTAGTCATATTCTTCATTATGTTTCATTCTAAAATGGCAGACGGCTAGATCACGCCTGCCAGCATTTTTTCCACGGCATAAACAATACCATCTTCATCGTTTGAGAGAGTGATAAAATCAGCTGTATGCTTTACAATATCTCTCGCATTTTTCATTGCAACACCGAGTCCTGCATATTGCAGCATGGTAATATCATTGTAGCCGTCCCCACAGGCTGCTACTTCATTCTTTTTTATATGAAGGTATTCTGCGAGATGGTTTAAAGAATAAGCTTTATCAACGTTCAACGGCATAATTTCTAAAAAATAGGGTTCGGAACGGTAAACACTGTACCGGTCACCGATGGTATCGGCTAACCTCTTCTCGACTTTTGCAAGATAATCACCTTCTTGTAAAATCAGAAATTTCGTAACCGGAAAGTTTATGTATTCCATAAGAGAAGGTACCGCCTTGATCTGCATTTTATTGATGCCTGCTTCGATCTGTACATACTGGTTTTTGGGTGTCTCAGTGATAATGATATCGTTTTCGTAGGATAAAATCTCACAATTATTTTCTTTTGCCAGGGGACAGATCAGCTGAGGTGCGTCTTTTGGCAGTACATTCTGATAGACAACTTTCCCTGTTTCACATTCAAAAATATAAGCGCCGTTAAAGGAAAGGATATAACCACCGTATTTCTTTAGTGCAAGCTCGTCTGCCAGAGGGGAAACTCCCTGTGTCGGTCTTCCGGAAGCTAAACATACTTTTACCCCCTGTTTTTGAAGATTAATCAGGGCCTTTTTGGTCCTTTCTGTGATCTTTTTCTGTGAATTCGTAAGAGTACCGTCGATGTCAATAGCAATTAATTTGTATCGCATTAAGTATATCCTCATCTTTCAAGTAAAATAATTTGTATATTATAACACGGAAAGCACAGGAATGCAGTAATGTATTTTTGGATTCCTTCCAGAAATTTTATTTATTACTGTATATGCTTAAGGAAATATAGATACCTTCTAAACGCAAGACTCTACTATGTGCTTTTGGATATAGTGATTATTTTATCAAGAAAAGGATTGCATTATCAACTTAGTTAGGCATTTTTTAAAGCATCTGCAACCGCATTCATAATTCCCATACTGCTGTAGGTAGCGCCTGATACGGTATCTACGCTCACAGATTGTGTATCTAGTATGTCACTGATCACAGAGGAGGATGCACTCTGAAAGAATGCAGGGGTGTCTCCATTTGAAATTACTTTAATATCTGAGATAGAACCATCCTTTACAGTAACGGATACCGTAGTAGTTGCCCTATGAAAACCTTCTGCGGAACCATTATATACGCCGTCTGTATATTTTGAAGATACAGATGTGGTATTATCTGTTTGCGTGCTCTTAGAGGAGGCTTTTTCTGTTGTGTCGGAGGAAGCCTGTGAGGAATCGGAACGTTGTCTTCTTGGCCGTAAACTTTTTTGAGAATTTGCTTCTGATTTTGGCGCTTGTGTTACTGTTTCGGAAGCAGGGCTGTTGCCGGCTGACAAATCTCCGGAGTTATCCGGTACAGCTTCGGAAGCGGATCCCAGCTTAGCCAGCTCCAGTGCATTCGTTACCGCAACCATGATACCGTTGCTGCTGAAGGTTGCACCGGATACCGCATCAACTTGGGCTGACTGGCATGTGATAATCTGATTTACAATGGAACGGAAGGCACCCTCGAAGAACTGACGGTCATCCCCGTACGATACGGCTTCAATACCGGTTATACTCCCGCCTTTGATTGTAACAGCTACGGTTGTAGTCGCATTTCTAAAACCTGTTCCAGAACCCTTATAGGTTCCGTCCGTATAAAGACTATTGGTGTTTTCGGAGGAAACAGCTGAAGTCTGGCTGCCCGAAGAGGCAGTGGCCGGCAATTCGGAAGTAATACTGCCGATATAATAGATGCCTGTTACGGCAGTAACGGCCAGCGCACCTGCTAAAACTGGACTGGCTGTGGTATTGACAACAGCAAGCTGTGCATTGCTGCGGGGACAGACTGTAATACAATTCATACAACGGATACATTCACCTGTATCGACGGAATTCATTTCATAAAGTGGTATTCCCATGGAACATTTTCTGGTACAGGCTTTACAGGCGCCGCAGTCTTTATTTGGCTTCTTTATTTTTAGAAAACTTATTCTTGAAATAATGGCAAAAACAGCACCAAGCGGACATAAGTAACGACAGAAAAACCGTTCAATAAAGAGAGAGCCGGTCATGATTGCAAGCAGTAGCAGAAAGCCAACCGTAAGCTCGGTTATTATATAGGAAAGATTAGGTAATTGATCAAATACAACCAGGCTGCCGAAAGCATCCCATGGGCTTAAGGAGCTTATATTAATTGTCTGGAAGCTCCAAGCAGCAAGTATAATGAAGAGCAGAACAGCGTATTTAATCAGCTTTAAATACTTGTCAGCTTTTTCATTCATACGAAAAGAACTCTTAAATAATTTACGTGATATAAAATAAAGAAAATCCCCCATGGTTCCAAAGGCACACATCCATCCACAGAAGAAACGGCCTATAAGCATGGTGATGGGTATAATGGCAATCACACTGATGAGCTCCACAAAGGAAGCAGAAAAGCTTAGATTATGTTTCAGGATACCCTCATAAAGAAGCTTGAGGCTGAGAAAGGCATTGACATAAAGGCCTGGTAATAATACGAAGAATATGGCTTGTATCATAGCTTTTACAATATTCAGGTGGGATTGCTTGTTTTTTTGCTTCATAGGAACCTCCGTCTGAGTGCAGTTGCACGAAATATTTGATTTGTCAGGTAAAGCCTAAACTGAATTCGAGAGGAGCAGATACAACCTTATTCCACATTTATTTTCTTGGCTTTACTCATTAGGAATCGATTGTCAAAAGCCTGATCTAGGTTATGTAGATGAATATGAGTGCATATATATTCATCTGGCAAATCATTTTTAGCTTTTGATATTCGCGACTCATTGTATGAATCTAAAATAAATTGCTTTTAGGTAACAATATTTTAGGATCATTAGGGTTTTAAGTTATGAGCGAGTTATAAGGTAAAACAGCCTCTTAAACCATCCGTGAGATAGATGGAAAGCTGATCGGTTATAAACAAAGCCTCTGCTTTAAACTCTTTTAATAAATGAATACCGGCCTCCATACCGAGTACAAATAGTGCAGTAGTAAGAGCATCAGCCTCTAAGGAGCAGTCACCTACAACCGTAACACCAAGCAGGGAGGACTGTGCAGGTTTACCAGTTCTGGCATCCAGGATATGATGATAACGGATACCATCCTTAATAAAGAAGCGCTCATTACTACCGGAAGTAACGACCGTTTTCTCAGGTAGGGACAATATGCCGATATGTTTACCAGTGGCGGCCATAGGATTTTGTATTCCAATCTGCCACCATCCGCCATCTGGACGGGTACCCATTGTCAGTACATTTCCGCCAAGGTTAATGATGGCATTCACAACATGATGTTCTTTTAAAATTCTTTTCACTTCGTCGGCAGCGTAACCCTTAGCAATACCGCCGAGATCGATAGATTGGCCTGCTTTTTGCAGAAATGCCTGGCAATTTTTCTCGTCAAGTAACAAATCCTTATCATTTACAAACTTCTGAACAGTTTTTATATCCATATCATATGGAATATAGTTTTTCTTTTTACCAATTCCCCATAGCGTGACCAGCGGCCGGATAGTCAGTTGAAAAGCTCCTCCGGAAAGCTCTGAAAATAAAGCACCATGCTTTAGTAAGAGCATAGTGTCTTTGTGGATGGGAACAAATCCTTTTCCGGCCTGAACATTTATTCTTGTTATATCACTGTCCGGCAAAAAGGCTGACATATGGCGCTCAATCTCATTGACCCTTGCGACTGCCAGATTAAGAGCAGCAGGATCAGAAAAGTCAAAAACCTTTATATAATTTATGGTTCCTAAGGCATAGAACTGTTTATCAATAAAGTTCTTCGTATTCTCCATATAGACTGTGTCTCCTATCGGTTTCAGAATATAGAGTAATTTTAAATGAATTTTGTGAGTGAACTTTGTTTGAAATGTGAAAAAATATTGAAAAATTAAGAAAACGAAAAAGAATGGTGGATAGAGAACTGTAACAAACGATACCTATAAATTAATATTGGATAGTATAAGCTATGTTATTATAGAAAACGACATGTTATAATTAAAGTATCAACAAAAAATGCACAAGCATTTTTGTGAATGGAATGCGGACAAGATCACGGGATTCTAACATACCAGCGAAGAAATGGAGAAAATAATGAAGCAGAAAGTACTGATAACGGGAGCATCCAGGGGATTAGGCTATTTTTTAACAAAAAGATATCTGGAGGAAGGAGATACCGTCTTTGCGGGAGCCAGAGAGGTGTCTGCCCCAAAGCTATGTGAATTAAAGAAGGAATATCCGGAAACATTATGTATTGTAGAACTGGAAGTAACAGATACGAATTCAACGATAACGGCAGCTAAAATGGTTGGACAGTATACGGACAAGCTGGATATCATCATTAATAATGCGGCGATACATGGACAGTCTTCCTTTGAAATACTAGAGAAAACTGATCTTGATGAGTGTCTGACTGTGTATGATGTAAACAGTATTGGTCCGGTCAGAATCGTAAAAGCTTTCTTAAGCTTCATCAGAAATAACGAACACTCCAAGATAATCAATATATCCTCGGAGAGCGCAAGTATCGGTACCTGTAAAAGAGATAAGGAATTTGACTATTGCATGTCCAAAGCAGCCTTGAATATGGGAACAAAGCTGTTGTCAAATTACTTGAAAAAGGATCAAGCCATCGTACTTGCTGTTCATCCGGGATGGATGAGAACCGATATGGGAGGCAGCAATGCGCATCTTGACCCATATGAGACAGCCTGTAAGCTGGTGGATCTATTTGAACAGATAAATGATATCGATCATCCGGTCTTTATTGATAATAAGGGTGAAGTATATCCCTGGTAAATCTATTTAGAAATTGTAATAGCTGGCAGGGCGGTATTTTAATCGCAGTTAGTAGATACCAAATTTCGAATTAAAAAAGGATTCTATGGAAATATGATGAATGAAATCAATAGGAACGAATTCGTAAGAGTATCCGCAGAAACGGATATATTCATAAAATACAGGGATACGCCAATTGAAAAACTCCTTCAATATCATAATTTTGGAGCGCCCTTCGAAGCCTATACAAAAGCAAGTCTATTAGTCGGGATGTGCATGGACAACAGAAAACAGCTTATAATCCCGAATAATTTTGCCTATATTCTGCGAACAGGAGGAGGCAATCTGCGTTTTAATGAATTTAAAATATCCTATGCCATTGCACTTGGTAATGTAAAGTGTATTGCTCTAATTGCTCACAACAACTGCGGAATGGTAAATCTTATTTCAAAGAAAAATGAATTTATTCAGGGAATGGTGGAGAATGCCGGATGGAGTGAAAAGCAGGCCCAGGAGCATTTTATGAGCTACGCACCGATTTTTGAGATTGAAAATGAAATAAATTTCGTACTGAGTGAGGTAAAAAGATTAAGGGATAAATATCCTAAAATTTTGATTGCTCCTTTATTCTATCAGGTAGAGGATAATCTTTTATACCTGCTGGAGGATGACAGGGAGTGATGAGCGGGCAATTCCGGGTTCCCCTGTTCCTGTTTTATCAGAATGTTTCATTATATAAATTAGACTTGCTATATGGAATAATATGTATTATATTATTAGCTAAATCAATCGGAAATAGTAAGATATAATAGGTAAATAAGATGTTAAAGGAAGAACTTTAATGAAGGTATTCCCTAAGAAGCAGAAAGACTTATGGGATACCTTCATTTTTGTTTCTAAATGTTCGTTCTTCGGAATATTCCCAGGGAGAAGAGGTGCTTTAACAAAGATATTTTATAATCCGGCTTTCAATACAACAGCACATTGTTCTACACTGTGATTATGTACGGTAATCATTAAATCTCTTCCGCTTTGTTGATAATCGACATTTACGGAAGGATCAAGAGCTTGCAGAGAACCTGATAAATTAGGTACCGTAAATGTGAAATCACCGCAGGGGGCATTATCAGCTATAACATAAAGTGCATTTTCCTTCGCAGTAAAATGAACATCTACTCCACTGCTTACCATAGAAAGCCTGTCACTGATATGGGTATCATAGATAGCTTCCCCATTGATCTTCATCCAATTACCCAACCCGCGCAGCTTATCTGCCTGTATCGCGGGAATTGTTCCATCCGCCTTTGGTCCAATATTAATCAGAAGATTACCATTGTTGGCAACTGTTGAGACAAGCAGGCTAACCAGTTTCTCTACGGAAAGAATATGTGCATCTCCTTCTGCAGCGTTATAACCGAAGGAAAGTCCAAGTCCGCGGCACATTTCCCACTTACTTTCACGGGAACCGCTCCCCAGCTGATACTCCTTAGTTATAAAATCATGATGCAAATTATTGAACCGGTCATCAACAACACCGTCTTCACAGGTGTTATAATAATGCGCCAACAAATGCTTCAGATGTTCTTCACCGGCATAAGGCCAGCCAATATCATTCCAGAAGACAGACGGATGATAGGTATCAATTAACTCCATTGACTGCTTATAGGCATAATCAGCATATTCATACGTAACAGAGCCATTTACCCGGATGTCATCATCACAGAAAATAGGATCATGTGCAAATTGCCAATCAAGGATACCGGAATAATAAAGACCCATCTTAAGCCCTTCTTTACGGACAGCCTCTGTCAGATCCCCAACAATATTGCGCTTTGGTCCGCGAGCGACAGAGTTGAAATTAGTATATTTGCTGGGGAAAAGGCAGAAGCCGTCATGATGCTTGGTAACAAGTACAACATATTTTGCTCCGGCTTCCTTAAATAGAGAGGCCCATTCATCAGGCTTCCAATTTTTCGCATGCCACAACTTGGCAAAATTCTCATAAGAAAACTCCTTGCCATAGGTTTGAATATGATGCTCATAGGTTGGACCGCATCCGATATTAATTGAATTATAGTACCATTCTGCGTACGGATTATTCGCAAACCACTCTTCGGAGCTTACGGTACCAAGCTCTACGGATGGTGGCGCAAAGGCCGGAACAGAATAAAGTCCCCAGTGGATAAAAATACCGAGTTTACAATTCTCATACCAGGAAGGAACCCTATGAGAGTGAAGGGATTCCCAGTTTGGTTGAAATTTATTAGACATGATGAAGCCTCCTTAAGATTTAATTCTCATTTCTATATTATAGTATTAGTTGGAAGTATTTTCAATTACAGAATAAAGGTTACAGTTCCCCTGATAAAAACGAGGATAGATTAATTCTTTCATCGAAACACTATAAAACATGACAAATAAATATAAGATTAAACAAAGACAATTTGTATAAAATTATATATAATAACCATTATAAAAATTACCAATGTAGAGCCAATGCCGAGTTTTAAGGCCGTTTGACAGATGGAGGTTGACATGTGGATAGAAGGAAACTATAGACGAAATTTAATGGATATGCATATTGATGATTGGGACGAAGAATTTCTTTCTAAAATTAATTGCAAAGAGTATGTGGAAGCACTAAAGGATGCCGGAGTACAGGCGGCAATGGTAAAAGCAAAACCACATACGGGTTTATGCTATTATCCCACCCAAATTGGCAGAATGCACAGAGGATTAAGAGGAAAGGACTTTGTCGGTGAAATGATAGAGAAATGCCATAAAGCAGGCATTGCTGTCGAGGTATATTTTACGCAGGTATTTGATAACTGGGCGTATGATAACCATCCTGACTGGAGATGTATCGGACCGGATGGAAAAACCTTTCGTGAATACAGGAATTCTGAGAATTTTAAAACAGGAAGATACGGGATTGTATGTCCCAATAATGAAGACTACCGCCAGTATGTGAAAGACAATCTTCAGGAATTAAACCGTAATTATCAGTTTGAGGGAATGTTTCTGGACATGACCTTCTGGCCTGATATCTGTTATTGTCCAAGCTGCAGGAAGAGATACCTGGAAGAAACAGGAAGAGAATTACCAAGAATAATTGACTGGGAGGATCCGGAATTTACGGACTTTGTCTACCGGCGTGAACAATGGATGGCTGACTATGCGAAGTTTGCCGCCAAAGCAGTCAAAGAGATTAATCCGGACGTAACAATTGAGCATCAATTCTCCATGATTACCGCACCCTGGATCAATGCAAGCAGCGAGCTTTTGATGGATGCCGTTGATTATGCGGGCGGAGATTATTACGGCGGATTTTTACAGCAAACCTTTATCAATAAATATTATAAAAATGTATCTCCGGCATTACCATTCATTTATCATACCTCAAGATGTGATCCGGAGCTTTTATTTCATACTACAACGAAGACGAAGGAAGAGCTTCTGCTTCATGTAATTACAGCACTGGTACATAACGGAGCATTTCTTCTGGTGGATGCGATTAATCCGGACGGTTCTATTGTACCGGATGTTTATCATGGTCTGATGAAAGAGATTTATGGAATTACCAGCCAGTATGAGAATTATATAGGTGGTGAGCTTTTACATAATGCAGCGATTTGGTTTTCGAGCCACTCAAAATATGATCCGGATGAGAGTAAAGTCGATGTCTGTGCTAAGAGTTTTCAACGTAAGATCTATCTGGATGCACCGGTTTGTGCCTCCTCTGTGCTAAGAAGTAATAATATTCCCTATGATGTCATAGGAAGCAAAAACATTAAGAATGAGACAGCAGATGTAATGATTATTTCCAATGTGGCTAGTATTCGAGATAAGGAAATGGAGGATTTGGAAGTTTATCTTGAGAAGGGAGGAAATCTGTATATCAGCGGTCCTATTGGACATCCCCGCCTGCAAAAACTGTTGGGAATAAAGGTGATAGGTAAAACAAAGCATACCTTTACCTATATGAGCCCGACTCCGGAGGGAGAAGCACTTTTTCAGAATTTTTCCGCTAAAGTACCTTTAACGATTCCGATGGCACAGTATGAAATTGAAATAGAGAATCCGAAGGAACTAAATATTCTTGCAACACAGACACTTCCTTATACCATGACCGGTACGGAGAAATTTGCAGCAATCCATTCTAATCCGCCTGGAATTTATACGGATAAGCCAAGCGTAATACTGAAAAGAATAGGTGCTTCTAGGGTGATATGGACCTCTGCGCCGATTGAAATGTCGAGACCTTATTATAGTAAGCAGGTATTTTGCAATATAATTACGATGCTTTGTAAGGAGCTGAAATTCAGGTCAAATGCCCCTAAATTTGTGGAGGTGCTAAACTGGTGCAAGGATAACCAGAATTATTTTGCGCTGATTAACCAGCAGGAGGAACCTCCGATTGTATCGATTGATGATATCTACGTTGAGGTGGAAGGCGCCGGAAAGAAAGCAGTAGAGGTTATTTCAGGACAGGAGCTTCGGACAGAAACAATAAAAGATAAAACAAGAATTTATATTACAAAACTCGAATTATTTATGATATTTAAAATAGACTAAAATCTTTTACTAAGTATTGTCTGCCGCATGCGCGGCAGAGAGAGGTATTTTTCATGGCGATATGTGCACTGCAAGAATTGCCAGACTTTGGAAAGGGTATGGTTAATAATATGAAATATGGTATTTATTTTGCGTATTGGGAGCAGGAATGGGCAGCGGATTACAAAAAGTATATTGAAAGAGTAAAGAAGCTTGGGTTTGATATCCTAGAGGTTTCCTGTGCAGCACTAGTTAAAATGAGCAGGCAGGAACTGACGGACCTTCGAGAGGAGGCATCAGCACAGAGAGTAATATTGACAGCGGGATATGGTCCGGCGGCGGCAGAAAATCTAGGCTCTTCGTATGATGAAATACAAAAAAATGCAATTGCATTTTTTACAGATTTATTAAAAAGATTGGAATATCTGAATATCCATACCATTGGAGGCGGTATTTATTCCTATTGGCCTGTTGATTACTCAAAACCGATTGATAAGCAGGGTGATTGGGAGAGAAGTGTAAAAAATGTTCGTACGGTTGGTAAGGTAGCAAAGGAGTGTGGTGTGGACTATTGCCTGGAGGTATTAAACCGTTTCGAGGGTTATCTGTTAAATACCTGCGCAGAAGCAAAGGAATTTGTGAAGCAGGTAGATGTTCCTTCTGTTAAAATTATGCTTGATACTTTTCATATGAATATTGAAGAGGATAGTATTACAGACGCCATTCTTCTGGCGGGAGACCAACTGGGACATTTTCATGTAGGTGAGAATAACAGGCGTGTTCCCGGAAAAGGCAGTCTGCCCTGGTATGAAATAGGATCAGCATTACGCCGTATTCATTATGACAAAAATATCGTAATGGAACCGTTCGTGAGAAGTGGAGGAACAGTAGGCTCCGATATTAAAGTCTGGCGTGATTTAAGCTGCGGCGCATCTGATAAGCAATTGGATGAAGATGCGAAGGGATCGGTTGCATATCTGCGGTATGTATTTAGCGGTCCGATGCATTCATCGATATAGTTTCGCAATTACCAAAAGAGATGCGATGGTCGTATTCTCACGTTGATTTTTATATAATTTCTTTGCCCTTTTTTAAGCGTATTTTCTCTGTCCTCTAGAAGCTAATGTGGTACTGCGTAATTCAATTCCGCTCTTGATTTTATTTGGCTCGGCGTATACACTGAAAGTTACAGATGTAGAATGGATAAATGATTATATTTGAGTAGTTGAAGCGGTTGCCTATGTCATGCAGGACAACCTAAGAATATATCAAACCTGTGGATCATAAACGAAAAGAAATCAGGAATAGGATGAGGATGAAATTGGATTACAATATTTTGGTGATTGACGATGATAAAGAGTTATGTACCTTAATAAGGAAAAGTGTGGTAAATGAGAAAATCAATGCTGACTACTGCTATTCCGGTACCGAGGGGCTTGCGTTGCTTGAAAAAAATGATTACAAGCTTATTCTTTTAGATATTATGATGCCGGGAATGAACGGTTTCCAGACAATGGAGAAAATAAGAGTGAAAAGCAGTATACCCATTTTGATGCTTACTTCGAAAAATGATAGCAGGTCTAAGGTACAGGGGCTGCGTAGCGGTGCGGATGATTACTTAACAAAACCATTTGATATGGAAGAATTGATTGCCCGGATCATTTCTTTGGTACGCCGATATACCCGTTTTAATCTGGCAGATAATGATTCACAACTTCTCACTTACAAAGAGCTGACGATCGATTTTGACAATCGAAGTGTCACCACGCCAAATGGAACATTTGAATTGCCACCAAAGGAATTTGATTTACTACTCTTTTTTGCAAAAAATCAAGGAAAAATTTTAACAAAACAACAAATTTACGAAGCAGTCTGGGGCGAGCCTTATGTTTATGATGATAGCAACATTATGGCAATTATAAGTCGACTGCGTAAAAAGATTGAACCGGACTCCGGCATACCGTTTTACATCCAAACAGTAAAAGGAATTGGATATCGCTTTAACAAGGAGGTGTAGGCAGTGCTTTTGGAGGTCGTTTTGGGCATATTATTTAGCTTTACACTCCTGTTTAGCATCATATGCTTTATAAAACTTATGAATATAAAACAACAGCTTAGCGATATGACTGAGGTTCTTAGTGATATTCAGGCTGGAAATGGAAACCATAAAATCCTTGCAGCAGAGAATGCATTGACTGCCGAGCTTTCATTTAAAATGAATGCTATTGTTTATGACTATGAGGAACAACTTACACAGTATCGAGTGGCGGACGAAACCAATCGTCAACTTATGACTAGTCTTTCCCATGATCTTAGAACACCGCTTACTACTCTGCTGGGTTACCTGGATGCTGTTCATAGAGGGATTGTCTCAGGAAAAGAACGTGAGGATTACTTTGAGATTGCTAGGAGAAAAGCACATGATTTAAAAGATTATATTGATGATTTATTTGACTGGTTTAGGCTAAACTCAAGTGAGTTATCTTTATCTATGGAGCAGATAGAGCTTGCGGAACTAACACGGAATATTTTGAAAGACTGGATTCCTGTTTTTGAAGAGAATACTTTAAATTATGAAATCGAGCTTCCGGAAAAGCCGTTACCGGCACTGGTAGATTTGGATGGATATGCCCGTATCATAAATAATTTAGTTCAGAATGTTATAAGCCATAGTCAAGCTACACAGATCAAAATCGAGATGACGAAACAGGAGGATCAAATAGAAATTCGCGTATCAGATAACGGGATTGGAATTGAAAAATCTGATTTGCAGTATGTTTTTGAAAGACTGTTTAAATGCGATAAAGGGCGTTCTGATAAGGGAAGTGGATTGGGACTTTCCATTGTCCGGCAAATGGCGGAAAAAATGAATGGTCATATTACGGTACGAAGTGAGCCAAACCAATATACGATATTTACTCTTTTCTTTCCTATAAAAGCTTGAGATAAATCCCTGCCAACCGGCAGGGATTTATTTTTGCTTTGCAAGGTTAATGCAAGGTTTTGGCAAGGTTAATGCAAGATCAATGTGATAGACTGATTTTAGTAAGAAAAGGAGGATCTTTAATTGAATGATATTATTATAGAAACGAAAAATTTGACCAAACGATATGGAGAACAAAAAAGTGTATCAAACCTGAATATCCATGTAAAAAAAGGCCGTATCTATGGATTGCTCGGCAGGAACGGCGCAGGGAAAACATCTACCATGAAAATGCTTCTAAATCTGACGAGGCCAACTTCCGGAGAAGTTTATATATTTAACAGAAGCATTCAGGGAAACGAAAAGAAGATTTTACCAAGGATTGGCAGTTTGATTGAAGCACCGGGTTTTTATCCAAACCTGACAGGTATGGAAAACCTTAAAATATTTGCCTGGCTAAGAGGTGTTTCAAAAGGTAATGCTGTAAAGGATGCATTGGAAGTTGTAGGGCTTCCCTATGGTGATAAAAAGCTATTTTCTGAGTACTCTCTTGGTATGAAACAGCGCTTGGCCATTGCTCTTGCAATTATGCATGATCCTGAGTTGCTGATTTTGGATGAATCTATCAATGGACTAGACCCGATTGGAATTGCCGAGGTACGATCGTTTATCCGCGAGCTCTGCGCTACGAGAGGAAAAACCGTTTTAATTTCCAGCCATATTCCATCCGAGATATCCTTATTAGCAGATGACATCGGTATTATCGATCACGGCATATTGCTAGAGGAAGAAAGCCTTGCTGAATTGGAAGAAAAGAATGGGAGATATATTCACTTCATGGTTTCGGATACAGCGCAGGCTGCAAGAATCCTTGAGAGAAACTTTAGACTAAAAAATTTCATAGTGGGAAATGGTCAAAGCATTCGCCTATATGACAGTAAATTAGCGGTAGCTGCAATAAACCGTGCCTTTATTGAAAATGGATTGGAGGTATCCGAAGTTCATACCTGTGAAAATACTTTAGAAGATTATTTTAAAAGCATAACCGGAGGTGAAGGTATTGCATAATATGCTTTTAAGCGAATTTACAAAATATAAAAGGAGAAAGATATTCCGGTTTGGTATAGCAGCAGCAATCATATTTCCTCTTTTTAATGCTGTATTACTCTCTGATTCGAACTTTGCAAGCATTCAATCCGGTGTAAGAGAGGACAATGCATTTTTACTTTTAATGCCCTTACTGATTATTTTAGCGGCAAATCTATTCTTTGTTGAGCAAGATAATGACACATTGAAAAATCTGCTATGCATACCGATATCAATAAGTAGATTGATTATAGTAAAGCTGCTGGTTTTGCTGGCTTTTTCGATTGCATTTCAATTGATGGGGTTCACTGTCAGTACACTAATCGCAATTTTGCAAAATGTTTCTTTGAATGATTTTAGATTACAACTTTCGCTCACTCTAGCAAGCGGTATTCTAATGTGGGCAGCGGCACTTCCCTGTGTCGTTTTGGTGGTATGGTTTAATAAAAACTATATTCTCTCTATCATTATCGCATTTTTTTACACATTGTTGAATTATATAATGCATTTTAGCGATACTGTTATGATGCCGCCGCTTGGTATAAATGCCGGAACACTAATGCCGGTTCCTATGATATTCAGGTGGCTCTATCAGTTTTACACACCTGTGGGTGCGATACAAAAGGAATTTTACAATCGTTTCAGTCAATACTTCGTATCGGCGTCCGTATGCTTTGGTGTACTTTTAACAGAAGCCGCAGTTTGCATGTTCTTGATGATATGCATCTATCGGCATAGAGAAATTTGAGGAAAGAAGGTATCTTTCATGCTTTATATTATAAAAGGTGAATTCTTGAAATTAAAGAGATTACACATCCTGTTCATTGGAATTATAGGTATGACATTTCCTTCCATTTTGTCGGTGTTCACGCAGGCAGTTGCCACTCCGGAGGCTATAACAGGAGATTTTAACTTTTCCACTCACTTTAACAGTACCATATGGAATAGTACAACAATTTTCATGCCTGTTATTTTCACGTTGATGGGAGGATATCTAATCAACCGGGAATACACAGATAACACGTTGAAAAATATTCTACCTGTTCCACTAAGCTTTCAGAGGCTGCTATTGGGAAAACTGCTGGCTATGGGAAGCTTAAGTGTGATGTTTGGATTTTATAACTATGCAGTAACGCTGCTTGTCGGATTGTTGTCCGGTATTTCAGGTCTTAATACGGAAGTTTTAATCACCGGTTTATTGCAGATACTAGGGACAGCGGCATTCACATACATTGCCATTCTGCCTGTTATTGCTTTTACAAGCAGGAAGCCTGGAAGCTTCATGGGCGGCGTTGTTGTGTCCTTTCTCTTTGGATATATCGCTATGTTTATCAAGAATGCTACAATACGCAGTGTGTACCCTATCCTTTCCGGACTGACGGTTACTGGGTTTGATACGGGAAGTTTCATGAACACTTCCGGAACAGGAAATCTACCATTGTCCATATTATCATTAGTATTCATGCTTTTACTTACCTTACTAATTATCACGCAGGCAGTTCCACCACAAACAACTTATAAGTCTAAAAAGCGTAAAACAGCAAGCTATTTCCTAAGGCCGGGACAAAAAGGTTAATCAGTAATGCTAATTTATGCCAAAATCCTTATATTGAAAAGTCAGGTAATTATAGTTATAATGGGATTTGCCAGTCAAAATATAATTATGGAAGCTTTATGTAATTATATTAAGTATAAATCGGTCTTTGACTTTTGTACGGCAAGTTATGTTTTCTTTTATAATCGATATGGGGATGAAGAATATGAATATTAGTAAACCAAATATTACGGACCTTCGGGAAGCAGGTCCGATCTTAAACCAGCTGATTGAGCTTCAGGCGCAGGAATTAGCTGCCGAGCATCTCTTATTTACGTCGGAAGTTCTGTCCGGAGAGGATCTGGCAGGAATAGATTATCATGTTGTGGAATTTGATAACTGCAGGTTTCTGGGGTGTAGCTTCTATAAAGCAGGCTTTACCAATGTACGTTTTAAAAATTGTGATATATCAAACTGTGATTTTGAAAAGGGATATTTTAATCAGGTTGAATTTATCTCCTGTAAAGGAGTTGGCTGTAAGTTCAAAAATCTGGTCTTTAAGCAGGTTTTGGTTTCCGATTCAAACTTTAGCTATTCTAATTTTGAGAGTTCAAAACTGCAGAAGGTAATTCTAGCCTCCTCCAATTTTAGTAATACTTGTCTGGCGGAGGCTGTGATAAAGGATCTGGAGTTAGATAATGCGATCTTAAATAACTGCGATTTCTTTAAAACTCAGCTAAAGGGAATTGACTTTCGAAACAGCAGTATAGAAGGGATTGTTGTTTCTGATACACACAGGGAGCTTGCCGGCGCTATCGTGGATACCTATCAGGCGGCCGCACTGGCACGTTTACTGGGAATAGAGGTTAAGTAGGGGTCTTAGCGGAAAGTTAGTTTTTTGCATTACTTCTTGTTGATTATCTTACCGTTATGATCAAATGAAATTCCATATTGCTTACAATAACCGTTCATTCGCTTTAGAATACGTTTTTTTTCGCTACCCTTGCTGGGGGTGGGCTGAAAATCATTTTTGCTTCGAGTGGAAGAGACGGAGCAGGGGATTATTTGCGCATTGTTATCTAAAACCAGCTTGTCATTGCGGAAGGTAAAGGTTTGCTGATAAATCATGGTATCCTTGTCCGGCGGGTTGGTATTACCTCCAAAGCAGAAATTACCAAGACTGTATACGATAAAGGAATTCTTATATTTTTCTATCGGTTGCAGAACATGGGGATGATGACCCAGTACCAGATCGGCACCACCCTCGTTAATGGCAATGCGGCTTAACTCCTTTTGAGCTCTTGTTGCACTTTTTGTTCTTTCAATTCCCCAGTGGAAGCTGACGATTAATAAATCTGGTTTCTTCTTATTTACATTCTTAAGCGCCCTTCGAAGGATAGCGGCAGCATCGCTTCTGCCAACCTCCTGAACGGATACCATACCGATCTTAATGCCTTTTACTTTATAAATGTCTGTTGTTGTATAGGAGGAATAAGCGATACCTGCTTTCTGAAAACTGTCAATGGTATCCCTATAACTGATTTCACCGTAATCCTTGCAGTGATTATTTGCAAAGGCAACGGCTTCAATGGAGCTCTGCGTCAGGAGTTTAATATAGGAAGGCTTACCACGAAAGGCCCATTTCTTGTCTGCACGGGAACCGCGATTACTTAGGGTCCCTTCAAAATTAACAATCGTTAAATCATCCTTTTCAAAAATAGGCTTTACATTTTGGAAGAAATAAGTACTTCTATTCTTGTTATAGACGGAATAAAAATTATTGCCGGCAGGCTGCTTGATATCACTGGAAAAGGTACAGTCACCGGCTGCACTGATCGTAATTGTTATATTTTTTGTAACGGTTACCCGGCAGATAACCTTAGCCTTTCCAAGAGATACCGTGACAGTGGCAGATCCGTAATGTACAGCTTTCATAACACCCTGTTGTGATACGGTAAGGATGTTTTTGTTACTGCTCTTATAAACAATTTTCTTGCCGGAGGTATTTTCCTTAGTAAGTTTTACCTTAAGAGGGTAGCTTTCTCCCTGCTCCAGAGATAATTTATCTTTTTGAATGACAATTTTCCCGGTGTACTCTTTTGGAATTACATCGCTATTCGCATTTTGTGCGTCCTTTTTTTTGGCATCCGTGATAGACTGATAGCATTGATAATATACCCTGGCAATCAGCGTATGCCCGGCAGAATTCGGATGTATATCAACAGAGAGAGGAGTGTTCTTAAATTGACCCAGATTAAGGTTTAATATCTGGGTGCCTTTTGCCTGCTCTGCTCTAAAGGACGCGTAAATATCAGCCGTTTCATATCCGCTCTTCCCGGCGTTCTCAATGATGAAAGTATTCATTTTATTCAGTTTTTCTTCAGAAGTTTTATAAAAGTTCAAATAACTTGGAATTGGGTTATAGATGGTGTCTGCAATAATTTTGGCATGTGGTGCATTCGTCTTTAACCATTTTATAATCTTTGGAAAATCATCTCGAAAGCTGGCAGCACCCTGCTCAATCTTACTCATTTCTTCTACTGTAAGAGTCATCTGAGAAAGAGCCACAGCAACCGATATTAGCTGAGCCTGTGTTGCACTTTTGATATTGGTAATTCCTAAAGTCTCGAATTGCTGTTTCATTTTCTGATTTACAGCTTCCACTAATGGACCAAGTACATTGTTACCGCCAATGTTAACTGTGACAACACTGGCATTCTTAATGGTCTGATAGACTTCCGGTTCGGCAGAGGACAGATCCAAGAGTCTTTTTTGCAGATCATCGGTAGTAATACCGCTTACACTGTAATTATAAAGGGTGTTGGGGCACCCGTTATCGGATAACAGTTTGGAAAACTGATTGACATTACAATCTTGCGGATCTGTTAAGCCATATCCTGCCGGTACGGAATCCCCCAGAGCAACATAAATTGCGCTTTGAGAAACCGATTGTGCGAAGGCATTGCCCTTGCCCTGCGCGGTGGATTTGGTCTGCGCAGCAAAAGCAGCCGGCGGCAATCCGGTAAGCAGTCCGGATAGCAAAGCGGTAACAAGCAGCAAGGAGATGAATTTTCTTGCGGTCCTAGTGGGTAATATGTTTTTTACGGATGATTTAATATGCATGATATATGTACCTCTCTATTTATTTTTATTCAGGTTATGAGTGTCAAATTCCGACGCTTACTTTTCAGCACCAGGTTAATATAAACCCGCGTGAGAACTAGACAGCTTCCGACGGATGCACACTTGCTTCACTCGGCGCATTTTATATAATAAAGGTTGCATATGACAAATGCGACTGTGCAGCGGGATTTTGATACCTATCATTATATAAAATTATATCATACATTACCGGAAATGCCTATTGTCTTATTATAGGAATTAACAAATAAAGTAAAAAATAAATAATATGGATAATTTTACATAAACTTCTAAGTAGTTTTATTTGAATTTCAGAAATCTTACAAAACCATGTACGACAGCTTCAATTATTATTGATAAGATAAACTTGTATTCAATGATGAAATAAAAGGAGAGAGTTTATGAGAGCTGGAATGAAATCAATACTTGGTTTATTGGCAGTAACATCGATTGTAACGTTTACGGGATGTTCTGCATCCAAACAAACAAGTGCCGATAAGGTGGACTTAAATAATACACCATTAGAGACAATTATTGAAAAGGCAAAAGAGGAAGGAACAGTAGAATCGGTAGGCATGCCGGACACCTGGGCAAATTGGGGAGAGACCTGGACGGAACTTACTTCTGCCTATGGGATTAAGCATAATGACGTGGATATGTCATCCGCAGAAGAGCTTGCTATATTTGAATCAGAAAAAGATAAGGCAACTAAGGATATAGGTGATGTTGGTCAGGCTTTCGGACCGATTGCCAAGGAGAAGGGTTTGACTTTACCGTATAAAACATCGAGTTGGGACAAAATACCGGATTGGGCAAAGGACGACAGCGGTAACTGGATGATCGGATATTATGGTACAATAGCTATTATTACCAATAAGGATCTGGTTCCTGTTGCGCCCACATCCTTTGCAGATCTTTTAAAGGGTGACTACATGGTAGCAGTCGGAGATGTTACAAAAGCAAGCCAGGCACAGTGTGCTGTATTATCGGCTGCGATCGCTAACGGAGGATCAGAAAGCAATATCACACCTGGACTGGATTTCTTTAAGCAGCTGGCGCAGGCAGGAAGATTGGATATGGGTGAGTTATCCCTGTCAAGACTGGAAAAGGGTGAAATAGCAGTTGCACTCCTTTGGGATTATAATGCACTTGGTTATCGTGATCAGTTTAAGACCAATAATGCGAAAGCAAACTTTGAGGTTTGTATTCCTTTGGATGGTTCTATTCAAAGCGGATATTGCTCCGTTATTAATGCTTATACCAAGCATCCTTATGCGGCTGCGCTGGCAAGAGAATACATATTCAGCGATGAGGGGCAGATTAATTTAGCAAAGGGTTATGCAAAACCGATCAGAAGTGATGTCGTGCTTCCCGATGATGTAAAAGCAAAATTATTACCGGAGGATCAGTATGCGAAGGCGCGTATGATCAATGATTATGAAAACTGGAATAAAACAGTGGAGACAATCGGGAATCTCTGGCAGGAAGATGTTATTGCTAACGCAAAATAATCATACTATACTGACTATTATAGCGTGAGTAACAATAGTCCTTGTATTATACTAGAGTGGTTACTTAGCAAAATATATAGAGTGATCTGTGATGCAGAAGCTTGTTCATCGAATGAGTTTCTGCATTACTCAGATAATTAATAAAATTCAATAACAAAATGAACTGCAGCTTTCCTAATAGCAGGGTTCAAAAGAAAGGTCCGGTTTTTATGTCAAATAAAACAATATTGATACTTTTAGATGGTTGCCGTTATGATGCGGCAACCGATAATCTGGGATACCTGGAGCATCTTGCGGAGATGGGACTCGCAAGTAAATTCCGGGTGATGGGTGAGCTTCCGTCCCTTTCAAGACCGATGTATGAAACTCTGATGACCGGACTTCCAGTTTATCAGCATGGAATCACCAATAATCAGATTATTCGAAATTCAAAGCAGATCAGCCTCTTTGACTTATGCAGGGAGAATAAGCTTACTACAGCCGCAGCTGCCTACCATTGGATCAGTGAATTATATGTTCGGGCACCATTTCTGCCGGTAACAGACCGGATACAGCTGGATGGCAGCTCAAAAATACAATATGGTATTTATTATTTTGAAGACCAATATCCCAATTCCCATGTATATGCCGATGCTGAATATTTAAGGCAGCAATTTCATCCGGATTTTATGCTGGTTCATCCGATGAACATCGATGACGCAGGACATAAATACGGTAGTAATTCTACAGAATATCAACAAGTGGTTGCAATGGAAAATATCCTGCTGTCCGCAATACTTCCGATCTGGTTAGAAGCAGGTTATCAGATTATGGTGACAGCCGATCACGGAATGAATGAACATCATATCCATGGAGGAAATACGCTTTTACAAAGAGAGGTACCCTTGTATCTTATTTCTGATAAGATTAAGAAAATATCTCGTATCGAGAAACATTTGTCGGAGCTGTTTATCGCACCGATGCTATGTCATCTTCTTGGCATAGATAAATCTTCCGGGATGAGGGACCTTTCTGAAATGGAGGAGGATATCTTTGAAGCTTAGAGCAAAGGTTTATTTATTAGCGGCCCTTCCCTTCCTATTCCTGGTATTATTTTATGAAATCATGCCGGTTCTGATGATAATTCTTCGCAGCTTCAAGCCGGAAGGGAGCTTTGGTTTTACCCTGGAGCATTACAGGGCTGTATTTACGAAGCGGCTTTATTCTCAAGCAGTCATAAACAGTATCCTGGTTGCAGTAGTATCCTCAGTCATTGGAATTATCATTGCTTTTTTTGGTGCAAAAGCGGCAAATAGTGTGAAATCCGGGTGGAGTAGTTTTTTCATTAATGTATTAAATATGACCTCAAATTTTGCGGGTATACCGCTTGCATTTGCCTTCATCATTTTGCTGGGTAATACAGGGATTTTTGTGATACTAGGTAAGAGCATGGGGATTCATGCGCTCAAAAGTTTTAATGTGTATTCTTTTCAGGGGCTGTTGCTTACCTATATCTATTTCCAGATACCACTAGCAACCTTGTTATTGCTACCTGTTTTTGATGGTCTGCGAAAGGAATGGAAGGAAGCTGTGATACTTCTTGGAGGAAACTACCTCACATACTGGATAAAAGTTGCTATCCCGGTGATTATGCCCAGTTTACTTGCTACCCTAAGCGTTTTATTTTCCAATGCAATTGCCGCGTATGCAACGGCGTATGCACTGCTGGCGAATAATTATTCTCTGCTTCCCATTCGCATATCGGAACAGTTTGTAGGAGAAATTGCACAACGCAGGGAATTTGGATCTGCACTTGCTGTGGTACTGATGTCTACTATGATAATAACTACCTTAATCAATAACTATTTCATAAAAAAATATAGCGGAGGTGCTTCCCGGTGAAAAAACAGGGTTCGTCAAAAATTGTAATTATACTGATCTGTATTTATTTAATTGTTCCGCTTTTATTAACCTTTCTATACTCTGTTTTCACGGATTGGAATAGTTTACTCCCAAGCGGTTTGACCTTGAAATACTATAAAGATATCTTAGCGGACGGAAATTTTTTGCATGCGGTAGCCCGCACGGTCATCATATCAGCAATTCCATTTCTTATTTGTACTGTCGTTGTTTTGCTGGTACTTTATGTAATTGTTGTTTATCATCCCGGTTGGGATAAATATGTACAGATGCTATGCAATATACCTTATGCGATTCAGGGGATTATCCTTGCAATTTCAGTACTTTCACTATACGTCAGCGCACCGGAGCCTTTCTCCAACAGGTTTGTTATGGTGGTATTGACCTATTGTATCGTAATTTTACCATATATCTATAGAGGGCTGAAAAATAGTCTGGATTCAATGAATGCCACTCGTTTGATCGAAGCCGCGCAGATGCTGGGAGTAAGTAAATTCTATGCGTTTTTTGCAGTTGTGGTTCCAGGTATTGTCTCAGGGCTATCCATTGTAGCAATGCTGTCCATATCAATTGTATTCGGGGATTTTGCTATTGTAAATATCATTGGTGGCAGTTATTATCAGACTGCCCAGATGTTTCTGTATAAAAAATTGTTTGTCTCCGGTCAGGCATCCAGCGCAATCATTGTGGTTATGTTTGGTCTGACTCTGATCTTATCAGCTGTGGTTAACGGGTTCCATAAAAGGAGAAAGCAATAGGGAATTGCGAAACTAAAAAATTAAATATTGTGTACGAAGAAGATACATCTTCCAGAACCGAAGTTAAGCAGATGAGTGTTGGAGAGGAGGAATAGGTACTTTCTTTGTACATAATTTAGATAACGATATTGTTTCGCAATAAGGAGGAAACGGAAAATGGCTTATATAAAATTTGAGCATATTAATAAATGTTTTGGTGACAACCATGTTTTAAAGGACATTGATTTTGAAATAGAACAGGGGCAGTTGGTTACTCTCCTTGGTCCCTCCGGCTGCGGCAAAAGCACTTTACTTCGATGTCTGGCAGGTCTGGAGACGGTTACCGGCGGTAAAATATTTATGGACGGAACAGAAATTACAGATTTGGATCCGCAGAAACGAAATGTGGGTATGGTATTTCAACAATATAGTTTATTTCCCAATATGAATGTGTCGGAGAATATTGCTTTTGGATTAAAACGAAAGCACATGGATAAAATGGAGATTGCTAAAAAAGTATCGGAAGCAGTCGAGCTGGTGGAACTAGCAGGAAAAGAAACTGCGTATCCGGCAAATCTCTCTGGAGGCCAACAACAGCGTGTCGCATTGGCAAGAGCGATTGTTACCAGGCCGAAGGTATTACTACTGGATGAGCCGCTAAGCGCAATTGATGCAAAACTTCGTAAATCTTTACAGCAAAGTATCCGTGCCATACAGAGGGAACTTGGAATAACCTCAGTCTTTGTGACACATGATCAGGATGAAGCAATGGTAATGTCGGATACGATACATTTATTTCATGATGGGAAACTGCAACAGTCAGGAACGCCAATCAGCATTTATACAAATCCCAGAACAAAGTTTGCTGCAGAATTTATCGGACACTATAATGTAATTTCGGCAGAACAGTTCCATACGATAACAAAAACTGTCAAAAATACAACGGAGAATATTGCAATCAGACCAGAAGCGATGGAGGTAGCCCTTGTCCCCTTTCCAGAAAGAGAGGGGTATCATCAGTTTCGCGGAACAATTATCAGCCATCTCTCCCATGGCAATGTGCTGCGCTATCTGATTAATGTAAATGGAGTAGAATTGGAAGCGGATGTATTATTCCGGAGCCATTATCTGTATGAGAATGACCAGGAGATTTTTATTGCGGTGGAAGATAGAAACTGCCTTAGTATTTGAACGGTAGTAATTCATTTTATGATTAGGTGACAAATGCCTGATACAGGTTATGAATATAGATACACTCATATTCATCCGGCAAACTAACTTTAAACTATTATCTGGATAATCATTTGATAGAGTAAAAAGTTTCTATACATACAAGTCATATTCACTGATTAAAATGTAAGGCTAGTTATTGGTAAGGGAAAACCCGGACCGATAAATGATTTCCAGACAATTTCAGAAAGTTTTATCGGCGGAACGGTTTATCAAAAGGGAACCACAGCACTTGATGCACCACATGCAGTGGATGTCAATGCACAGGGGAAAATTTTTATTGCTGATACAAGACATCACTGTATTCGAATAATTGATCCGGAACGGGATTTGGTATATAAAGTTGCAGGAAATGGAAAAGATAGATACTCGGGTGATAATGGGAGTGCTCTGGAAGCATGTTTATGTGTACATGGCTTAAGAATAGATGATAATAATAATAATTTATATTTTGTAGATTTTTTACACCATGTGATTCGGGTAATTGAGTTTGAATAACAGTAGCAAAGAGTCTGGGAATCCTTAATTCAAAATTTATTTGCTAAGTAAATACGAAGTTCCGCATATAGCTACGTTAGAAATGACAGTTTTTTATGCTGAGGCTTGAAAAATAAAACAGCCATCCTTGATTGAAAACTGGAATACTCCACCATGCTTTTCCACGATATGTGCCATGCTTTTTGTACCATAACCATGTCCTTCTTCCCTGGATATAGGCAGGCCCTGCTGGAATGCTGGTTCTGTCTGATAGTTGTTGCGCAGATCTATACACAGCTTGTTATTTTTGGAATATATACGCAGCAAAATGAAACGTTTACTGCTGTCTGCTATATTTGACGAGGCTTTTATAGCGTTTTCTAAAGCATTTGACAATAGAGAACAAAGCTCAGTGTCACTAAAGGGAAGGGAATCAGGTAGCTTTGCATCGATTGTTAATTTAATTTGTGAATGTATTGCTTTGGCGGAGAAAGCGGATAAAATCAAATTGACAGTTTCATTTTGGCAGAAGCGTAAGGGAGTGATAGCATCCATGTCAGACTGAGCAGTACTTAGGTATTCTTTGATCTCCTCAATGAGTCCCTTGGAGGCCAATCCCTGCAAAAGAGAAAAATGGTGACGCATATCATGCCGATAGGATGCTGCATTTTGCTGCAGCTGCCTCAGAGTGGCAAACTCTGCCTGTGCCAGCCGAAACTGCATATCCAGTTGATCTCGCTCTCTTTGGAGAGCGGTCTGTTTTTGCGACTTCTCGTAGTAAAGGATGACGAACACAAAATAGAATATAGAGATTGTTGAGGGCATGAACTGCACCGCCCATTTTGTGCCACGGTATAGTACATCGGTGTAGACAGTGGTTGTATAGTCGAACAGATAGTAAAAAAAGGGCACGCCACCCAAAAATAAGCAAGATTTGGACGATACCTCCATAAGCTGACGGATGGATCCTGCAACATATATTTTTAAAAAATAATAGAAAAGAAATACAGCAGAAATATAAAAAACATGGTCTGTATGTCTGCTGCCCAAGGCGGCACCCGCAAGGAAACCTACCCAGCGCGGAGCCTGGCAGCAAAGATAGCCGGAAAGTACGCTGACCGTGGATATAAGCCACGGGCGTTTATAATATAGCGAAAAAATAAATATCAAAGGCAGGTGGATAATCAGTGGATACAGCTTTGATGTTAAATCCAAACCTAGAATCCACCAACTGGCGGTCTGTACGAAAAGAAAAATAAAGCAGAGTATACCAGTTTTAATCCTGTTTTTCCTAGTGAGCTCTATTCCTGCAAAGAGAACGGAAATCGTTATTCCAAAGACTAGAGAACATCCGAAACGCAGAAGTCCTATTACTGTTACTATCATTTGTAAAATTCCTCCTCTATTTCATTGTTCCCCACCATTTGATAATTCAGATACTGCACTTTCATCTCCTTTGCCTTACCCTGAGCAATTGGAATAGAGGAAAGTGTCTGTAAGGTTATCTGATGATTTTCAATTGTATCCACATATTGCATATTAACAAGATAGGAACGATGGGGCTTAATAAAACATCCGTATTTCATAAGATTGTAACATACACGGGAAAAAGATTCCGTACATTCGACTACCTTACCGGACCGCAGGTGATATAGCACACTTCTTCCAATAACCTCAGCAAAAACTAAATTAGAGATTAGTACTTTTTGAAGGCCTTCATTACTCTTTACAATAACCGCATCCTCATCTTTTTTCACTTTCATCTGATCCAGAAGCTCATCAAAAGTAAAGAAAAATTTTTCTTTTGAGATTGGCTTCAATAGGTAATTAATAGCTTTTACCGAATAGCTCTCCAAGGCAAATTCAGGTGAGGATGTAAAGAATAAAATCGGAGCGGTCTTGTCAAAACCACGAATTTCTTTTGCTACATCAATGCCCGTGAAGCCTGGCATAATAATATCCAGACAGTAGATATCAAACCGTTTTCCCTTTTCCAGGGCAGATATCAGATCAAATCCGTTCAGAAAGACGGCGTATTCACAGTTTATGTTTTTGGTAGTCCGGTATAGATTTACGTACTGCACCATATTGGACAGCTCTTCAATATTGTCATCACAAACCGCAAGTTGTAGCATAAGCATTCCTCCAGGTACTTTATTCCTCTATGACTCTCTATGATAAGTTTACCATAAAAATCAAGTTTTCTCAAACTAAGATACTATGATTCATGTCGGAAAAATTATGCTTCATACAAAAAACAATTTTTCGGACAGTTTTTTGTTACTATAGAACGCAAGGGATCTCCCCTTGCAAATACTAGATTTATAAAAAAGAGAGGATGATAAGAGAATGAAAAAAGTAGCAGTAGTATTAGGTATGATTTTGCTTGCAGCATTATTTGGAGGCTTCAATAGCACAATTGTAAATGCAGCAGCAAAGGTACAATCCATAGAGATTACAACTCTACCGGAAAAATGTTCTTATAATGTTGGTGATGGTTATTCCACAAAAGGAATGGTGGTAATGGCTAAAATGTCGGATGGAAAGAAAGAAACTCTGGATAATTCAAAGATCACTTCATTTTCTGGAGTAGAACTGACGGAGGGAAGAGCTTTCACACAGGAAGGATGGAAATCTGTTGAGCTTCAGTATGAAGGAGTTAAGACAAGCTATGGCATTGCTGTCTTTGATCCCTCGAAAGAATACTTTATTACCTATAATTCTGAAGGCGGAAGCGCAATAGAAGCTACGAAGATTAATTCCTCTACAAAGGATTTTAAGCTGCCCTCACCCGTGAAAAAGGGAGCAACCTTCTTGGGATGGTATCATAGTAACGGCACAAAATATACCAAGTATCAGCCGGGAATGGGACCGAGCCTTACATTTACGGCAAAATGGGGATATTCCATTAGATTTAATGCAAATGGCGGTACTGGAAAGATGAAAAACGGAGTCCTTAGTGAAGACTATAAGCTTCCCAAGAATGGATTTAAGAGATCCGGCTACAAGTTTGTAGGCTGGAGTACGAAAAAAGCCGCAGATAATATGAGCTTTTATAATGTGGGAGATTTAGGCTCCTATATAGGGAATAATAAGAATGTGACTCTTTATGCGCAGTGGGTAAAGACAGCAACCTACAAGATAAGCTATGCATCTGTAAAAGGAGTAAAAATACCTTCCGATGCAATTAAGAAGTACACAGCAGGAAAGACAACAGCACTTCCCTATCCAATACTGACAGGGGGGAAAGAATTTGGTGGATGGATGATTACCATCAATGGAAAGAAATATGGCCAATATACAGAAATCCCTTCTTATTTGTCAGGAAATCTGAAATTAACACCTATGTTATATGAATTTGAAGGATAAGATTAAAATAGCAAGGTTTAAGATATGGAGCGATATACTGAATGAAAGGTAAAGTTAATGTATATTAAAGCAATGGATGCGGTGCAGACCTATGAGAACATGGTGCGAACCAGCCGCATGATCTACAACGATAGTGTGACTAAGCTTAACTGGGAAGTTAGAACGTTTCAGGTCTCCATGATTGCCGAAATTCTGAGAGTGCGACCAGGAAATTATATGGAGGAGCAGGTCGACAACACGGATATCCCATGTATGCAAGTGTTAGGAAAGGTATCATAAATTATGATGTTAGAATACGCAGAATAAAGGATTGACAATTTATGCATATTCGGTATAATGGATATGGTAGAAATCGTTATACTAGTCAGAGCAATTACGGTTAACATTTTTCTGCATTTGTAATGATAAAAGAAATGGGGGTAAGTGTTTATAATTGTTACAGAAAAGTAGATAACAACTGAATAGTTGTGAGGGTAACTGTAGAATTTACGCTATAGTTGCGTCCTCATATCGGTATTTTTATACCGAGGTATCTGTCTAACTGATAACAACATACACTTCAAATAACCATATTAAATGAGAATTTAAGCACGGTTTGAAAGCATGGCTGTTTTGGTCGTGCTTTTTTTTCACCTTGAATAGGTGCAATCTTCTCATTTGAGTATGAAAAATCCACGGAAGCTGTATCCTTGCCAGGCAGATACTTTCGTGGATTTTTTTACCTGGATGCGCAGAAAACATGCGCAGGAATGGAGAAAGGTTGAAAGAAATGCACTTTCAACCTCAATAGTTTTGTACCTGCGTAATCCTCGGTACAAAACCTGGATGCGCAGAAAACATGCGCAGGAATGGAGAAGAAAGATGAATGTGATTGAAACAAAAAATTTAACCAAAAGCTTCAAACGCTATAAAAAGCAGGAAGGTCTGACCGGCAGTATCAAAGGATTATTCCGGCGGGAGTATGAAGAGAAAACAGCTGTAAATAATCTAAACCTTATAGTGGAGGAAGGTGAGTTTGTCGGTTTAATCGGACCCAACGGAGCCGGAAAAACCACTCTTGTGAAAATGCTCACGGGAATTATTGCGCCGACCGCCGGAGAAATAAGTGTTCTGGGCTATTACCCGAATAAGCTTGAAAATGCACTAAAGGAGCAGTATGCCATTGTCATGGGTCAGAAGAGCCAGCTCTTTTTTGAACTTACAACGGAGGATACCCTGCATCTATTTAAAGAAATTTACGGACTTAGCGAAAGTATGTACCGTAAGAACAGAGACTATTTTATTGAACTCTTTGGTGTGAAGGATTTAATGAATGTACAGGTAAGAACCCTGTCCCTCGGAGAACGGATGAAGATGGAGTTGATTGTTGCACTACTGCACAATCCAAGGATTTTATTTCTGGATGAGCCGACAATCGGACTGGATGCGGTGGCCGGTAAGCAGGTACGCAGTTTCTTGAAGGAAATAAATGAAGACAGGGGGACAACAATCCTGCTAACCTCTCATTATATGGAGGATATTAAAGCACTCTGCAGCCGTTCCGTAGTAGTTAATCACGGCAGCAAGATTTATGACGGCAAAACACATCAGTTATTTGAGCAATTTCAGAAACAGAAACAAATAACCGTAACTTTTGAAAAGCCTGTAGAGCTTACAATGGACCGGTTTTCCGGCAGATTTTTGGAAGATCATCCCTGTAAGAAAGTCATTGAACTGCCCAAAGAAAATGCAGGAGATGCTTTAAAATACCTGATGGAATTTCTGCCGGAGGATATCTCCGTGGAGGAAGAAGAAATCGGTAAAATAGTAGAAAGAATTTATGCAGGGGGAGATTACGAGTATGAAAAAATATCTTGAAATTGCTAAAATCTATTTGAAAACACAGTTAGCGTGGAAGGCAGATGCCATTTTCAGTATTATTTTCACGGTAACTAAAATTATATTTGCCTATCTGCTCTGGGGAATCATATTCGAAGGAAGGGAGATGGTTTCCGGCTTTACCTATCACAGTATGCTGTCTTATTATATTATAAGCTCCTTCCTGACGCAGTTGGATATGTCCGGCAGAATTAGCAATGAAATCAGTTCCAGAATTCGAAACGGTACATTTTCCAAATACATGGTGATCCCGGTACGGGTAGATAAATATTTTATAGCAATGGACGCAGGCTGGATATCCTTCTATGTGGTGGTGGATTTAATCGCAGCGGTTGTTTGGATCTTCCTTTTTCACATCAGGTTTGTTTTTACCGGAAATATACTGGTTATTCTATCCGCTGTTGTAATGATATTGCTTGGACTTTTATTTATGATTAAGCTTAATTACTATCTTGGATTACTTACCTTGAAATATCAGGAAATTAGTACTTTTTTAATGATAAAGGATAGTCTGGTTTCCCTGATCACAGGAAGTATCATCCCTTTGGCTCTGCTTCCGGAGCATGTGATAGGATTTATGAAGATATTTCCTTTTTATTATATCACCTATCTGCCCTCCATGCTGCTGATTGGCAAATGCGAGGAAGAAGCGTTCAGAGGAGTGATCATTCTGCTTGCCTGGTGTATTGGCATGGAAATGATAAACCGTAAGACATACCAAAAATATAGACTGAAATTTGATGGGGTGGGAATATGAGAGTAAAAGCGAGGTTTAAGAGAAATACTAAAATTGTAGTAGAACTTATTAAGTTACGTTTTCATCAAATGATGATGTTCCGACTGGGTTTCTTCGGACCATTTTTTGTAGACAGCAGCGTTTTTCTAATACAACTTCTGGTTTTTCAGGCAATATATTCAAATATAGACCGGATAGGATCCTGGGGAAGAGGTGAGATGATTATTTTTATTGGAACCTTCTCTATGGTTGATGCATTAAATATGATTATTTACTTCTTTGGCGTGAACTCTATACCAGATAAAATAAAAAATGGAGAAATAGACCTTTATGTTACAAAGCCGGTCAGTCCACTGCTTCGGCTGACCTTTGAAAATGTAAATCCGGGATCGCTTCCACTGCTAGTATTTAGTACTGTGATAGTTCTATACGGGGTACATGTCGGAAATTTTAAGATTACTGCGACCGGTGCTTTACGGTATCTCTTTTGGGTTGTTTTGATGACAATATTGTGGTATGAACTTGAAGTGATTATACGATCCATTTCATTTTATGTTATTTCAACAGCCAATATAACCCGGCTGGAAGAGGCAGGTATTGATTTGTGTATGAAAATTCCTGGAGTGGTTTTTAAGGGGGTATATAAATTACTTTTTTATTGCATTCTTCCTTATGGACTTATTGCGACATTACCAACACTTAGCTTAACCGGAAGAAACCCCATCCAAATGTACTTGTTTGGAACGGGCATCGTAGCTATATTTGGAATAATAACTGGAGTTCTCTGGAAAATGGGACTGAAGCGGTATAACAGTGTCAGTTCATAAAAAGTCGTTAGGCACCATGTCCTTTGGACAGGTGCCCTGTGAATAGTAACAGAAAGTCAATATTGACTGAATAGAAAGTCATAATGGGACTTGTACTCTCTTCTGGAAAATTATATGATAAAAAAGAGATATTATAAGATTTGGTGTCATAAGCCAGCAGGAATAAAATTCATTGTATTAGCAGTTATGCGTAATATGATGCATAAATCTGACTATTGTCACTAGAATTTCATCAGAAATATGATTTAGGAGGATATTGATTTATGAACAAATGGCAAAGAGTTATGTATCAGCCAAATTTGCCTATCGGTGAAAATGGTGAGAAGGTCACCTCATCCAAAGCACATAGAGAATTATCAAAGAATGCTGCTAAAGAAGGTATGGTATTGCTGAAAAATAATCAAAACGTGCTTCCACTGAAGACGGGCGCAAAGGTAGCGTTATTTGGAAAAGGCAGCTTTGATTATGTAAAAGGCGGCGGAGGCAGCGGCGATGTAACGGTTGAATATATTACTAATCTCTATGACGGGATGAAAGCCTTAAAGGATCGCGTCAGTGTTTTTGAAGAACTGTCGGCTTATTACCGTGAAAATGTGAAAAATCAATATATGGGTGGTGCTGTACCAGGTATGACAATCGAACCGGCTGTTCCGGAGGAACTGCTTTTGAAGGCAAGAGCTTATACGGATACAGCGGTCATCACAATCTGCCGGTTCTCTGGAGAAGGCTGGGACCGCAAGAGTGTGGTGGATACGAAAAACAAACATTTATGGGAGCAGGAAGCAGCCCTGACAAGAAAATCAGGAGAGCTTTTTGAAAATGGAGACTTCTATCTGACTTATGCGGAAACGGCTATGGTGGATGCAGTGAAGAAACATTTTCCGAAGGTAATTGCTGTTCTCAATGTTGGAGGAATGGTAGATAGCAGCTGGTTTGTGAAGGACGAGGCAATCCAGTCGGTTTTAATGGCCTGGCAGGGTGGTATGGAAGGTGGTCTGGCAGCAGCGGAACTCTTATGTGGTATTGGTTCTCCCTCCGGCAAGTTATCGGACACCTTTGCAAAGAGTCTGGATGATTATCCTTCCAGCTATAATTTTCACACCTCAGAGGATTATGTTGATTATACGGAGGATATCTATGTTGGATACCGTTATTTTGAGACAATTGCAAAGGCTGCAAAACGAGTGAATTACCCATTTGGTTTTGGATTATCCTATACAACCTTTGACTGGTCAGTTATTTCTGCAGCAGAACAGGAAGGTCTGATACAAATAAAAATCAGTGTAACAAATACCGGCTGTATGGAAGGTAAGGAAGTTCTTCAAGTCTATGCAGGAGTACCGCAGGGGCTTCTTGGAAAACCGGCAAAAACACTTGTGGCATTTCAAAAAACCCGTTTATTAAAACCTGGCGAGTCACAGCTTCTGGTACTTGAATTTACCATGGAGAATATGGCATCCTATGATGACCTTGGCAAGGTACAAAGCTTTGCCTATATCCTGGAGGCAGGTGAGTACGTATTTTATACAGGAACCTCGGTAAGGGATGTAGAAAAACTGGATTATACCTATCAGGTTCCACAAAACCGTGTGGTTAACCAGCTAACCTCCAAGATGGCACCTACATCGCTAAAGGAGAGAATGCTGTCAGACGGAAGTTTCGAAGCACTTCCGATCAGAGAAGCCAATAATCCTAATGCCTGCGGCATTGAAAAAATGCAGGAGGAGATAGCAGAGGGTCAGGCACCGGCAATCCGTGCAAGAAAGAATTATCATTTATGGAAAGAGGCTTTTAAGAAAGGAATTCATACCTTCTATGAAGTGGCAGAGGGAAAATTGTCCTTAGATGACTTCTTGATGCAGATGACAGATGATGAGGTTGCACATTTATTGGGTGGTCAGACCAATACAGGAGTTGCCAATACCTTTGGTTACGGCAATATGCCTGAATATGGAATACCCAATGTTATGACGGCGGATGGTCCTGCAGGACTTAGAATAATACCGGAATGCGGTGTGAACACAACGGCATGGCCCTGTGCAACGCTATTGGCATGTACCTGGGACAGAGAAATTGTTTATGCAGTAGGTGTGGCAGGTGCTAAGGAAGTGAAGGAAAATAATATTGCTGTATGGCTGACACCGGCTGTCAATATTCATAGAAGTCCCCTTTGCGGACGTAATTTTGAGTATTACTCGGAAGATCCTCTCCTTACCGGTAAAATGGCGGCATCTATGGTAATGGGTATTCAATCCCAACATATCGGTGCAACGGTAAAGCATTTTGCTCTGAATAATAAAGAGACTAACAGGAAAAACAGTGACAGCAGAGCTTCAGAGAGAGCTGTCAGGGAAATTTATCTGAAAGCCTTTGAAATCATTGTAAAAGAGGCCAATCCATGGAGTATTATGACCTCCTATAATATCATCAACGGACACCGCGCTTCCGAAAACCGTGATTTACTGCAGGGAATCCTGCGGGAGGAATGGGGCTTTGAGGGTATGGTTACCACTGATTGGTGGACCTGCGGAGAGCATTATAAGGAAACCAAGGCCGGAAATGATGTGAAAATGGCCAGTGGATATCCGGAGCGTCTGCTTGCGGCAAAATCTCTTGGGCTTATTACCCGGGCAGAGATGGAGACCTGTGCAAAGAGGGTTCTTGATTTAATATTGAAAGTAGATTAAGCAAAAATAAAAAAGTAAGTCATTAAAATTGAGAAGATTTTAATGACTTATTTTATTTCATAGGAAAGTTCGTCCTATGAAATAAACCCCCCGGGAGAATGCACAGCTACGCGCGCGGAACAAAAGCTGTGCATTATAGATTTATAATTGCGTGAGTGTGTGAAGCACACTTTTGTTTGTAGCTGAAAATAATAGGGACTTATAGGAGTAAATTATAGAGACTTGAGAAAATCAAGTAATACGCTATAATATAATTGTAAAATCAACTCAAAGTATTAAAAAAAGTAATCTTTCTTGGAATATACCTTGACATATTGACGTTCAATGATTTTGATATATAATTTCATTTGTTTTAGAATTTGAGCGTCAAACGTCTGACTCAAATCCTGTATTTCACTTTCCAAGGGAGGATATTAGATGAGCACAATAATGAAGTATGACCCATACGATAATGTCTTGAAGGTCATGGATGAAGCAATGGAATACGGACATATCAATAGAAGAATGTACGATATGATTCGTTATCCCCAGAGAGAAGTTAAAGTTTATCTGCCGGTTGAGATGGATGATGGTAGTGTCAAGGTATTTGAGGGTTACCGTGTCCAGCATAATAACATCAGAGGACCTTTCAAAGGAGGAATTCGCTTTCATCAGGATTGTAACCTTAATGAGGTTAAGGCATTAGCTACCTGGATGTCTTTAAAATGTGCTGTAGCCAATATTCCTTATGGTGGTGCAAAAGGCGGTGTTAAAGTAAATCCTTCGGAATTGTCCGAAAGAGAGTTGTGCAGACTTACAAGAAGATATACCTATGCGATTGCTCCGATTATCGGTGAGGACACGGATATCCCCGCACCTGATGTGAACACTAATGCAAAAACAATGGCATGGATGCTTGATACCTATAGCATGTTAAACGGCAAGCCATGTCCAGGTGTAGTAACCGGAAAGCCTCTAGAGCTTGGTGGTTCAAAGGGCAGACCAGCAGCCACAGGACGAGGTGTGGTAATCAGTACCAGGCTTATTCTGAAGGAGAATGGACGGGAGATAAACGGTACGAGACTTGCGGTACAAGGTATGGGAAATGTCGGCAGTTATTGTGCCAGAATAGCATACGATAATGGTGCGGTGATCGTTGGACTAAGTGATGTCTCAGGTGCTATTTACTGTGACACGGGAATTAATCCGTATATTGTTTCTGAATTTATAGCGAATGGCGGATTGTTAAAGGATTATCATGCCTGGGATATTATACATATAACGAATAAGGAGCTGCTGACCTGTAATTGTGACGTTCTTGTACCGGCAGCACTGGAGAATCAGATTAATGAAGAAATAGCTGAAAAAGTGCAATGCTCCTATATTGTAGAGGGTGCAAATGGCCCAACTACCATAGAAGGGGACAAAATACTGTCTGATCGAGGGATTACCGTTATACCGGACATTTATTCAAACAGCGGAGGTGTTATTGTTTCATATTTCGAGTGGGTACAGAATAATCAAAAAACGGCATGGAGTCTTGAAACGATTGACAATATGCTGGAGGATACTATGTCCGAGGCTTTTCATGATTTAAAAGAGGAGCAGAAGAAAACAGGTTGCAGCTGGAGAATGGCAGCCTATATTATCGCACTGAGAAGACTTATTTATGCCGAGGATATCAAGGGATTGTTCCCGTAATCCTATAAGAGAGTGAAAAGGAATGGATGCCTATATATAGATTTATGTTTATAGAGGCATCTATCTTCCACGTGGTATCAAGATAAATTTTTGATACAAATACTAATCGGAGGGTAACAAATGGAGCAGGAAAAGCAATTGAAAAAAGTAGAATTCCCGGGAATACCGGGGCAGAAACCCAAAATTCACAAGATTTCAAATCCAATCGAATTGGATGAGATAGATCGAAAAATACTTGGTTTCCTGCAACAGAATGCCAGAATGACAGCAAAAGAGATTGCAGAAAAGGTGTTTCTCTCCTCCACCTCGGTTACTACAAGAATTGAAAAATTGATAGGAAAGGGAGTAATAACGGGTTTTTCCGCCAGGATAGATCCGCTTGCCCTTGGTTACTATACCAAAGCCTTCATAAGCCTTAGCTTGGAACCGGTTCAGAAGAAAGATTTTTATCCGTACATAGCATCCTGCCCGAATGTAATTCAATGCAGCTGTGTAACAGGAGATTATTCCATGCTTATTGAAGTAGCCTTTCATAATACGGTTGAGCTGGATTATTTTATTGGGGAACTTCAGAAATTCGGAAACACGAAAACTTTAATCGTTTTCTCAACCTCAGTGACACACAGAGAAAGCTATTGGGTGGAGGAAAGCGATTTGTAACCAACTTCCAGGTAACTTCGGCTGTTAGTATCCGGTTCAATTGACTTGGGAAAATTAATATAATATAATAATGTTGTAAAAGAGGAATGCATTAAAAAATAAAAAGGCGGACAGATGAATCAGAAGTTTATAGAAGCAATGGAGGAATCCCCCATTATCGCAGCAGTTAAGGATATGGATGGTTTACACAGGTGCTTTTTATCGGAAAGCAGAATAGTTTTTATTTTATTTGGAGATATCTGCAACATTGCTGAGATCATTCATACAATAAAATCACAGGGAAGATTAGCAATCGTGCATATGGATCTTATTAGTGGCTTAAGTCAGAAAGAGATCTCTGTCGATTACCTAAAAAACAATACGAATGCCGACGGAATTATTTCTACAAAGCAATCGCTGATTAAAAGAGCAAAGGAATTAAAGATGTATACCATTTTCCGTTTCTTTGTCATTGATTCTATGGCTTTGGAAAATATCAAACGACAAGTGGCAGCTGTCCAGCCGGATTATGTAGAGATACTCCCCGGGATTATGCCGAAGGTTCTAAAGAAAATCAGCAGCCAGATAGCAGTCCCGATTATCGCCGGTGGGCTGATATCGGATAAAGAGGACGTAATGGCGGCGTTATCTGCTGGAGCAACCTCCATCTCCACCACAAACCAGTCCGTGTGGTTTATGTAAATTCCATGGCTGTGAATAGAAATGACTGCTTTCACAATTATCTTGAGTTTCCGTAAACTGTAGTCCGAAAATGAATAAATCTAACCAAAGTGCCAATCTGCTATTTTTTGAAAGGTACTTGAGTGGCAGTTACTGGACTAGAAGTACTTTAATAAGCCCCGCCTAA
>JAEZZO010000064.1 GCA_023418475.1 Bacillota bacterium
GAGCAGAAGCACAAGACAAAACGGGATATAACGAACAAATACTTGAAGTAAGGGGCTGATAAGATGTCTGATGTTAAGTGGATACAGATTGCGACGGGTATTTTTGATAACCGTAAAATTAAGCAGATCGAGCGGATGCCGGAGGGTGATGCAATCATTGTGGTTTGGATCAAGCTGCTTTGCCTTGCCGGTACCTGCAACAAGAACGGGCTGATTTACTTCACGGAGGAAATACCGTATACGGATGATATGCTTGCGACAGAATTCGGTATGGAGCAGCCGCAGCGTTTCAACGTGCTTAAGCTGGCACTTGCTACTTTTGTAAGATTTAAAATGATTGAAATCATTGACAGTGTCTATTTCATTTCTTCCTGGGAGAAGTATCAGAATACGGATGCGCTGAATAAAATCCGTGAGCAGACCCGGCTTCGCGTTTCAAAGCACAGGGAGAATAAAAAGGTTACATGTAACGTTACAGTAACGGACAATGTAACGCAATGTAACGCGACTGATAAAGATAAAGAAAAAGAAATAGAAAAAGATATATATATAAATACTGTGCAAAATGATTGCACTGCAAAAGCAGTTGATGCAGAGATTGGACCAGTGACGGATGATAATGCCAGGGCAACTAAGGCAGAGGTTGAAGCTTTCTTTGAAGGTGTCTGGAAGCTGTACCCTAACAAAAAAGGAAAGGGACAAGTATCGGATAGCAAGAAGGAAAAGCTTTATAAAATCGGTTTCAGTAAATTGTCTATTGCTATCAGCCGGTACCAGCAGGAGCTTAACAAGGATGGTTGGCGGCAGCCGCAGAATGGATCAACCTTCTTTAACAGCGGTTATATAGATTATCTGGATGGTAATTATCAGCCAAGCGCGCTGAGTCCGCCGCAACCGAAGCCACCTTCACAGCATCAACCTTTACAGTCCAGGCAATCAACAAATAAGTTCAACAACTTCCCTCAGCGGCAGTATTCGCCGCAGGAATATGCGGATATGGAACGGAAGTTGATTAATAAAAGCGGTTAGGAAGGAGCAGAACATGAGTAAGCGTAAATGCAGGTTGGACGACAATGAGCTTGCTGTTCATGAAATGGCGGTGAAGCTCAGGAAAAAGACAGATGAACAGCTGGTCGAAGCTTTTCAGCAGATCTATGACCAGGGATACCAGAATGGCCTTGAGAAAAATAAAGTTCCGGATGGTGAGATATTTGCCGGTGAGAAGGCAAAAGAGGATTTTCTCACGTTGGTGCAGAATACGCAAGGTATTGGCAGGGCCATTTATGAAAAGATCAAAGGGATTGTATTGCAGGAAAAAGCAAATTAGTGGTACCGGTGATGTGGTGGAAGGTTTGATGAATGCTGTAATTACCGGTGAGAGAATGAAGATGGGAGAGTGTAGGGTATGAAATCTGTAAATACAAATAGCAAGAGTAAATCGATGAATAATACAATGGCTGGTAATGTTGTAGCCGGTGATGAAAAGACCGGAGGTAAGTTTGTCAAAGTAGAGGACAACCTGGTACCGGCGTTCCCAACGAAGAATGGGTATGAGTACTTTGTGATCAGACCGGCAGGGAAGGTTATGAGAGGGTAATACATAGCAATTAAAGCTAAAAAAGAGATGGACAGAACACAGCAGAGAAGGGAAAAAATGAAAGCTACAAAGAAACAGATTTTAGATTATATCACAGATTATTTGAGTGAGCATGGATATTCACCAACTACCAGAGAAATAGGTGACGGAGTCGGGCTGAATTCGACCTCGACCGTTAATAATCATGTGAGGAAAATGCTAGAAAGCGGAATGCTTGAAACAGATACGGAAGGCTGCTCTCCGCGCGCACTGAGAGTGCCTGGCATGAAATTTGTCCGCAAGGATGCAGTGAATTAGTTATTTGAAAACGCGTTATGCGATTCAATAAAATCTACGAAAGGAGAGAAATGAAATGAGTAAGCTATTAACCAAGATTGACCTGAATAAGTTTGCCGGTGGTACTCTGCAGGAAAAATTCAATGATGCAATGAGGGAAATTGCACAGAATATGAAAGACCCAAATACTAGCTACAGGAACAAAAGAGGTATTACCATTTCCATCGGTTTTACACAAAATGAGCAAAGGGATAATGTCAATGTATCAATTAATGTCGTTACGAAACCATCCCCGGTAATGCCGATCGAGACAACTATGTACATCGGCAAGGACCTGGATACCGGCGACATAGAGATCCGGGAGTACGGGAAGCAGATTGCCGGTCAGCTGAGTATCAGTGATTTACCGGAGACAAAGGAAGCTGAAGAAACAGAGGAACATTCAAGCAAGGTTAGAAACCTGCGTGAAGTAAGATAATAAGGAGGATTTGATTATGATCAAAGAAGCATTGCAGTATATTATCGGCTTACAACAGCCAAGAACGGAAGTAATTAACGGAGATACCTATTGTAGCGGGAAGGATAGTCTATACCGGGTTGATGTGGATTTGCGGGCCGAAGCATTGGGAATGTCCACCTTAACCAGTTTAATTGATTACATAAAGGCAGATGTTGATATGCTTTCACAAGATAAGAACAAGTTGATCGTGCATGTGGCTTCTCCGACAAGAGTACTGCTGATTTCGGAGCTGGATTGTGATCGGAAGCGTGAAGTGCTGATCGAGGTAAACGCTAATTTACCGAAAATTCGCTTTAATGAGTTTATTGACCAGGAAGCATTTATTATCATGATGCAGTCGATGTTCATCCAGAATGAGGACAGATCAATAGTCCTTCAGGTAGCCGGTAATGTGGAAGATGGTACTGTGGCAAATTACAAAGATGATGGAATTACCCAAAAGGCAACCATCAGAACTGGTCTGGCGAACAAGGACGATGTAGTTGTTCCCAATCCGGTGAGTCTAATTCCTTTTAGAACCTTTCATGAGATTGATCAGCCGGAATGCAGCTTCGTGTTCCGTATGAATAACGGTAGCCGGGGAGTTTCCTGCGCACTGTTTGAAGCTGATGGAGGAGCATGGAAGAATGAAACGGTTGAAATGATTGCAGCTTACCTGACGGATCAGCTTGCGGATGATCAAAGAATTATAGTATTATCGTAACCTGTTGCACCGAATTCTGAATAACATATCACACTTATTCTGGCGGTAATAAAAACCGCCAGAATGTATAAGGATTATGCAATAGTCCAGCGATGATTTGTAATATCAAACTGTAATAATATAATTCTCAATTGATCATATGCCTCATATTTGCATTCAAATATTATGAGGTTTCCACGAGGTTTAATCGAATTGATGGCTAAGATTTTGTATCGAAAGCGCTCTTCATTCATAACTACGCCGAACCAGCAAGGTATCAGGTCGCCGTTTGAATTATAAGATACATCCGTGCAGATCGGGAAGCCGGAGGGTAAATTATTATATTTTCGCGGAGTTGGGTATTGTGGGAATTGCATTAAATCACCTCAACAAAATTATAGAACATACGTTCTTTATAATCAATAGGAATTAATTGTAAAATATGATTGGATGAGGCAATTCCTGAATTATTTAGATAGAAAATAGTTATCATGTTGCTTAATTTCTAATATTGCTTCCTTGATAGAATGACATTTATATTGAAAATGATAATAACGATCAGACTCGGAATGCTTATGATATAAATGGATGGGCTTGGATGATCCGGCTATCTTGTGGATAGCCCAACAATGTCCGGTGCATACAGATTTTAACTCAACATAGCCTGGAACTATGCGGAGTGTTTGAAAGTATAATGTGGATAATAGACGATATTCTGGTTGAGTAAACATAAGAAACTCCTTAAGTATGGAATGATAGTATAATAAGTTTAGATGCTATAGCATCAGAAAGGACATTATGAAGGTAATTACATTATGGCAGCCATGGGCAAATCTAATCATTGATGGAATGAAACGTATTGAAACTAGATCATGGGCTACCTCATATAGAGGCCCGATTGGAATCCATTCAGCTAAAAGACCTCCTCTCGACGGATTATTAAAAGATTTGGATGAGAAAAGCAGACAATTTGTAATTGAAACATATGGAGAAGTACTTAACTGTAAAGATAAATTTCCAACAGGTGTAATTCTTGGGCACACTGAACTTATTGAATGTATTCGGATAACAGAAGCATATTCAGCTTATGTCAAGAAATATATGCCAAAAGAATATGCATTTGGAGATTACACTCCTGGTAGATGGGCTTGGGTTATGGGTGATAATCCTATTAAGTTCTCAGATCCGATACCTGCAAAGGGTATGCAACGACTGTGGAATTATGATTTATAATTAATGGATAAAAAAGAAAGGGCTATGTACCCTTCCCTTTTCAAATACTTACTAGTCATAAGTATTGTAACATGTTTGTTTTGTATGTACAAGGGGGTAAAATTTATGGTACAGATGCCTATAATATATCAGGATGGTAAGGTTTTTAAGGAAATTGAATTTCAAATACTACTTCGAAAAGTAGATATCAAAAATCTTGAAATATCAGTAAACAAGGTTTTTAAATTAGCCGGAACGTATGGGCCGAAAGGAGAGGAAGGGCTAGGAGTTGATTATTCCCGTGTCAATTCCAGCACACCGGTAGCGCACATTGGCCTGGAAGATGCAATAAGGTTAGCTGCCAAGGACCGAAAGCGCATCAAAGAATTGAAAATTGAAATATCTGAATTAAGGGCAAGAAAAAGAAGCATGCAAAAAATACTTAAATCATTGGATGATATTGAAGCGCAGCTATTCTATCACAGGGTTATCATGAGAGAGACTCAGGATGTAGCCGCAGATGAAATTGGTATTTCAAAGAGGCACCTTCAGAGAATGGAGAAGTCACTTAAGACAACTTTCAAATTAGTAAATTGTGAAATTTTCTGAATCAAAAATCGAATAAATTTATTTTGTACTTTTTCGAGGTTTCATTTTCGAGGAAATATTGAAAATAAGGGGACTGTGGGGTTTTTAACATGTCGCCTTTTATGTCGTCTTTCATGTCGCCTTTTTGGCGCTTTTATGTCGTCGTTTTGTCGCCTTTTCTATGATACAATATGTATTAGTGAAAATTATATTTGGAGACAGAAATTCATCCGTTTGAATGAATGGCTGTCTTTTTTTATTGTGCAAGGTGGTGAGGGTATGAATACGGTTGAGCCGATCAGGGATAAAGATCTGATTTCTGACATTGCAGATTATTTGAGAAGAAAAAGTGAAAGGGATTATGTCATGTTCCTTTTGGGAATATATTCTGGCTTGCGGATATCTGATATATTGAAATTCAAGGTAAGGGATATCAAAAACAGAGACTATATTATCATGAGAGAGAAAAAGACCAATAAGGAGAGACGCTTTCCGATCAATGATGAATTAAAACCTGTCATAAGAGATTATGTGGAAGGAAAGAAGGATTATGAATTCCTGTTCCGATCCAGGAAAGGAAAGAATGAACCGATCTCCAGACAACAGGCCTATAATATTCTACAGGATGCAGCTGATGAATTCGATTTATATGCCATCGGAACCCATACGCTTCGTAAGACCTTTGGCTATCATATGTACCAGCAGACACATGATGCAGTAACAATTCAGAAGATCCTTAACCATAGTGATTTATCAATTACGCTGAGGTATATCGGTATCAATCAGGATGTTCAGGATTCAACGATGAAGAAGCTAACCTTTAAAAAGCAACCATTTAATAATTCAAGCCGTAGAAAATAGCGGAATTCCTTTTTTTTATACCCTTCAATTTGACATATTGAAAGGTTGTCAAATTGCATTTATGAATTTTCCGGCATTATATAGAAGGAAGTCTTGAAAATGAATTTTACACAATAATAAGATATGACAAATTCATTTGCTTTTTAAACCCAATATTAGTTATATAATTTTGATTAAATTGGAAATAAGTGCTATAACATCTAATAAAAAGCGAATTTTATAAATTAGTATTATATTTATGATATAATTGAATAATATGTTCAAAGTAGAATATAATTCATAATAAACATTTTAATGAAAGGTAACAGAATGCATAATTGGATCAGATATTATTATTTATGGAGTTTACGTATTATTAAGGGCTCACAAACAACTACCTTTATTTAGATACAGGGTGCTAAATTAAGCACCCTTTTAAATTTATTCTTAAATTATTGTTAAATTATGTATCAAGTGCTATAATTAAGTAAAAGGGAGGTGCTATTATGTACGATGAAATATGTTATAACAAAAATTTTATTGAAGAAGTTATAGTAAGAATTGATTTTTCTAATAGTGTTAATGATTTTATTTCTTATATGCCAAAAGAAATAGGAAAGATAATTAAGGATAGATTTCCAATAGCTGAGCCTCAAGATGTTATTGGTGCTGAATTACAAATAAACGGGCCTCAAATAAATGGGCCTCAAATAAATGGACAACAAATAAATACACAACAAATGGGATTTAGTAACTTGGGGCTACCAATAATTTCTAAGCAATGGGTATTTAATTCAAGAGATAGAAAAAATCAATGTATAGTGACACCTAATAGTGTTATTTTTAAGTATAATGCCTATAATATTTACAGCGACTTAAAGATAGTAGTTAACGATATCATCACAAGTATAAACAATGCATATCCCAATATAGACGCAAAAAGATTAGGTATGAGATATGTTAATAATATAAGGCTTAATGGAGATAATGGTTTAATAGTTGACGAATATATAACAGCATTAAATAATTCTAGGAGTTCACATTTGATAAGAAGTGTAACTGTTGTTGAATATAGTCTTGAACAAGATGATATAAACATTAGGCATCAATATGGTTTTATGAATAAAGATTATCCTGCAATTTTAAATTCGGATGATTTTACAATTGATATAGATGCATATGTATCTGGACTATTGTATCTCGATGAAGTTGATGAGTTAATGGATAAAATGCATAAAGAAATACAAAGAGTATTTGAAAATTCAATAACTGATAAACTAAGAGATATTATGAAGTAATATCATTAGTGAGGAATAAAATGGATGAGAAAACAGATGTTTTATCAGAAAGTGGGACTAGTGTCAATAATGATATTTTGAAAATAACAATAAGTGACACTAATTTATATGGTATAGAAAAAAAGAATCCTAATGTTAACGCGTTTAATAAAAATCCGATTTCGACTGAAGCAGGTAATATTAATCACAATATCCAAAATATCAATGAGAATATTACTGATATACAAATTAAAAATCCAATAAATAAAAATAAACCATGGAGAAAAGTAATTAGAAGGAGTATTGGTTAGGATGAGTGATGTTATTACTAAAACTAATATCACTAAGTCAGATAATATTAATCAGGGTGATATTATAAAAAATGTAGAATATATAGAATATATTAAAGAGGAAGGTAGTATAATTGAAGCTTCAAGCATTGTTTTTCCTTATGTAATAGTGCTTACTCAATCTTGTGATTTAGTTCAAGACGCTAATGCAAGGAGAATGAATAGGGAAAATAAAAATGAAAATGTTAATCAAGATAAATATTTGATTTCGACAATGGTTGCTCCATTATATAATTTTGAAGATTTTAGAAAGGGAGAACATTTAATTCAATTAGATTTAAGAATGCAGGTAATGCCAAGCGCTAAATGTAGGAATATTAGTTCTAATGAAGATAAAAGATATCACTTTATTAAATTTGGTTCAGACACCAAATTGGCGGATTGTGTGATAGATTTTAAACATTATTTTACATGTAATGTTTCATATTTGAATTTGTTAAAGGAAAGCAATTATGAATGTTCCATTGACCCATTATATAGGGAATTAATTGTCCAAAGGTTTTCTAATTTCTTATCAAGAATAGGATTACCAGATCCCGAATAATGAGTTATAAACAAATATTATACTATACATATCCTTATACGAAATCTAAAAACAAGTGTCACGTATCATTAATGGTAAGTGACGCTTTTTTTATATAAACAACCATTTTTCTGTTTCTGACCATAATTCATAAAGTATTTAATTGCATTTAGTAACAAAGCATACAATGTGTAGACGATTAGAGTTTTTCAATTCAAAACATATAAAAAACTTTTATGACTCTAGCAAAAACAAAACATTATTAAAATTAAAAATATAAATTACCTGCATATTATATAGGAGGATACATGTCTACTAATATTTCATTATGACAAAAGAGCAAACAAATAAATGGGTCAATAAACTCATAGAAGAAAATCACCTGGAAGACTTCTATAATTCCAGTGCCTGGCGGCACCTTCGTAAAGAAGTCCTTGCCGAACATAAAGGCGAATGCCAGAGATGCAAAGAGCGTGGCTTCTATACCAAGGCCAATACTGTTCATCATGTGCAATACGTTCGCCGGCATCCGCGTTATGCACTGAGCAGGACGTATACATTCCAGGGAAAAGAATATCAGAACCTTATTCCCTTATGCCATAACTGTCATGAGGAGGTTCATGGATATAGACAAGCAGCAAAGAAGGAACCATTAACAGAAGAAAGGTGGTAATCACTTGGCAATCAAAAAATTTTACAGATGCGATCCGGAAAAGCATACCGGATGCAGCAAGGAGTCATGCAAATATAATCCGGATGCTAAATACCATGACTGTGAACTGACAATTCATAAAGAACTCTCAATTGACAGAATACCAATCGAAATAAATACCCCCGGTCAAAATAAAACGCATATTAATTCTAACCCCTGTAACTCGGCTATGGGGTAGCAAAGAGAAAAATTTTGAATTTCCGTATAAGGGGGGTGGTGGTATGGCTAAGAAAAAGACATCAAGGAAAGAGATCAAAGCGGATCTGTTGGAGCAGCTGGAGCGCAACGGAATGATCGGCAAATATTATATTGATCTGGTAGATGATTACATGGAAATGTATGACATTGAAAATAAGCTGCTGGAAGATATTAAACTCCGCGGTGTATCTGTGGAATACAATAACGGTGGTGGACAACAAGGGCAGAAAAGGAATGACAGTGTGGATATGTTACTCAAAACGAATAAGCAGATGATTAGTATCTTAGATGCTCTCGGCATTAAACCATCCATGGACGGTGATCCTATTGGCGACATGGAAATGTAGGCAGCGTGACTATCATCCATACATCAATCAGTATATTGATGACTGCCGCTCCGGTAAGAATATCGTTGATGATGATATAGTGCTTGCATGTGATCTGGTTGAAGTAAAGCTGAACGATCCGGATGTATTAATTGACACTGCGAAAATAGATAAAGCCGTCGAACTCATGGAACGGTATTTTGAAATAAAGCTTTTTGACTGGGAGCTGTTTGTGATTGCCTGTATCCACTGCTTTTATCAATCCAGTGATACAGTGGTATTCGATACAATATTTATTATGATGGGCAGAGGAGGCGGTAAGAACGGATTTATCAGTCCGGTAGCCTGGTATCTGAGTACGCATTATCATGGCATCAAAGGTTATAACATTGATATTGTTGCGAATGCAGAGGATCAGGCGAAAACCTCATTTCTTGATATTTATGATGTCCTAAAAAGTAAGTGGTCAAAACTCAAGAGATTTTTCTATAAGTCCAAGGAATGTATAACCAACTTAATTACGAATTCCTATATTAAGTTTAATACATCGAATGCAAAGACAAAGGACAGCAAGAGAACCGGGTGCCTGATCTTTGATGAGGTGCACCAATATGAGAATTATGATCAGATCAAGGTATTTACTTCAGGCTTTGGAAAGCGTAAGCATTCCAGGGCCTTTTATATTACTACGAACGGAAATGTCCGCGAGGGCGTTCTGGATGATATGCTTTCCATTGCCGGGGATGTATTAAAAGGAGTTATTAAGGATTTGGGATGGCTGCCTTTGCTGTATCATATCAGCAGCGAGGAGGAAGCACTGAATCCGGATATGTGGCATAAGGCGAATCCTTCCCTTAAATATCTGCCGGTATTGCAGAAAGAAATGAATAATGAATTTACCCTCATGAAGTATCAGCCCACGTTGGAGGAAGAATTCTATACCAAGCGTATGAACTGGCCGAAACAAAACAGGGAGCTGGTAGTCACAGAGTGGAAGAATATCATTGCAACAAAAAAGCCGGTTCCGGAATTAAAAGGTCTGATGGCTACAGTTGGTATTGACTATGTTAAGGTGACGGACTTTGCTTCGGTAAATCTACATTTCCGTATCGGGAATATTCGTGTTGACCTGTCGCATTCCTGGTTGTGCCTGAAATCCAATGATATTCCAAAATTAAAAATACCCTGGAGGCAATGGGCAGATGTTGGATATCTGACTCTGGTGGATGATGTTGAAATTCCTCCGGTCCTGATCGCGGAATACATTGCTGAAATGGCACACAACTATAATATTCAAAAGCTGGCACTGGATAATTACCGGTATGCATTATTATCCGATGCACTTAAGAAGGTTGGGTTTGATGCGAAGGAACGTAAGAATGTATACCTGATACGTCCTTCGGATATTATGAAGATTGTTCCGGTGATAGACAGCTGTTTTGCCAACCAGTATTTTGTATGGGACGATCAGCCGGTCCTGCGGTGGGCGACCAATAATACAAAGCTGATCCGATCCGGTGTGAAGACCAAGGAAGAAACCGGAAATCATGTATATGGGAAGATAGAGCCAAAGAGCAGAAAGACAGATCCTTTCATGGCGCTGGTGCATTCGATGTGTATAGAGGAAGCTTTGGATGAAAATATGGTTATGGATGATCTTCCGGTAATAACAGACTAGAAAGCAGGTGGTGATTAGATTGAACTTAATAAGTTGGCTGTCCAATAAATTAAATGGGAAACCGGTACCGCTAAGTGGTAATAGTATAGACACAATCATAAATGATTTTATCTCTGAAATTCATATCAGGGAAATGGCTTTCTGGAGTACGGTAAACCTGATTGCAAATTGTGTGAGCAAATGTGAATTCAAAACCTTTGTTAAAGGCAATGAGGTAAAGGGAGCTGAGTATTACCTATGGAATATATCTCCGAATGTGAACCAGAATTCAAGTGCTTTCATACACAAATGGATCACAACCTTATACCGCGACAACGAATGCCTGATCGTCGCGAATAACGGTCAGCTTTTTGTTGCCGACAGCTTTGTGAAAAGTCCATATGCCTTATATGAGGATACCTTCTCCAATGTGACCATCAAGGATTTTACCTTTGCAAAATCCTTCCGGCAATCAGAGGTTCTTTACTGGGAACTGTCCCAGGTGAATATGCGCACAGTCATAAATGCATTATATAACAGCTATGCGAAATTAATCACCTACAGCATACAGGCCTATCAGAAATCAAGAGGAACAAAGGGAATTTTCAATTATGATACCTTACCGGTTGCCGGTACAGATGAGAGAAAAATATTTGATGCATTAATTAATGAGAAGTTCAAGAAATTTATGGACTCTGGTAACGCAATTCTTCCCATGGGAAAAGGACAATCCTATACGGATATTGGATCAAAGACATATAGCAGTGAAAGCACAAGGGATATTCGGGCATTAATTGATGATATCTCCGATTTTACGGCGAAGGGCTTTGGCGTTCCTCCTGTGCTTATGCGCGGTGATGTTCAGGGGGTAGCAAGTGCGGTTGATCAGCTGCTTACATTTTGTATCGATCCTTTATGCGATATGCTCCAGGAAGAGATAAACCGGAAGCGTGTCGGTCAGAGCGAGTACCTAAAAGGAACAAAATTGCAGATTGACACGAAGGTTATTAAGCATATCGATTTACTTAGCGTTGCAACATCCATAGATAAATTAATATCTTCCGGATGCTTTACGATAAATGACATAAGGAAAACGGTTGGTGATGAGCCGATCAATGAGGAATGGGCCAATAAGTTCTTTATGACGAAAAATTATGCAACGGTGGAGGAACTATTAAAAACATTGGAAAGGAGTGGAAACGGTGAAAAAGATATGGGAGCTAAAGCAGGCAGCGCAACCTAATGCAGTGGATATGTTTATTTACGGGGATGTGGAAGGTGACGGATATGACTGGTGGACAGAAGAGACAATTGAAAGTGAGACATCAGCCAATCATTTTAGAAATGAACTGGCCAAATTTCCGGATGCGCAACAGATCAATATTTACATTAATTCATACGGCGGAAGCGTATTCGAAGGTACCGCAATTTATAACCAGCTGAAAAGACATCCGGCCCAGAAGGTTGTGTATGTGGATGGGTTTGCATGTTCGGTGGCGGCTACAATTGCAATGGCCGGGGATAAGATCGTTATGCCGCACAATGCTATGATGATGATACATAATGCATGGACAATTGCTGCAGGGAATAGCGCAGATCTTCGGAAAGCAGCAGATGATCTCGAAGCGATCAATAAAGGAAACCGGCAGGCATATCTTCAAAAGGCTGGTGAGAAAATTACAGAAGAGCAGCTGATCAAGCTTCTGGATGCAGAGACCTGGCTGACCGCAGAGGATTGTATTAAATACGGACTGGCAGATGAATACGCGGAGCAGGATGCAGATATGGAAAATGCACAGAAGCTTTTGCAGAAAGTTAACAGGACCCTGGAACAGAGAATTAGTTATAACAAGGCGATAGCGGCTCAGTTAAGGCAGCTGACGGATGATGGAAAGCAGAAAGAGCCGGTGCCTCCGGCAGAGCCAAAACAAATGAATATGAAATCATTTTTAGAAGGGTTTAAGACCTTCTAATTTTTTTATGAAAGGAAAGGTAATATAGTATGAACAATAACAGAATGAGAATGAACCTTCAGTATTTCGCAGCTCCTTCCCCTATGCAAAATCTTGACCTGGTACAGGAGAAGAGATCGGAGATCTTGCAACGTATGAATAAGGCTATCACGGATAATGATACGGAAGCATATGCGCAGGCCTTTAACGATCTGGCAATGTCAATTCAGGATACTGTATTGCAGGAATATCAGCAGGCAGTTGCCGCCGGTGATTCCAATATCCTTGCCCAGCGCGGGATCAGGCAGCTCACAAGTGATGAGACAAAGTATTATCAGAAAGTAATTGAGGCCATGAAATCTGTTAATCCCAAGCAGGCCTTAAGTGATCTTGATGTTGTGATGCCAAAAACCATCATTGAAGATGTATTCAGTGATCTTACGACCAATCATCCTTTACTGGAAGCTATTGATTTTCAGAATGCCGGTGCTGTAACAGAATGGCTGCTGAATGCCAGCACGGATCAGCTTGCTACCTGGTCGCCTTTGTGCGCCGAAATCGTGAAAGAACTTACTTCGGGGTTCAGAAAGATTGATATCCAGCAGAATAAGCTTTCCGCATTTATTCCTATCTGCAAAGCAATGCTGGATTTAGGTCCGGCATGGCTTGACAGATACGTTAGGGCAATATTGTCCGAAGCGTTATACTTGGGTCTGGAAGATGGTATTTTAAACGGTAAAGGCCAGACAACAAATTTACACGAGCCGATTGGTATGCGTAAGGATTTAGCAGGTTCTATCAATCAGACAACAGGGTACCCGGACAAGGAAAAAATTGTACTGACATCGATTGATCCAGTATCCTATGGCTTATTATTATCAAAACTGGCAGAAACGGAAAACGGTCATACAAGGGTAGTCACCGGAGTTATTATGGTAGTCAATCCGAAAGATTATCTTAGAAAGGTTATGCCGGCAACGACTCCAAGGAGTACGGACGGTACCTATGCGTACAATGTATTTCCCTTCCCGACAACGGTAATTCAATCCGCCAGGATGCCGGAAGGAGAAGCAATTCTCGGTATTGGCAACAGATACCTTATGGCTGCAGGAACCGGTAAGAGCGGTAAGATTGAGTATTCGGATGAATATCATTTCCTGGAGGATGAAAGAATTTACCTGACCAAGTTCTATGGTCACGGACAGCCGAAGGATAATAAATCCTTCATATTGCTTGATATCTCCGGGCTGCAGCCATATGTACAGAAGGTATTTATAGCGAATGAGACGGTTAGTGTTTTAGGTACCTATGATGCAAGACTGGCAAGCTTATCCATCGGAAATCTGGCTTTATCACCTTCCTTTAATAAATCAGTCTTTGTATATACGGCAGCAACAACGAATGCAACCAATACGATTTCAGCGGTTGCAATGGACGGTGAGGCAACCATTGAAATCATAAATGGTGTGACGCCGGTTGATAACGGAGCAGCTGCCTCCTGGGCGTCCGGAACAAATACGGTAAAGATTAAAGTAACCAGTGGTACAGAAACTGAGACTTATGTAATTACGGTTATAAAGTCCTGATCCTAATACATAGAATGGAACCCGGATAAAACCGGGTTCTATTAAGAATAGGGTGTTATTATGACGGAGGAATTATTAAATGATGTCAAAGATTATCTGGATATCACCTGGGCGGACAGCTCGACCGATATGAAGCTGATCGGCATTATAAAGCGAGGAATAAGTTATCTGGACTCTGTCGCAGGAGTTAAGCAGGATTATTCAACAGAAGGGAAAGCGAAGGAATTACTTCTGGATTATTGCAGATATGTCCGATCGAACGCCCTGAATGAGTTTCAGAATAATTATCTGTCGGAGCTGTTGACCTTGCAGATCAAGCAGGAGGTTGAGGACTATGCAGGCACAGACCTTCAATGACGGGGTAGTGAATATTTATCTGCTAAAGAATATAGCAAAATCGGGAGATTTACCGAAGGACGGTTTGAATTTCAAGATAGGTCCGCTGCATTATCAGGAAAAGACGGTGGGGATGTCGAGATACTGGACTGCCAAACAGGCGAATACAAAAGTATCTCAGTTGCTTCGGGTACCACGGTTTCAATCAGTTAATACCGATGATGTTGCTATTCCAAATGATGGATCGCAGTATAAAATTGTGCAGATACAGTATCCGGAGAATGTCTATCCTCCGGTGATGGATTTGTCGCTGGAAAGGGTTGATGTGAATTATGACTTTGACCGGTCTTAAGAATATATTACTGGAACTTACGCCGTACTCATTTCATTATAAAGCAAATGCAAAACCGGATAGGTATATCGTATGGGCAGAGGACAGCGAAGGCAGCTCAGTTTATATTGATAATCGGAAGCAGTTGCAGAGTATACAGGGTACGATTGATTACTTTACCCGGACAGACAATGATCCGATGGTGGCAGCATTGCAGAATAAGCTGTCTGTGAATGAAATACCGTGGAAGCTTAGTTCTGTGCAGTATGAAGAGGAAACAGGATATATCCATTATGAATGGGTGTGGGAGGTGGATGCGCTTGGCTAAATTCAATGTACAAGGATCTTCAGACTTTGAAATGAGACTTTCCAGACTGGCAGATCCGGAGGTCAGTAAAAGAGTGGTAAATGCCGGTGCGCAGCCGGTAGCCGATGAGATAAGAAAGGGTTTGGAAACAAATATCAGAGACCTTGAAAGCGTAAGTAAAAATCCGAGTAATGAAACCGCACTGTTCAAAACGGGGCTGTCAAGCGGTAACCTTTTGGATGCACTCGGAATTGCACCGTCTGATATAGATTATGATGGCTGCACTAATACAAAGGTGGGTTTTGACGGCTATGATGAAAAAGGAGTTCCGAACCAGCTTAAGGCCAGAGTGATGGAGAGTGGATCAAGCCGGATCAGGAAGAGACCTTTTATCCGGCCGGCAATTAAACGTTCTCAAAACAGGGCGATAGAAGCTATGAAGGATCAGTTTAAAAAAGAAACAGAGAATAGTTAGGAAACGGAGGAATAAGGAATGGCTAATGTAGGCATAAAAAGCTTCCTATACGGTGAGCTTACGGAAACGAATGGAGTTGCTAGCTATGCTGTCGCAAAGAAATTGGCTGGTGCGATAGAAGCGAAAGTTGCGATTGAATTAAACAGTGCTACGTTATATCGTGATAATGCCCTTGGGTATGAAGATACCTCATTTAAGAAAGGAACAATAACACTGGGAATTGATGATGACGATGAAACAATCTTTGCAGGGTTATTGGGAAAAACGGTAAATACGGACAACTTTACACCATCCGGAGCGACGAAGACAGTTACCGTTAAGAGGATTACATCATCGAATAAAGATGTATGTGTTCCGGTTGGTTTTGGATATGTTACAGGAAAGCAGATTGATAATGTTCGAAAATATAAGGTGAAATTTTTAAAGAAGGTAATCTTTAAGCAATTTGAGACGGATAGTAAAACCATTGGAGAATCGCTTGAATTCACCACCCCGTCCGTTGAAGGATCAATCTGCACTCTGCAGGATGGTTCCTGGAAGGATGAAGCTACTTTTGATACTGAAGCTTTGGCAATTGAATATCTAAAATCGTTGTTTAAAGCATCATAAATTATTAGGGCGGATATATCCGCCCTATATATTCGGATTAATGTGAAGGGTTGAAATACAAAGTTCACATTAAGACTTTTGTGCCTGTGGTATATTGGGTACGAATTGACTTCATAGAAAGAGGGACTTGTATGAAAGATATATTCAAGCATATCACAGCAAATGGGAAAGATTACCCATTTGTTTTTAATATCAATGTAATTCAGGCAATCACAGATAAGTATGGACGGAAGAACGGACTGGAGAAATGGGCGGAGAGCTTAATGCCGAAGGATAAAAGTGTTCCGGATATGGAAGCTCTTAAATTCTTCTGCCGGGAAGCAATTAATGAAGGCATTGATATGGAGAATGATCCGGAGGATCCGCATTATATTCCCAAGGAAACACCGAGACCGTTTATTACAGAGAAACAAGCTGGAAGAATTATATCAGCCGCAGCGGATTTCAACAAATTCGCCATGGAAACGGTGATGGAGTCGAATGCTTCCGGTAAAGAAAAAAACTTGATAACCGGGCAGAGTCAGACAGAGAAATAGACTTTGCCCGGATTTATTATATTGGCATGAATAAATTAGGATACACAGAAAAACAGATAGGCCGTATGACCTTTGGAAAATGGACCAGAATGTATCAGGCTTATCAGAATGTTTATGATATGGAATTCCTGATGAAGAAATATGGCGTTACCTATGCAAGGCTTCAGGAAAAAGCTCAGCCTGCAGAGGAAATTATAGCATTCTAGCGTAGAAGGGACGGTGAGCGTTTGTCCAATAAATATGATGTGGGAGCCACGATCGGACTGGATGGTGAGAAGGAATTTCGCCAGGCAATCACGGGGATCAATTCTGATATGAAGGTTCTTGCATCGGAAATGAAAAAGGTTTCTGCCGAATTCCTGGATAACAACGACAGCGTCGAGGCATTATCAGCAAAGGATGAAGTTCTTAATAAGCAGCTGGATAAGCAAAAGGAAAAAGTAGAAGCGTTAAAGCTTGCGCTGGAAAATGCAGAGAAGCAGTATGGTGAGAATGATACCAGGACCGATAAGTGGAAGATCTCACTGAACAATGCGCAGGCAGAGCTATCTAAGCTATCAAAAGAGGTTAGAGATAACCAGGAGGCAATAGAAGGTGCCAGAAACCCGACGGAAGACTTATCAGAAGGAATTGACGAGCTTGGTGAAAGTGCTGAAAATGCAGGAAGTCAGGTCGTAGGTCTCGGAGATATTATTAAAGGCAATTTGATTGCGAATGTAATCATGGAAGGTATCAGCACTCTAAAGGATGGGATCAAAGATCTGGCAAGCAGTACAGTCGGTTTTGCAATGGATTCGAATAAGGCGTTGAATAATCTTGCTTCCCAGACCGGAGCCACGAAGGATGAACTTAGTGGACTTGAAGAGACCATGAACGACATTTATGCAGATAATTTTGGCGAGAACATAGATGATGTGGCTGCTTCGATGGCAACGGTCAGACAGCAAACGAACCTTTCCGGCGAAGAGTTGAAGAAAATGACGGAACAGGCATTGTTACTGAGAGATACCTTCGATATGGATGTCGGTGAAAGTGTCCGCTCCGCGAATATGTTGATGGAGAAGTTTGGCCTATCCAGTGAGGAAGCTTATAACCTGATCGCGCAAGGAGCGCAGCAGGGACTGGATAAGAACGGCGATCTGCTGGATAGTATCAATGAATATTCTTCCTATTTCTCAGGCATGGGCCTAAGCGCGAATGACATGTTTAATATGCTGAAGAATGGAGCAGAAAGCGGAACCTTCAGTGTTGATAAGCTTGGAGATGCAGTCAAGGAATTATCAATTCGTACAATCGACGGGTCCAATACGACAATAGATGCTTATAAGTCTCTCGGATTAAGTGTAGATGATACCACCAAGGCTTTTGCAAAAGGCGGAGATAGCGCGAAGCAGGCATTGCAAAATGTGGTTGATGCATTATTTGCCGTCGAGGATCCTGTTGAAAAGAACCGGATCGGCGTGGAGCTGTTCGGTACACAATGGGAAGATCTCGGAGCAAGCGGTATAGAAGCTCTAACTAATTTAAAAGGTGAGATATCAACCACTTCCGATGCTTTAAATAATATCAATAATACTAAGTATGACGACATTAACAATGCAATGCAGGGACTGGGCAGACAGATACAGGTATCAATAGCAGAACCGCTGCAGGATAAACTTATGCCAATTGTACAGGAGGTTATTGATTATGTTACGGAAAACGGCGGTGATATTGCCGAGACAGCAGGAGAAGTCGCCTCCTCGGTCGGAGATCTGGTGGGATGGCTTATGAATCATGGTAGTACCGTAATAGCGGTAATAGCAGGCATTGCAACCGGATTCGCAGCCTGGGATGTGATTGCTATGATACAGGGTATCATCGGAGCAGTTAAGGCGTTCCAACTGGCGAATGAAGGAGCAACCATCGCACAGTATGCAATGAACCTGGCCATGAATGCTAATCCGATCGGAATCGTAATAACGGCGATCACGGCATTGGTTGCCGGGATTGGAGTACTATGGGCAACCAATGAAGATTTCCGGGACGGAGTACTTGGCGTATTCGACAGTATTGGAGGAGGTTTTTCGGATGCCTGGAATGCCATAAGCGAATTTGTTACCAAAACGATACCGGATGAACTAAAGAAATTTACTGGATGGGTAAAGGATAATTGGCAGGGCCTTCTGCTTTTGCTTGTCAATCCCTTTGCCGGGGCCTTTAAACTGGTATATGACAATTGTGATGAGTTCCGTGAATTTATTGATGGCTTTATCGGAAAGGTGAAAGCTCTTGTTATCAAACTATTTAAGATGATGGTCGATGAAATAAAGGATCTCCCGGACAAATTTGCGGATACCGGTAAGAATACAGTGAAGTTCTTATGGAATGGCATAAACGGGTTGACAGATTGGATCGTTAAGAAAATTGTAGGATTTGGGGGCTTTGTCCTGGGTGGAATAGAGAGCGGAGTATCCGACATCGGCAACATTGGTCTCAATCTTGTCAAAGGCTTCTGGAATGGCATTGACAATGCAACCGATTGGATTATTGGTAAGGTAAAGGGGTTTGGAGGTTCAGTACTGGAAGGAATGAAGGATTTCTTCGGTATCCATTCGCCTTCCACAGTATTCCGGGATGAAGTCGGTACATATTTAGCGCAGGGTGTAGGCCTTGGTTTTACCGATGAAATGCAGCAGATTACAAAGGATATGAATAACAGTATACCAACGGATTTTGAAGTTAACGGTGCATATAAACTGTCGGGAAGTGCAAGTATCATGGACAGTAATCTGTATAATGCCTTTGCTGCAGTAGCCATGGATATTCTCCTTCCGGCACTAAAGGATATCGGTATAGAAATATCGACCGTAGAGAAAAACGGAGGGATATTTAAGTATATTCAGGTAGAAGCCAACAATTTTTATAAAAGAACAGGGTTATCCCCGTTTCCTGTAGCTTAAGGAGTGATGTGATGGGATTTTTGGGATATATGCTAAAAGTAAATGGGAACGTATTACCCAATGGTTATATAGATCTGCTCAACTATAAATGCACTCCGCATAAAAGAAGGGTTATTGATAGCTGGTACGACGGGGATGGAATATATCATGAAACATACTCCTCTCATACCAGTACCCTGATACAGTTTGCGACCAATGGCTTACTTATGCCGGATAAAGAAGCTTTTATATCTTATTTCAAGAAGAAAGCTGATCTAAAGATTGAATACTGGAATGATGAAACAGGAATATATGAGACCGGAACATTCCGAAGAAACGATTTTACTTTTATGCCATACAGGATACGGAAGCAGGATATTATTTATAAAGCCCTGGATGTAGAACTGAAAGAAGATTAGGCGGTGATGGAATGTATGATGTGACTGATGAAATAAAAAATGCATACAAATCAGCTGGGACAATTAAAGCGTCCGCCGCATTCATTTCCATGGGATTGACATTATCAAAAGAAATAATGGACGAAAGTCCAAAGCTTGTTGAAAGCATCATGAATGGATCGGATCTAACCTTTGGTGCCTGCGTTGCCTCTCAGCTTGATTTTTCAGTTAAGAATGTCAGCAGAAATATAAAAGGGCAGGAATTCGTATATTCACATTCTGTGAACGGAAAACCGGTACAGATCGGAATATATAAGGTGGAGAGCTGCCAGACAAAGGATAACGGTTTAAAAGAAGTTACTGCTTATGACAGGATGAAGAAGATAGATATTGATGTGGCAGCCTGGTATAACGGCTTATTTCCGCTGGGTAGTGAAACATATACACTTGCAGCCTTCCGTGCATCCCTACTTAAGTATATTGGACTGGAGGAGGATGTTAGTACTCTGCCTCTACCAAATGATAGTATGAAGGTTGAAAAAACGATAGAACCTTCCGGCCTTAGTGGAAGAAAAGTGATTGAGGCGTGTGAAGCTTTGAACGGAGCTTTCGGACATATAAACCGGTATGGGAAATTCGCACATATTGTACTGAAACTGACTTATGGTTTATATCCTTCAAAAGTTTTGTATCCTTCAGGAAGTCTTTATCCGTCTGTAGAAAATGACACATCCTATTTTTCAGAATCTGCTGAAACATTAACAAGGTCAATGTACCGACAAAATGGAGTGAAATTCGAGGAATATGTAGTTAAAGAGTTTGATAAGCTGATTATCAGGACAGATGAAAATGATATAGGAACGATTGTCGGTACCGGCAGTAATGCTTATATTATTGAAGATAACTTCCTGATTTACGGAAAATCCTCAGATAAGCTGCAGACTATAGCTAAGAACGCCTTTGGTAATATTAATAAACGTCCTTACCGGCCGTTTGGATCGGACAATATCGGACTGCCTTATATTGAGGTTGGCGACGCGGTAAAACTTGAAACAGATAATCCGGTGGTTAGTTATGTGTTAAACAGAACGCTTACCGGTATACAGGCTCTTAAGGATGCATTCTCTGCGGATGGTTCCGAAGAGGTGACACAGAATTTTTCTGTAAGGAATGAAATCATCCAACTGCAGGGTAAAAGCATGTCAATACAAAAATCTGTTGATGGTTTATTCGTAACTGTAATGGATTTATCTGCGAATACACAATCACAGTTGAAACAGACAGCAAGCCAGATAAGCGCAGAGGTAAGCAGAGCCAAGGGCAAAGAGGATGAACTTAGCGGAGAGGTTGATTTGCTGGCTGGACAAGTAGTACTTAAGGTTACAGCTTCAGGGAAGGTTGCCTTAGTTGATTTGAACGCTGATCCAAGCACCGGTACTGTAATTAAGCTTAGTTCCGATAATATTAACATGGAGGGATATGTAACAATCACATCACTAAAAACGCCAGGGATTGTTGAGATTGATGGAGGTAATCTGAAGGCAGGGACAGTTATAGCCGACAGTGTTAGAGCTGATTGGGTTTATGCAGGAGGAATAAATGCAGATCAGATAACAGCGGGAACAATCAGTGGCGATAGAATAAATGGAGGTACGATCAGTGGTGTAAGGATTACTGGAGCCACTTTAGTGTCGCAGGGTGAACATACAAATACCAAAATCGAGAACGGATTTATCACGCTAAGCAGTGCTAACGGTTATTCTTATTATTATCCAGAATACATCAGAATGTTTATGGGTAATGATAAAAAGATCGATATCAGTTACACCGGTGGTATAAGGTGTGAAAATCTTACTGTGGGAGGATATGCGCCTATTACAACCAACACAATCCAATATCAGGCAGTTGCATCGGCTAATGTAGCCACCTATGCGGCTACGGCAGGGAGTGCTAATACAACAAGCAGCTGCACAACCGGATTTCTTACCCTGAGTGCCGGTACTCTGGTAGCTCCTGCCGGGTCTTTATGGATCGGACAGAATACGGTAAAAGCAAACACGATTGAGCAGATTTCCAGCATTAGGCTAAAAAGAGATATAAAAAGATATAAACATAATGCGCTAAATAAAATTCGAAGTACCGTTATTAAGACTTATGGCTATAAGAATGAGAATAAGAAGCATAAAAGACATCTTGGAATTATTGTGGAAGAAGCTCCGAAGGAAATAATCGGGTCTGATGGAGATACGATTGATATCTATGCTATGACTTCTCTAGCATGGAAGGCTATTCAGGAATTATCAGATCAAGTAGAAAGGAATAGGTGATTTATACATGAAGGGTATCAACCTGGCAATTCAAGAATTTAAAGAAAGAATTGCAGACTGTATTAACCGGTCAGGACTTCCTCCCGGCGTGGTGCAGATTATTTTAAATGAATATCAAAATCAAGTGCAGACTTTAAATGATCAGGCCATAGCACAGGAGCGTAAGGAAGAAGAGGAAGGAGAGAAAACAAATGGCAGTGAAAACAGTTCAAGCAATCATTAATGGTCAAACATATTCATTAACCTATAATTCCAGTTCAGGCAAGTACGAAGCCACAATATCGGCACCCAGTACTTCCAGTTACAATCAATCAAATCATTATTACAATGTTACAGTTAAAGCAACCGATACAGCCGGTAACGTTACCACCAAGGACTCGACCGATAGTAGTCTTGGATCATCCTTAAAATTAACCGTAAAAGAAAAGGTTGCTCCAACAATTGCAATTACTAGTCCGGGAGCAAGTGCAAAGCTCATCACAAATACACCTACAATTACCTTTCAGCTGCGGGATGCAGATAGCGGCGTAAATATCTCTTCGCTGGCGCTTAAAATTGATGGTGGATCAGCAATCGGAAATGCAGCTGCCGGTATGACATATACAGCAGTATCCGGTGGATATAACTGCACTTATGTCGTTCAGAGTGCACTTACAGACGGAACACATACAGTTACAGTGAATGTCAATGACAATGATGGTAATACGGCTTCGCAGGCCTCCGTTAGTTTTACGGTTGATACAGTGGCTCCTACACTTAATGTTACAGCTCCGGCTTCCGGATTGATTACCAATGTGGCAGCACAAAATGTTGTTGGTACCACATCTGATGCGACCAGCAGTCCGGTAACAGTGGCAATTAAGCTTAATGGTACAGATCAAGGATCAGTGACAGTTGATAGCAGCGGTAACTTTACTAAAGCGATTACGCTTGCTTCTGGATCGAACACAATTATCATAAGAGCAACCGATGCGGCAGGTAAATACACAGAAGTAACCAGGGCGGTTACACTCGATACGGTTGCACCTACTATATCGGCGGTAACACTTACACCAAATCCGGTTGATGCAGGGGCTACATATATCATTTCTGTAACAGTATCTGACTAAGGTGGGCTTATGGTCAAAAGAGTATTTGGTAAGGTAGATGGCGCAGATGTAATATTGCAGCAAAAAGGGGATCGATGGACTGTATCGGTTCCCTTTGATTCAGATGGTGAATATGTAGTTGAAATTATGGCTGAGGATGAAGCGGGTAATATTTCATATGTCAGTAAAATGTTATTTCTAGTAAATAAAGCAATGATTAGGAGTTATATGATACCTTTGCCGTATTATGCGACTTTGCTTCCCAATAGCATTAGTGCAGAACTTATGAAAGGAGAATGATCTTGCAGAGAATTAATTTTGATATCGGAGAAAGCAGACACGTCAGACTTCTAATTAAGTCAGCCAATGATCAAGCATTTGTAGTCCGTAATGCAACATGGGAACTGCTTAAGGATGGCGAACCGGAAACTTCAGGAGAATGCTTAATAGACAATCATATCATTGATGCTTTTATTACACCACAGGAAAAGGCAATTTATAAGCTCAAGTTTAAATATCAGATAGCAGATGAAATACTGATTGAAATAATAGATGTGTGGACGGTGAATGGATATGGCTGAAACGGTTGTTATTAATGCAGTAACGTTAACTCCAAATCCGGTGACAACCGGGAATAAGTACACGATCAGTGTAGATATTTATGTGCTTTACCCATCCGGCAGTGTATATCCTGCAGCTACGCTATACCCGACACCGGATACCGGATCAAAAAGAACTTAGGAAAGGAGAGAGAGAATGGCTATAAATTTTAAAGGCGTTAATAATGGCAGCGGATGGGTTAACAGTCCGTCAACATCTACACCGGTAAGTGCAGGAAACCTGAATATAGACGAGGCTGGAATACGTGCCGCCTGCAACGGCCTGGATGCCATCAATGCAAATATGGTACAGACAGATCAGGTCAATGATAGCACGAAGTATCCTAGTTCGAAAGTTACTTATGAATTAGGGAAGGAAATTGATACAGTTCATAATAATCAACTAAAATTGGGAACATTTTATGAAATATACACAGTGACAGCAAATACGGTACGTTCGATTATAATTACAGCTGCAAATCTGGGTATTCCGGCAGGCTCAAATCTATTAGCGTTTTGGTGCACTGTAAAAAATGATAACCCGTCACTTTATTCTGCTAATTGTGGTCTTTGGAATGATAATTCCATGCAGGGTCCATTATATATAGCTAATAGTAGTGGGGCTATTACTAATATACCTATAAATATATATGCAATATATAAATAAGAATAAAATAGATAAGAAGGAGAAATTAATATCATGGAAAAAATTAGACTATTAAATGATCTAGAACTAAACCTTGAAGCAATGGGAATCGTAGAAACGGAAAAAAGCCGTAGTTTTACCTTTGCATCTGAAATGACTTATACGGAGATAGAGGCATTATTTACAAACGTTGATAATATATCATCTATAAAGTATATCTCAGAAGCTGGAGAAACTTTGACGACCTATGTCGATGGAGTAGCATTGAAAAAACTATCCAAGGATTATGAGGCAGAGACTTATACCGTTGTATTATCAACAGATGCAGTGGAGGCACAGATCAAAACCTTAATATCTCAGATCGAAGTATTAACCGCAGCGCAGACAGCAAAATAATTATTGAGACAGAGTATCTACTTCATAAAATCAAATCAAATTAAGGATGGTTATTATGCATGGATGATGAATTTATCAGACACCGGTTAGAGGTACAGGATTTGAGGCTTAATGATCACGCCAAAAGGCTTGATCAAATAGAGGTTGTGCAAGCCGAGGCCAACACGATGATCAAAAACCTGTGCAAGAAAATCGAAGATCAAACCAAAGCCATATACTGGTTAATTGGATTAGGAGCCACAAGCTTAGTAGGCTTCTTTTTTTATGCAATTCAACAAAACATTTTCAAATAAGAAAGGATGAAAAATTATGAGTAAGAAGTGGTTAAAGGCAGCCGGCATTCGAGCTGTAAAAACAGTAGCACAGACAGCAGTGGCTGCAATAGGTACATCTGCAGCACTCGGCGATGTGAATTGGATTATGGTAGTAAGTACCGCGGCACTGGCTGGAATTTTATCAGTGTTGACATCGGTCGCAGGACTTCCGGAAGTGGAGGCGTAAATGAATAAATTAACAGGGAAAGAACTTGCCAAATTTGTAAAGTCAAAATTAGGAATACCGTATGTATATGGAGCCAAAGGCAGTTATGGGAAGCTTACACAAGCACACCTTAACAGCCTTATTTTGGCTTATCCAAATGTTTTCACCAACATATATATAACCAAAGCCAGAAGACTTGTAGGAAAGGTATGCACCGATTGCTCTGGTCTGCCGGCCTGGTATACAGGAAGAAATCTAGGCTCTTATCAATTATATAAGAGTGCATCTGAAAGGCATCCGATCTCTACGATTGCCCAGGCACCGGTAGGAGCCATTCTTTGGAGATCTGGTCATGTAGGAGTCTATATCGGTGAGGGGTATTGTGTCGAGGCGAAAGGTATCAATTATGGTACTGTTAAGTCAGAGGTAGCAAAAGCTAAATTTACTCACTGGCTGCTGTTTGACTATATCGATTACGATATGCCGGTGGCCGCACAGAAAGCTCAGAACCCGTACAAGAAGCCGACAATGACTATTTGTCTGGGTATGACCGGAGAAGGTGTAAAATGGGTTCAATGGGAACTGCGAGAGGCTGGTATTGACACAGAGGTTAACGGGATTTGTGATACGGATACCGTTACAGATATAAAGGCATTTCAACAGTCCAGTAAGATTACCGTTGATGGTAAGGCCGGAGCTGTGACCATGAGTGCATTAGAAGCTGCATAAAAGATCAAATGAATAGAAATTGAATAAAAATTAGCAGCCCATCTTATATAAGGATGGGCTGTATTACAAAGGAGAATGACAATGAATAGTTTTATAGCATGGATTGGTGGAAAGAAATTATTGAGGAAAAAGATAATTGAACAATTTCCTGATCCGAATAATATTGAAAGGTATATTGAAGTTTTTGGGGGAGCAGGCTGGGTGCTATTCGGAAAAGAACCTGGCAAGCATCTAGAGGTATTCAATGATATTGATAACAATCTTATTAATTTGTACCGCTGCATTAAATATCACTGTGGCGAATTACAGAAGGAATTGGATTGGCTGGTAGTATCCAGACAACAGTTTTTTGATTATAAAGAACAGTATGAAATGCGTGGTCTTACAGATATACAACGAGCGGCCAGATATTTATATGTAATCAAGGCAAGCTTTGGTGCTGATAGGAAAACTTTTGGAACCAATAAAAAGAACTTAATCAATACAATTGATTATCTTCCAGAGGTTACAGCAAGACTTAAGGACGTTGTAATAGAAAACCTGGATTATCAACGGCTTATTAAAGTGTATGACCGCCCGAAAGCCTTATTTTATCTTGATCCGCCTTATTTAGGAACAGAGAAATATTATGATAGTGGGTTCTGCCTAGACGATCACCGGCAGCTCTGCACGATCCTGAAGGGGATTAAAGGTAAGTTTATTTTATCCTATAATGATGATAGTTATATTAAGGAAATATATAAAGATTTTTATATCGAAGAAGTTGCAAGAAATAATAACCTAGCCTGTAAGAATGGTTCGAATTCTTATAAGGAAATAATTATCAAGAACTTTTAAGTGCAGTTTTTTTAGGGTATAAATTGAAATAAGGATAAGAGATTATATTTTAACAAAAATGCATTTGAAATAATTATATTTATAAATAATCCAATATATGGTATTATAAATAAAAATACATTGGGGGCTTTAATATGAGGACAATTCCGGTTGTTTGTGATAGATGTAATTTTATTTTTCCTACTCCAATTAAAATGGGCGACAATGCAACTTTGATTTTTAATAATTGTATGGCTGGACCATGTCCTTTATGCGGAGCGATGGGGCATATTCCAGACGGAACTTTTAAGCTTATTGATAATGTGATACATATTTTAAATGCACCGAGCAAGTCCACAGAAGAACTCAAATCTTTAGCTATAATTCTTGAAAAAGTAAATGAAGATAAAATGTCATTGCAAGATGCTGTAAACGGAATTGATAATAGTCTGTCGGAAATAAAAGAATTATTAGTAAAAAACAATGAGAGAAAAGTTGATTTAAAATTTATCATCACAACGATATTAACTGTTATAGGTTTAATTCTTTCATTATACTTGGATCATAATCCTACAATACAAGTTGAACAAGTTGTTAATAATATCTATCAATTTCAGACAACTAATAATATATACGAAATAAATAATTCAGGAAAATTGAATATAATTACGCAAAAAAAATGCAAAAATCTATCCAAACGATCCATGCTATTGTGGTAGTGGTCTAAAATATAAATTTTGCCATGGAAGAAAGCATAATTAAAAGCATGCTTATACATATGTAATAGTAGAGTATATTACATATGATAAAAACTATACCCAAATGCAATACGGCGGTCCAGACGGTGAAATAGGAGCCTCCTTACGGTATTTATCACAGCGCTTTGCTATGCCAAACAGAAAGGTAGTCGGAATTCTGAATGATATAGGTACGGAAGAACTTGGACATATGGAAATAGTTGGAGCTATCGTTCACCAGTTAACAAGAGACCTGACGCCGGAACAGATTGTAGAAGGCGGTTTTCAAAATTATTATACAGACCATACACTGGGTGTTTGGCCAATGGCTGCTGGTGGAGTACCGTACACTGCAATGTCTTTTCAAAGTAAAGGTGATCCGATTACTGATCTGGTAGAAGATATGGCAGCAGAACAAAAGGCCAGAACAACCTATGATAATATTCTTCGTTTAGTTCATGATCATGACGTATGCGACCCGATTAAATTCTTAAGGGAAAGAGAAATTGTTCACTTTCAGAGATTTGGTGAAGCCTTAAGAATGATTCAGGATGAGCTAGATGCCAGGAATTTCTATGCATTCAATCCTGCATTTCCCGCAGATTTCAAAAAATAAAAATTTAATAAATTACAGTGCAACGAACCATTGCATTATGATTCCATCAATTGATTCATAATGTAATGGTTTTTTTATGATAAATGAATGAATGTTTGTTTACTCTTCTGATTGAAATAACATAATCGCTTTCTTGAAAAAACCTCCTTGTCTACCCAGGTAGATGCTCCACCAAGAACTGCAATGAAACATAGCTCATAATGTTCTTAAAAGAGTAACATTTGAGAATATATATGTACGTTTATCCTAATAGTAATAGGGTTATGAAACGATTAGCATGACTTGTATATTTGACTGATATAATGTCTGATGTGTATATGACTTTTTACTAATTAAAGGAGAATATTTATGAAGAAGGCAATAATTATAATAGTTTTAATGGTTAGTTTATTGCAGCAATTACGATATTTGATAAATGGTTCATATATCAGTAATAGAATCTGGTTAGCAGCTGCTATTACATCCGATGGTAGAGTCCAAATGTCTTATAGCGGAGATGACATTAATAATTTTATAATAAGGTTAAGGAGGATCTTTTTTGTTTCTCATTACGACTCCATGCAGTTTATTTGTTGAGCAGATAAATAGAAAAGTTTAAATATGCGGCAAATGCACACCATAGCAGATAAGGAATTTGCAAATAAGCAGCCGGTGGGCTTATTTTATAGAATTTAACCATCATAATAATAATGCAAATAATGAGTGCGATCAACCATATGAAAGAGAATAAATAGTTTTGCAAATTGAAAAAAATAATGGACCATATAAAGTTAAAGAGCAGCTGTATCGCGTACCAATTAAGTGCGGATTGTTTCATTGAGCTGTCAGAAGAACAAATAATAAAGGAGGATATGCCCATTAATAGATAGAGTATAGTCCATACAATAGGGAAAATAACGGCGGGTGGTGTAATACCGGGTTTGATGACTTGACTATAATTAGACATTGCATCCTTTGTTAAAAAGGCTGAGAGACCTCCTACGGCAAGCGGAATAAAAACACAAATTAAGAATGAAACCAGTTTTTTAAGCATATAGAGTACCTCATTTTGTTTCTATTATTCTATTAAAAATTTTAAATTTTATGATTAAAAAGTAAAAAAGAGATTGGCTACCCAGCTATAACCCTGTATACTATTGGCACGGTAGTCGGGAAAATCAATCTCTTCAAAGCTAAACTTCACCAGAATAGTATATTATTTATATGTGAAATTTATGTATTAAAATAGTGATATTTATGTAAAATTTATAGAAAAGAACCACTTTTGATAAAAATAATAAGATCTTGAGATTTTTTACAGAATATATAATTAGCCGTTGACAAATGCTTACTACCGTATTAAGATATATTCATAAATAAACGAAACCGTTGAGAAAGAGAAGTAAGCTTTAGTACAACATTACAGAGAGTCGCAGCTGGTGGAATGCGATATGGAGTCTTTGGCTGAATGGACTTTTGAGGGCAACCCGAACTAATAGTAGGCGTTGACGGAGACCATAACCGTTACAAGCATGGCATATATTTATGTATATGTAGAGTGGGCAAAGATTTTCTTTCCTTGTCAATTTGAGTGGTACCGCGGATTTTATTCGTCTCAAGTATAAGATACTTGAGGCTTTTTTTATGTGTTCGGATGAATAGTCAGTATTTGAATACTTTAATCCAAGCCTTCCAAAAGTCTTATATAAAAGAATAAAATATCATTCGGATTAGATAAGTGCCAGTGCAGCGTATTGATCATACGGTTTTCTATTATTTTATACAGAGGAACAATTGTTACCTATTATATTTTAATTATGGAGGGAGTATTTCACATGAAAAAAATAATATCAATTATTTTAATTCTTGTTTTCACAATGAGCATGGTTGGCTGCGGTACAAAGAAAGAGACGATACCTGAGAAAACAGATGACACGAAAACAGTTACGGAGGGTGCAGCAGCATCCACAAATGATAAGGCAAAAAAGGTTACAATAGGAATCGGCCAGTTCGCTGAGCACAAATCACTGGATAACTGTAAGGAAGGCTTCCTGGAGGGTTTAAAGGAAGCGGGTTATACAGAAGGAGACAATTTAGAAGTTGATTTTGAAAATGCACAGGCAGATATGGGCACTGCGCAGCAGATTGCTGATAATTTCGTTGCCAAGAAGGTGAACTTAATCTGTGCAATTGCAACACCTATGGCGCAAAGTGCTTATGCTGCAGCAAAGGCGGCAAATATTCCGGTTATCTTTACTGCTGTTACCGATCCTGTAAAGGCTGAGCTTGCGAAAGAGGACAAGACTCCAAACGGAGAAATTACCGGTACAAGTGATAAGCTTGCAGTAAAAGAGCAGCTGGAAATGATCCGCTCCATCCTTCCTGATGCAAAAAAAATTGGTATAATGTATAGCACCAGTGAGGTTAACTCAGTGTCTGCTATTGAAGAATATAAAAAGCTTGCACCGGAGTATAATTTTGAGATTGTGGAAAGTGGTATTGCTACATCGGCAGATATTCCGCTTGCTGCAGATGCTTTAGTTGGAAAGGTGGATTGTATCAGCAATTTAACAGACAATACCGTTGTAAATTCACTTCCGGTTATTTTAGATAAAGCCGCTGCAAAGAAGATACCTGTATTTGGAAGTGAAGTAGAACAGGTTAAAATAGGATGTCTGGCAGCGATGGGTATTGATTACCTTGAACTTGGAAAGCAAACAGGAGCTATGGCAGCTAAGGTACTTTCGGGTGAGAAGAAAGCCAGTGAAATAAACTTCGAGACAATATCCCAGTATTCATTCTATGGCAATACAGCAGTTGCAGCAAGTCTTGGAATCACTCTTTCGAGTGATCTGGTAAGCAGTGCGAAGGAAATGTTTGATAAAATTGCAGAATAATTGTAAGCGAAGTAAAACATAATGTGGTTTCTCGTTTATTCAGGAGGTAGAATATGGCGGCATGGGTAATAATTTTATTGGGGGTTTTGGAGGAAGGTCTTGTCTACTCCATTATGGCGATGGGTGTTTACATTACCTACAAAATATTGGATTTCCCGGATCTGTCCGTTGACGGAACCTTTCCGCTTGGAGCAGCAATAACGGTAATAATGATCTTAGCAGGTGTTAATCCGCTTCTTACGTTATTAATAAGCTTCCTGACCGGAGCGCTGGCAGGCATTTTAACAGGTCTGATACATGTTAAGCTGAAGGTAAGAGACCTATTATCCGGAATTATTATGATGACTGCGTTGTATTCGATCAACCTGCGGATAGCGGGAAGAGCAAATGTTCCGATCTTTTCAAAGAATACTATTTTTGAAAATGCATTACTTGACAGTATCGTACCAGAGGGTTTTAAACCCTTTCTTGTATCTGTAATTTTACTTATCATTGTAATAATAATGAAGCTATTACTGGATCTTTATCTGAAAACAAAATCCGGTTATCTGCTTCGCGCAGTCGGAGATAATGAGACACTTGTTACCTCTCTTGCGAAGGACAAAGGGACAGTTAAAATAATTGGACTCGCAATCGCGAATGCATTTGTTGCACTGGCAGGATGCGTCTATGCGCAGAAAAGCGGTTTCTTTGAGATTTCCTCTGGAACAGGAACCATCGTGATCGGACTTGCCAGTGTTATTATTGGTACCAATCTGTTTAAGAAACTATCCTTCGTAAAGTCTACAACAGCCGTTATCATTGGTTCAATTATTTATAAAGCCTGTGTTGCAATCGCAATCCGGTTTGGAATGGTAGCCTCCGATCTAAAGTTGATTACTGCGATATTATTCCTAGGAATTCTGGTTCTTAGCAGTGAACGCAAAAGGAGGGTGAAGCAATGATTGAATTGCAAAATATTAATAAGTACTATAACCCTGGGACTATTAATGAGATGTGCCTGTTTCGTGATTTTAACCTGACAATCCAGAATGGAGAATTTATTTCTGTCGTTGGGAGTAATGGTTCAGGCAAGACCTCCATGCTGAATATTATCTGCGGCAGTATTCCAATTGATAATGGCAGGATTATGATAGGAAGCGAGAATATTACGAATATGCCGGAACATATTCGCCAGAGACGTATTGGTCGCGTCTATCAAAATCCGGCTATGGGTACCTGCCCGACAATGACAATACTCGAGAACATGTCCCTTGCTGACAATAAAGGAAAAAGCTTTAATCTAGGAAGAGGAACGAATAAAAAGCGGATTTCGTATTACCGGGAAATGCTTGCTTCCTTAAATCTGGGACTGGAAGATAAAATGAATATTCCGGTCGCATCCCTTTCGGGCGGTCAGAGGCAGGCTATGGCTTTATTAATGGCGACTATGACGCCGATCGAATTTCTGATATTGGATGAACATACGGCTGCGCTCGATCCCAAAACCGCTGAGCTGATCATGCAGCTAACCGATCAGGTTGTAAAGGAAAAGCACCTTACAACTATTATGGTAACCCATAATCTTCGTTATGCCGTAGAATATGGCAGCAGGCTGCTTATGATGCACCAGGGAGGTGTGATTCTTGATAAAGCAGGAGCAGATAAGAGTGGATTAATTATTGATGATATTCTGGAGAAATTTAATGAAATCAGTATTGAATGCGGTAATTAAATAAAGCATATACACTTGAATTAAAAGAATATGAGACCTATCATTTTTATGCATAAAATGATAGGTCTTTTTACGTGATAAATTATACAATCTAATTGACTAATCCAAACACAAAAGTACATTCGAAAGGTGCAATATCTGACTAATGTATAAAAACTTGAGCTGATTTAGGAAAAGTACGAAAAGAAACAATGAAGTGAAGATGAATGTTAAAATGAAGGTAAAGATGAAAGGAAAAGAAGGAGGATATGTTATGAGTTCACTTAATGGAAAAATTGCTTTTGTTACAGGGGCAACCCGTGGAATAGGTAAGGGGATAGTAATTGCATTAGCAAAAGCGGGTGCTTGTGTATATTTTACAGGAAGAACCGCAGAAGAGGGTAAGGGAGCGGTAAACTTAGCAGGTTCCCTTATGCAGACAGAAAAGGAAGCAAGGCAATACAATAATGAGGTATATGCAATAAAATGTGACCATATCGTTGATGAAGAGACACAAGCCGCGGTACAGCGAGTTATCGAGGAGAAGGGCCGGATTGATATACTGGTGAATAATGTATGGGGTGGTTATGAATGTTTTAACGACGGCACACAGTTCTGGCTGGAGCGGGAGTTCTTTACCATACCAATCAATCGGTGGGACAAAATGTTTCAGGCCGGAATCCGGGCACATTATGTTACCAGTAGTTTTGTGGCACCGGTAATGGTAGAACAGGGAGGAGGGCTGATCGTTAATATTTCCTTCTGGGCTGCACAAAGAAATGATATGGGTGTTGCTTATGGTATTGCAAAAGCCGCAGATGATAAAATGGTAGAAACTATGGCATATGAGCTTAATAAATATAATATAAATACGATATCTCTATATCCGGGATTGGTAAGGACGGAATCGGTCATGGCATCGGCCGAATTCCTGAATTTGGAGAATTCAGAAACACCTGAATTTATCGGAAGAGTAATTGCCGGTATGATGGACGACGAAAAAATCAATGAGAAAAGCGGAACCGTTCAGATTGCAGCCAAACTGGCAATAGAATATGGAATTGCAGATATCGACGGCAATCAGCCGCTGCCCCTTACTATTGATTCCTGTAAATTATAAAATATATAAGCTTATATACTGTAATGTAGAAGCTTATTCCAGGCATAACTTTTGGCACTTGAATCATATTAGGCACTACGGAACTAAATAGAGCTATTTGACAGTCTTTGCAGTTGTAACAGTCATCCCGGTAGCCTTGATCTTTGTTTTCATACAGAAATATATTTCTTGCGGTATGACTAGCGGAGCAGTGAAAGGCTGAAAATAGGTATCAGGTATGTGAAGTTGCTGTTTGCAGTCCGGTCAAAACAGGGTTGTGAACAGTTACTTTGCAGAATATTCTGGTATAATATCTATTAAATTATCAAATCTGTCTCTATGCAAAACATCAAACCTATGTTATACTTTGGTTAGAAAAATTTATAAGCAGAGTAGGATTGTGCGCGTTAAGTGCTGGTTGAACAGGGAGTTGTCAGCCGGACGAAAAGGATACTTGCGGTGCATAGTTCGCATCCCGCTGCTACAGTTGGATAGTCAAATACATTTCTATTTGATTTTATCTCTTATTGTAGTAAACATCTGCAAAGGAGGTAATTTTTTTATGTCAAAATTTAAAAAACTATTTCTCGCATCTTTCAAAGAAATGAAGAATGTAAGATGCATCACCCTGACTGCTATGTTTGGCGCAATTTCTATTGTTTTAGGAAGTTTTACGGTTATATTGTGGGATTTTCTGAAGATCGGTTTTACCTTTCTGCCCAATGAATTTGTATATTACTTATTTGGTCCGTTTGTAGGGATCATTTATGGAGCAGCGATTGACATTCTGACCTTCTTGGTTAAGCCGATGGGAGCTTTTTTTCCGGGTCTTACAATTAGCTCTATGCTGACCGGATTGCTTTATGGTTTGATTTTATATCAAAAACCGATCAGTTTAAAAAGGATACTTATAGCCAATATCCTAAGAATGGTATTTATTGATATTCTGTTAAATACCTTCTGGTTTACCCTCTTATATGGGAATTCCTTTATGGCAATGCTTCCGATAAGAGCCTTAAAGCAGCTGATTATGCTGCCGGTAGAAACAATGCTGTTGTTTGCCGCAATAAGAGGAGTAGAGGCAAGCGGAATATTGAAAATGCTATATAATAAAAAAGCTGGAGTTAAGAAAATTATTTAAATAAAACAGATAAGCCCGTTGAAATAGAACTGTATCTCCTTTTGCTAAGTTGATACGGCAAGTTTCAAAGGGCTTTTGTTTTAACTATTTTACCAAAATAATAACCCACCTAATTTTACAGAGGTTACCTTGTGATCATATCCTTTCCTAACCGCTGTCATATAGGAATGAAAATAAAGGCGTGAGCCGATATTATTTGCGCCGGCCAGAGCATCCTTTGCAGCTTTTATGGACATTCGTTCTGAGCTTGAGTTAAAATTATCATAACCATTCAATTGTCTTTGCAGGGAGCCGTTTGGTACAACAGAAAATTGTCCTCGCTGGTAAATAACCGTTTTAATGGAAGAAGCATATTTTGAGGAAGCAACCCGGTTTAAAACAACATTGGCAACAGCCAGTTTGCATTTATAGCTTTGCGAACCGGCCTCAGCATGGATCAGGCAGGCAAGCAGCTTTAACTCACTGCCGGAATAACCAATACCATTTTCATACAGAATTTCTGTTTCCTTTTTTATTCGTTCCGCAGCTTCTTGCTGTTTAAGCTTTTCTTCCTCTGCTTTTGAGACGCCTTCCTTAAATTCCACACGAAGCTTCGCAAATTCTGTCTTGATAAATCCATTGGAATGGTTCCTGGGTATGCTGATTTTTATCCATTCTCCTTTTTTCTTAACAACAGCGTATACCTCATTTTTATAGATTACGGCTACTTTTTTTGATTTTATGGAGGTGCTCTCCCGCACGTTTAGACCATCGGCATTAACAGAGACAGTTAAAGTACCATATTTATCTACTAATACCTTATCCGGAATACCGGTTTTCATGAATTTCTTTTTTACGTATCCCTTCATATTGCCTGATTTAATATAATACCAGTCATCCTTTTCTTTTATTATGGTTGCGGCTGAATTTTTATATAGCTTTCCTAAAATATGACTGTTTGTGGAGGCCATCTTTCTGACGTTTACAAAATCTTTTGCAATTGAGATGCCAATATCCGCATATTTTGCCTTGTCTTTTTTGTCGGATTTCTGATTATCTGTATTGTCCTTGTCCGCCAAATCAGTGTCTAAAACAGCTTCGGAGGATGTGGCACTATCTGCTCCGAAAGCAGTAGCAGCATTCGGGTAAGCAGTTATCGCATTGGCAGAACTTATATTTTTCTGATTATCCCTATCTCTTTTGTCAATATTACTGGCTGCTTCTAAGCTTTTCTCAGAGCTTGTCTTAGAATTATTTGACAATGCATCTGGTTCGGTGTTCTTACTGCTATTTACTGAAAAAGATTGAATTTCGGATTTGGCTTTCTGTTTTAACAAAGTTTCACTTGTTGTAGTTAATGCATCATCTGACTTGGTTGAATTCGCTTTGCCAACGGGAGAAGGAATTTGTATTTTCAGAACGTGTGTCGTACAAAAAACTAAAATTATGATCAGCGCTGCGATGAAAACTAATTTTTCCTTTTTCATAACTCTGCCTTTCTAGTTAATTATTATGAAAACCGTCATAATATAAGCCGGGCTGACAGGCACAAGTTTGCCGGGCTGTTTCATTAGTATAGCCCATAAAGCCTTTAAAATCAACTAGATTAAGGGTATAATGGGATATAATAACAATTATTAACAGGCTTTGTTAAATATATTCCGGAAGGAGTACAGATAATACCGAATAGGAAAAAAATGTACAAGCTATTGGATGGCAGGAAAATAAGTTCCACAAAAAAAGAAATGGTAACTTTATCAGAGCCGCCATTTCTTTACTAAATTTATTTCAGATTCAACTGTCAGAAGTCTGATTTGACTTATGCAGATGGATATGAGAGTATATATTCATACAATAAACATTTTTACGACTTTGATACTCAAATCCCATTTATTTCATAAAAAGTTTACTTATTTTCATAAAATTGAATGGTCTCTTTAATGCGAGAAGATACCAGTTCAGCCAATTCAGTGGATTTCATACCTTTATAATCTTCATAATATAAGGGTTGTAAATAATGAATCTGTACAGTTACCTTTTTTATTGAATTTGTATCAAAGGCTTTAAAGCTATCGATTAATGCAACCGGTACGATGGGACATCTTGCATTCATAGCACTTTTAAAGCTTCCGCCTTTAAATTCAAGTAATTGATTACCCTTTCTTGAACGGGTTCCCTCTGCAAAAATAAGAAAGTTATCCCCCTCCTTAACGCGCTTCGTCATATTCATGATAACCTGCATGGATTGCCGTATATCTTCACGATCTATGATTTCAGCCTGAAGCATCATAATAATACGCCGTAACAAAAAGGTATCCTTTACTTCCTTCTTCATTACAGTAACAAGCGGGCGCTCATGTGTTTCCAGAAAAGCCAATGCATCAAACATTCCCTGATGATTGGGAAACATTATATATCCATTCTCTTTCGGAAGATTTTCTAAACCTGTACAAATGATCTTAACCCTTCCCCTTCGGTTAACAACCGGAGCTACTTTATGAAGAAAGGCATAACGGGTTTCCCTGTCATAATTCTGTGCATGGCTTAAACGCAGTACACAAAACAAATAGTAGGGTAAACTGAAAAAGCTTCGAATGAACATAAATATAATTCTCTTCATAAAATGCTCCTTCTCATCGGTCTTACTTTAGATTAGTTCGTAACCTTTCAGCAATTTTGCGCGGCTGGGGTGTCTGAGTTTTCTTAAGGCTTTCGCTTCAATCTGACGAATACGTTCGCGCGTTACATTAAATTCCTTGCCTACTTCTTCCAGAGTCCGGCTTCTTCCGTCCTTTAAACCAAAACGCAGAATTAATACGCGTTGTTCTCTGTCTGTCAGAGTATCCAAAAGCTTTGTGATCTGATCCTTGAGGATGGAATAAGAAGCAGCATCTTCTGGCCCCATCATTGATTCATCACTGATAAAATCACCAAGATGACTATCATCCTCTTCGCCAATGGGAGTATCAAGAGATATCGGATCTGCCGAAACCTTCAAAATTTCTCTTACCTTTTCAAGCGGAACATTCATAGCATCGGCAAGCTCCTGTTCCGTAGGTTCCCTTCCTAATTCCTGCAGCAGATTACGGGATACACGGTAGGTTTTGTTAATTACCTCTGACATATGTACCGGTATACGGATGGTACGTGACTGGTCTGCGATAGATCTTGTAATTGCCTGTCTGATCCACCAGGTAGCATATGTGCTGAATTTATAGCCTTTTGTATAATCAAATTTTTCAACTGCCTTAATAAGACCAAGATTTCCTTCCTGAATTAGATCCAAAAAGGATAGGCCTCTTCCGACATATCGCTTTGCAATACTTACAACAAGACGAAGATTAGACTCTGCCAGGATTTGCTTTGCAACGTCATCGCCTTCCATAATTCTTTTTGCTAATTCAACCTCATCTGCTATTGACAGAAGAGGGTAATTTCCTATTTCCTTCAGATATAGATGTACCGGATCATCAGAAACCGAATAGGAGGCTTGCGCAAGAACTTCCAGTTCGGACTGAGCATCCTCTGAATCCTCTTCAAGCTCCAATAGAGATTCTTCACTGGGTTCATCTTCCTCAGCCGTACTCAGAACTACAATATTATAGGCCTCTAATTTTTCATATATTTTGTCAATCTGGTGATTGTCCAAATTTAATTCACTGATCAGCGTATTCACTTTTTCCGCTTCAACAACGCCTTTTTGCTTGCTGGCATATGCGATTAACTCCCGGAACTTGTCTTCTAATACGTCGTGACTAGATCTATCGTTCATTTTATTACCTGCGCCTTTCGTTTTGTGTAGCCTATTTGCGTTAGGCTTATCATACCGTTTCCCTGTAACTAAAAAATTGCACTATTAATTATTATATCATATTAGTACTCATAAGGAAACATGAAAAATAAAAACTAACAAATAAAAACTAGCACTAAGATAGCACAGAAAGATATGAAGACCTGTTAAATCCATTTTTTGATATTATATAATAAGAACGGGCACTGCATATCACTGGATTTTGTGATATAGTAGTGCCCGTTCTTAATATTTTTAATCAAACCTTAGGTAAAAGATCAAACCCCTTCTGCAGATCGGCATCCGTTGGAATATAGTCTGACATAGAACCGCTCAGATAGGAATTATATGCAGTCATATCAAAATATCCTGTTCCGGTTAGACCAAACAGAATAGTTTTAGCTTCGCCTGTTTCCTTGCATTTCAAAGCTTCATCTATTGCACCTCGGATTGCATGAGCCGATTCCGGTGCGGGGAGAATTGTTTCCTGCTTTGCAAAGAATACCGCTGCTTCAAATACCTTTGTTTGTTCAACTGCAGCAGCTTCCATGTAACCGTCATGGTAAAGTTTTGATAGAATTGGTGACATACCATGATATCTTAAGCCGCCGGCATGGTTGGAGGATGGAATAAAGCTGCTTCCAAGGGTATACATTTTAGCAAGAGGGGTAACCTTGCCGGTGTCACAGAAGTCATATGCATATTTACCTCTGGTGAAGGAAGGGCAGGATGCGGGTTCTATGGCTATAATTCGAGGATCCGCTTTACCGGATAACTTATCCTGCATAAAGGGTGCAATCAGACCGCCAAGGTTGGAGCCGCCCCCTGCACATCCGATTACGATGTCCGGATATTCATCCAGCATTTCCATAGCCAGTTTGGATTCCAGACCAATGATGGACTGGTGCAGCAATACCTGATTTAACACGGAGCCTAAAACATAACGGTAGCCAGGGGTGGTTACAGCTTTTTCAACTGCCTCGGATATCGCACAGCCAAGACTTCCGGTGGTGCCGGGATTGCTTTCAAGTATCATTTTACCAACATTGGTTGTATCACTGGGGCTGGGTATGATTTGTGCATCAAAGGTCTGCATAACGGATTTCCGGAAAGGTTTCTGTTCGTAGGAAACCTTGACCATGAATACGGTAAGCGGAAGATTGTAATAGGAGCAAGCCTCAGCGAGAGCCGTTCCCCATTGGCCGGCACCGGTTTCAGTGGTTAGGCCCTTGAGTCCCTGCTCCTTTGCATAATAAGCCTGTGCGATTGCAGAATTTAGCTTATGACTGCCGGAGGTATTATTACCCTCAAACTTATAATAGATTTTAGCAGGAGTTCCCAGCGCCTTCTCCAGATTATAAGCACGGATTAAAGGGGAGGGACGGTACATTTTATAGAAATCCTGTATTTCCTCCGGGATATCAATATATCTTGTAGTGTTATCCATTTCCTGTTTTGCAAGCTTCTCACAGAAGATGGGATACAATTCTTCTACCTGACAGGGCTTTAGCGTACCAGGATTTAAGATAGGGTCGGGGAGCTCCTTCATATCAGCTCTTAAGTTGTACCATTGCTTGGGCATCTGATCCTCAGTCAGATAAAGTCTGTGTGGAATCTTTTTTGTCATTTCCAAATTCTCCTTTCAGTTGTGGGAAAGGAGAATTAACTCCTTTCAGTTGTGGGAAAGGAGAATTAACTCCTTTCAATTTTTTGTTATTGCTGCATCTGTTACTTCACTTTTTTGTCTATAAAAAAAGCCTCTGTCTCAGTAATTCTACTGGGACAAAAGCTTCAAAATCTGCTTCTGCGGTACCACCCGGATTGGTGCTGCTGCACCCTCTCAATTCATATACCTTCATATATGCACCACTGTTAACGGAAGGAGATCCCGTCAGGCATTACTCGGCAACAAATGCTGCTTTTCTTCCCGCCCTCGTAAGTCCATTCAATATTGCCTAATTACCGCATTCTCACCAGCTGCAGCTCTCTGAAAATAATCAGCTATATTTACTCTTCTTACTCATTGGTTTGCGTTTATAATTCGTATTTCACTAATAAATACAGTATATACAATCCAAAATTAATTGTCAATCTAACTTTTTAGAAAAAATGTTATATGAAGGTAGCCGTTACTGTTTACTGACCAACTAATTTTCATTGTCAAATATTCCACAAGAACTTCAGAATCAAATATGACTTTAATTAAGAAATAAGTGTATTGCTGTCTGTATCAGAGAACTTGCTTCCTTCCAATTTTCTATTACAGCAATCCAGGAAATAATTACCCGTGCATTGTTCTGCAATAGTATCTGAAAAAAGTCCGAATAGTAATCCTGGATGTACAGATATCAATAAAAGAATACCATGATACCCTGCGACTCAGTTTTTTATTAAGTATAAATTATAAAGTTGTAGTCAGGTTAATAACCTTTTTCACTTTACAATTTAATGTATTTCACTTTACGTTTCATTTGACGATACATCTGAAAATTTGCTTTTCATTTTCAGCGGATCGTTTATAATAAAATAGATTAGTGTAGTAATATTAAGCAAATTCTATATTCTACTGCATAATAAAGCACAAACTTCCATAGACATTTGTTACGGAATAGGCTGCGATACAGTCTTTGGAAAGCAGACAATGTCTAAATAAGGCATAACAAATGCATCAACTAGCTGCTATGACATCCATTCATGAATCTTCAGCAGAAGCATTGAAACATAAATTAAGATTAGAAACGGAAATATTAAGAGAAAGAAGGGGCAGCAAATGAATTTAGAAAGGATAAAACAGAATATAAATATCCTTGGAGAATTTCTGGGGAAAAGGGATATTGAAGCCCTGCAGCCGGATGAGCTTAAACAGAAATATCATATATCCCAGGCAGATGTTCTGATTTTATTCGGAGGCAGTATTCCATATGGCTGCGATGTAGTCGGGAAAGCAATCTCGGAGCACTTTATGAAACATTTCATGATTGTAGGAGGAGAAGGACATACGACCAAAACTCTGCGTAAGGTTATGCAACAAACTCATCCGGGCATGATAACAGAGGGAAAAATGGAAGCAGAAATGATGTATGAATACATTCATATGAAGTACCCTGCCATACCGGTGCTTTTAGAACGCAAATCCACAAATTGCGGCAACAATATTTCCAATGCATTGGAACTGCTCCGGCAAAATGAACTGAAGCCACAAAACATTGTAATTGTACAGGATTCCACAATGCAGCTTAGAATGGATGCCGGATTTCGAAAAAATCTGCAGGATACGGATATAGAGGTTATAAATTTTGCCGCCTATCAGGTAAGGGTAGAGATAAAAGACGAAAAACTAACGTTTGAACCTTCCAACTTATGGGGAATGTGGGATATGGAGCGGTATATTTCTCTTCTTTTGGGGGAAATCGCTAGATTAACGGATGATCAAAACGGTTATGGTCCAAATGGAAAGGGATATATTGCTCATGTTGATATTCCTGAGATGGTTCGGTCAGCCTTTGATGAGTTGAGTGGAAATTACGCAGATCTGGTAAGAACTGCAAATCCTCGCTATGCATCCGTTATAATAGAGTAATGAACATATTTTGAGATGCTGCATGCGGCATCTTGCTTAAAGTGTGAAGGAAAAACCTACCGTAAAAAAGAGAGAAAGTATTATTTATTCAATTGGTTTGTAGCTGCGCTGCCCATACAAACTTGAGAGAACCAGGAGCAGCGCAGAAATGAGGAAACGTATGCGTATAGAAGAAATTTACAGTCGGTGTAGTATCAGAAAATATAAGACAGATGAGGTCCCGGTGGATGCGATAAAAGCCATACTTTATGCCGGCACCAGAGCACCATCCGGTAAGAACAGACAGCCCTGGAGGTTTATTGTTGTAGGAGGAAAAGAAAAGGAGTCCATGCTGGCTGCCATGCAGAAGGGTATTGACCGGGAAAAGGATGGTATATCCATGCTGCCCCTAAGCAGGTATGGGTTGCCGGATGCCCAGAATACACTTAATATAATGAAACAGGCTCCAATTATTATTATGGTATTAAACCAGGATAGCAGCTCACTATTTGATGAGATTTCCGGTGAAGAGAGAGTCTTTGAAATCGTTAACACACAATCCATCGGGGCTGCAATTCAGAATATGTGCCTTGCCGCAGAAAATCTGGGACTTGGAACGCTATGGATTGCGAATACTGTTTTTGCATATACGGAATTGTGTGACTGGCTGGATACGGATAAGCAGCTGGTGGCAGCGCTGGCTGTCGGATATCCGGATGAAAAGCCGGGAACAAGACCTAGAAAAAATCTGGACGATGTTGTTACCTATAAAATGTAATACAAAAGCAGCAACTGCAATATAGGCAGAAGCCTCTTTCGAAAGCTGGAGGATATTCTCTTTTCATTTCTAAATCAAGCTTATTTTTGTAAAAAAAGTCCTTGACATTTATAAGACAAAAAAGTATAATCATTTAGCGTGCAGATTTCTGCATGCTAAATATTTTTATGCGCTTATTATGAATGCTTTTCGGGTGTTCAAAAAGAGGCCGAAAACCACAGAATAGCTTTATGACAGGAAGACTGTCAATTAATAATTTCAGGAGGTGAAAAATTAATGCCCACATTTAACCAGTTAGTTAGAAAAGGTAGAAAGACAGTAGAGTACAAGTCAACTTCTCCTGCATTGCAGAAAGGATTTAACTCCTTAAATAAGAAACAGACCGATATTTCTGCTCCTCAGAAGAGAGGTGTATGTACAGCAGTTAGAACAGCTACTCCTAAGAAGCCTAACTCAGCGCTTCGTAAGATTGCCAGAGTACGTCTTTCCAACGGAATCGAAGTAACAAGCTATATCCCAGGCGAAGGCCACAACCTTCAGGAGCATAGCGTTGTTCTGATCAGAGGTGGTAGAGTAAAGGATTTACCTGGTACTCGTTACCATATCGTCAGAGGTACACTTGATACAGCAGGCGTTGCTAAGAGAAGACAGGCACGTTCTAAGTACGGTGCTAAGAGACCGAAAGAAGCTAAGAAATAATTCCTGACTATTGATTTGATTAATCATCAATGTGTTTTGAATTAATGGAAGCAGATAATTGAATACCAATTTTCTGCTAAGTTAAGTGCCGGATTAATTTTTTATTTCCGTTTGATTTGTATTTCTGTGGGTTACAGGTTGAATAGATTGCTTAAACCAATCACAAAGCAGATCACCAGATGACTGCCTCTGGAAAATAAAATTTAAACTGAGCACGAACACAAGCAATCAGATAAATATTATTTATCTATTTGTGAGTACCGTAGAATTAATGACTAACGAATTATCATTCGTTTGCGAGTATTCCATTCGTTACGGAGGATTATTCGTTAAGATTTGTTAAGGAGGGAAGAAACGTGCCTAGAAAAGGACATATACAAAAAAGAGATGTTTTAGCTGATCCGTTATACAATAATAAAGTTGTAACAAAGCTCATCAACAGCATTATGCTGGACGGTAAGAAGGGAACATCCCAGAAGATCGTTTATGGAGCATTTGAGAGAGTGGCTGAAAAAACCAGTAAAGATGCTGTTGAGGTATTTGAAGAAGCAATGAACAACATTATGCCTGTTCTTGAAGTAAAAGCAAGACGTATCGGTGGCGCTACTTACCAGGTGCCGATCGAGGTTAGACCGGATAGAAGACAAGCGCTTGCACTTCGCTGGATTACTATGTATTCACGTAAAAGAGGCGAGAAAACAATGCAGGAGAGGCTTGCTAACGAAATTATGGATGCTGCTAATAATACCGGAGCATCTGTTAAGAAAAAAGAAGATATGCATAAAATGGCTGATGCTAATAAGGCATTTGCTCATTACAGATGGTAAGATGATATTATCATAGCATGTCCTTCTTCCTAACAAAGTTTCGTTTGTGAAACGAAGTATTGTTTGAACACATGATATTTGAGAATGATATTTATCATTCTTTGTTTATTATTTTAAGGAGGAATTATCCTTGGCAGGAAGAGAATATCCGTTAGAGAGGACTAGAAATATCGGTATTATGGCGCACATTGATGCCGGTAAGACAACACTTACCGAACGTGTCCTGTATTATACCGGTGTTAACTACAAGATTGGTGATACTCATGAAGGAACTGCTACTATGGACTGGATGGAGCAGGAACAGGAAAGAGGTATTACAATCACATCTGCAGCAACTACATGTCATTGGACCCAGGAATTTGAACACAACAAAATCCCTGGTGCACTGGAACATCGTATTAATATTATAGATACACCAGGACACGTAGACTTTACAGTAGAAGTTGAGCGTTCCCTGCGTGTACTTGATAGTGCAGTAGGTGTATTTTGTGCAAAGGGCGGTGTTGAACCGCAGTCTGAGACAGTATGGCGTCAGGCAGATAAATATAATGTACCAAGAATGGCATTCATTAACAAAATGGACATTTCCGGTGCAGATTTCTTTAATGTTGTACGTATGATTAAGAGCAGATTAGGCAAGAACCCTGTTCCGCTGCAGTTACCAATCGGTAAGGAAGATACCTTTAAGGGTATTATCGATTTATTTGAGATGAAGGCTTACTATTATATTGATGATAAGGGTGAGCAGATTGAAATCAAAGAGATCCCGGATGATATGAAGGATCAGGCAGAGGAATATCGTCAGGCAATGATCGAATCTATCTGCGAGACAGATGATGAATTGATCGAAAAATTCTTAGAGGGTGAAGAGCCTTCCGAAGTAGAATTAAAGGCTGCATTAAGAAAAGCAACCATAAAGACAGAGATTATCCCTGTACTCTGTGGTTCTGCTTATAGAAATAAAGGTGTACAGAAATTATTGGATGCTGTCATTGAATTCTTACCTGCTCCTACGGATATTCCGGATATTAAGGGTACCGATGAGGATGGTAATGAAGTTCATAGAAGATCCTCCGATGAAGAGCCTTTTGCGGCTTTGGCATTTAAGATTATGGCAGATCCATTTGTTGGTAAGCTGGCATTCTTTAGAGTTTATTCCGGTACCTTAAATTCCGGATCTTACGTATTAAACTCCACAAAGAATAAAAAAGAGCGCGTTGGCCGTATCTTACAGATGCATGCAAATAAGAGGGAAGACTTAGAGAGAGTTTATTCCGGAGATATTGCAGCGGCAGTAGGCTTAAAGATTACCACAACAGGAGATACAATCTGTGATGAAAAATCACCTGTAATTCTGGAATCAATGGAATTCCCGGAACCGGTTATCAATGTTGCGATTGAACCCAAGACAAAAGCCGGACAGGATAAGATGGGCGAAGCATTAGCTAAGCTTGCAGAAGAAGATCCTACTTTCAGAACTTATACAAATGAAGAAACAGGTCAGACTATTATCGCAGGTATGGGAGAACTCCACCTTGAGATTATCGTAGACAGACTTCTTCGTGAGTTTAAGGTTGAGGCAAACGTTGGTGCACCTCAGGTTGCATACAAGGAAGGCTTTACGAAATCAGTTGAGGTTGACAGCAAGTACGCGAAACAGTCCGGTGGACGTGGACAGTACGGTCATTGTAAGGTTCGTTTTGAGCCTATGGATGCAAATGCTGAGAAGACCTATGAATTCGTAAACGCTATCGTAGGTGGTGCTATTCCGAAGGAATATATCCCTGCAGTAGACGCAGGTATTCAAGAGGCTTCCAAAGCCGGTATACTTGGCGGATATCCTGTTCTTGGTATAAAGGCTACCTGTTATGATGGTTCTTATCATGAAGTCGATTCTAGTGAAATGGCATTCAAGATTGCCGGTTCCATGGCATTTAAGGATGCAATGCACAAGGGTGGCTCCGTACTTTTAGAGCCTATCATGAGAGTAGAAGTTACTGTTCCGGAAGATTATATGGGTGATGTTATCGGTGATATCAGCTCCCGCCGTGGACGTATTGAAGGTTCTGAAGATGTGAATGGAACGAAGTTAATCAGAGGTTTTGTTCCGCTTTCAGAAATGTTTGGTTATTCCACAACACTTCGTTCTAAGACACAGGGCCGTGGTGCATATTCCATGTTCTTCGCATCTTATGAGCAGGTTCCGAAGAGTGTTCAGGAAAAAGTTTTATCAAATAAAACAAAATAATTGTAATGCCGCCTGTATTTGGCTCAGTTATTTATAAAAAAATTGTTATATCACTTGATTATGCTTGAAAATATTTCACACTTGAAATATAATTAGGCATATGAGGCAAAAAATAAAACAAGCCCTAGCTTTCTAATAGAACAGGGGTATAAAATCATTTGCTTATAAGCATTTATTATTTAAAGGAGGACGTTGTAAAATGGCAAAGGCTAAATTTACAAGAAACAAACCACATTGTAATATCGGTACGATCGGTCACGTTGACCATGGTAAAACAACACTTACAGCAGCTATTACAAAAACTCTTCATGAAAGACTTGGTACTGGTGAAGTTATAGCATTCGACCAGATCGATAAGGCTCCAGAAGAGAAGGCAAGAGGTATCACAATATCAACAGCTCACGTTGAGTACGAGTCAAAGAATAGACATTACGCTCACGTAGACTGCCCAGGACATGCTGACTATGTAAAGAACATGATCACAGGTGCTGCTCAGATGGATGGTGCTATCCTTGTTGTTGCTGCTACAGATGGTGTTATGGCTCAGACAAGAGAGCACATCTTACTTTCCCGTCAGGTTGGTGTTCCTTATATCGTAGTATTCATGAACAAATGTGATATGGTTGATGATCCGGAACTTCTTGAATTAGTAGAGATGGAAATCAGAGACTTATTAAATGAATATGAGTTCCCTGGCGATGATACACCTATCATCCAAGGTTCAGCTCTGAAAGCTCTTGAAGATCCTACAAGTCCTTGGGGCGACAAGATCATCGAATTATTCGATGCTGTTGATAGCTGGATTCCGGATCCTCAGAGAGATACCGATAAGCCTTTCTTAATGCCTATCGAGGACGTATTCTCCATCACTGGCCGTGGTACAGTTGCTACTGGCCGTGTAGAGCGTGGTGTTCTTCATGTATCTGAGGAAGTTGAAATTGTTGGTGTTAAGGAAGAGACACGTAAAGTTGTTGTAACTGGTATCGAGATGTTCAGAAAGCTTCTTGATGAGGCTCAGGCTGGTGATAACATCGGTGCACTTCTTCGTGGTGTTCAGAGAAATGAAGTCGAAAGAGGACAGGTTCTTTGTAAACCAGGTTCCATCAAATGCCATAAGAAATTCACAGCTCAGGTTTACGTATTAACAAAAGAAGAAGGTGGACGTCATACTCCTTTCTTCAATAACTACAGACCTCAGTTCTATTTCAGAACAACAGACGTAACTGGTGTATGTAATCTTCCTGAAGGCACAGAAATGTGTATGCCTGGCGATAATATCGAGATGTCAATCGAATTGATCCATCCGATCGCTATGGAGCAAGGTTTAGGTTTCGCTATCCGTGAGGGTGGTAGAACTGTAGGTTCCGGTAAGGTTGCTACAATCATTGCTTAATTGAATTATTTATAAAAGCCTAAGCTCTTTTGCAGAGCTTAGGCTTTTTTGTGTATTCCTCCTGGAAACAAATTTAGATTTTATTAAGCATGACATCATGAGGAATTTTAAAACTATAAAGAATAGCTAAGAGAAATCTCAAGGTAAGAGCAGTTGTCAGTATCAATAGAGGCAATTTGCATAGTAGGTCACTTAGATACATATCTTTCATATTACTGATCTGCCAGAGACAGATTAGTAGTACAGTAATAAGATAAGCTATCTGGTTTGATAGATAGCTGACTCTGGAATAGCGGTATTTCTTCCTTAGACTATTTAACAGCACAGGTGGTTCCTGAATGAGATTAATTATGAAGTGATTTTGTTTCTTTAAGGTATAATCCTGAAGAACATATGATATAATAGACGGCAGGATCAATAATATTAGCAGAATATAAAGAGGAGAGTTGGATATTCTGTGTATTCCCAGGTATAATGTACTTATGGTTAATAGGATACAGATATAAACTTTGCTTAAAATTAATGCTCGATATCCGGAAATACTTTTGATTTCTTTTTTCATGGCAAGTGCTTTTTCATTCATGATAAATCCCCATTTCATTTAATAAAGTAATAACACTAAAAAGGCTATTACAAAAATATTATAGTATAAATTATGAAAAGCCTCAATTAATAATAAATATTATTATAGTCTTCTTATCAGATGCATCTTAACGGAATTTAAGCTGTCTGTAAAGAGTAACATTTAGCTTTCTGATTTGGAAAGAACGTTTATAATCATTTTTTGATTCAAAATGGGATGCGTTTTAGAATAATGAAATGCGGTTAATATATACTATGATATGTTTTTAAAATTTCCTTTGAAAAATATAGACAAACCGTATATAATATAATCGTATATGTTTAAGTTGCGGAAGAATGGAAGAAAATAGAAAGGATATATTGAAGATAATATTGAGATAGATGATCAGAAGCTTCACAATAATTATTGTTATGATATAGAAAGATGCATTCGCATGAGATGGAAAGGAGAGAACTATGTTAGGTAGTGATATTGGAATTGATTTGGGTACTGCAAGTGTATTAGTTTATATAAAAGGAAAGGGAGTTGTACTAAAAGAGCCATCGGTAGTGGCATTTGACAGAGACTCCAGTAAAATTAAGGCAATCGGCGAAGAGGCCAGATTGATGTTAGGCAGAACACCCGGTAATATCGTAGCGGTACGTCCGTTAAGACAGGGTGTTATTTCTGATTATACAGTTACAGAGAAAATGTTAAAGTATTTTATTGCAAAAGCCGTGGGCAAGCAGAGGTTTCGTAAACCAAGAATAAGTGTTTGTGTTCCCAGCGGTGTAACAGAGGTTGAGAAGAAAGCGGTTGAGGATGCAACCTATGCAGCTGGTGCAAGAGAAGTTGCTATCATTGAGGAGCCGATCGCAGCAGCAATTGGTGCGGGAATTGATATTTCAAGACCCTGTGGTAATATGATTGTTGATATCGGAGGGGGTACCTCTGACATAGCAGTTATTTCCCTGGGAGGTACCGTTGTAAGTACTTCTGTGAAAATTGCTGGAGATGATTTTGATGATGCAATTGTAAGATATATGAGAAAGAAGCATAACCTTTTGATTGGTGAAAGAACAGCAGAAGATATAAAGATAAAAATTGGTTCTGCATATCGCAGGCCGGAATCTGTATCCATGGAAGTAAGAGGACGTAATCTAGTTACCGGACTTCCCAAAACTATTGCGGTTACCTCGGAAGAGACAGAGGAGGCATTAAAGGAAACTACTTCTCAGATAGTAGAAGCTGTTCACAGTGTCCTTGAGAAGACGCCTCCGGAATTGGCGGCAGATATAGCAGACAGAGGAATAGTACTTACTGGTGGCGGATGTCTTTTATATGGTCTGGAAGAATTAATCGAAGAGAAAACAGGAATTACTACAATGACAGCAGAAGATCCTATGACAGCAGTAGCCATAGGAACCGGTAAATTTGTTGAATTCTTATCTGGTAAAAGAGATTAGCAATAATGGGTATACCCATGTATAATTATCGTTAATAGCTATACCATGTATTTGTAGCTTCACATAGGTGATGGTGAGATGCTTCAGAACACTGGTTGCTGATAATATGTTCTGGCTGTAAATAACAGTTTTATGTAATTATATTTAAATGGTGCACGAGGAAGATTGCCGAAAAGAGGTTAAGGTATGGTAAGAGGATTATATACAGCATATACAGGCATGGCAAATGAGCAAAAAAGACTGGATCTTATCGCTAATAATCTTGCAAATGCTGCAACTGTCGGTTACAAAGAAGAGAATGTAACCAATCAGGCTTTTGATGATCTCTTAACGATAAAAATCAGGGATGCTTCAGAAGGTAATATTAACCGTTCTATAGGCACGATGAGTATGGGTGTCAAATTAGGTGAGAACTATACTGATTATAAGCAGGGATCCTTGCGACAGACGAATAATACTTATGATTTGGCCTTAGAGGGAAAAGGCTTCTTTCAGCTTTCGCTTATGGACAAGGCAGGTAATGAAAGCATCAGATATACACGAAATGGTTCTTTTACCATGTCAAATGACGGTCATATTGTAGATAAAGATGGAAATTATCTGATTGGAGAAAGCGGTGCGATAGTTGTCCCAAGCAATGCAACGAATATAATTATAGATAAAAGAGGAGCTATTTACGCAAATGGAGAATATGTAGATTCGATAAAATTAACTGATTTTGAAGACTATAATTATTTATCCAAATCAGGTGATACCATGTACCAGGCACTTGATGGAGCCGTAGAGAAAGCACCTGCAGCATCAATACAGCAGGGTTATACAGAGCAATCCAATGTGAATATTGTATCAGAAATGGTGAATATGATTACTATCACAAGAGCTTATGAAGCAAACCAAAAAGTAATAAAAACGGTGGATCAGTCATTGGATTTGGCAGTAAATTCTATTGGAAGAATATAAAGTTTTGACTAGACAGGATACCCGAAGGAAACTTAGTTTTACAGTAGGAGGGATTGCATATGGTAAGAGCATTATGGACAGCATCAACCGGTATGATCAGTCAGCAAACCAATGTTGATACAATTTCGAATAATTTAGCGAATATGAATACCACAGGTTATAAAAAGGAAAGCGCAGAATTTAAATCTTTATTATACCAGACGATACAGGATCAATCCTATAATAAAAATGGAAAGCCGAAACCATCCGGAATTCAACTGGGTCTTGGTGTGCGTAATTCTTCAATAACATCACAGTATACGCAGGGGGCGGTTGTTGAGACAAAAAATGATTTTGATCTTGCGATTGATGGAAACGGATTTTTTATGGTAAAGACACAAAATGGAGACATTGCCTATACTCGTAACGGTAATTTTCAGATGGTAATTGGTTCACAGGGTATTACGCTGGCTGACTCCGAAGGAAATCCGGTACTCGATACAAATCTGGAACCAATTGTAGTGGACAGCAGCTATGACTCTTCAAATATTATAATTGATAAAAACGGAGAATTATATTATAAGGATATAGAAGAAGTAACAGATGCAAATGCCGATGCAAATGCAGATCCCAGTGCAGATCCGAATGCCGATACGAGTAGTAAACCACTTACCAAGACGGTTACCAAACCACTTGGAATTCAAATAGCAATTGCGCAGTATAATAATCCAAGCGGATTAGAGAAATTATCGGACAGTTTATTACGGGAAACTGCTGCTTCGGGCGGACCGATATTAGAAGCAACTGATAATACGCTTACAAGAAGCGTTATTAAACAGGGATATTTGGAAGGTTCGAATGTACAGGCAGTGGATGAAATGGTAAACTTGATTGTAGCACAAAGAGCTTATGAAATGAACTCGAAAATTATTACAGCTGCAGATCAAATGCTGCAGCAGGCTAATAATTTAAGATCGTAAAATAGGAACCTATCAACAGAATATAATTCAGATGAGATTGGATTAACACGAAAAGAGTAAGATTATTGTAATAAATATAAGCCGCTTCAATTTTTTGCGGCAGAATGGAGGTTTCTATGGGCATTTCAATCGGTTCGGATTTACTATCTGCTACATCAGCCGGAATTTCAGCTGGTAATGTGAAAGCGAACAGTCTTGAAGCGACGTTAAAAGAAAGTTCTTCTTCGGATGAAAAGCTTATGGATGCGTGCAAAAACTTCGAAACATATTTATTGGAACAGGTTTTTAAGAATATGGAAAAGACCGTTCCAAAAAGTGAAGAAGAAGAGAATAACGATTATATGAACCAATTTGGAGATATGCTGTATGAACAGTATGCAGAGGAAGCTACCAAAAATCAAAATATAGGATTAGCGCAGATGCTTTATGATTCCATGAAGCGTAATTCTTAGATGTAAACAGAGGTTCATACATATCATTAAAATTATTTATGCTTACATAGAGATAATTCAGTATCTGTTAGTAAGGTCTATAATGTCATTTTAACGGAGTCCGCTATGTAGGGGATAAAGCTTAAATGACATTTTTTTATGGAGGTTGTCATGTCTGAGGTGATCGAAGGATATATTGGACATATTGTGTTCCGGAATGATGAGAATGGATATACAGTTTTGAGTCTTCAAGTGGATCAGGAGGAAGTTACCTGTGTCGGCAGTTTTCCTTTTATCAGCGAAGGTGAACTTATTAGGGCTTTGGGAAGCTATACGGATCATGCAGTATATGGTCAGCAGTTTCAGGTAGAAAGTTATGAGATAAAAGATCCGGAAGGTATGTTATCAGTAGAACGATATTTGAGTTCGGGAGCGATTAAAGGAATTGGAGCATCCTTAGCGGCACGAATTGTCAAGAAGTTTAAGGAAGATACCTTCCGTATTATAGAAGAGGAACCGGAACGCCTTTCTGAGATTAAAGGTATCAGCGATAGGATGTCAAGAGACATTTACCGTCAGTTCGAAGAAAAAAGGGATATGCGCAGTGCGATGCTTTTCCTGCAACAATATAATATAACAGGTAATCTGGCTGTTAAAATATTTTCGGAATACGGAAAGAGAATGTACGACATATTAAAGGAAAACCCATATCGTCTTGCGGAGGATATTAGTGGAATAGGGTTTAAAACAGCAGATGATATAGCAAAAAGAATGGGCATTGGTCAGACCTCGGAGTACAGAATGAAAGCAGGTATCTTATACGTACTTTTACAGGCAAGCGGAGAAGGACATGTATATCTGCCGGAGACGGAGCTGCGTGCGAGATCCGGGGCGCTTTTGTATGCGCCGGAAGATGCTATCCAAAGACAGATTATGGAACTCACACTAGAGAAGAAAATTATAATAAAGGAAACAAAGGATGAAAAATTAATTTATTCTTCTTTGTTTTATTATATGGAACTAAATACCGCAAGGATGCTGCATGACTTAAACATTCGATATGAAACTAATCCGGCTAGTGTCCAGAGTAGAATTAATGCTATCGAAAAGCAATTTAAGATAGAGCTTGACGATCATCAGAAAGCAGCTGTTTCCGAGGCAGCTGGAAACGGTCTCTTAATTGTAACCGGAGGACCGGGAACCGGTAAAACGACTACGATTAATTCAATCATCCGGTACTTTGAAACAGAGGGATTGGATATATTACTGGCGGCTCCTACCGGACGAGCAGCCAAGCGTATGTCAGAAACAACAGGTCATGAAGCTAAAACGATACACAGGCTGTTAGAATTATCGAAGCTTGGTGAAGAACAGGAAAATAAATTTTCTTTTGAGAGAAACGAAATGAATCCGCTTGAAACAGATGTTTTAATAATAGATGAGATGTCGATGGTTGATATAAGCCTGATGCATTCGCTATTAAAAGCGGTCATTGTCGGGACGAGATTAATCCTAGTAGGAGATGTCAATCAGCTTCCAAGTGTTGGGCCCGGAAATGTATTGAAGGATATTATTAATTCTCGATGCTTTAATATTGTAGAACTGACTAAAATATTTCGACAGGCTGCGGATAGTGATATTATCGTGAATGCCCATAAAATAAATGCCGGAGAGCAAATTAAACTGGATAATAAAAGCAGAGATTTCTTCTTCTTAAAACGTGACGATGCAAGCGTAATAACTGCAGTTATGATTAATTTGATTAAAAATAAACTGCCCGGATATGTGAAGGCCACACCCTTTGATATCCAGGTGCTTACTCCTATGCGAAAAGGAGAGCTTGGTGTGGAACGGTTAAATCAGATTCTACAGCAGGCTCTTAATCCTCCATCGAAAGAAAAACACGAGAAGGAGCACCATGATATTATCTTTCGTGAAGGAGATAAGGTTATGCAAATTAAAAACAACTATCAGATCGCCTGGGAGATACGTAATAAATTCGGAAGCACAATTCAATCAGGGACCGGTGTATTTAATGGGGATGCAGGGGAAATCAAAGAAATAAATACGTTTTCAGAGCATCTTATGGTGGAATTTGATGACAACCGTTTCGTTGATTATAGCTTCAGTCAGTTAGAGGAACTTGAGCTGGCTTATGCAATTACAATTCATAAATCACAGGGAAGTGAATATCCTGCTGTTATTCTGCCTATATTAGATGGCCCAAAGCTCTTATTCAACCGTAATTTGCTTTATACAGCGGTAACCAGGGCAAAAAGCTGTGTAACGATTGTTGGGAATGAAGGTATACTGCAGTTTATGATTGATAATAAAAGTGAGCAGAAAAGGTATAGTGGACTGGGAAACCGTATTAAAGAACTAGGTTAGTTTAATGACTGATATATTTTAAGGTCTCCATCCCTTCCTTTATTAAATGTGCAATGTCATGATTGTGAGCACGGCACATTCTTTTTAAACCATATAGTTGATTAGGATCATGACCGATTAGATTTACCCCGTAGGTGCAGGAAAGGGTAGCTTTATAACCAAGTTTCTTCAAAATTTCTTCTGTATTATTATTATATTTCCCATATGGATAGGTAAAGGTACTTGGCATGGTATTCAGCATATGTTCAATTCTGTCCTGGAAAGTGACAACATCATCCGTAATTGCTTTCTCGTAGCAGGTTAGAGATTCATTGCTTTTTTGAGCACAGCCAAACCTCTCATTACAAATTTTATGCATATTATAGGTATGATTTTGGATTTCCACAAGTCCGGAATTTTCCATTTCTTTTATTTGATCCCAGGTTACGTGAGCATAATTCACATTTGTATCATTTACGAGGGAGAAATCGTCCGTAGATTTACCGACAATGGATAATACAATCTTCATTTTATATTTCTTTAATAAAGGGAAGACATTTTTATAGGTGCTCAGATAACCATCGTCAAAGGATAGAATAATGGGATTATCGGGTAATTTATTGTCATGATAGACATAATCAATTAATTCAGACATCGTTATTGTATTATAGTTATTCTTAGATAAGTATTTTAAATCACTTTCAAATTCATAGGGGCTTATAACATCCTTACCAAGGCGGTTATTTTTAACCTGATGATACATGATAATGGGAACACTTATGGTCAGCTTACGGGAAGAGACGCTATAGATTTTAGCGGCATCTCTTATAATAGAAACTGCTAGGAATAGAAATATAACGGAAAATATTAGGTACTTAATATAATTTTTATACTCAGAATCTTTTAACATTTTTATCACCTGAATTTTTTATGTGTTATAAGTATATGTCTTTAATTTTATAATTTAACTTAAAATAAAAAATAATGCTAAATTTTAGAAGCATAAATGATAGAAGATAGTAATATAATCAATATTTGAAAATATATACTATATACACAGCCTGAAATATGACATGTCAGAGAAAAGTAAGCGGTTCTTAGGGTATCTTTAAGATTATTCTAATTTAATAGTGCAATCCATTGAAAAATAAGGTATAATTATTAAAACTGAATAAGAGAATATATATTATCAAATATAATCCGGAGGAAAATATGTTAAAAGAAACATCGTTAGTTATCATGGCAGCGGGAATGGGTAGCAGATATGGTGGAATAAAACAGCTGGAACCGGTTGGCCCGAGCGGTGAAATCATCATGGATTATTCCATTTATGATGCTATAGAAGCCGGCTTTAATAAAGTGGTATTTATTCTACGGAAGGATCTGGAGAAGGATTTCAAAGAGATAATCGGTAACAGAATTGAAAAAATAATTAAAGTAGAGTATGTATTTCAGGAACTTGATGCTCTTCCGGCAGGTTTTTCTAAACCAGAAGGAAGAACAAAGCCATGGGGAACCGGACAGGCTGTTTTATGCTGTAAGAATATCGTAAAAGAGCCATTTGCCGTTATTAACGCGGATGATTATTATGGAAAAGAAGCCTTTAAGATTGTACATGAATTTTTATGTAACACATTTGAGCAGAGTAACCAGTATTGTATGGCAGGTTTTATATTGGGCAATACCTTAAGCGAGAATGGGGCTGTAACACGTGGTGTATGCAGGGCTGACGCAAAAGGTAAGCTTGCAGATATTGTTGAAACAGCAGGAATTGTTCCGATGGGTGAATACGCATCTGCAAAGAACAGTGCGGGAGAAGCATATAAAATAGATCTTAACAGCATTGTTTCAATGAATATGTGGGGATTTAAGCCGGGGCTGTTTGAGGAGCTTGATAAAGATTTCGTAAAATTCTTATCCCATTTAGAGCAGGGTGAATTGAAAAAAGAATTTTTATTGCCTTCCATAGTCGGAGAAATGGTAAAGGATGGTAAGGTGGAGGTATCAGTCTTAAAAACCTCTGACCGTTGGTTTGGTGTTACCTATAAGGAAGATAAGGAAGCTGTAGTAAAATCCATTCAGGCGTTGATTGAAAAGGGAATATATCCAAGCAGATTATTTCAATAAGTGATCGCGGTGACAAGATAAAATTGCAGGCAGTTATGGCTGATATAGTATCGCAGATATGCAGTTGGTCATTGGAAAAGGTATATGTTTTTCACGATACGAATGGATGAGTGATCCAGGAACAATATTTCTGGTAATAGAATAGGAGAATTTTTTGTTTCAGACGATTCTTGATATTATATATCCGGTAAGATGCCCTATCTGCGGAGAGATTGTAATTCCGAAAGAGGAAAAAATATGTTATCTTTGCAGAAGAAGGCTTCCCTATGTTATTGGAGCAAGATGCATGAAATGCAGTAAACCTCTGGAGTTCGAAGAAAAGGAATATTGCGGTGACTGTGAACGAAAGAATTATCATTTTGACAGAGGATATGCTGTATGGGTTTATAATAATGATTTAAAGCATTCTATTTCGAATTACAAATATCATAGTAAAAAAGAATATGCAAAGTTTTATATTGAAGAAATGGTAAGGCTATATGCTTTATCCATTCAAAAATTAAATCCGGATGTCATTGTACCGGTTCCTATTCATAAGAGTAAATATCGTGAAAGAGGTTATAACCAGGCTGACATTCTTGCACAGGGTATTGGAAAAGAACTTGGTTTTCCTGTGCTCTCACAGCTGTTGATACGAAATAAGAAAACACTCCCGCAGAAAAAGTTAAATGATAAAGAACGTTTGCATAATCTGGAGGAGGCATTTCTTTATAACGAAGTGGCGGCGAGTCGTTACACGAAGAAAATAAATAGAGTTTTACTTATCGATGATATCTACACAACAGGAAGTACAATTGAAGCTTGTACCAATATATTAAAATCGAATGGTATTACAAAAGTATATTTTCTTGTTTTATGTATAGGAAAAGGTTTTTAATTAAAAGTGTGAAGAATGTCATTCTCACTCAATAAGTTTGTGTCTGCGCTGTGCACACAAACTGGAATGTGAAAAAACAGCGCAGAAATGGGGATAAGTTATGGAAGTGAGAAATTGTAAAAGCTGTGGAAGACTTTTTAATTATATGGCCGGACCGCCTTTGTGTCCCTCGTGTATTGCAGCTTTGGATGCTAAATTTGATGAAGTAAAGGAATACGTATATGACCATCCGCGAGTAGGAATTCAAGAGGTATCGGAGGAGATGGGGGTATCGATTTCTCAGATAAAGCAGTGGATTCGTGAGGAAAGATTATCTTTTGCAGAGGATTCCATGATTGGTCTGGAATGTGAAGGCTGTGGAGTTATAATTAAGACAGGTAGATTTTGTAAGTCTTGTAAGGATAAACTTGCGAAAGGATTTACCGATTTATACCCTGTGGATAAACAATTGCAGCAAAAGCAAAAAGATTCCCGTGAAAATCCTAAGATGCGTTTTTTGGATCCCCACGGGAATAAGAAAGATTTGAATTGAATTATCGTACGGTGCTTATGAGATGATTCGGATACCATCCCCGGTAATCTCTATAGCACCTGTTTTATATAGTTTACCGATCGCTCTTTTGAATGCATTCTTACTGAGTTTAAATTCTTCTTTTATAGCTTCCGGAGAAGAATTGTCATGAAACGGCATAAAACCTCCGGCAGCAGTTATTTTTTTAAAAATCATCTCAGCGTCCTGATCCATCTGAAGGAAGGATTTTTCACGAAGACTCAAAGTGAGCTTACCGTCCGGACGGACATCGATAACGCGCGCGTGCACAGTATCACCTATTTTTACGGAAGAAAACAGTTCGTTTTTAGGAAGCATAGCGGAATACTGGTTATCAACAGCAACGAACATGCCAAAAGCTTCAATTTCTTCATATACCGTACCGGTGACCATATCATTTTTTTTGTAACAGGAGCCAGTTGAAAGAAGATCATAAACCTTCATTGTAGCGCAGAGGCGCTTACTTTTATCTACGTAAAGCGTAACTAAAACGGAATTACCCTCTTCGATCTTAGCGGTCTGTTCTTTAAACGGAAGCAGAAGATCCTTTAACAATCCCCAATCTAGAAAAGCACCGATATTGTTTACTTCTTTTACCTTCAGCAGAGCTAATTTTCCGATTGTTACCGGAACCTGCGCAGTTGTGGCAATAATACGATCTTCTGAATCCTTATAAATGAATACCTTTAACTGATCTCCCGGAACGGTACCTTCTGGTACCTCCTTCTTAGGAAGCAGCACCGTATTATTCTTATCTTCGCCGGGTGCAGCCAGATATAGACCAAAGTCCGCTTTTTTAATAACCTCAAGAGTCTGGTATTTCCCTAATTCTATCATAATAACAATTCCTTTCAAAAAAAAGATTATTTAGGATTCGAGTGCCAAAAGTCATAATTAATTATTGAATATGACTGCTATATATTCTACTAATATAATTTTTGATGACTTTACACTCGAATCTTATTTAGGTAATTGCGAAACTCATAAAATATATTAATTGTATAGACAGAAAGCACATGTTATGGAGCGGAGGAATATGTACTTTCTGCATAAACAATATGAATAACTATATAGTTTCGCAATTTCCTAAGAAGATTATTAAATAATTCTATTAAATTTATAAAACATTTTTGCAGATGTTGGTATTTACTATTTAGCTTATATCTTATATATCCCCTTAAAATTAAGTATGGAATAAGGCTTTTTGTCCTGGTCTGCCAGTATTACAGTGATTTCATCCTCCTCCTTTGCTATCAGAGGAGTAATCCGATCACACACTACAGCCTGCATCCGGTATTCGACACGTAAGGAGAGTACCTCAAAGTTATCAGGGAGATATTCTTCAGCCATCTTAATATATTGCCCGTTATTAACATGATGATACGAATCTATATTAGATTTGATTACAGAAAAAGGAGGAAATTCTTCCGAATTGGCTGGAATTCTGATTTTTCGTTCCAAATGATCCATGGGATAGGGGGGTTCTAATTCATATCCGGCGTGATCGGCTGGAATTCTGACTGGTTTACCTTCCTCTGCATCAATGTAAACCCAGATTGAGTTAGCGACAGCGAGAACACTCTCTTCATAATTCTTCATAATAAAATTGCGATAGCCGTAAAATCCTTTAAAATCGTAAGCCCAGGTTCCAACGGTGATAACATCGGCAAGTCGTGCAGGAGCTAAAATTTGAAGCTGCCAGCTGCTCAGCAGCCAAACCCTGCTGTTATTCTGCAAATAAGAAAGGCCTCTGTGTATATCCTCTGACTGAAACGTACTGCAATCCTGGAAATAATTTATAATAGAAGAACATGGCAGTTCTCCTGTTTTGTGATTAAGTTCACTATATCTTACTCTACTGTTAAAACTGTACATAAAACATCTGGCCTTTCATCATTGAAAATAATTATAGAAATGTTGGTATAATACATCTTATTAAGTGCTGCGATCACGAAGCGCAGGTAAATTACCTTATACATATCATGATGATTATAACATCTATTTACCAGTTTATATAGTATATTTTTGAATTAGTCGACATTTTATGCTTTTACTTAAAAATGCTGGTATTATTCTGGCAGATTTGTTATAATAAACTTGATTGAAAAGAGGAGGGATAATTGATTGGACTCGATAGAGTATTATAATCAGAACGCAGCAGATTATTTTGAGAAGACGGTAGATATTGATATGCAGGAGCAATATGACTGCTTTGTTCATTTGCTCTCAGAGGAAGGCAGTGTATTGGATCTTGGGTGTGGATCAGGCAGGGACAGTGCATATTTCATTTCTCGCGGCTTTGATGTAACTGCAATGGATGCTTCTGATGGAATGTGTGATTTAGCAAGCATACATATCGGACAAGATGTATTAAAATTAACGTTTGAAGAAATGGATTTTAATGAAGTTTTTGATGGAATATGGGCTTGTGCATCATTACTGCATGTTCCTAGCAGTGAGATAGATTGCATATTCAGTAAGGTAGTGAAAAGCTTAAAATTTAACGGTATTTTATTCATGTCATTCAAATATGGTGACTTTGAAGGCGAAAGAGATGGAAGATACTATACGGATTACCAGACAAGAACACTAAAAGATCTGTTTGCTAGACATGGAGATCTGGAAGTTATAGATATACAAAAGTGCGAATCCTTAAAGCTAAATGACGATACAATCTGGATTTATGCGATTGTACGAAGAATAGAACAGGAGTAGATATTCCAAGTATTAAGATAAAATGAAGGTAAGTATACTTGCTGTTATCTGCTCTTACTGCTTCACATAGGTGAATAAAAATGACAATGATTGTAAATAATCATTGTCATATTTTAAATAAGCGATTATTTCCACTGGTAAAAAAATTGGATATAACAAAATAATAACTTATAGGCTTTGAGTGTAAAGTTCTCAATTTTAGGCTTTCGATACTAGAATCCTTATAGACAGTTGCGAAACAATATAGTTGTTTGAAATGTATTTAATAATATATTTCTTGCGTTTCGCAATTACTAAAATAATATACTTAAAATAACAGGAGGAAATTAAGATGATTATCTATGATGTAATTATAATTGGGTCCGGACCGGCCGGTCTTTGTGCTGCAATTTATGCTAAGAGAGCACAGATGAGTTTATTAGTAATCGAAAGAGCTGGAATTAGCGGAGGTCAGGTTATTAACACATATGAAGTGGATAACTATCCTGGTATACCAGGGATAGGAGGCTTTGAATTAAGTGTTAAGTTCCGTGAACATGCAGATCAGTTAGGAGCAACCTTTTTGAACGGTGAGGTAACGGATTTTTCTCTTGAAGGAGAGATAAAGGTAATAAAGATGGACAATGGAGACGAGTATAAGGCAAAAAGCGTTGTAATAGCTACAGGTGGAGCTCCGCGTCATTTGAATATAGAGGGTGAGAACAAGCTCCAAGGCATGGGAGTCTCTTATTGTGCGACCTGTGACGGAGCCTTCTTTCGTAAGAAGGAAGTGGCTGTTGTGGGCGGAGGAGATGTAGCGATTGAAGATGCTATTTTTTTGGCAAGAATTTGCAGCCGGGTGTATGTAATTCATCGAAGGGATCAGTTTCGAGCCTCCAAAAGTTTAACAACAAAACTGATGGCACTGGAAAATGTAACAATCTTATGGGATAGTGCGGTAGAAAGTATTAACGGAAAAGATAATGTAGAATCAATTACCATTAAAAATAAAAAGATGGATAAAATAGATACGATTGCTTTATCAGGTGTATTTATTGCGGTCGGCTATTCTCCCAATTCAGAGGTTTACAGAAGAATAGTGGCAACAGATGACAGAGGTTATATCATAGCTGGTGAGAATTGTGAAAGTAATATACCGGGTATTTATGCGGCTGGAGATGTCAGAACCAAGGAACTTCGACAGATCATTACGGCAGCAGCGGATGGGGCAAATGCGATTACAGCAGTAGAAAAATATCTAAATATGTTATAATATCTGATATTTGATGTAAATTGTGGTAAATTAGTATAAATCAGGAAATAGTGCATGATAATTCTACAGTTTACGCATGATTATTATTGACTATTTGTGTCAACTTTGTTATAATAAAACCATTGGATGTAATAAATTTGTAATATTTGAAACATATTACGATTTACAGTAGTTGGAAAATGGGAACTGATGAAAAAAGTAATTTCTGGATTACTTGCAATACTTGGAGGGTAAAATACGTGAGAAAAAATAAAGCGATTAAGTTGGCGGCAGGAATATTGTCAACTGCATTATTTTTATCTATTCCGTCTACGATTGCACGTGCGGACAGTTTTATTTCCGTTGAGCAGGGCGTGGCGGGAATTTCGGCAATACTGGCTAATACGACAGATCAGGATGTGGCAGATGCCTATCAATCCTCAATTGAGTCATTAAGTACAGAAAAAAAGTCACCTTATGATAATTTAGGTGTATCCATTGCCGGTGATTATGTGAATATAAGAAGAAAAGCATCAACGGACAGTAAGGTGTCAGGGAAATTATATCGTGGCTGTGCGGCCGATATTCTCGATCGACTAGATGATGGATGGGTTAAGATTAAGTCTGGTAAAGTAGAAGGCTATATTGCATCGGAGTTTCTTGCAATTGGTAACAAAGCAGAAACAATGGTTGATAAATACGCAACAAAGTACGCAACAATTACAAATCAAACAGTTAGAGTAAGAGATAAAAAGAGCAAAGAAGCATCCATATTAACACTTGTACCAGGCGGCGAAACCTATGTCGTTAGTAAAGAGTATGATGACTGGGTTGAGATTATATACGGCAGTGATGATGAAAGCAACAAAGAGTTAACAGGCTATGTCAGTAAAGAATGTGCGAATGTTTCGGTTGAATTCAAATATGCAATTTCAATCGAAGAAGAGAATAGAATTAAGAAAGCACAGGAAGAGGCTTTAAAAGCTGAAATGGAGAGAAAGCTGAGACTGGCGCAGGAAGAAGCAGAGAAAAAGGAAAGAGCAAGAAGACAAGCTTCCAGTCGTTCCTCGAATTCCAGCAGAGGCTCCAGTTCGGGTAACATAAGTAAGGATACACCTTCATTACCCAGTTCTTCCAGCAATTCACCGCGCCGTTCACAGGTTGTAAACTATGCGCTGAAGTTTGTTGGAAACCCATATGTATGGGGAGGACAGAGCTTAACAGGAGGCGCTGACTGTTCCGGATTTGTTCGTGCAGTATATGCAGACTTTGGTTACAGCTTGCCAAGAACATCATCTTCGCAAGCAAGCGCAGGAACCCGAGTGAGTGTAAGTGAGATGCAGCCAGGAGATTTGATTTTCTACGCATACAGCGGTGGACGAATTCACCATGTTGCAATGTACATAGGAAATGGCAGAATTGTTCATGCTGCTTCCCGCAGACAGGGAATTATAACATCACAGTATAATTACAACGAAGTCTACTGTGTAAGGAGAATTCTCTAATTATTTGAATGTAAAAGACCTTTGCTAAGAAGTTATAGTTTTGGCAAAGGTTTTTTTTTGTTTCAAATTATTTGAGCGATTTTTCCTTATTCCTATGTGACTAAAAAATAAATGACTTAGAAATAATATTATCATTCGACTTAATTCTTTCGTAAAGATTGTTATCGAATCTTAAAATAAATTAATGCTTAATTAATGGTATATCTGAGGATTTTGTGTATAATTTTTTATATACGGATTTCTACTTGTGACATTATAAGGACGTGGAGGATATTAACAATGATTTTTAGCAGTTTGACATTCATATTTAGATTTTTACCAATTTTTTTGATTTTATACTATGTTGTCCCCCACAAATATAAAAACAGTATCTTGTTTTTCGGAAGTCTTTGTTTCTATGCGTATGGCGGTCCGCAATATCTGTTGTTAATTCTTTTTTCCTTGCTGGTAAATTACATAGTTGCTATCCTTATGAATCGCTCTGAGAATTATTCCAAGCAAAAAAAATTATGGCTGGTCATGGGACTGGTATATAATTTTGGTGTTTTATTCTTTTTTAAATATATTGATTTTATGATTCATAATGTAAATTTTTTGATCGGCAGATTACATGTTGATCAAACTATACCATCACTGGAATTAGCGCTTCCGCTTGGTATCAGTTTTTACACCTTTCAAATAGTTTCTTATCTCATTGATGTTTATAAGGGAGAGATTAGGGCTGAAAAATCTGTTTATCATCTTGGAATGTATTTATGTATGTTTCCTCAACTGATTTCAGGCCCGATTGTAAAGTATGCAGATATTTCAGCACAGCTATCAGAAAGGAAATTTACTGTTCAGAATGTGGAGAGAGGATTAAAATTATTTACCATCGGACTAGCATTTAAAGTATTAATTGCAGATAGAATAGGGATTTTATGGAATGATATTCAGACAATCGGATTTGAGAGTATATCAACGCCTCTGGCCTGGCTTGGGGCAATCGGTTACAGTCTTCAGTTATACTTTGATTTTTATGGATATTCATTAATGGCAGTCGGTGTAGGCAGGATGCTTGGTTTTATTCTTCCGGATAATTTTGATCACCCCTATATAGCAAGATCAGTATCTGAATTCTGGAGAAGATGGCATATAACTCTTGGAAAATGGTTTAAAAATTATGTGTATATTCCTCTGGGCGGTAACCGTAGAGGGAGCAGAAAGCTTATATTTAATTTATTCATTGTATGGATGCTTACCGGATTGTGGCACGGAGCCAGCTGGAATTTCATATTATGGGGTATATCTCTGTTTGTTTTAATTTGTTTTGAAAAATTATTATTTCATAAATTCCTGCAAAAGCATACTATCCTGTCAAGGATTTACTTATTAACAGTAATGCCACTTACCTGGATGGTTTTTGCAATCCGAGATTTATCCGAATTAAAAATATATTTTGGAAGAATATTTGCACTGATACCGGGTATCTGTGTGAATTCCTATGATTTTATAAAATATCTAAGTATTTATAAATGGCTTTTTATCGCAGGAATATTCTTTTGTACACCATTTGCCTGGAATTGGTTTGTCAGACATGAAAAAAGTATCGTGTGCACTATCATACTATTGATGGTATTCTGGTACTGCATTTATCAGCTTTCCAATGGTCTTAATAATCCATTTCTTTATTTTAAATTTTAGAGTATAGCAGGGAGTAATGTGAAATGAAGCGTAAAAATAATATCAAAAAATATCCATTCCTGCTTATGATTATAATAAGCACTATAGTTTTTACCATGATCGGGGTAGCCGGTAAAAATAATATTTACTCAGAGTATAAAGTTGCATTACAAAAAACTCCAATGTTGGCTGCGGTATTTGAGGGTGCGGGAGAGGGTATATACCCGTGGATGATTGTAAAGGGCTATGATAAAAAAGAAGTCTCTGTCAAAGAAGACAAAAATAGCGGTATTGCTTCCGCTAAGCCAACGAATTCACCGGTTTCTAACGATCATAAGAGCGTTACGGAGAAAAGTGACAATAATTCTGTAAATGAAGATTTATACGCAGATGGTTCAGATCCGTCTAATGAAGTGAAGAATCAGCAAACTGATAAAACGAAAATTACTGAGAATGAACCAAAGAAGGATGATCAGACAAAACCGGATGATAGCACTGAAAAAGAAACAAAAACCAATCAAGATAATGGTACGGATAACGGTACTGAGAATAAAACAGATAAGAAAAATACAGCTTCCTATAAGGATAAAAAGAACAGACACAATAATGATAAAACTTCGCCGTCATCCGGTGATAAAAAGGGAAACAGCGAAGTAGATAAAATACAGAAGAATCCTGCAAACGATCCATCGGCAGATAAAACCTATCAATTTCAGATGGTATCAAAAAAATATTTTAATGATGCACTTTTTATTGGGGATTCAAGGACGGTTGGATTGTCTGAATATTCTATTTTAAATAATTCAACCTTTTATGCGGATGTAGGTCTTACGATATATGATATATTCAACAGGAAAATTGCCAAAGTGGATGGAAATAAAGAAACGATTTTGCAGGCACTTGGTGACAAAAAATATAAAAAGATTTATATTATGCTAGGGATCAATGAATTAGGAAGAGGTACAACGGAAACCTTTACTGGGGAATATAAGAAAGTACTTGATAAGATCGGAGAGCTTCAGCCGCAGGCTATTATTTTTGTAGAGGGTATCATGAATGTTTCAAAAGAAAAATCCGATACGGATCCTATTTTTAATAATAAAAACATTCGTGAAAGAAATGGAAGTATTGCCAGGCTTGCCAACAATGAAAATATATTTTATATTGATGTAAACGAAGCTATCACAGATAAAAGAGGAAATCTGCCACAAAAATATACTTTTGATAATATCCATTTGAAAGCTGCATATTATGACATTTGGACGGACTTTCTGTTAAAGCACGGAATTGTTGAAGAATAGTATTAATAGAAGAAGCTGTTTTGAATATCTTAGAATAAATATAAGATATTTGAAACAGCTTATTATTATGCAGTTCATAAAAAATATTAGCAGCATAATTCTTATTATTCGGGTTCTGATTCTGTTTCTCATGCTGTTTGAACATAATATTATGTTAAATGATATAATTATTCGGAAATTGCTGAAATTTGATCCGATATTTTCACATTTTCTAACACCAAAAAAATATCATAAATTCCTATTGACAAAGTCATATTTGTACAAAGTGCACAAATTGACTCTTAAAAATGGTAAAATATGGATTGAGATTTGCACACCGTCAAGATTTATCAAAAAGTTATCCACAGGAAAGAAGCCTTGTTTTTGGATAAAAGAAAGTTATACACCGATTCATCCACATTATCCACATTAATCCTCTACCCGTGTCGCATGTATAAAATAATGTCAATATCGAAAATGCGTTTTGTAACTAATGATAAATCGACATGAATTACAAAAAATATTGAGTTTTTTTCTTGACATTAATATTGTCGGATAATAAATAATATAATGTTTAATTTGAATAAAAACAATCGAATTTAGTGAAGATAGTAAAGAATATACGTCAATAAGTGTAATAATATATAGTAATCTGTGTGAAAAGGATGTAAAAACAATTTGAATAACCGATTAGAAACATACAATTAGCAATTCAGAACAAAGTAGCTTGTCACTTCCTGTAGCGTATGTTATAATTAAATCAGCATAGAAGTAATAATGCTATCAAGAAAGTAAAAAAGGAGTTGGGCATTATGCGTTATATAATCAGCGGTAAAAATATCGAGGTAACGGAAGGTTTGAAAACAGCTGTATATGAAAAGATCGGAAAGCTTGAGAGATACTTCACTCCTGATACTGAAATTCATGTGACACTCAGCGTTGAAAAGGAAAGACAGAAAATTGAAATAACAATTCCTGTGAAGGGAAATATTATCAGAGCAGAGCAAGTAAGCAATGATATGTATGTATCTATTGACTTGGTAGAAGAAATTATTGAACGTCAATTGCGTAAATACAAGAATAAATTAATTGATCATAAGCAGGCAGCTACAAATTTTAATCAAACATTCATGGAAGATGATTACTTCGAAGATGATACAATTAAGATTGTAAAGACAAAGCGTTTTGCAATTAAACCTATGGATGCAGAGGAAGCTTGTGTACAGATGGAATTACTGGGGCATAATTTTTATGTTTTCAGAAATGCACAAACGGATGAAGTTAATGTAGTTTATAAAAGAAAAGGAAATACTTACGGACTAATCGAACCTGAATATTAATATTTATTCCATTGAAAGAAGTCCGGTTCTCTTGCCAGCATGGAGAACCGGACTTCTTTCGTTTCTAAGGGAAATTCACCTTATGAAACAAACCCTCTGAGAGGATATACAGCTTCGCACGCAGAACAGTGCGGTATTTGGGATTTATGAACATAATACGTATGACAACTCATTTAATTATGAAATGAATGGGAATACTGTATACTATAGGATGAATGTGGTATATATGTAAGCTGCTAATACAAGATGTATTGTAAAGCTTTCGATTATCATTGGACAGAAGCTACAGCAGGCTAATGTGTGTCTGTATCATAGGAAATAAATATTTCTATCCTATTATTTTAATGAATATAGTAGTCAGATCATTATTTTTGGATGAAAAAGAGGAAATGTTAATAATATCTTTACCAAATAGTCATGATATAGTTACAGAAAATTAAGTTGAATAGTCTCAAAGTAAATGTTACAATACTATTTGAACAATTTTGGGAATTCAATTTGGACCAGTACAGGAGTGAACAAATATGGGAATAGTAGAAAAAATCTTCGGCACTCACAGCGAGCGAGAAGTGAAAAGAATATTACCTATCGTTGACAAGATAGAAGCATTAGAACCGGAATATGTAAAACTTTCAGACGATGAGTTAAAAGCCAAGACAATAGAATTTAAGAATAGGCTAAAAAATGGAGAGACACTGGATGATATTCTGGTAGATGCTTATGCTACTGTAAGAGAAGCAGCCAAGAGAGTTATTGGACAAAGACATTTTCGGGTACAGCTGATTGGTGGTGTTATACTGCACCAGGGACGTATTACGGAAATGCGTACCGGTGAAGGTAAAACACTTACTTCTACACTGCCGGCATATCTTAATGCGCTGGATGGCAAAGGAGTTCATATTGTTACGGTAAATGACTACCTTGCAAAGCGTGACTCGGAATGGATGGGACAAATTCATGAATTCCTTGGTCTGAAAGTTGGCGTTATCCTTAACAGTATGGAAAGAGAAGAACGCCGCGAAGCATATGACTGTGATATTACGTATGCTACCAATAATGAATTGGGATTTGATTATCTGAGAGATAACATGGTAATCTATAAAGAACAATTAGTTCAAAGAGATTTGAATTATGCGATTATTGATGAGGTCGATTCCGTATTAATCGATGAAGCAAGAACCCCTCTGATTATTTCCGGACAAAGCGGTAAATCAACAGAGCTCTACCGCGTCTGCGATATTCTGGCAAGACAGCTCACGAAGGGTGTAGCAAGCGGTGAATTAACTAAGATGGCTGCGCTGATGAAGGAAGAGGTAGAAGAATCCGGTGATTTTATCGTGGATGAAAAAGAAAAGAATGTTCATCTTACGGATGATGGTGTTAAGAAGGTAGAAGGTTTCTTTAATATAGAAAATCTGGCAGATCCTGAAAATCTGGAAATTCAGCATAATATCATCCTCGCCTTAAGAGCGCATAATTTAATGTTCAGGGATAAGGACTATGTTGTGAAGGATGATGAGGTTCTAATCGTTGATGAATTTACTGGCCGTATAATGCCTGGCAGGCGTTATAGTGACGGGTTACATCAGGCAATTGAGGCAAAAGAGAATGTAAAGGTAAAAAGAGAAAGTAAGACTCTTGCAACGATAACCTTTCAGAACTTCTTTAATAAATATAAAAAGAAAAGTGGTATGACAGGTACAGCACTTACAGAGGAGAAGGAATTCCGTGAAATTTATGGAATGGATGTTATAGAAGTCCCGACGAATCTGCCAGTAGCGCGTCTTGACCGTCAAGATGCAGTTTATAAAACTAAGAAAGAAAAACTGAATGCAATTATTAATGAAATTATAGAATCACATCAAAAGGGACAACCCGTTTTAGTTGGTACTATTACAATTGAATCCTCGGAAGAAATCAGTGAGAAGCTTAAAAAGCATAGTGTTCCCCATAAGGTGTTAAATGCGAAATTCCATGAACTGGAGGCTGAAATAGTTGCCGATGCAGGTCAATATGGTGCAGTAACAATTGCAACCAATATGGCCGGACGTGGTACCGATATTAAGCTCGGTGAAGGTGTTACGGAAAAAGGGGGACTAAAAATAATTGGTACCGAACGTCACGAGTCAAGACGTATTGATAACCAGTTGCGTGGTCGTGCCGGCAGACAGGGAGATCCCGGAGAATCCAGATTCTTTATTTCCCTCGAAGATGATGTTATGCGATTGTTTGGATCAGAACGTCTGATGAATATTTTCAATTCTTTGGGTATTGCGGAAGGAGAGCAGATTGAACATAAGATGCTTACGAACGCAATCGAGAAAGCACAGAAGCGAATTGAGAATAATAACTTTGGTATTAGAAAGAATTTGCTTGAGTATGACCAGGTAAATAACGAACAAAGAGAAATTATATATGCCGAAAGAAGAAGAGTACTTGATGGAGAAAGTATGCGTGACACAATTTACCGTATGATAACAGATACGGTGGAGGATTGTGTAAATACCTGCATCAGTGATGATCAGTCCCCGGAAAACTGGGATTTTGCTGAACTTAGCAATCTGTTACTTCCAATTATACCCTTAGATGGAATAGAATTTAGCAATGACCAGTTAAAGAGTATGAAGAAAAATGATTTGATACAACAGCTGAAGGAAGATGGTGTGAAGCTCTATGAAGAAAAGGAGCTGGAGTTCCCGGAGACAGAGCAGATCAGAGAATTAGAGCGTGTAATTTTATTAAAGGTGATAGACCGGAAGTGGATGGATCATATTGATGATATGGACCAGCTGCGCCAGGGTATTGGATTACAGGCGTATGGCCAGCGTCAACCTGTAGTGGAATATAAATTCCAGGGCTTTGAGATGTTTGATGATATGATTAATTCCATTCGCGAGGATACTGTAAAAGCACTTTTGCATGTACGCATTGAGCAAAAGGTGGAAAGAGAACAGGTTGCGAAAGTAACTGGAACTAACAGAGATGACAGCGTGGCAAATGCACCGGTTAGACGTAGCGGCAAAAAAATACAGCCAAATGATCCATGCCCCTGCGGAAGCGGAAAAAAATATAAATTCTGCTGTGGAAAAAATATATAAATCTATAGTAGCATGATAAAAATATTGAGTTTTTAAAAATAGTAATATATAATACAAAAAAGAGGTGATTTAATGGTAGAATTGGATCAGTATAAATATACGCTGAGTACTTATGAAAAACCATTGATTGAAGTGGGGGATTCACTTTGACCTTGCTAAGAAAGGTGATCGTGTAGCGGAACTCGAAAAGACAATGGAGGAACCTGGATTTTGGGATAACAATGAAAAATCACAGGTTGTTATGAAAGAGCTAAAAAATCTGAAGGATACCATCGAGGAATACAAACATCTGAAAGGGCATTATGATGATGTTGCAACTTTAATTCAGATGGGGTATGAAGAAGAGGATGAGAGCTTACTTCCGGAGATCCAGGATGCATTGGATTTGTTTGTGAAGAATTTGGAAGAACTTAAGCTTAGGACTCTGCTATCAGGTGAATACGACAAGTATCCTGCGATACTGACACTTCATGCAGGAGCGGGCGGTACGGAAAGCTGTGACTGGGCTAATATGTTATGCCGTATGTATCAGCGATTTGCGGATAAGAAGGGCTTTACCACGGAAATGATTGATTTCCTGGATGGAGATGAAGCCGGATATAAATCAGTAACCCTTCAGATTAACGGAGAGAATGCTTATGGCTATTTAAAATCTGAAAAAGGAGTGCATCGCCTGGTGCGAATTTCTCCGTTTAATGCTGCCGGTAAGAGACAGACCTCCTTTGTATCCTGTGATGTAATGCCGGATATAGAAGAGGATACCGGTATTGAAATAAGTGATGAAGATATCAGAATTGACACGTTTCGTTCCAGTGGAGCAGGCGGTCAGCATGTTAATAAGACATCTTCGGCAATTCGTATTACACATCTTCCTACAAATATTGTAGTACAGTGTCAGAACGAGCGGTCTCAGCTCCAGAATAAGGATAAGGCAATGAAGATGTTAAAGGCAAAGCTTTATCTTTTAAAACAGCAGGAGAATCTGGATAAACTTTCTGGAATTCGTGGAGAGACAAAGGACATTGGTTGGGGCAGTCAGATTCGCTCCTATGTGATGCAGCCTTATACACTTGTAAAAGACCACCGTACCAACGAAGAGGTAGGAAATGCGACCAGTGTTTTGGATGGCAATTTAGATCCGTTCATCAATGCATATCTGAAATGGAATGCACAGAATAACTGACACGGTATGAATCCATTAGAGGAGGAATATTATGCAAAGTACAAAACAAGCCTTATTTATGCTTGGAGAAGAAGAATACGGCCTGGATATTATGGATGTGAATACAATAGAGAAAGTAATCACAGTTGAACCGGTAACGAAATTATCTGATCTTATTAAAGGTGTAATCAATATAAGAGGAGATATTATTCCATTGTATAGCCTTCGAAGAAAATTCGGACTGGAAGATATTGATTTTGATGCGGATACAAGATATATTATCACAACTTCAAATGGTATAAAGATGGCATATGAAGTAGATAAGGTAACCGAAATTACTATGATTGAGGAGAACCAGATCAGCGAGGTACCCGTTATACTCAAAGCGGAAGACACTTCGTATGTGAAAGCCGTTGCAAATATTGGAGGCCGGTTGGTGATTGTACTTAATAATGACGGTATATTAACAGAGGAAGAACAAAATAAGATTAAGGCAGTTATTAAAAAGTAAGGAAGTGATATATTATAGAGGATGTAATTCTCTATAATATAAGAAAAGCGTATTTCTTATCCAGAAATACACTTTTCAAATTCAGAGGATTAACGAAAGCAGGAGAACTTCTTTCCAAGGAGGAATGGAGAGGAGTTCTGTTTGTGCATGGGAAATCCTCGGCGCTAATTTAGTATGCGTAAAAAATGCGCAGGAATGGAGAGAATTATGAAGAAAAAGTTTTTAAGCATCATGCTGGTATCAGTTTTATCTGCCGCTTTATTGGCCGGTTGCGGTACAAAGAGCAAGACAGGAAGCGAAGGCGGGAATGCACAAAGCACAGTAACACAAGCGCCGGAAGCAACAAAGGCACCGGCTGCAACGGAGGCAGCATCTGGTTCAGAGGGTTCCGGAGATATCATAGTTGGTACAGAAGCAGGCTTTGCTCCTTATGAATATCTGGAAGGAGACCAGGTAGTAGGAGTTGATATGGATATAGCACAGGCAATTGCAGATTCACTTGGCAAGAAGCTTGTGATTAAGAACATGGATTTTGACGGAGCGTTAATGGCTGTTCAGAACGGAACCATTGATTTTGTAGCTGCAGGTGTATCCATAAATGAAGAACGTAAAAAAGTAATGGATTTCTCTGACCCTTATGTTGATTCAACGGAAGTGGTTGTAGTAAATAAAGCGAAGCCGGCAGTGACTAAGGTAGATGCGGACGGACTTGCTGGCAAAGTAATCGGTGTTCAGCAGGGTAATATTGCTGATTTCTATGTTGAAGATAATATTAAAGCCAAAGAGACCAAGCGTTATACCAAATTTGCACAAGCAGCAGAGGATTTAAAAAATCAAAAAATTGATTGCATCGTTATGGACCAGTATCCAGCAGAGGAATTAGTGAAAGCAAATACTGATTTAGTTATTCTTGATGGTACTTTATTCCAGGATCAATATGCCATTGCTGTGAAAAAGGGAAATACAGAGTTACTTAACAAGATTAATGCGGTAATAAAAGATCTGAAGGATCAGGGTAAAGTGGAAGAATTTTATGGGAAACATACCGGTAAATAAGCTTGTACACCATCAAATCTTATGATAAAGTAAAGAGGCTGTCATATATTAAGCAGCCTCTATATTTTTGGAAATATATAATTTATTTCTAAATACCAAGCATGGATAAAATTAATGAATTTTTATAGGAGGAAGAAAGGTGGATAAGATTATCTCATGGTTCCAGGGAGTATATCAATCATTTTATGATGCACTTATACCAGATCAAAGATATCTGGCATATCTGTCCGGTATCAAGGTCACAATATTAATTTCAATTTTAGCAATTGCTATTGGTATTGCTATCGGTATTATTGTAGCGGTTATTAAAGTATCTGCAACAAAATCAAGAACGAGATGGCTTGCAGGTATCTGCAACTTTTATATTACAGTCATCCGCGGAACACCTGTAGTAGTACAATTATTAATTATATATAATCTTGTATTCGCATCAAGAAATACAAACGAAATAATTGTCGGAGCAGTATGTTTTGGTATTAATTCCGGAGCATACGTAGCTGAAATAATAAGAGCGGGAATTGAATCAATTGACCGCGGGCAGATGGAAGCAGGACGCTCCCTGGGGTTAAATCACCTACAAACTATGCGGCGAATTATCTTGCCGCAAGCGGTAAAGAATATTCTCCCTGCACTGGGTAATGAATTAATTGTCCTGATTAAGGAAACCTCTGTTGCAGGATATATTGCTCTTACAGATTTACTGAAGGCCGCACAATACGTCGGATCAAGAACCTGGGTAATATTGCCTCCGCTTATTATAGCTGCAGTTTGCTATTTAATAATAACCATTGGATTAACCAAATTAATCTCTGTGTTTGAGAGGAGGCTGGCAAGAAGTGATAGACGTTAAGGATTTAAAAAAAGCTTTCGGACACCAGATGGTGTTAAACGGAATTGATGAGACAATTAAAAAAGGGGAAAAGGTTGTTGTTATCGGTCCATCCGGCTCTGGAAAATCAACTTTTCTCAGATGTCTTAACCTGCTGGAGGTACCTACCGAGGGTGAGATCTGGTTTGAAGGAAATAACATAACAGATAAAAAGACAGATATTAATAAGCTTAGATGTAAAATGGGCATGGTATTTCAGCAATTCAATCTGTTTCCGCATTTGTCTGTATTGGAGAACATAACGCTTGCCCCGATATTGTTAGGACTTATGTCTAAAGAAGAAGCAAATCAGAAGGCGATGGGACTGCTGAAACGGATAGGACTTACCGAAAAAGCGAATTCCTATCCCAATCAGCTTTCAGGCGGACAGAAGCAACGTATTGCAATTGTACGTGCCCTGGCTATGAATCCGGATGTCATGCTCTTTGATGAACCAACCTCTGCGCTTGATCCGGAAATGGTTGGAGAGGTTCTTGATTTAATGGCGCAGCTTGCGGAAGAAGGCATGACGATGGTTGTTGTTACGCATGAGATGCGTTTTGCGAAGAAAGTGGCCACACGTGTTCTATTTATGGATGAGGGAAAAATTGTGGAGCAAAATACACCTGATGAATTTTTTGATCACCCACACCACCCCAGATTACAGGAATTTTTGTCTAAAATATTATAAGTATGATGGTATGATCATATTTATTTATTATGATAGTCTCTTAGACATATATTTATTGTGATACTTATAAAAAATTGATGTGTATAGGAATGTAAAGGGTTGAATAGAAAGCTGCATCCGCTGTCCGGTATGATAAAATACAGGGAAGAGGATGTGGCTTTTATCATAAGACCGTACTGTAAAGACGTTAAAAAGACAGAGAATAGATATTTATACATAAGTATTTATAAATATTTATGTAAGCAATATATATTTACCTGTTAGTTAGCGGACTTTATCACAGATAATTTAATTTGATAAATCGGATATCATAATATATAATATAATTTTGATTGATCATTAATTAGGAGGTATCATAATGAATAAAATCAAAATGCTATGCGGCATTTGCATTATGTTAATCATTATCCTATTACCAGGTGCATGTAAAATGCAGAGCGGCAGCACAGACGGCGGCGATTTTAATCACGATGATGGACAAAAAGAACCCCCTACTATAACCAAAAGTGCGCAGGCAGTGACAAATGCGGTAACGCCTACCAGTGCACCGGCTGTAAATATCAGTAAAATTGCACTTCGTAATTGTTCCATTATAGATGGAAGAGGAGAACTTGTCATTGAAGAAGGTGTAATATTAATTGAACAGGATAGAATCGTAAAAGTCGGTACACAGAAAAGTCTTTCAATTCCCGATGATTATCTGAAGATCGATCTAAATGGAAATACAGTTCTGCCGGGATTTATCAATACAAATGTCCGTAACAGTTATAATTTAAGTAACTTGCAAAACTGGTTGAAGGGCGGAGTGACTACAGTAAGGGATCTTGGAGACATTGGTAATGAGGAAGCAATACGTTTTATGAATGAAAATAATGCCAGAGCGGATACGGCAAGAATTATAGTCACCTCACCTGCCTTAACAGTTCCGGGTGGTTATGGACAGAAGTATTTTCATACCGTGGATGAAGCAAAGGACCTTGTAACCCGTTATAGTAATCTTGGGGTAAAAGCAATAAAAATATCATTTGAAGACAATATATATGGTAAGATGTGGAGTTGTCCTACTTATGAGGAGTACAGTGCTATTGTGGAGACGGCTCACAGTGCCGGACGAAAGACGGTCGCACATATTACACATGCGAAATACCTGGAATATGCGGTTGAGCTTGGAATAGACCAGATTACACATATGGTAAAGGATATAGCTGGTGAAGCTCTCTGCAAAGCCATTGCAGACAAAGGAATTTATTGGATACCTACACTGGAACTATGGAAGGGTATCGATGAGGTTGAGGGTTTGAATGATTGTTTTATAGCAAAGCAAAATCTAAAGATGTTTTATAAGGAAGGTGGAAAAATAGCGTTCGGCACCGGATACGGCTCGTATTCTTATGAATTTGATAAGGGGTTTCCGATCACGGAAGTAAAGCTGATGAAGGAGGCCGGTATGTCAAATATGGATATTATTCTATCAGGAACCAGAAATGCTGCCGAGGCCTGTGATATGAGTGACAGTCTGGGTACGGTAGAAGCCGGTAAAATAGCAGATTTGCTTGTGGTAGAAGGAGATCCGTTAAAGAAGATCGATAATCTTGGGAATACGTATATGGTAATACATAACGGGCAGATCGTTAATCTTTCGTAATAATTTTTTTATTATTTTAATAATACAGCTCTTTCTGTGTGATGAGGCAAAGGATGAGAATGAATAACAGGCAGGGGACATTTCACAAGAATGTTTCCTGCTTTTGCTATAGGGGGTAAATCAGATAACGGTTTATTTTTTAACAAAAATAAGAATGTTAATTTGTATGGTTTCAAGCATAATTTACAAATAATTTTTTTTATACCGGAATTAGTAAAATAATATTGCAAAATGAATAAATATGTGGTAGTATATCCTTCTTAGAAAGACAGTTGTATCTGTAATACATACAGTAAAAATAAAGAATACATAGATATGCCGGATATAAGCGGGAGGTGCTTAAATATGAATAGTGACCAATACTTTATTGTGAAGAAAAAGGCTGTACCTGAGGTGCTTTTAAAAGTAGTCGAGGCAAAAAGGCTCTTAGATTCTGAGCGTGTGATGACTGTTCAGGAGGCAACAGATGCAGTAGAGATCAGTAGAAGCTCATTTTATAAATATCGTGATGATATATTTCCTTTCTATGAAAACACCAGAGGAAAAACTCTTACTTTTATGCTTCAAATGGATGATAAACCGGGATTGCTTTCGAAAGTTTTAAACCAGGTTGCAAAATGTGAGGCTAATATCCTGACTATCCACCAAAGCATTCCGGTGAATGGGATTGCTCTGCTGACCTTAAGCATTGAGATATTACCGCAGACGGATAGTACCTCGGTTCTGATAGATGCGATAGAAGCAATGGATGGAATACATTATGTTAAGGTAGTATCCAGAGAGTGATGATTTTGTAGATTGTAGTTAACAGATGAAATCCTTTTGGGTTAAAAATAAAATGATAGAGCGAACCAGCATGAAACGGAGGAACAGTAATGGTAAATATAGCAGTCTTAGGATACGGCACAATTGGCTCCGGTGTTGTAGAGGTATTAGACACCAATGGTGAGAGCATTGCAAAAAGAGCAGGAGATCAGATTAATATTAAGTATGTACTGGATTTAAGAGAATTTCCGGGGGATCCGATTATGGGTAAGCTGGTTCATGATATCAATATCATATTAGAGGATCCTGAGGTTAAGATTATCTGTGAGGTTATGGGTGGAGTGGAGCCCGCTTATACCTTTGTAAAGTCGGCTCTATTTAAAGGGAAAAGTGTAGTTACCTCGAATAAAGAGCTGGTAGCAAAGCATGGTGCTGAGCTACTAAGTATCGCCAAGGAGAGAAATCTTAATTTCCTGTTTGAAGCAAGCGTGGGCGGCGGTATTCCGATCATCAGACCGCTTAACCAGTCGCTGACAGCAGATGAGATAGTAGAAATAACCGGTATTTTAAATGGTACTACCAATTATATCTTGTCTAAAATGGGAGATGAAGACCTGGAGTTTGAGGAGGTACTAGCAGATGCGCAGAAGCTGGGATATGCGGAACGTAATCCTGCCGCTGACGTGGAAGGATATGATGCCTGCCGAAAAATTGCGATTCTTTCTTCTCTGGCTTTTGGCATGCAAGTAGATTATGAGGATATTTATACGGAAGGTATTACAAAAATCTCAGCGGTTGATATTCTATATGCGAAGGCAATGAATGCAAAGATTAAACTATTTGCAACGAGTGTTCGTGAAAAAGAAAGTGTATATGCAATGGTAGCACCGGTTATGATTAAAGCCAGCCATCCGTTATTCAGTGTTAATAATGTTTTTAACGGTATTTATGTAAAAGGTAATGTAATAGGTGATGTAATGTTTTATGGCAGCGGAGCCGGAAAATTACCTACTGCAAGTGCGGTTGTGGCGGATATCGTAGATGCTGCAAAGCATTTTGGTAAAAACATCTGGACGATTTGGAGCAGCAGAAAATTGGAGCTTGCCGATATTAATCAGGTGAAGCATAGCTTCTTTATCCGAATCAAGGGAAATGCAGGGGAGCTTGCCGCGCAGATAGAAGAATTATTTGGTGAAGTGGATCCTGTTACAGCACAAGGTGTAACCGGTGAATATGCATTTCTTACCAAAAGTATTTCCGAACAGGAATTAAAAGAGAAAAGCACAAAACTTACGGATGTATTAAGTGTAATCCGCACAAGGTTTTAAGGAACAAAGGAGAACTATTGCAATGAATTGCAATTAGAAGAAAGGATCTGATCTTTATGAAGTATATAGTTGTTCTTGGAGATGGTATGGCAGACGAACCGATTGCAGAACTGGGGAATAAGACTCCTCTGGCAGCAGCGGTTACACCGCAGATGGATTTGTTGGCGAGAAAATCCGAGCTGGGAATTGCACATACAATTCCGGAGGGGATGAAACCGGGCAGTGATACGGCTAACCTGGCTGTTTTAGGATATAACCCGAGAATCTATTATTCGGGACGTTCACCACTTGAAGCACTTAGTATCGGAGTGGATATGAAGCCGACTGATATAGCTCTGCGCTGTAATATTGTGACCCTTACAGAAGAGGATAAACCCTATGAAGAGCAGACTATTCTGGATCATAGCTCCGGTGAAATCATTACAGAGGATGCGGCAGTGCTGCTGCAGGCAGTTAAGAAGGAATTAGAGAATGATATCTATAAATTTTATGTAGGAACCAGCTACCGGCACTTAACTATCTGGGATAAGGGTGAGGTAGTGGATTTGGCTCAGCCCCATGATATCCTTGGAAAGGTAATTGGAGATTATCTGCCTGAAGATGCGGTATTAAGGGATATGATGAAAAAGAGTTATGAAATATTAAATCATCATCCGTTAAACGAGGCAAGACAGGCAAAGGGTCTTAATAAAGCCAATTCGCTCTGGTTCTGGGGAGCCGGCACCAGACCGGCATTAACCTCTTTTGAAGAAAAGAACCATCTGAAAGGGGCAATGATTTCTGCAGTTGATTTGCTGAAGGGAATCGCAGTCGGAGCGGGAATGAAGGTGATAGAGGTTCCCGGTGCCAATGGAACACTTCATACGAATTATGAGGGGAAGGCGATGGCTGCCGTCAAGGTGCTGCTGGAGGATGATTATGATTTTGTCTATATTCATGTAGAAGCGCCCGACGAGATGGGACATCAGGGAAGCATTACAAATAAAATCCAATCCATAGAATATCTGGATCAGAGAGTGATTAAAGTGGTTATGGATGAGATGGAGAAGGCAGGCGCAGAATACAGAATGCTTGTTATGCCGGATCATCCAACTCCAATCCGCTGCAGAACACATACCAGTGATCCGGTTCCATATCTATTATATGACAGTACGGCAGAACAAAATAATGACTGGCATTATAGTGAAGCGGAAGCAAGGCTGACCGGTAATGAAATCATGGACGGATATACAGTTATTGATAAGCTTTTCGGAAGATAAATTGTTTCTTTTCAGATAGAATTATTATTTGCTTAAAACATATGGTTTAGATAAAGGGCTTCGAAAATAGAGTGATCTGTTTTTGAAGCTCCTGTTTTACTTAATTGGGATATTTGTCCCATGAAATAAAATTGTCCTTAAGGATGCACAGCTCAGTATCTGACTAGCCTGCGAAAAGTAATATAGGTTGACTTTTATAACGTATTGTATATGGAAAGCCGCTTGACAATAAAGGCAGAGTAACCATATAATAGCAGATGTGATAAGAAGAATTAATTGATATAATAGGATGTAACAGGAAAGCTTATCCCACATTCTATATAATATGATGATGAAGAAAATAATAAAAATACAGGGTAATGATATTTACTTAAGGAGCAGTAGATTATGGATATTTTAAAACAAATTAAAGAAGAATTGGCTATCCGGCAGGATCAGGTAGAGGCTGCCGTAAAATTAATTGATGAAGGGAATACAATCCCTTTTATAGCAAGATACCGTAAGGAGGCAACCGGATCTCTTGACGATGAACAGTTAAGAAATCTGTTTGAGAGATTACAGTATCTAAGAAATCTTGAAGAAAAGAAAGCACAGGTTCTTAGCAGCATAGAAGAACAAGGCAAGCTGACACAGGAGTTGAAAGATCAGATTGTGGCAGCAGCTACTCTGGTAGTGGTAGAGGATTTATACCGGCCATACCGTCCGAAAAGAAGAACAAGAGCCACGATTGCCAAGGAAAAAGGCCTGGATGGTTTAGCAGAGATTATCCGTGCGCAGGCAATACAAGAACCTGTGGAAAATGTTGCTGTAAGTTTTCTGTCAGAGGAGAAAGAAGTTCGTACGGTAGAAGAAGCAATTGCAGGAGCAATGGATATTATTGCGGAGGATATTTCGGATGAAGCAGAGTACCGAAGCTATATCCGTGAGGTCACCGTAAAGGAGGGAACCTTAACCTCGACGGCCAAGGATGAGAAGCAAGCTACCGTATATGAAATGTATTATCATTTTGAAGAAAGCATAGAGAAGCTGGCAGGACATAGAATTCTTGCGATAAACAGGGGTGAAAAGGAGAAGATTCTGACAGTAAAGATTGTAGCACCCGAAGAGCGTATTCTGCGTTATCTTGAGAAAAAGGTAATTATTAAAGAAAATCAATTTACCGGCACGATCTTGAAGTCGGTAATGGAAGACAGCTATAAGAGACTGATTGCTCCTGCAATCGAGCGTGAAATTCGGAGTGATTTAACAGAGAAGGCAGAGGATGGCGCAATTAAGGTATTTGGTAAAAATCTGGTGCAGCTGCTGATGCAACCTCCTATTACAGGACAGGTAGTTCTTGGATGGGATCCTGCGTTTCGAACCGGCTGTAAGCTGGCAGTAGTAGACAGTACCGGTAAAGTCCTTGAAACGGTAGTTATTTATCCGACGGCTCCCCAGAATAAAGTAGAAGAGGCAAAGATCGTTTTAAAAAAATTAATCGAGAAATATAATATCACGCTTATTTCGGTTGGTAACGGTACTGCTTCCAGAGAATCAGAGATGGTAATTGTGGAACTTTTGAAAGAGCTTCATAAGCCGGTAAAATATATTATTGTAAATGAAGCCGGTGCTTCCGTATACTCGGCAAGTAAGCTGGCGACGGAGGAGTTCCCGGATTTTGATGTTGCACAAAGAAGTGCTGCCTCCATCGCAAGAAGGCTTCAGGATCCCCTTGCGGAGCTCGTTAAGATTGATCCTCAATCCATTGGCGTTGGCCAGTACCAGCATGATATGAATCAGAAGAAGCTGGGAGAAGTGCTTTCCGGGGTGGTGGAGGATTGTGTAAATAAGGTTGGAGTTGATTTGAATACTGCTTCTGTATCACTTTTAGAACATATATCCGGTATCAGCAAGGTGATTGCTAAAAATATAGTAATTTACCGTGAGGCTAACGGAAGATTTAAAAGTCGTAATGAACTTTTGAAGGTCCCCAAATTAGGTCCCAAGGCGTTTGAACAGTGTGCTGGTTTTATGAGAATTCAAGGAGGAGATAATCCGCTCGATGCTACTGGCGTACATCCGGAATCTTATGAGGCTACGCAGTCTCTTTTAGGGAAATTAGGACTAAGCATTGAAGATATCAAGGAAATTCAAGCAAACGCGTTCAAGCAAAAGGGTCAGGAACCGGAAAAAAAAGAGAAAGTAAGACCGGAAAAGAAGAAAACGGTTACTGTGAGATCACAGGAAACAGCCTTTGGTAAAGCTCTTGCGGCAGCAGTTGGCGGCGGTGCTTTGAAAATGGAAGACGCAGTTAAGCCAAAAACGGAACCCGCTTCAGAAACAGGCGATGTAATAACAATCGGGAAAAAAATCAAAGATAAGCAAAAACTTGCCAGGGAACTTGGAATTGGCGAAATTACTTTGGCGGATATTATCAAAGAACTTGAAAAACCCGGAAGAGACCCCAGAGATGAGATGCCAAAACCGATTCTTCGTACTGATGTTTTAGAGATGAAGGATCTTGCAGAGGGTATGATTTTAAAGGGAACAGTCCGCAATGTCATTGACTTTGGAGCATTTGTTGATATCGGTGTTCATCAGGACGGGCTTGTTCACATCTCGCAGCTTTCGGATAAAAAATTTGTAAAGCATCCGCTTGACATTGTCAGCGTAGGAGATATTGTTGAGGTTAAGGTTCTTAGCGTGGATCTTGCTAAGAAACGAATACAATTAACAATGAAGCTATCATAAAGAGCCTACGGTATATTATATTGAAAGAGTAAAACACGAATAACAATTATGGAGAGAATTACTAGGGAAGGTTAAGGTATTATATGAACTTATTTTGGCTGGTATCAGGGTTTGGCATTATATGCCTTCTATACTGCATTGTTATCAATATATACGCAGGATTTGGAACTACTTTTTCCTGGTTTTGGACAGCAGCGGGTCTGATTGGTCTGGCAGCCAGTATTCTGATCAAGTTTATGGTGGTACATGATATTAAAGTGCAGCGTGGATTTCAATTACTTACAATGATGGTTATACTAATTTTTACAGCAATTTTTGTTTTTATTGAAAGTATTATTATTATTCATGCAAATTTGCGAGCGGGGAAAGGAATGGACTATATTCTGATTCTTGGTGCACAGGTACGAGGATCGAATGTCAGCAGAATTCTATTAAAACGATTAGAAACTGCGGTAAGCTATTTGAAAGAGAATCAAAGAACGATAGCAATTGTTTCAGGTGGAAGAGGGGAAAGAGAGGCTCTGACAGAAGCAGAAGCTATGAAACAGTACATGGTAAAGAAAGGAATTGCTTCAGACCGGATCGTAAAGGAAGACAGGTCGAAAAATACTTTTGAAAACATATTATACAGTAAGGCGCTTATTAAGCCTAACGCAAAGGTAGCCATTATAACAAGCGGATTTCATATTTACCGGTCTACGCAAATTGCAAGAAAACAAGGACTCGGGCAGATTGAAGGATTGGCGGCGTCTACGGATAAGCTGTTGGCGGTAAATTATTATGTCAGGGAAGTCGTAGGAGTGATAAAAGATAAGTTAGTAGGTAATTTATAGTATTATCGTTAATGGATTGACAATCGTATAAGTATGATGTATTATAAAAACGTAAAAAAAGAATAAAGGAAATTCTTCGGGGCAGGGTGAAATTCCCGACCGGCGGTAAAGTCCGCGACTCATGGATGATGTATTGATAAATGATCTGTGATTGATTTGGTGAGATTCCAAAACCGACAGTAAAGTCTGGATGCAAGAAGAAAAGCAGAATGATAAAGCATATTATTACCCCGATTTTAAAGAAATTAAATCGGGGTTTTTTTATTACATAGGAAAGTTCGTCCTATGTAATAAAAACCCACCGTGGGATGCGCAGCTTCGCGCACGGAACAAAAGTTGTGTATTATAGATTTATAATCGCGAGAGTATGCGTGGCACACTTTTGTTCTGCCAACAGGCTTATATTCTGCAGTACCACCCAAAGTTTTCCCTTTGCCATGAAAAGGAGAGAATTATTATGAGAAGCAACACCGTAACAAATCAAAGAACCAGTATATTTTCTACGAAACAAATGGTTGTCATCAGTCTGTTTGCCGCATTGTCCTATGTATTACAGTTAGTCCATCTGCCTTATAAGCATCTTGGTTTTCTGGAATTTGAATTTAGTGATATACCGGCAATTATAGCTACGTTGCAGTATGGACCGATGGCGGGGTTAGTCATTGAATTAATCAAGAATTTAATAAAAGCATTGACAGCCTCGACAACAGCCTGGGTTGGTGAAATTACAAACTTTTTTATCAGCGCAGCCTATCTGCTTCCGATAGGAATTCTGTATAAATTAAAAAATAAAAATTATTACAGAGAAAATGCCGGTAAATCAAAAGCCTGGAATAGCGTTTATATGATCTTTATCTTCTGTGTTGGGGTTTTGACGATGGCGATAACAGGTGCACTCTTAAATTATTTTGTTATGGTTCCTTTGTATGCAAAATTCTTCGGAGGAATGGATAGTGTAATCGGATTTGCAGCAGCAGGGATGCCGGTCATTAAAGATCTAGGCAGTTTAGTACTTCTTGGTATTACACCTTTCAATATTGTGAAAGGAATTACGATATCAGTCATTGGTTACTATACCTATCGTTTATTAAAAGGAAGGCTGTTTTAGTCAAAATATTTCTGCCAGAGAGAAAGCGGCAGTAAAAGATTACGATAGATTTTAGAAAAGGGATGGAGTCTCATTAGCAAGGCAACATATTTCACGGAGGTGGAGAAAGATTTTTTTTCATAATACACACCGGATAATCTGTTACTGCGTTATAAAGAGGCTCTATCTTTTTAATTATAATTCTGCTATAATAGTTCCGACAAATCGCTGAACTTTGGGAAGGACATGGTTATTAAGATGGAAATAGAAAGCTTTCAGGCGGAGGATACCTATCAGATAGGTTATAATATGGGATTAAATGCAAAGCGCGGTGAGGTTTACTGCCTGAACGGAGATCTGGGGGTTGGCAAAACGGTATTTACCCAGGGATTTGCGAAGGGACTGGGTATTTTGGAACCAGTCAGTAGCCCTACGTTTACGATTGTACAGGAATATAACGGAGATAGAATGCCCTTTTATCATTTTGATGTATACCGCATAGCCGATATCGAGGAGATGGAGGAAATCGGCTATGAAGATTATTTCTATGGACAAGGAGTATGTCTAATCGAGTGGGCCGAGTTAATTGAAGAAATATTGCCGGCAGAGAAGATAAACGTAACGATTAAAAAGGATTTAAAAAAAGGATTTGATTACCGGAATATAATTTTAGATAGAGAATGGCATGCCGTTTAAGCGGCAGAGGGAGGTTGCTATGAAAATATTAGCGCTTGACAGTTCCGGACTGGTAGCTTCTGTGGCTGTTGTTACAGAAGAAGCAATGCTGGCAGAGTATACAGTGAACTATAAAAAAACACATTCGCAGACTCTGCTTCCGATGTTGGATGAAATAGTAAAAATGGTTGAGGTGAATTTGTCAGAGGTGGATGCGATTGCAGTTGCAGCGGGACCAGGGTCCTTTACGGGGCTTCGGATCGGTTCGGCTACAGCAAAAGGTCTTGGTCTGGCCTTAAAAAAACCGATTATTCCTGTTCCTACGCTGAATGGATTGGCTTATAATCTTTACGGAACGGACAAGCTGATCTGTCCTATGCTGGATGCAAGAAGAAATCAGGTTTATACGGGAATATACGAATTTAAAGGGAATGAGTTTACGGTGATAAAAGAGCAGGCAGCGCTTGCTGTGGAAGATATTCTGGAAGAAATCAATGAGTTAGGAAGAGAAGTTATCTTTCTTGGAGACGGTGTTCCTGTTTATCAAGATATGATAGAAAAAAATATAAAAGTAAAATATGCGTATGCACCGGTTCATTTGAATAGACAGAGAGCAGGAGCGGTAGGAGCACTAGGTATTCTTTATTATCAAAAAAAACAATTTCAAAGCGCTGCGGAGCATGAACCGGTCTACCTGCGACTTTCTCAGGCGGAAAGGGAGCGTGCGGAACGTTTGAAGTAAAGTGTTCCTAGGAGAGACCTATCAGATGAATTGAAAGAAATGGTTAGGATTCTATATTCCAATCAGGAAGGAATAGGAATAAGTATGGAAATTCGGAAGATGGCGGAAGCTGATTTACCTGAAGTTTGTGAGATTGAGAAAGAAAACTTTTCTGAGCCATGGACAGAAGAGGATTTTAGAAATGCAGTAAAAGATAAGAACAATATATACCTGACAGCCGTAATAAACGAAAGAATTGCAGGATATTGCGGCTGTTGGGGAATTGCAGGCGAAGGTGATATTTTTAACGTTGCTGTAAAGAAGGAATTTCGTAGACAGAGCATAGCTTTTCTTCTGCTGGGTGAATTGAAAAAGGAAGCTGCCGCAAGGGGGATTACATCCCTCACATTGGAAGTACGCATATCGAATGAGCCGGCAATCGCGCTCTATCAGAAACTTGGCTTTGTGCATTCCGGAATCCGTAAGGATTTCTATTCAAAACCACGTGAGGATGCTGTCATAATGTGGTTGAATGCAATACAGTAATTTCCACTGTAAAAATTCGTCGATTTCGATTATAATAATTATATTCGGAACAAGCGAACTGGTTTGTAGTCTCAGTGTATAAAGGAGATATACAAATATATGGAGGGATGAGTTGTGAAAAGAGCAGATGATATGATGATGAATGAGGGAAAACCCCTATACTGTAATGCGTGCGGTAAGGAGCTTAAAATTGAGAATGGAATGCTTATGGAAGACGCATTTGAAGCAACCAAGGAGTGGGGGTATTTTTCAGAACGTGATATGGAAGTGCATCATTTTAATCTTTGTGAGGAATGTTATAATAGATTAATTTCGCAATTCAGAATTCCGGTAGAAATAAGAAAGAAATTAGAAGTTTTATAATAAAATTACAGTCCGCAGGGACTATAAAAATAATTGTGGTATATGGAAAAATGATTGCTGTTTCGTGTGAAAAACAAAAGGCGCTGCATAGAAAAAATGCTGGCGCCTTATTTATTCATGACAAGTGAAAGTTCACGAAATTTTCTTTTCATGGTTTCTAGGGAAAATTTCGCTTATGGAACAAACCCATCCTACAGATCCGGATTAACGATATTCTTGGATAACTTTGATAAAAGAAAGAACATATTCCTCCTTCGTTGCCCAGGAGGTTACCAGACGAACAGCTGAGAACGAATTATCCATTTCCTTCCATATATAAAAGGAATAATTCACCAGAAGTTTCTTGATTAATTCGTTAGGAAGAATAGGGAAGAGTTGATTGGAAGTGGAAGCAGTCAGAAAAGAATAACCGGCCTTATCGATGGAGTCTCTAAGCAAATCCGCCATCCGATTAGCATGGTTTGCAAGTTCAAAAAACAGATCATCCTTAAAAAGCTCCAAAAACTGTATTCCAAGCAAACTACCTTTTGCAAGCATAGCTCCTTTTTGCTTCATCAAAAATCGAAAATCATTTTTTAATGAATTCTTGCAAATGACAAGCGCTTCTCCAAGCATTGCCCCGTTTTTGGTACCACCTATATAGAAGGCATCAGTAAGGCGGGCAAAATCATTAAGCTTGGTATCATTTTCTTTGGCACATAGAGCGGATCCTAAACGTGCTCCGTCAGCATACAAGATTAAGTGAAAATCATTACAGACTTTACGCAGGGCTTCTAACTCGTCCAAATGATAAATTGTACCGATTTCTGTAGGATTAGAGATATAAACAAGCTTAGGCTTCACCATATGTTCATCCGTATGCGATTTCATTACCAACACTATCTGGGATGGTGTAAGCTTACCATCGGAGGAAGCTATGGATATTATTTTGTGTCCGGTAGCTTCAACTGCTCCGGTTTCATGTGTATGGATATGCCCGGTAACAGCAGCGATCGCAGCTTCATGTGGACGTAAAAATGCAGAAATAGCTGTCAGATTTGTTTGCGTGCCACCAGTAAGTAAATGGATATCGATGTCCTTTTGCCCTATTTTTCCCTTTAATATCTCCACAGCTTCCTTGGTATAACGGTCCTCTCCATACCCTTCAGTCTGCTCCATGCTGTGGTCGGATAGAGCCTGAAGTAATTTAGGATGTGCAACCTCGCTATAATCATTTTTAAAACTGTACATAAATAGAAAACCTCCTTTTTATAAGGCAAAAAACTATAACCTTTCTTATACCGTTGAATTACTGAATTTGTATTGGATTATAATAAATATAAGAAATTTAATCAAGTGATATATGCTATTAGTCCCTGAAGCACCGCTTTCTATCACAAATATCTGGACAAATGGTAGAAAATACTGCTAAAATAAGGATGTGAGTATGTATTGTCTTATAGCATGCAGGATGGTATTCTATTGAAATTAGAATATTTACCGAAACATGCAGATAAAATCGGAACAAAATAAGAAAGGCTTGAAAAAAATGTTGGATGTTTGTTTACTGGGAACAAGTGGTATGATGCCGCTGCCGGGGAGAGCACTAACTGCTCTTATGGCAAGGTATAATGGAAGCAGCTTGTTGATTGATTGCGGAGAGGGAACACAGGTAGCTATCAGAGAGAAGGGGTGGAGCTTTCATTCTATTGATATAATCTGTTTTACACATTATCACGGAGATCATATCAGTGGATTACCTGGGCTGCTCCTATCAATGGGGAATGCCGACAGAAGAAACCCGGTGACATTAATAGGACCAAAAGGTTTGGAAAGGGTGGTTAATGCATTGCGTGTTATTGCCCCGGAACTTCCTTTTGAATTAATATTCATCGAGCTGTCCGGTGTGGAGGAGACAATTGAGATAAATGGATATCATATAAAGGCTTTCCAGGTAAAACATAATATAATCTGCTACGGGTATAGTGTTTCCATCAAAAGAGGCGGCAGATTTTATACGGAAAAAGCCACAGAAAATAAGGTGCCTCAGAAATTCTGGAACAGGCTACAGAAGGGGGAAACTATTCAGGACGAAGATACCATTTATACGCCTGATATGGTAATAGGACCTGAGCGGAAAGGTATAAAGCTTACGTATTGTACAGATTCAAGACCGCTAAAAATTATCTCGGAGAATGCCTATCAATCAGATTTGTTTATTTGTGAAGGAATGTACGGTGAAAATGAGAAGGATTCGAAAGCGAAGGAATATAAGCATATGACATTTTGCGAAGCGGCCCAGCTGGCAAAAAACGCTAAAGTCGCTGAACTATGGCTTACTCACTACAGTCCTTCCTTAATACGGCCCGAGGATTTTATTGGAGAAGCGAAGCGGATCTATGCGAATACGAAAGCAGGGAAGGATCGAAAAAGCATAACCTTGGAGTTTGACAAGGACGAATAAGCAGAAATAAGGGGGAAACAGAATGGGAAGAAAGAGAACGGCGGTTACGGTAGTATCTATGATAGTCTTGGCTGCTGCTATAATAGCAGTTTATTATTACTGGTCAAACAGGACAGAACCTTTAAGTAATGCGGAAAAGAGTCTGACAGAAAATCAAAAGTTAATCAATAAGGATTTGGTACAAAATTATCCTGAGACACCAAAGGAAGTAACGAAAATATTTGCAAGTATAATGAAGGCAATTTACAGTAATCCAAAGGAAGAAGAAATAAAACCATTGGCCCTTAAAGTAAGAGAACTATATGATGATGAATTACTGGCTAATAATCCGGAGAATACTTATCTTACAAATCTATATTCGGATCTTGCTAATTGGAAAAAGAAAAATCGTATAATTACGAATTTTCTTCTCGTGAAAGAGGATGAGGAAGAGCAGAAGGAGATAGATGGTATAAAATATGCCACAAAATATATCTCGTTTACAATACAGCAAAATATTAAATTTACAGAAACATGGAAAGTATTATTGCGCCAAAATGAAGAGGAACAGTGGAAAATAATGGGTTGGAGTTATATCAAAGACGATAATAGCAAAAGTGAGAATTAGTTATTATCATGAGAGTAAAATTTAAGGAATGTGGCTGACTTAGCCGGTGCTTTGTAAAGAAAATAGCTGCAAAGTTAGCAGACCGAATTCTTGATAAGTTTAAAATGCGAATAGGATTTGCGCAGAAATGGAGTTGTTATGACAAAGGATATAGTAATACTTGCAATAGAATCATCATGCGATGAGACGGCAGCAGCAGTTGTTAAAAATGGAAGAGAGGTCCTTTCAAATATTATTTCTTCCCAGATTGAGCTGCATAAGCTTTATGGCGGAGTAGTTCCGGAAATTGCTTCTCGAAAGCATATCGAGAAAATAAATCAAGTGATTGAAGAGGCACTGTCTGAGGCAAATGTAACATTGGAAGAGATTGATGCAATAGGTGTTACGTATGGACCGGGATTGGTGGGAGCTCTTTTGGTTGGAGTAGCACAAGCAAAAGCAATCAGCTTTGCAACAGGAAAACCTTTAGTCGGTGTACATCATATAGAAGGGCATGTTTCGGCAAATTATATAGAAAACAAGGAGTTGGAACCTCCATTTCTCTGCTTAATTGTATCAGGGGGACATACGCATCTTGTAATTGTGAAAGAATATGGGATTTACGAAATAATCGGCAGAACCAGAGATGATGCTGCTGGTGAGGCATTTGACAAGGTAGCGCGTGCAATCGGATTGGGATACCCGGGAGGACCAAAGATCGATAAATTATCTAAAGAAGGAAATAAAAAAGCAATTGTATTTCCAAGGGCACGTATTGAAGATGCAAAGTATGATTTTAGTTTTAGCGGAGTAAAATCAGCTGTTTTAAATCATATAAATTCATGCGAAATGAAAAATGAGGAAATAAATCGTGCAGATATTGCCGCATCCTTTCAGGAAGCAGTGGTTGATGTGCTGGTGACAAAAACAATAGAAGCGGCAAAAGACTATAAAATAACCAAAATAGCAGCAGCAGGAGGTGTAGCGGCGAATTCTTCGCTGCGGGAGGCAATGGCAGCGGCATGTAAAGAAAATGGATTTACTTTTTATCATCCGTCACCTATTCTGTGTACAGACAATGCAGCTATGATTGGAGCAGCGGCTTATTATGAATATCTGAAGGGAAGCAGAGCAGGTCTGGATCTGAATGCGGTTCCCAATCTTAGAATCGGAGAACGTTAATCTAAAGCGAGCTACTCTAAATCCCGAATAGGAATAAATGCATTTTACTTACTAATCGTTATATTTACGGTCTAAGTTTGCAGAACTTAAGAAGGAGATGGTTATTTTTATGAGTAAAATTACTGCAATCATTCTTGCAGCAGGACAGGGAAGACGTATGAACTCGCAGGTTGCCAAGCAATATCTGATGATAAAGGATAAACCGGTGTTATATTATGCAATAAAATCATTTGAAAATAGCAGTGTGGATCATATATTGCTGGTTACCGGAAAGGATCAGCTGGAATATTGCAGAAAGAATATCGTCGAGGCTTACCAATTTGAAAAAGTATCCGCTATTATTGAAGGAGGCAGGGAACGCTATGATTCAGTTTATCAAGCGTTACTAAGCGTTAGCGGGACAGATTATGTACTGATTCATGACGGAGCAAGGCCATTTATTTCCCGGAATGTAATAGAAATGATTATTGAGCAGGTTGCTAAGGAGAAAGCATGTATTATCGGAGTACCCGTAAAGGAAACTATAAAAATGGTAAATGAGGATGGTTTTATTACAGCTACGCCAAAACGAGATACGCTATGGTCGGCACAAACGCCGCAGGCTTTTGATTATACCTCTATAAAGGAAGCTTACGATTTGTTTTATGAGGAAGAAGATAAAACCGGCTTAGGAATTACCGATGATGCGATGGTTTATGAAAAATATAGGAAGCGTCCGGTTAAGATGCTTATGGGCGATTATAATAACCTGAAGATTACAACTCCGGAGGATTTGACACTTGCAGAAGGTATTCTGAATAGTCTATTGTTTGAATAGGATATAAAAGAGGAACAATTCTTTCGATATTATAAGAAAACTACTTGACACAGCTTGTTTTAAATGATATACTAGCGAAGCGATGTTTGGAGAGATGCCCGAGCGGCTTAAGGGGCTGGTCTTGAAAACCAGTGATTCTGAAAGGAACCGTGGGTTCGAATCCCACTCTCTCCGTTTTAAAAAAGCTATTTGTATTATATGAATGACTTTTTTAAACAATAGGATGTATTTATTCATCTGATTGGAGAAATACCCAAGAGGCTGAAGGGGCTCCCCTGGAAAGGGAGTAGGTCGTTAATAGCGGCGCAAGGGTTCAAATCCCTTTTTCTCCGTACTACTTCTAAGTTATAATAAACAGTAAAAAACTGGTTAAAAAATAATTTAAAAAAGTAGTTGACAAAGAGCTGGATGCATGATAAGATAGTCAAGCTGACGTTGAGAAACACAGCAGACAACGGCATCACAGCAAACGAACCTTGATAATTGAACAGTAAAACAACCCTGAAAATTCTAAAAAAAATGAAGCTTCACATGGGCTTCAAGGTATCCTAAGAATACAAAATATTCTTAAGATACAAAATAGATTTTCATTAGATATATCAGTCATGATATATCACGAACCGTATTTGAGATCGAGTAATCGATAACAGATACACCACAAAAACAGTAAAGATAACAGGATAGCTTGAATGATTTTAATTATTTGGCTAACGTTTATCTGACTGGATCAAAAACTTAAACATGAGAGTTTGATCCTGGCTCAGGATGAACGCT